>NZ_JBNDJE010000012.1:0-144891 GCF_050434805.1 Massilia sp. UYP11
ATCCAGACTTGGACCGATGCTGGGCTTGAAAAGCTTCACTTCCGCTACCACGACAATACAAGGCATTGAGCTCATGCATCGCATTCGCAAAGGGCTGAATCGCCCCGGCTTTCGTGGAGGCCGGTTAGTGTGAGTCAGGCCGGAATAGCTTGACTGCTCAGTTGCTTGTAATAGTTTGCCTCAGCTTCCGCCGGCGGTATATAGCCGAGCGGTTTGAGAAGGCGGTGATGATTAAACCAGGACACCCATTCGAGCGTGGCCAATTCGACGGCCTCACGCGTCTTCCAGGGAGCGCGGCGGTGGATCAGTTCAGCCTTATAGAGCCCATTGATCGTCTCGGCCAAAGCATTATCGTAACTGTCGCCTTTGCTACCCACAGATGGTTCGATGCCGGCTTCTGCCAAGCGCTCGCTGTACTTTATCGATACGTATTGCGAGCCCCTATCGCTATGGTGGACTAGCTCGTTTCGTTCGGGCTGACGCGCGTACAACGCCTGTTCCAGTGCATCGAGCACGAAATCGGTCTGCATCGAGCTGCTGACCCGCCAGCCGACAATGCGCCGGGCAAAAACATCAATGACGAAGGCAACATAGACAAAGCCCTGCCAGGTCGAGACGTACGTGAAGTCCGATACCCACAGCTGGTTTGGCCGCTGCGCTTTGAACTGGCGGTTGACTCGGTCGAGCGGGCATGGCGCCTTTGCATCGGCTAAGGTCGTGCGCACACCCTTGCCGCGCATGACGCCGCGCAGGCCGGTCTTGCGCATCAGGCGCTCCACGGTGCAGCGGGCCACGTCCGTTCCCTCACGTCGCAGTTGGCGCCAGACCTTGTCGGCCCCGTAGACTTGCAGGTTTGCCTGCCAGACTCGCTCGATGTCGACGCTCAGCACCTCGTCGCGCTGAACGCGTGCACAGCGCAATGCCGGGTTACGCTGCTGCGCCGCGTAGCGCCAGTAACCCGACGACGCGACCTGCATCACCTTGCAGATCGGCTCAACGCCGTAGGCATGACGATACCGGTCGATAAATGCTCTCACGGCTTGAAGTGGCGGCCGAGCTCCGCCTGGGCGAAAAAAGCACTCGCCAGCCGTAGGATCTCGTTTGCCTTGCGCAGCTCGCGCACTTCTCGCTCGAGCGCCTTGACGCGCTCCTCTTCAGCGGTCGTCGGTCCGGGGCGCTGGCCGGTATCGCGCGCCTGCTGGCGTACCCAGCGGCGCAGCGTCTCCGGCGTGCAGCCGATCTTGGCCGCGATCGACGTGATCGCGGCCCACTGCGACTCGTACTGGCTGCCGGCTTCACTAACCATGCGCACGGCGCGCTCAGCGACTTCGGGGGAATACTTCGGTTCCTTTTTCATAGCTCCATTCTCTCAAACAATGGAGCCTCTACAAAACTCGGGGCGGTTCAGAATCGTCTTTATCAATGAGGATGGCGTTGAACATATGTAGCTCCTTATCGGATGGGAAATCGGATTAGCGGGGCAAGACTGCGAGCGCAGTTGTGCACGCTGCACGGCACATGACATCTATCAATTTAGATATTGACATATCCCGATATGTGGCTATGATAGCCATGTCAACCGTTCGGCGTGTTTTGAGTTCGATTCATCGCCAAAATTTTGCCCAGTAACATCGAGATTTCTAAATATTTAGGAGTATTGAAATGAATAGAGAAATACTGTTTGAAAGCACGCAGCTGGGGCCTTATACCCTGAAAAACCGGATCGTGCTCCCGCCGTTGACCCGCTCGCGCAGTTCCCAGCCGGGCAACATTCCGAACGACCTGATGGCCGACTACTACCGTCAGCGGGCCGGGGCGGGCTTCATGGTCACCGAAGGCACGCAGATCGAGCCGCGTGGCCAGGGGTATGCCTGGACGCCCGGTATGCACAGCCCGGAACAGGTTGAAGGCTGGCGCAAGATCACGGCAGCGGTGCATGCCGAAGGCAGCATCATCTTTGCGCAGCTCTGGCATGTGGGGCGGGTTTCGCATAACTCGCTGCAACCCGGCGGTGCGGCACCCGTCGCACCATCGGCAATCGCTGCCGACAACGTCAAGGTGTTCGTCGAAACCGGCCCGGGCCAGGGCGCACTTACGGAGCCGTCGGTGCCGCGTGCGCTGACAACTGCCGAAGTGAAAGAGTTGGTACAGCTCTACGCCCAGGCGGCCCGCAATGCACTCGATGCGGGCTTCGATGGTGTCGAACTCCACTGCGCCAACGGCTACCTCGTCAACCAGTTCATTTCCTCGCACACCAATCGGCGCACCGATGAATACGGTGGCCCCCTGCAAAATCGTCTGCGCTTCCTGCGCGAGGTGGTACAGGCGGTTGCTGATGTGGTCGGCAAGGAACGGCTCGGGGTGCGATTTGCCCCGCTGTTCGCCAGCACCGAAGAAGACCGCGTCTATCTGGGGCTGGTGGAGGAAGATCCCCATGAAACCTATATCGAGGCCATCAAGGTTCTCGAACAGGTCGGGATTGCCTATGTCTCGCTTGCCGAGGCCGATTGGGACAACGCGCCAGAGCTGCCCGAGACCTTCCGAAATGATGTGCGCAGCAACTTCAGCGGCAAGATCCTTTATGCCGGTAAATACAACGTGGAGCGCGGTGTGCGCGTGGTCAAGGCGGGCTGGGGCGATCTGATCGCGTTCGGCCGTCCCTTCATCGCCAACCCGGATCTGCCTGAGCGCATCGCCCATGGCTGGCCGCTCAACGCAGTAGATCCAGCGACGATGTATGGCGGCACTGACAAGGGATACACCGACTACCCCTCTTACCGGCCATAAGGCAGTACTGGCCGCGTTCGCAGCTTCGGACGCGCCAGTGGCGCTGCGCGCGTGCGATGGAAACCTTGAGACCCAGAGGAGCCTGACAATGTATCAGCCAAGTACAACCCCTTATCAGCAGCACCAAGGGTTCGGTCGAACCTTCAAGGCCGGCCACCTGAGCCTGGGGCTGTTTTTCCCCATCGAGGCCTTCCAGGGCGATACGCCGACGATGTCCAACCAGGTCGAGTTGGCCCGTCGTGCCGAAGCGCTGGGCTTCTCCGCGCTCTGGTTCCGGGACGTACCGTTGCGCGACCCCAGCTTCGGCGATGTGGGCCAGGTTTTTGATCCCTGGGTCTATCTGGGCTTCATCGCAGCACATACGTCGACGATTGCACTGGGGACTGCGTCGATAGCGATCCCGCTGCGCAGCCCGCTGCACACGGCCAAGGCGGCTGCGAGCGTGGACCAGTTGAGCGGCGGCCGCTTCCTGATGGGTGTCGCCTCGGGCGACAGACCTGTGGAGTTCCCTGCATTTGATGTTGACCCGGATCAGCGGGGCGATATTTTCCGGGAACATCTGGAAGTAATCCGCAAGGCTCAGCGCACCAGCTTCGAGCCGCTGCAATGGAGTCGCGGTCGATTGGAGAGCGCGGACCTGATTCCGAAGCCGACTACGAACGAGATTCCATTTTTCGTGACGGGCAACAGTCGCCAGTCCATGGAGTGGATCGCGCGGGAGAGTTCCGGGTGGATCACCTATCCACGGGCACCGCAGTTGCAGAAGACGATGGTGGCAAACTGGCGAGAGGTGGTCAAAGCCCACTCTGGGGACACCTACAAACCTTTCCTCCAGTCGCTTTACATCGACCTGGATGTGCGTCCGGACGCACCGCCAGAGCCAATCCATCTGGGCTACCGGCTGGGGCGAAATCATCTGCTGGCGCTATTGGAGTCGCTTGAGTCGATTGGCGTCGATCATGTAATTCTCAATCTCAAGTATGGTCGCCGTCCGGCAGCAGAAGTCATGGATGAACTCGGCTCTTACATCGCGCCCCGGTTTGGTGCGCACGCGCCATGAGGCCGCAAGAGATCAACTCGTTATGGGTAGACTGACGCACGTTCTGTGATGCACTAAACGGTTACAGAGACTAGCGAGCAGCGAACAGGTGGATGGCATTGCTGATGCCTGACATCACTCTGAACTTTGCGGTAGTGGCTCTCACTACATCCGTGCACTGCTATTAGTAATTGAGATATTATAATATCGAGAAAAGTAGTTTTGAGGTTGCCATGAGCATTGATATCCACGAGGCACTGAAGGCTTTGGACAACCCCGCCCGATTGGCGATCTTGGCCAAGCTCAAAGACCCACGCAAACACTATCCAGAGCAAGAGGTCGATCCCGAAAAGGTCGGGGTCTGCGTGAGCATCATCCAGGAGAGTGCGGGACTGTCACAGTCAACAATTTCACAGTACTTGACGGTCTTGCAGCGGGCCAAGCTGGTCACGTCCCAGCGCATCGGACCTTGGACCTATTACAAGCGTCACGAAGGGAACATTGCGGAATTGCTCAAGAACTTGCAGAAGCTGATCTGAGTTCAGTGGCAGTGCCGCTCTCTGTGGGACGGGTCGCGTTGGTGCACTGCACACGGTGCGACTGACGTCCTTCATGTAGGGCAATGCATTGTCAAGGTAGTGCCACCCACCACGACCGCCAATAGACCACCGCTTGCCGTGGTCATGCCCCAGCGTGAGCTCAGCACTGCCAGCCACGCAGGCAGTCGCGCCCATCAATCCTGCCAACAACATAGCGAAGTCGAGGGTTCGCACGGTGATGATCGGGCCAATATTGACGGTGTAAAACGATCGTTTTACACTTGAGCAATGAAATCTCATCACCCCCTTGTTGCCACGGCAGAACAGCTCTTCGATAGATATGGCTTTACTGCCACAGGAATGGATCGGCTGGCACTGGCTGGTATTGTCAAGTTGCCGGAGTCCGCCGTCGCTCCCTAAAATGGGGGATGGCAAACACTCGACTTTACCGCGGCTTCCGCTACCCTCGTGAGATCATCAGCCACGTAGTGTGGCTCTACTTCCGGTTCTCGCTGAGCTTTCGCGACATTGAGGAACTGATGGCCAGCCGAGGCGTCATCGTTACCTATGAGACGATCCGGCAATGGACGCTGCGATTCGGCCAGCAATTTGCCAATGAGCTGCGCCGACGTCAGCCACGACGGGGCGATAAATGGCATCTCGACGAGGTTGTGCTGACGATCAAGGGCAAGCACCATTATCTCTGGCGCGCAGTCGATCAGGAGGGCCATGTCCTGGACGTCCTCGTGCAGAGCAAGCGCAACCGACAGGCGGCCAAACGATTCTTTTGTAAACTTCTCAAGGGCTTGCGCTATGCGCCAAGGGTTCTGATTACCGACAAGCTGAAGAGTTATGCCGCTGCCAAGGTTCAGGTCATGCCAGGCGTAGAGCATCGCCAGCACAAGGGACTGAACAATCAGGCCGAGCTGTCGCACCAACCGACGCGGCAGCGAGAGCGGCAAATGCGTCGTTACAAGTCACCCAGGCATGCGCAGCGATTTCTGTCGACACACGGGCCCATCAACAACGTCTTCCGGTGCCAGCGCAGCCGCCTGTCGGCGCAGCAGTACCGGCACGTCCGTACTCAAGCGTTTTCGCTCTGGAACGAGGTCACTGATATAGCGAAGAACGCGTAATCCGCCAGAGTTTGTTACCCGAACCGAGGCAAATTCGCCCTGGATTCTACAATTCGCCCCGCCAGTTCACCAACTTGACAGTACCCTTCAGCACCACCGGCGTCGCCGGCAGGTTCAGGCCGTAGTCGGTCTGGTCGCCGTTCCAGTTGCGCTCCATGACCCAGCGGCCATCGGCGTCGAAACGGCCCTCCTCCACCCGCGCCAGCAGCGACGGCTTGCCTGCGTTCGGGCCGTCGGCCGCGAACCTGACCCGCGCCTGCTGGCCGACGAGCACGAACTCGTTCTCTCCGACCTGGGCGAAGGCCACACCGCCGCCGGGTTTCTCGGTGCCTGACTGGTACTCGCTCTTGTCCTTCAGGTACTGGCGCTCGCCGAACTGGAATTCGCGAAACGACACGGTCGCCCTCCAGCCCTCCAGCGCCACCGTTTGCGGCGCGCGGTCGTCGCCCTCGGCCACGCCCTGGGTGCGGCCCTCGAAGGCCCAGCGCGCCCACTGGCGCTGCATCGGCGCGAACGCCCCATACACGGCGGCGAAGGGCTCGGTCATGCGGCGGTCGGTGAACTTCGCGCCCAGCGGGTAGTTGCTGTATTCGAAGTAGTCCAGTCCGAACGGCGCCACCCCCAGCGCCCCCATGCCGACGATCTGGTACACGTAGCGCGCATAGGCGGCCGCATTGCCCATCTCCGGCACCATCAGCGCGTTATCTCGCCGCTGGTAGGATTTGAGCACCGCCGTCACCTTGTGCGACTCCGGCATGTAGATGTCGGGCGCCGCCAGGTCGATATGCGGCGCGGCCGCCTTGTAGATGTCGATCACGTCCCAGGTCGGCCCGCCGCTGGCGAAATCGGCCTTCCACGGCGCCGCCGGCTTGCCATCGACCGAAGGCTGGCGCAGCGCGGCGTTGACGAACATCGGCAGGTCGTACACCGCGCGCCCGGCGCTGGCGATCGACTCGATATAGCGGGCGATGGCCCAGGCATGGAAGTACTGGTCGGCATAGTCGCCATACACCTGGCGCCAGCTGCCCCCGGTCACGCCCGCCACCTTCGGCTTCTGGCGCGCCAGCACGGCGGCCGGCACCGGCTGGCGGAAGGCCACCTCGGCGCGCGCACCATGGTCGCGCGCGACGCCATAGGTGCCCACCTCGTTCTGGACCTGCACCATGATCACGGTGCGGTGGCCGCTGTCGATCTTCCTGACGTGCTCCATCATCTTGACGAAGGCGCGGCGATCGAACGCCAGGGTCTGCTCGCCGAACGGCGAATGGCTGTAGACGGTCTTGCCGTCCTTGTCCTTCATGCGCGGGAAGCGCCGGTTGTCGAACTTGACCCATTCCGGCAGGTAGCCTGGGCCCGTGTTCTTCCAGGTGCCGAACCAGACGATGACGAGCCTGATATCGTTTTCACGCGCTTGCGCAACCAGGGTGTCGAGAAAGCTGAAGTCGAACTCCCCTTCCCTGGGTTCCACCTGTTCCCAGGCGACCGGCATCTCGAGGGTATTGGCGCGCGCATCCCTGAGCGCCGCCCACACCTTGGGCAGGGCGCCAGGATAGTTGCTGGAATTGTGGGCCTGGCCCGCCAGCATCAGGAACGGCGCGCCGTCGACCATCAGCGCGTGCCGGCCGTCCCGTGCGACGAGGCGCGGCAGCTCGGGGCTGGCAGCCGCGGCGGCGGCCCCGGCCAGCAGCAGGCAGAGCAGCGCGAGCGTCTGGCGCACGATCGCGTCACCGGGCCACTCGCCCCGGACGACGGCAGCGGCGGCGCGCACGGCCGCAGCCACAGCCAAACCCAGGCCCGGGCGCCGACCCATGCCGGATCGACGGGCGATCGTGGTACGCATCATGTCTCCTGCTGTCTTTTTTATCGGCTTGCTTGCAACCATGCTAATCAAACCAGGCGATGCTTGCAACAAAAATGTTCGCGCTAACAGAAAACGTTATCATACTGGCTTACCGCGGGCTGCCTTTTGTGTCAGCGCCCTTGCGACTGCGCCTGATAGCGCCGGACAACGCCTGCCCACCACCCACCACCTTCAACCAGGAGACCCCACCATGAATATCAGCGGAGAAATGATCATCGGCCACCAAATCCTGCGCGGCGCCGCCGGCGCCGTGCGCGCCTACGATCCCGCCAGCGGACAGGCGCTGGCGCCCGACTTCGGCCTGGCGACGCCCGCCGACCTGGCCCGCGCCTGCGAACTGGCCGACGCCGCCGTCGAGCCCTATCGCGCCCTGCCGCTGGAACTGCGCGCACGCTTCCTCGAGACGATCGCCCAGCGCATCCTCGACCTGGGGCCGGCGCTGATCGAACGCGCGGCGCAGGAAAGCGGCCTGCCCGTGGCCCGCCTCGAGGGCGAACGCGGCCGCACCGTGAACCAGCTGCGCCTGTTCGCCAGGGTGGTCCGCGACGGCCACTTCCTGGAAGCGACGCTGGATTCGGCCCTGCCCGAGCGCACGCCCCCGCGCCCCGACCTGCGCATGCGCAAGATTCCGCTGGGCGCGGTCGCCGTCTTCGGCGCCAGTAACTTCCCGCTCGCGTTCTCGGTGGCCGGTGGCGACACCGCAGCAAGCCTGGCCGCCGGTTGCCCGGTCGTGGTCAAGGCCCACAACGGCCACCTCGGCACCTCGGAGCTGGTGGCCAAGGCCGTGCTGCAGGCCGCGCTCGCATGCGGCATGCCGGAAGGCGTGTTTTCGCTCCTGATCGGCGACGGCAACCAAATCGGGGCCGACCTGGTGAGCCATCCGGCGATCCGCGCGGTCGGCTTCACCGGCTCGCGCGCGGGCGGCCTGGCGCTGGCCCGGATCGCCGCCGGGCGCAAGGAGCCGATTCCCGTCTATGCCGAGATGAGCAGCATCAATCCGGTCTACCTGCTGCCGGGCGCGCTCGCCGCCGGCGGCGCCGGGCTGGCCGGCGCCTTCGTCGATTCGCTGACCCTGGGCGTCGGCCAGTTCTGCACCAACCCGGGCCTGGTGATCGGCCTGGCCGGCGCGCAACTCGACGCCTTCCGCGACGCCGCCGCCGCCGCGCTGCGGGGCAAGCCCGCCGGCACCATGCTCACGGCCGGCATCCATCAGGCCTATGACAGCGGCATCGGCAAACGCGCGGGCGTCGCCGGCGTGCAGCTGGTGGCGCACGGCAGCCAGGGAGGCTCCGGCTGCTCGGCGCGCGCCGCCCTCTACCAGTGCGACGCCGCGACCTTCCTGGCCAACCCGGCGCTGGAGGAAGAGATCTTCGGACCGGTGTCCCTGCTGGTCGCCTGCCGCAATGAGGACGAGATGCTGGCCGTGACCCGCCACCTCGAAGGCCAGCTGACCGCCACCGTGCACGCCGACGACAGCGACGGTGCGCTGGCCGGCGCGCTGCTGCCGCTGCTGGAGCGCAAGGTGGGCCGCATCCTGTTCAACGGGTTCCCGACCGGCGTCGAGGTGGCACATGCGATGGTGCACGGCGGGCCGTTCCCGGCGACGTCGGATGCGCGCAGCACCTCGGTCGGCGCGACCGCGATCGAGCGCTTCCTGCGTCCGGTGTGCTACCAGGACGTGCCGGCCGGCCTGCTGCCCGATGCGCTCAAGGACGGCAATCCGCTCGGCATCGTGCGCCTGGTCGATGGTGAAGTGAAGCTCCCCGCCTGATTAGTAGGGTGGACGGCATCGCCGTCCATCAAACCGACAACATCACCGCCCATCGCCACCCATCGCCGCCATCAGCGTGTGCCGCTGCGCGTGGCCACGTCCAGCCATACGGCGAGCGTCAGGATCAGGCCCTTGACGATCATCTGCCAGTAAGCGTCGACGTCGAGCATCGACATGCCGTTGTCCAGGCTGGCCATCACCAGCGCGCCGACCAGGGCACCGTGCACGGTGCCGGCGCCGCCGCGCATCGACGTGCCGCCGATGAAGCAGGCCGCGATCACGTCCAGCTCGGCCGACACGCCGGCCGACGGCGAGCCGGCCGCCAGGCGCGCGGTGTTGATCAGGCCGGCCAGCGCGCACATCAACCCCATCAAGCCGAAGATCCACAGTTTCACCTTGCGCACGTCGATGCCGGACAGGCGGGTCGCTTCCATATTGCTGCCCACCGCATAGATGCGGCGGCCGAACACGGTCTGGCGCGCGATGTAGCTGAACACGCCCAGCAAGATGAGCAGGATCAGCACCGGCAGCGGAATGCCTTCATAGCTGTTGAACGTGGAGATCAGGCCGGCCAGCACCGCGCCGACCAGCAGCACGCGCAGCACCGAGCGCCACGGCGCGATCACCGGCAGTCCGTGGCGCGCCTGGTTGACCCGCTGGCGCCAGGCCAGCACGCCGGCCAGCGCGAACAGGAGCACGCCCAGCCCGATCCCCCACGCCGGCGGCAGATAGGCCTGCCCGATCTGCTCGAAGCCGGGCGAGACCGGCGCGACGGTGGCGCCGTCGGTCAGGCCCAGCACCGCGCCGCGGTAGGCCAGCATGCCCCCGAGTCCGACGATGAACGACGGGATGCCGGCATAGGCCGTGAGGTACCCGTTGAGGAAGCCGCACAACAGGCCCGCGCCCAGCACCACCGCGATCGACAGCGGCAGCGGCATGCCGTGGGTGACGTCGAGCACCGCCGCCATCCCGCCCAGCAGGCCCAGGAGCGAACCGATCGACAGGTCGATCTCGCCGGCAATGATGACGAACACCATGCCGCAGGCCAGGATGCCGGTGACCGACATCTGGCGCATCAGGTTCGAGACATTGCGCGCCGAGGTGAAGCCGCCCTCGGTCATCCAGTGGAAGAAAGTCCAGATCAGGGCGACCGCCACCAGCAGGGCCAGGATCTTGTATTGGGTGAACAGCCGCTTAAGTGTCGTGGTATCCATGGATGTCGTTTGCCTGTCAGTCCTGGCCCAGGGCGGCGGCCAGCACCGTCTCCTGGCTCAGGCCATCGTTGAGAAAATCGCCGCGCAGCCGGCCTTCCTGCAGCACCAGCACGCGGTCGGACACGCCCAGCACCTCGGCCAGCTCGGACGAGACCATGACGATGGCAATGCCCTGGGCCGCCAGTTCCAGCATCAGGCGGTAGATCTCGAACTTGGCGCCGACGTCGACGCCGCGCGTCGGCTCGTCGAGGATCAGCACCTTCGGCCCGGTCAGCAGCATCCTGGCCAGCACCGCCTTTTGCTGGTTGCCGCCCGAGAGCGCCGTGATCGGCAGCGCCGGGCTGGCGGTCTTGAGCGCCAGCCGCGCGATCTGCTGCCTGACCGCGCTGGCTTCCTCGCCGGCGTCGATGCGGCTCGCGTGCGCAAAGCGGCGCAGCACCGACAGCGTGATGTTCTCGCCCACCGACAGGTCGCGCACGATGCCGTGGCGCTTGCGGTCCTCGGGCACCAGGGCGAAGCCGGCGCTGATCGCCTTCAACGGCTCCGAAGTGTCGACCCGCCGGCCTTCGAGCCAGACCTCGCCCTCGTGGCGGCCCGGATAGGCGCCGAAGAGCGCCGTCACCAGCTCGGTGCGGCCGGCGCCGACGATGCCGGCGATGCCGAGAATCTCGCCGCGCCGCACCGAGAACGAGACGTCGTCCACCTTCTTGCGGCGGGGATTGTCGGGGTCGTAACAGGTGATGTGGCGCGCCTCCATCACGACGTCCCCGATGTCGTGATGGATGAGCGGATACATCCGGCTCATCTCGCGCCCGCACATCTGGGCGATGATGCGGTCCACGCTCATCTGCGGCATCGGCGTGGTGGCGATGTGCTTGCCGTCGCGGATGACGACGATGGTGTCGCAGATGGCCGCGACTTCGTCGAGCTTGTGCGAAATGTAGACGCAGGCCACGCCGCGCGCCTTCAGGTCGCGCACCGTGCCGAGCAGCACGTCGATCTCGGAGGCGCTCAGCGATGCCAAAGGCTCGTCCAGGATCAGCAGGCGCGCATGCTTGTTCAGCGCCTTGCCGATCTCTATCAGCTGCTGGTGGCCGCCGCCGTAATGCTTCACCGGCAGCGCCACGTTCACGTCCGGCAGGCGCAGGCCGCGCAGGATCTCGCCAGCGCGCCGGTTCATGGCCGGATAGTCGAGGCGCCCGCCGGGCAAGGTGATCTCGTTTCCCAAAAAGATGTTCTCGGCCACCGACAGCTCGGGCACCAGCATCAGTTCCTGGTGGATGATGATGATCCCGGCTTCTTCGGTCTCGCGCACCGAGCGCGCCCGCAGCGGCCGGCCGTCCCACAGGATCTCGCCGTCCCAGCTGCCGTGCGGGTAGACCGCCGACAGCACTTTCATCAGGGTCGACTTGCCGGCCCCGTTTTCGCCGCACAGGCCAACGCACTCGCCGGGCCGGATCGCCAGGTCGATGCCGTCCAGCGCCGGCACCCCGTCGAATCGCTTGGCGATTCCCTTCATTTCAAGCAGATAGCCCGACATCGCACCACTTTCCAAGGCGTGAAAAAATCCCCGGACCGCGTTGGCGGGAACCGGGGAAAGGAGAGATCCGGGCTTATTTGCCGTCCAGTTGGCCCTGGGTATAGAACCCGTCCTTTACCAGGAGGTCGACGTTCGACCTGGTCAGCAGGACCGGTTTGAGCAGGACCGTGCTGACCTGCTTGTAGCCGTTGTCGAGTTGGGCGTTGTAGGCCGGTCTTTCGTTGCGCACCAGCTGCACCGCCAGGGTGGCGGCGCTGGCGGCGATGGTCTTGAGCGGCTTGTAGACCGTCATGGCCTGAGTGCCGGCGATCACGCGCCGCACCGCGGCCAGGTCGGCGTCCTGGCCCGACACCGGCACCTTGCCGGCCAGCTTCTGCGCGGCCAGCGCCTGGATCGCGCCGCCGGCGGTGGCGTCGTTGGACGCGACCACGGCGTCGATTTTATTGCCGTTGGCGGTGAGCGCATTCTCGACGATGGACATTGCCTCGGATGGGCTCCAGTCCTTCACCCACTGGCGGCCGACCACCTTGATGTCGCCCTTGTCGATCAGCGGCTGCAGCACCTTCATCTGGCCTTCGCGCAGGATCTTGGCGTTGTTGTCGGTCGGCGCCCCGCCCAGCAGGTAGTAGTTACCCTTGGGCTTGATGGCGACGATCGACTGCGCCTGCAGCTCGCCCACCGCCTTGTTGTCGAACGAGATGTAGGCGTCGATGTCGGCATTGAGGATCAGGCGGTCGTACGACAGCACCTTGATCTTCGCCTTTTTCGCTTCGCGGATGGCGTTGTTCAGGACCGTGGCGTTATAGGGCACGATCACCAGCACGTCGACCCCGCGCGAGATCAGGTTCTCGATCTGGGCGATCTGGCGCTGCTCGCTGGCGTCGGCCGACTGCACGTAGACCCTGGCGCCGAGCTTCTCGGCGGCGCCGATGAAATAATCGCGGTCGCGCGTCCAGCGCTCCAGCCGCAGGTCGTCGATCGAAAAGCCGATCCTGGGATTCTTCGCGTCGGCCATGCCCGGGCCGGACGCGAACAGCAGCGCGCAACCGAGTCCGATGGCCGCGCCCAGCCTGGTGATGCTCGTCTTCGTGCCTGTCTTCATCCTTGTCTTCATCCTTGTCTCCTTTTTCACTATCGGGCGGGATCCTTCCCCGCACCGTATTGACTTTTTCTCAAGAATCGCCAGGATCGCCGTCCCTGGCGAACTCCCTCACGCGCAGGCAGGCACTGGCCGGCCAGGATACGGTCTTCCTCGGCCGGCGTATGCCACGAGGCGTCCTGGCGCGGGGTGCACACGGCGCCCGGCACCACATTGTTGACGCGGATATGGTGCGGCCCAGGTCACGCGCCAGGGCGCGGCCGAGGCCCTCGACCGCGCCGGTATCACGTCCGTGATGCGGGGGCGCTCGTCGCTGGTGGCGGTGTTGAGGAGGATGTCGACGACCAGCGCGCTGCCGATCCCGGAGGCGCCGCCGCTGATCACGACCCGCCTGCCGCGCAGGCCCGGATAGGTCGCATTGGCCGGCAAGGCGCGGCCGGGTTCGCCCGCGCCCGGCGTCGGGTCGGCAGGTGCCGTCATGGTCGTCTCCAGATTATTCTGAATATAGTCGATGCGCAGAACATTCCATGAGTAGGACTGTTAGCGCAATCATCCCAGTCTAATCGGGGCCTTCGACGGTTGTCAACGAATTATTGAAATGGATTTCAGAGACGGCGGATGCCCCGCACGGCGCAGCCGGATATCGCAACCGCGTGCGCCAGCCGCGAGCCGACAGGCGCATGCCGGCGCCGGCGATCAGATCAGATCAGCGCGCCTTGGCCACCGCCGGCAGGCGCGCCGGCGGCCGGATGCGCGGGGCGGCGTCGGACTGGCGCCGCACCAGCTCGAAGTCCATGCGGGCCTGTTCCGGCTCGGCCGGCTGGTCTTCGCGCAGCGCGCGCACGCGCCGCACCAGCGCCTGCACCGCCTCGCGCGCCATGCCGGCGATCGGCTGGCGCACGGTGGTCAGCTCGGGCCAGATCGTGGTGGCCAGGGCGGTGTCGTCGAACCCGGTGACGGTCAGGTCGCCCGGCACGTCCAGGCCCAGGCGGTGCGCGACCGCCACCGTGGCGGCCGCCATATCGTCATTGCTGGCGAAAATCGCCGTCGGCCGGTCCTTCAGCGCCAGCAACTGCTCGGCCGCGTCCAGGCCGGAGCGATAGGTGAACATGCCCTGCACCACCAGCTCGTCGGAGGCGTCGGCGCCCTTCTCGGCGATCGCCGCGCGGTAGCCGTCGAGGCGGCGCGCGCTCGCGGTCTGGTTCGGGTGACCGACGATGAAGCCGATGCGCTGGTGGCCCAGCGCGATCAGGTGCCGGGCCATGTAGCGGGCCGCTTCGTAGTCGTCGATGCTGACCGCGCCGACGCCGGGGGCCGGCGAGCCGCACGCCACGACCACCGCCGGAATCCCGGCCTTGGCCACACAGTCGAGCACGGCCACGCTGTCGCACAGCGGCGGCGGCAGGATCACGCCGTCCAGGCCATTGTTGATCAGGCGCTGGGTATGCTCGATCTCATGGTTGCCGGCCTCGCACTTCTCGACGAACAGCTGGACGTTGTTCAGGCCAGACTGGTTGAGCAGGCCGACCAGGAATTCGCTGAGGTAAGCGGCGCTCGGATTGCTGTACAAGAAACCGACGCGGATCGGCTTGGAGCCGGCCAGGTTGCGCGCTTCCTGGTTCGGGGTGTAGTTCAGCGCCGCGACCGCCTCCGCCACCTTGCGGCGCGTGCTTTCGCGCACCAGGCTCTTGCCGTTCATGACCCGCGAGACGGTCATCGCGGACACGCCGGCGAGCCTGGCCACGTCCACCATGGTGGGCTTGCCCTGCTCCATCGATTCGCGCACGGCCTCGACGCTCGTTTTGTTCATGTCGGTGAATCTCTTTGCAAGTCGTTCATGTTGGCCGATGTTAGCATAGTTAGGGATTTGCCATCGGGCCCCTCGCCGGCCTTGCCGGTGACGGAAAATCCCCGTTCGACACTATGGAAGACCTGCCCATCGATTGCGCTAACATGCGCCTCCGGCGTCATGCTATCCCGCGCCCCGCCGCGCCGCCAGCGCTTCGCGCGCGGCGGCCTGGCCTTCCGCCATATGGCGGGCGATCGACAGCGCTGAAAAATCGAAGTCACGCGCCGCGGTCTCGCACTCCGAGCCCTTGCGCATGATGCGGGTGATGCTGGGCGCGGCATCCTTGTCGCCCATCAGCTGAATATAGGTGGGCCACTGGCGCACCTGGTCGGCCTGGGCCGGCGAGGTGGCGTAGTCCAGGATACCCTCGACGAGCTTGCGAAAATCGCGCACCAGCGACTGCTCGGCGCTATCGCGCCGGATGCGCTCGGCGAACACGATCTCGTCGCGCCGGCCCAGCACCTCCATCAGGTTGGTCGGCAGCGCACCTGTTTCCGGATACAGGTCCACGATGAAGATGCGCTTGCGCGCCGTGCCCGAGTGCTCCAGCAGCAGTTCCAGCGGCGAATTGCTGATGATGCCGCCGTCCCAGTAGTGCTTGCCGTCGATGGTGGTCCAGGGAAAGCCGGGCGGCAGGCTGCCGCTGGCCAGGATATGGTCGGCGCTCAGGTCGTCGACATAGCTGTCGAAGATCTCCAGGCGCGCGGTCTCGACATTGACCGCGCTGACCAGCAGCCGCACCGGGCTCGCTTTCAACGCGCCGAAGTCGACGTAGCGCATCAGTAATTCCTTGACCGGTGTCGGGTCGTAGAGGCTGGTCCAGTCCAAAGGCGACGTGCCCAGGAAAGGCATGCCGGTCCAGCGCGGGCGGAAGAACGCCGGGACGCCGAAGGCGAGCGTTTGCCACGACCCGAGCAGGCGGCGCGCCCGGTCGTCGAGCAGCGTCCCGGCGGCATGCGGCAGGTCGAACGGCCGCTCGGGCGGGGGCTGGAGCGGCGGGTCGGGTCGCAGGCCGGGTTGCAGGTCGGATCCCAGGTCCAGCGGCAGGTCGACCGCCAGGCGGCGCCAGAAATCCTCCAGCGCGGCGGCGGCGCGGCCCGGATTGGCGGCCATGATGACGCCATTGAAGGCCCCGATCGACACGCCGGCGATGACGTCGGGCTGGATGCCCGCGGCTTCCAGCGCATGGGCCACGCCGCATTCGAAGGCGCCCAATGCGCCGCCGCCCTGCAGGATCAGCGCGGTCTGGCTGGGAATGCGGGTGATGCAAAAATCGGGCTCGTCCAGGCGCTTGCAGGCCCAGCCGATATTGGTGCGGTAGCGGATCAGGGATTCGATCGCGCGCGTCTCGACCGCCGGCCGCCCCGTGGAAAACAGGGCGCGCGGCACGTCGTGGTCGAGGTAGAGGCAGGCCCAGGAGCGGGTCTCGGGGCGGCCCAGCCGGGCATGGTGGTGGCCGGCCTCGGGCAGGCCCAGGAACTGGAACCCCTGGCCGAACAGCTCGCACGAGAAATACGGCACCTCGTCGTAGCGCAGGCGCATGCCGAGCATATTGCGCGCCGCCAGCCGCCCCTGCTTGACGGCGTTGTCCCAGTGCTCGATGCGGTGGCGCAGCCGGAACACGGGGTCGACGAAATTGGCGACGTCGCCCGCCGCCCACACCAGCGGATGCGAGGCTTGCAGGTACTGGTCGACGCACACGCCGTCGTCCAGCGCCAGGGCGCTGCCTTCGAGCCAACCCAGATCGGGAGCGACGCCGATGCCGACGCCGACCAGCTCGCACGGCAGCCGGCGCCCGCCTTCGGTCACGACCATCTCGACCCGCCGCTCGCCATGGAAGGCGGCGACCGTATCGGCCAGCACTTCGACGCCCTGGCCCACGTACAATGCGCGCAGGTAGTCGCTGATGCCGTGGTCCTGCAGTTTGTCGAACAACATGCCGTGGCGCGCCAGCACCGTCACCCGCACGCCCTTGCGCGCGAACGCCGCGGCCATCTCGAGGGCGATGAAGCCGGCGCCGACCACCACGGCCCGCGCCGCGCCCTCCATCGCGCCGCGCAGGGTGCGCGCGTCGACGGCCGTGCGCAGGTAGTGGATGCCGGGCAGCGCGGCGCCCGGCACGTCGAGATGCACGGGACGCACCCCGGTGGCGACCAGCAGCCGCTCATAGCGGATGACGCCGGCGTGGTCGGTATGCACCAGCTGGGCGTCGGCGTCGAGGCCGGTGGCGCGCACGCCGGACAGCAGCGTCACCCCATGATCGTGGAAGTAGTCGGGCGGCAGCACCGTCGCCAGCGGCGGCGCGGCGTCGCCCTCCAGGAAGCGGGTCGAGAGCTGCGGCCGGTGATAAGGCGGGTCGCGCTCGTCCGCCACCATGACGATCGCGCCCTGGGCGCCCTCCTGGCGCAGCGTCTCGGCGGCCGTGGCCGCGGCCAGGCCGCCGCCGACCAGCAGGTAGCGCGCATGGCGCGCGTGCTCGCGAACGGACGACTCGGCCGACTCCGGGGTAGCTGGCTGATCCGTCATCGGCCTTCCTTTCGTGAGTGGCGTCGATGCGGGTTGGACCGCGTCCAGGCTGCGGCGTTCGCCCGACGCCAGGGTGAAGATGGTTCCATCCTGACAACCCGCCACGCCGGGCATGACGCGCGGGCCCCATCTCGCTATAATCTCGTCCTTCGCCCCAAAGGAAAACCCATGTCCCTGCTTGCCCACGAGCTCGAATTGCTTTCGCCCGCCAAGACCGCCGAGATCGGCCGCGAAGCGATCCTCCATGGCGCCGACGCCGTGTACATCGGCGGACCGGCCTTCGGGGCGCGCCATAACGCCAGCAATCCGCTGGAAGACATCGCCGCGCTGGTCCGGTTCGCCCACGGCTACCGCGCGCGCATCTTCGTGACCATGAATACGATCATGCACGACAGCGAACTCGATCTGGCGCGCAAGCAGATCTGGCAGCTGTACGAGGCCGGCGTCGATGCGCTGATTATCCAGGACCTGGGCCTGCTCGAACTCGACCTGCCGCCGATCCAGCTGCACGCCAGCACCCAGTGCGACATCCGCGGCGCGGAGAAGGCGAAATTCCTGGGCGACGTCGGGTTCTCGCAGCTGGTGCTGGCGCGCGAACTGACGGTCGAGCAGATCCGCAAGATCCACGCCGCCACCGACACGCCGCTCGAATACTTCGTGCACGGCGCGCTGTGCGTGGCCTATTCGGGCCAGTGCTACATCTCGCACGCCGACACCGGCCGCTCGGCCAACCGCGGCGACTGCTCGCAGGCCTGCCGCCTGCCCTACACCCTGTCCGACGGCCAAGGCCGCGTGGTCGCCTACGACAAGCACCTGCTGTCGATGAAGGACAACGACCAGAGCCGCAACCTGGAAGCGCTGGTCGACGCCGGCATCCGCTCGTTCAAGATCGAGGGCCGCTACAAGGACATGGGCTACGTCAAGAACATCACCGCCCACTACCGGCTGCTGCTGGACGAGCTGCTCGAGCGCCGCCCGGAGTTCGCGCGCGCCGCGAGCGGGCGCACCCGCGTGATGTTCACCCCGGACGTCGACAAGAACTTCCACCGCGGCCACACCGAATACTTCGCCCAGGGCCGCCTGCCGGACATCGGCGCCTTCGATTCGCCCAAATACCTGGGCGTGGAACTGGGCATCGTGGCGCGCCTGAACGGCGACAGCTTCGACATCGTCACCCAGGCGCCGATGGCCAATGGCGACGGCCTGAACTACATGAACAAGCGCGCCACCTGCGGCATCCAGGCCAACCGCGCCGAGAAGCTGGGCGAGGAAGCCGAGGGCCAGCGCTGGCGCGTGTTCCCGAACGAGCCGATGCCGTCCCTGATCGGCCTGAAGGTGGGCACCGTCATCCACCGCAACCGCGACCACCAGTGGGAAGCCACGCTGAGCAAGAAGTCGTCCGAGCGCAAGGTGGCGATCGACCTGATCCTGAGCGAAGCCCCGGGCGGCCTGCGCCTGGACATCGTCGACGAGGACGGCATCGCGTCGCACGTCCAGGCCGCCCTCGAACTGCAACCGGCCCAGCAGGCGGCCCAGGCCGAGGCCGGCCTGCGCGCCAGCCTGGCCAAGCTGGGCAACACGATGTTCGAGGCCGGCCACGTGGCGCTGCAACTGAGCCAGCCGTGGTTCGTGCCGAGCGCCGCCATCAACGCCCTGCGCCGCGACGCCATCGCGGCGCACGAGGCGGCGCGCCTGGCGGCCTGGGAGCGCCCGCAGCGCAAGGCGCCGGTCGAACCGCCGCCGGTCTACCCCGACACCCAACTGAGCTACCTTGCCAACGTCTACAACGACAAGGCGCGCGCCTTCTACCACAAGCACGGCGTGCAGCTGATCGACGCCGCCTATGAAGCGCACGAGGAAGCCGGCGAAGTGTCGCTGATGATCACCAAACACTGCCTGCGCTTCTCATTCAACCTGTGCCCGAAGCAGGCCAAGGGCGTGCAAGGCGTACAGGGGCAGGTCAAGGCCGAGCCGATGACCCTGGTGAGCGGCGACGAGAAGTACACGCTGCGCTTCGATTGCAAGCCGTGCGAGATGCACGTGGTCGGCGCGATGAAGACGAACATCCTCAAATCGCCGCCGCCGTCGAACGTGGCCTACAGCCCGCTGACCTTCCACCGCCAGCGTCCGCGCGACCAGGCGGGATCGAAGGCGTAGGCGCGATCGGCCCGGGCCGCGTGGAGCGCGGCTTGCCTTGACGGCGCCCGCGGGCGCCGTCGGCGTCGGCGACTTGATCGTGCGGCCGACCTCCAGCCCCGACCAATCGGCAGCGGGTCAGGCCGGGATCTTGAGTCCTCTCCTGACTGAGGGGCGGGCCAGGAAACGCTCCAGCGCATCCCTCACATTGCCGAAGTCTTCGGCGCCGACCAAGTCTTCCGCCTCGTAGAAGTTCAGCAAGCCATTAATCCAGGGGAACACCGCGATATCGGCAATGGTGAAGTCGTTGCCCGCGATCCAGGTATGCTGAGCCAGCTGCGCGTCGATCACGCGAAACAGCCGGCGCGATTCGGCGGCGAAGCGGTCGCGCGGCCGCTTGTCCTCGTACTCTGCGCCGCCGAACTTCGCAAAAAAGCCGAGCTGGCCGAACATCGGCCCCACCCCGCCGATCTGGAACATCACCCACTGGATGACGCGGTAGCGCCCCGCCGCATCCGGCGGAATCAGCTTGCCGCTCTTTTCGGCCAGGTAGAGCAGGATCGCGCCCGATTCGAACAGCGCCAGCGGCTGCCCGTCCGGGCCGTCCGGATCGAGGATGGCGGGAATCTTGTTGTTCGGGTTCAGTGACAGGAAGGCTGGCGAATTCTGCTCGTCCTTCGCGAAGTCGACCCGGTGCGCCTCGTACGGCAGGCCGATTTCTTCCAGCATGATCGGGATCTTGACGCCGTTCGGGGTGGGCATCGAGTACAGCTGCAACCGGTCGGGATGGGCGGCCGGCCATTTTTGAGTAATGGGAAAGTCGGAGAGCTGGGTCATGTCGTTGGCGCCTCTTCAGGAACCGCCGCGGCGGCAGAGTCCAACGATACCAAAGATTCAAACTGCCCGCTGCGCGAGTGGCACAGCGGGCAGGTCCGCAGCGATCAGCCGAACAGCTTGTTGGCGGTCTTGGCGATGAGTTCGCCCTGGTGGCGGGCGCCGCCCAGGTCCTTCTCGCTCGGCTGGCGCTGGCCCTGGCCGCCGGCGATGGTGGTGGCGCCGTAAGGGCTGCCGCCGACGATCTCGTCCAGCGTCATCTGTTCCTGGTAGCTGTACGGCAGACCGACGATGGTCATGCCGAAGTGGAGCAGATTGGTGATGATCGAGAACAGCGTGGCTTCCTGGCCGCCGTGCTGGGTCGCGGTGGAGGTAAACGCACCGCCCACCTTGCCGTTGAGCGCGCCGCGCGCCCACAAGCTGCCGGTCTGGTCGAGGAAGGCCGCCATCTGGCCGGGCATGCGGCCGTAGCGGGTCGGTGCGCCGACGATGATGGCGTCGTAGTGTTCCAGCTCGGCCACCGTGGCGATCGGCGCGGCCTGGTCGAGCTTGAAGTGGGCGCCCTTGGCGACGTCTTCCGGGACGGTCTCGGGAACCCGCTTGACGTCAACCGTCGCGCCCGCGCTGCGCGCGCCTTCGGCGACCGCGTTCGCCATCGTCTCGATGTGGCCATACGACGAGTAATACAGTACCAGTACTTTTGCCATCGACTTCCTCCATGTGTGGGATTCGGAACAGCCATTGTAGCGACAATGGCCGAATGCCGTTCCTCCAGACTTGTGCAACGCTGGTCGAAATTGCCTAAACCTGCTCGCTGCTGGATTCCTGCTTCACCGGGGCCGGTTTCACGCCGTGCCCGCGCACGGCGCCAGCGCCTGCCCCTCCACAGGCTGTCGCGGTAGAACTCACCGCCATTGTTTCAAGGTTAACGGCCGCATTGACATCGCGGTCGTGGACCGTCCCGCAGCCCGGGCAGGTCCACTGCCTCGTGCCCAGGTCGAGCTTCTCCAGCATGTGGCCGCAGATCGAGCACGTCTTGCTGCTCGGGTACCAGCGGCCGGCCACCACCACCCGGCCACCGCGCCACGCCGCCTTGTAGTCCAGCTGGCGGCGCAGTTCATGGAAACCCATGTCGGCGATCGCGCGCGCCAGGCGCCGGTTGCCCAGCATGCCCTTGACGTTCAGGTCCTCGATGCCGATGGTGTGGAAGCGCCGCGCGATGCTGCTGGTGAGCTGGTGCAAGGCGTTGCTGCGCAGGTGGCCGATCTTCGCGTGCAGCCGGCTCAGCTTCAGTTTCGCCTTGGCCCGGTTGCGCGAGCCCTTGACCTTGCGCGAGAGGGAGCGCGACAGCCGGCGCAGCCACCCGAGCAGGGATCGGAGCGCCTTCGGCCCGGTCCACACTTCGCCGTTCGACAGGGTCGCCAGCGCCGCCACCCCGAGGTCGACCCCGACCGCGCCTTGGTTGTCGGCGGGCAGCAGGTGCGTTTCCTCTGCGGTATCGACCGTGATGCTGGCGTACCAGTGCCCGGCAGAGCGCGAGACGGTGGCCGAGACGATGCGGCCGGCAAAGCGCAGGCTTTCGCGCATGCGAACAGGGCCCAGCTTCGGGATCTGGATGCGTTTGCCGTCGATGCGGAACTGGTCGTTGGTCAAGGTAAAACGGTCGTGCCGTCCCTTCTTGCGGAACTTCGGGTAGCGCGCGCGGCGCGCGAAGAAATTCTTGAAGGCCTCGCCGAGCTGGATGATCGCCATCTGCGGCGCATTCTTGGTCACCTCGAGCATCCAGGGGAACTGCTCGCGCTTGATGGCGTTGAGCTGGCGCCGCAGCGCCAGCTGCGACGGCGCCGGCAGGGCGGGGTTGGCCTTGCACGCCTCGTATTGTCTCTGCCACTCGGCCAGGGCCCAGTTGTAGGCGAAGCGGGCGACGCCGGCCGCGCGCGCCAGGTACGTGGCCTGGGCGTTGTTGGGGTCGAGCCGGATGCGGTGCGCGATCAGCACTGCGCCTCCTGAACGGCGCGGCGCACCCCGTCGATCAGCTTCTTGTTCCGGTGGCTTCGGCTGCCGTACAGCCGTGCAGAAAAGACGGTGATGATCTCCAGCACGTCGCTGGCCAGGTCTTCCTCAAAGCTGCTGTCCTCGCCCCGGTTGATGATGACGACCTCGACCTGTTTTGCCTCGCAGACGGCGAATACCAACTCGGCGCCGAAGCGCAGGAGGCAATCCTTGTGGGTCAGCACCAGGCGTCCGGCCGTGCCTGCCAGGATCGCCTCGAGTAGCCGGGCCAGGCCTTTCTTGTGGTAGTTCATGCCCGAGCCAAGGTCGGCGATCGTTTCGAAGGACCAGCCCTGGCTTGCGCAGTACAGTTCGAGCACCCGCTTTTGCCGTTCCAGGTCGGCGCGCTGGTCGTGACTGGAGACGCGCGCATAGGCGATCGTCTGGCGCGGCGCCGGCGCGCCATGGGCGAACCGGGGGCATAGGGCCGCCAGGTCGTAGCGGCGCTGGCCGCCCTCGGTGCGCACTGGCACGAGGCGTCCACTCGTTTCCCAGCGCCGCAGCGTGCTGGCCGAGACACCAAGCGCCTTGGCGGCGACTCTGATCGAAACAAGCTTGCTCATATTGCATAAGACCGCGCAACAATGAGCAAGTTCGGGCTGACTGTAAAAAGCCCGTTTTCGCAAACACATGGAGCGGTCAGGCGCCCCGCCTGCGCGCCCTACTGCCTCAGGCGGATCAGATCCAGTAGATGAAGGCGGCCAGCGCGACGACCAGCGCCACGCGGGTGATGTTGTAGGCGGTCTTGTTCCAGGCCTTGAAGCGGCGGCGGTATTGGCCGGCATAGAAGGAGATGCGGAACAGCTTGCTCACCAGGCCAACCTGGTCGCCGGTTTCGTTCGGCGAGGCGGCGGCGGTCATCACGGTGCGGCCGAACCAGCGGTTGAAGGCCTGCATCCAGCGGTAGCGCATCGGGCGCTCGACGTCGCAGAACAGGATCACGCGGTCGCTCTCGCTGCCGTTGATCGCCCAGTGGATATAGGTCTCGTCGAACACCACGCCCTGGCCGTCGCGCCAGCTGTGGCGCTCGCCGTCGACGTCGATGAAGCAGCGGTCGTCGTTCGGCGTGGCCAGGCCCAGGTGGTAGCGCATCGAGCCGGCGAACGGGTCGCGGTGCGGATTGAGCTTGCCGCCCGGCGGCAGCTCGGCGAACATCGCCGCCTTGACCGAAGGAATCGATTGCAGCAGCGCGTAGGTTTGCGGGCACAGGCGCTCGGCCGACGGGTGGCTGGCGTCATACCACTTGAGGTAGAAGCGCTTCCAGCCGTTCTTGAAGAAGGAATTGAAGCCGGCATCGTCGTTCTGCTCGGCCGCCTTGATCTTCTTGAGCGCGAGCAGGTTCTCGGCTTCGGCGCGGATGATCGGCCAGTTCTCTTGCAGGCGCGCCAGTTCCGGGAACTCGCTGACCGGGATGAAGGGCGTGTTCGGGACCTTCGAGAACTTGTGCATGAAGAGATTGATCGGCGCCATGAACGACGAGTGGTCGAAGATCTGGCGACGCAGCGGCAGGCGCACGCGCCCGCGGAAATGGATGTGCAGGATAGACAGAACATAGAAACCCACCACGACCCACTTCATCACATCCTCCATCGCAGCCATGCAAGCGGCTGACCTACTTGATCAAGGACGCAGGATACCACATCGGCTGTTGGGCCGTGGCGGCCCCGCCGACGCGCTGGGGAGCGGGAATGGCGCCGGCAGACGGGCCGGACGGCCCGTCTGCCGGCGCGGGCGGTGGCAAGACCGCCAGGAAAATGTCAGTGCAGTACCGACGTCATCGCATACCCTTTTTCGGCGATCTGGCCGTTGAGGTTATCGATGTCGAAATCCTCGATCTGGTCGGCGTCGTCATCGACCTCGAAGGCGCGGGCTTCGATCTCCCAATCGGTATTGGTGGCTTCTTCGGGAATGTTCTTCGCTTCGGGCACGGCCAGGTACGAGAACTTGCCGTCGTGCTCGGCTCTGCGGTAAATATCCAGGCGCATAGTCATTTTCCTCTATTCAATGCACGCTTTCCGGATGAAAGCGCGCAGCTCCACAGTAGAAGATCAAGTGGCCCTAGTCTGTTATCTGCCGAACACTTAAACAGGCTCGTCAGCGCGCGGGATGGTGTCCAAGCACGCGCGCGGGCAGCATGACGATCGCGCGCAGCAGGCTGAACACGGCATCGACGCCGATGCCCAGCAGGCGAAACGGCAGCAACAGCAGCCACACCACAGGATACAGCACGAGGGCAATCAGCGCGATTGGCCAGCAAAGGAACAGCAGCACCAGCCAGGCCAGGAAACTCAGCATCGTCTTTCTCCATGAAGAAGCATCATGAGGAATATATGCCGAACGAGGTCGTGGGGCCAGCGGCGTGCGATGAATGGGGGAAATGGCGGCCCGAACGGTCGCCGGAAAGGATGAGCGGACCGCCCGGTCCGCCCATGGTTGCCACATCAGGCGAAGCTGGCTGCTTCCTCGACCGCCGGCGCCTGCGCCGCGGTTTGCGCTTCCTCGGCCACAACCTCGACCTGGATCGACGCCTGCAGCGATGGGATCGAGCCGCCGGCGCGGTAGGCGAGCGAGATGCGCAGCAGGTCGCCAGCCTCGACCTCGAGCGGACGGTGCAGCGGCAGGGTCATGTAGTGGTTGAGCCAGTCGATCGTGGCCGCCTGCTCCTGCACGATGGCCAGCACGTTCTTGGTCACGAAACGCATCGCGTTCAGGGTGCCGCCCTGCTCCACCACGAGCGCGCCTTCCCAGGCGATCAGGCTGTCGACCGGCTGGCTGAAATCGAGGATGCTGTACACGGCGGGCTGGGCCAGCTCGACCGTGCCTGGCTGGACCACGCCGGTTTCCTGGAACTGGACGATCGGGGCGTAGAAGCCGTCGAAGTCATACGCCTGCTGGATCGGCTGGGCCGCCATGATCACGGCTTCCGGCATGAACAGCGGCAGCGGGCCGCCGAATTTGGCCAGGTAGCGGCGCTTGAACGATTCGATCACCTCGACCTGCTTTTCGCGCAGCATGCCGACGTGGATCATCTCGCAGATCACGACATCGACCGGTTCCGGCGGCAGGTAGTCGAAGGCGTCGGCATGGATCACCTCGACCTTGTCGCCGTTCGGATTCATCGCCAGGAAGCGGCGCGCCTCCTGCACCATGTCCGGGTTGAACTCGACGCAGTACACCTTCGAGGCACTCTGGGCAGCGAAGAAGGACAGCACGCCGGTGCCGCCGCCCAGCTCCAGCACTTTCGCGCCGGGGAACACGGAATAATGGATGGCGTTCTTGAAGTTGTGCATCCGGTTCTGGTCCATCAGCATATTGTGATGGTAGTGGACTGGAATGAACTGCCCCAGGTAGCAGCTTTCGATTTCGCGTTCGTTGAGCATGGGTATCCTTGTTGGTCGGTGGTCGTTTAACCGTGGAACCATTATGAACACCATTGCCCTCACGCAATTGGTCGAGCTAACTACGTTTTACCGCCCAATTCACGATTGAATTGTCATTCAGGCAGGATCAGCGGGCAGCGCCGGTCAGTGCCCTGGCCAGCTCGTCGCGCCCCGCCTGCGCGGCGATCCCGGCCGCGGTATGCCCTTCCGTGTTCTTCAGCGCGGTGTCGGCGCCGCGCGCGACCAGGAGCCGCGCGGTCTTGTCATTCCCTTCGCGCGCCGCCAGCATCAGCGGCGTGAAGGCGCCGCTGGCGCGCGGCGACACGGCGTCGAGCGTGGCGCCGCGCTCGATCAGCAATTGCACGATCCTGTCGTCGCCGCTGGCGGCGGCGTAGTGCAGCGCGGTCCAGCCCGGCTGATTGACCCTGGCGCCCTTGTCCAGCAGCGCGCGGACGACCTCTTCGTTGCGCTTGAAGGCGGCCATCATCAGCGCCGTATTGCCATTGATCGCCTTGCGCTCGAGATCGGTGCCCGGATGGCGCAGCAGTTCACCGATCACCTCGCGCGCACCTTCGCGGATCGCCAGCACCAGGGCCGGCTCGCCGCCCAGGGGATTGAGTTCGTTGGCATTGACGACCGCGCCGACCATCTTGCGCACCGTACTGGCGTCATCCATCTGCACCGCGCGGAAGAACGAGCTCACCTGCTGCGGCGTGGGCGGCTCCACGGCGTGGGCGCCGGCGACTGCGGCAAACAGCAAACTGGCGGCAAGCAGGCGGCGGATCGGCATGGGTCAGCTCCTGGCGGTCGTGAACAACTTGAAGAAATTCTCGCTGGTGCGCTCGGCCACCTCGCGCAGCGAGACGCCCTTGAGCGTGGCGATGTACTCGGCCACGTGGGCCACATAGCCCGGCTCGTTCATCCGGCCGCGGAACGGCACCGGCGCGAGATACGGCGAATCGGTCTCGATCAGCATGCGCTCGAGCGGCACGGCCTGCGCCACCGCTTGAAGCTCCTTGGCGCTCTTGAAGGTGACGATGCCCGAGAACGAGATATAAAAGCCCTGGGCCATGGCGGCCTCGGCCACGGCCAGCGATTCGGTGAAGCAATGCATGACGCCGGCCACGCCGCCCGCGTCCGTGCCGGCGCCCTCTTCCTTCATCAGGCGGATCGTGTCCTCGCTGGCGGCGCGGGTGTGGATGATCAAGGGCTTGCGGGTCTCGCGCGAAGCGCGGATGTGCACGCGGAAGCGCTCGCGCTGCCATTCCAGATCGCCTTCGAGGCGGTAGTAATCCAGGCCGGTCTCGCCGATGGCGACGATCTTCGGATGGTCCGCCAGCTCGACGAGTTGCGCCACGGTCGGTTCCGGCGTGTCTGCGTAGTCGGGATGGACCCCGACCGAGGCGAAGATATGCGGATACTGCTCGGCCAGCGCGAGCACCTGCGGAAAGTCAGGCAGGTCCACCGACACGCACAGCGCGTGCGTCACCTTGTTCTCGGCCATCTTGGCCAGGACTTCGGGCATGCGCGCTGCCAGTTCCGGGAAATTGATATGGCAATGGGAATCGATATACATCCCGCCATTGTAAAGCCAGCTGACGGGGAGCGCCATGCGGGCCGCTCCCCCAACAATTACTTGATCGAAAAACGAACGCTCACCGCCTTCTTGTCCGCAAAGGTGATGGCCGCGACCGCCTTGCTGCCAGGGGCGAGCCTGGCGTCGCCCTTCGCGACCAGCGTGTTGTTCGCGCCTGCCACGAGCGGCAGTTGGGACTTTTGCGCGCCGTTCAACACGGTCAGGGTGCCGGTGGCGCCCGCGGTCGGCAAGTCCTTGCCGTGGTCGTCGACGTGAATGGTGGCGCCGCCGTCTTTGGTAACGAGTTCGAACGACAGGTCGCCCGCGCTTTGCACGATGCCGCCATGCTTGGGCTTGGCCTCGTGCGCGAGGACGTTGCCCGACAGGACGATGCTGGCCGCCAGGGCCGCTACTGCAAGGATGTTTTTCATTTGATGCTCCAGAAAACCGTGGCGGCTGACAATGGGCGCCGCCACTTGGCCCATGTAAATCAATAGCTGTCGCCGCCTTTTTCCGCCAGCAGGCGCTCGAGCGGGCGGCGTCCCACCTTCCAGAAGATCAGTGGCGTCAACAGCGAATCGAGCAAGGTGGAACTGATCAGCCCACCGAAGATCACGACCGCGACCGGATGCAGGATTTCCTTGCCCGGAGCATCCGCGGCCAACAGCAGGGGCGTCAGTGCGAAGGCCGCGACGAGCGCCGTCATCAGGACCGGCGTCAGGCGTTCGATCGAGCCGCGCACGATCATGGGCCAGCCGAACGTCTCGCCCTCGAACTTGCAGAGGTTGATGTAATGGCTCACCTTGAGGATGCCGTTGCGTGTCGCGATGCCGGCCAGCGTGATGAAGCCGACCATCGAGGCGACCGACAAGGACACGCCCGCGATCCACATCGCGACGACGCTGCCGACCAGGGCGAACGGAATATTTCCCATGATGACGAGCGCAAGCGTCGACGAGCGGTAGCGCGAATAGAGCACAAGGAAGATCAGTACGAGCGATCCCAGCGACAGGCCCACGATCAGTTGCTGCGCCTGTTCCTGTGCCTGGAACTGCCCTTCGACACTGACGAAGTAGCCGCCCGGGAGCTGGCTGGCGGCAACCGTCTTGCGCACGTCGTCGATAATGCGCGACATGTTGGAACCGTCGGTATTTGCGTAGACGACAATCCGGCGGCGCCCGTTCTCGCGGCCAATCTGGTTGGGACCGTCGCCTTCTTCGACAGTGGCCACGCTCGAGAGCGGAATCTGCCCCGCGGGCGTGGTGAGCATCACGCGTGCCAAGTCCTGCGGCGTGCGGTCGACGTCGGCCAGACGCACGACCAGATCGAAGCGCCGTGCGCCGTCAATGACCTGGGTGACGCGCGTGCCCTCAGCCAAGGCCTGTAGCGCCTGCAGCACATCGCCCGCCGCGAGGCCGTATTGCGCCGCCTTGCGGTAATCGATCCGCACCTTGATCTGCGGGATCAGGACCTGCCGCTCCACCGACAGGTCGACCAGGCCCGGCACCGCGCGCAGGCGGCCCTGCAGGCCGTCGGCCAGGCCGCGCAGCGTATCGATGTCGTCGCCGTAGATCTTCAGGGCGACCTGGGCGCGCACGCCGGAGAGCAGATGGTCGAGGCGGTGCGAGATCGGCTGGCCGATCGCGACCGAGGCGGGAATCACCGACAGCTGGTTGCGGATGCTCGCCATGATTTCTTCCCGCGAGCGCTCGGACGATTTCAGATCGACATCGATCTCTGCCGAGTGCACGCCCTCGGCGTGCTCATCCAGTTCGGCACGGCCCGTGCGGCGCCCGACCTTCGTTACTTCCGGCACTTGGGCGATCAGGGTCTCGGCAAGGGAGCCCATGCGGTTCGCCTCCGCCAATGAGGTACCCGGCGTGAAGGTCATGCCCATGACCAGCGAGCCTTCGTTAAACGACGGCAGGAAGGCGCGCGGGAAGAACGGCACGGACGCCGCGGCCGCCAGCACCGCGATCAGGGCCACGGCCAGCAGCATGCGGATGCGCGGCAATGACCAGTGCAGGGCGGCCGTGTCCCAGGCCTTGATGCGGCGCACGATCGGGCTGTCGCCGCGGTGCAGGCGCTTCATCTTCGGCAGCAGGTAGTAGGCCAGTGCCGGGGTCACGGTCATGGACACCAGCATCGAGGCCAGGATCGAGGTGATGTAGGCAATGCCCAACGGTGCAAACAGCCGGCCCTCGATGCCGGGCAAGGCGAACAGCGGCACGAACACAAGCACGACGATCACCGTCGCGTAGACGATGCCCGAGCGCACCTCGACCGAGGCATGCCAGATGGTTTCCAGCACCGAGTGGCCGCTTTCCTGGCGCTGCTTGAGGCGGCGCACGATGTTCTCCACGTCCACCACGGCATCATCGACCAGTTCGCCGATCGCGATGGCCAGCCCGCCCAGCGTCATCACGTTGATCGACTGGCCGAGCAGGTGGAAGGCCAGCGCCGTCATGGCCAGCGACAGCGGAATGGCGACCAGCGAGATCAGGGTCGTGCGCGCGCTGAGCAGGAAGGCGAACAGGATGATCGCGACCAGGATCGCGCCGTCGCGCAGGGCCTCGACCACGTTGCCGATGGAAGCGTCGATGAAATTCGCCTGGCGGAACAGGACCACCGGCTTCGAGATGCCGGCCGGAAGACCTTGTTTCAGCTCCGCCAGCGCGGTCTCGATGTCGCGCGTCAGGCGCACGGTGTCGGCGGCGGGTTGCTTCTGCACGCTGACGATCACGGCCGGCTTGCCGTTCAGGCCGGCGTCGCCGCGCTTGAAGGCGGGCGCGTAGCGCACGCCGGCCACCTGTTCGAGCAGCACCGGCGCGCCATCGCGATAGGCGACCGCCAGGCCCTTGACGTCGTCCAGGCGGTTGGTCCGGCCCAGGTTGCGGATCAGGTATTCGCGGTTGTTCAGGTCGACGAAGCCGCCACTGGTGTTGGAGGCAAAGCCGCGCAGCGCCGTCGTCACCTGCTCCAGCGATACATTGAATTGCGCCATGCGCGCCGTATCCGGCTCGACGCGCAGCTGGCGCACGTCGCCGCCGATCGGGATGACCTGCGACACGCCCGGAATCGAGAGCAGGCGCGGCCGCAAGACGAAATCGGCATACTCGCGCGCCTTCATCGGATCGGTCCTGGCGACATCGATCGGCAAGGCGATCAGCATGATCTCGCCCATGATCGACGACACCGGCCCCATGACCGGCGAAATATTCCCGGGCAGCTGCTCCTTGACCAGCGTGATCCGCTCGGATACCAGCTGCCGGTTGCGGTAGATATCGGTTCCCCAGTCGAACTCGGCGTACACGATGGACAGGCCGACACCCGACACCGAACGGACGCGCGTGACGCCGGGCATGCCGTTGAGCGACGTCTCGATCGGGAAGGACACCAGCTGCTCGACCTCTTCCGGGGCCATGCCGCCGGCTTCGGTCAGCACGGTGACGACCGGCTTGTTCAGATCGGGGAACACATCCACCGGGGTACGCCATGCGGTCATGGCGCCGTAAACCATCAGCATCGCCGCCGCCGCCAGGACGAACAGGCGGTTGCGCAGGCTGAAGCGAACGATTGAATCAAACATGGATGGTCACCTAATCTGGTTGATCAGGGAGGTCCCCGTGACCACCACCCGGTTATCGGGGCTGAGCCCCTTGGTGACGACGACAGTGCGCGCGTCGAGCGCGGTCGCCTCCACCGGCAGGGCGATGAAACGCTGTGCGCCGGACTTGATCCAGACCACCGTCTCATTGGCCGGGTTGCGCGCCAGCGCCGCGGCCGGCAAGGCAATGCCCTTGACCGTCGTATCGAGCCTGGCCAGCACCGTCACCGGCTGGCCCACGGCCAGGTCGAGCGCCGTGCCGCGCGCACGGAAATTGATCGGCACTGCGCCGGCACGCAGCGCGCGCGCGCCGCCCAGCAGGGTCAGCTCGACATCCGGCATGCCGGCGAGCGTGGCGGCGCGGATCTTGCGCGCGATCGCCACATCGGGCGACATGGCCTCGATCACCATGCGCTGCGGATCGACGATCTCAAACAGCACGTCGCGCGATTCGACGATCTGGCCGTTCAGCACCGCTGCGCTGGCGATCACGCCACCCGCAGGGGCCACGATCGCCTCGGCGCCGCCGATCGAACGGGCCACCGCGCGTTCCTGGCCGACGGTCGCGGCCAGTTCGGCCCGGGCGGCTTCGATTTCCCTGGCCGGCACCACGCCTTCGAGCGATGTCAGGCGCTCCACGCGCTTTTCCAGCAGGGCGCGGTTGGCGCGCAGCGCGGCCAGTTGCGCGGCCTGGTTGCCCCGCTCGATCGCGCCGCCCACCGGCTGCAGGCGCGCCAGCATCTGGCCCTTGACGACGCGCTGTCCGGCAACCGGCAAGCCATTCGGACCCGGCGCGATCTGGCCCGCGAACGGCGCCTGCACCCGTCCGCCCGCATTCGGGTCGATGCCTGCGCGCCCGTTCAATTGCACGGTGCGCGCATATTCCCCCTCCTTGACCATCAGGGTGCGCACGCCCATGCGGCGCTGCGCCAGCTTGGGAACGTTGACGCTGCCATCGGGCAGTCGCGCCAGTCCACCGGCGCTGGCCGTGGACTGGCCGTCCAAATGCTCGCCGTTCGGGCCATGCGCGCCGGGCGCGGCCAGCACGAACGTTGCGAACAGGCCGGCGCTCAGGCCGGCGATCATGCGTTGTGTGATGGTCATGTCAGATTTCCTTCGCGTGGCGGCGGCGTCGTACAACGACCATTGCGGCAGCAGCCAGGACAAGCGCTACAGTCCCGGCCAGCAGCCAGCGGCGCTCGAACCCGTGCCCGTGTCCGTGGTCATCAAGCGCTTCGGTGACCGTGAGCGTGCCCTCGAGCAGATCGCTTTCCTCACCTGCGACCAGGGTGAACAGCAGCGCATGGGCGCCCGGCGCGGAGATGGCGGCCACCAGCTTCGGGTCGTCGATCGCGTAGTCGCCCAGGTCGGGGTGGAACGTGGCCTGCGCCGTCAAGTCCCGGTACTGGACCTCGAGGACGGCGCCCAGCACCGGCTCGTTCGTTTCATAGCGGTCGATCATGATCGACAGTTCGCCGCCGGATAGATGGCCGACCAGTTCGAACGCTTCCGTGAAGGTTTCGACGCTGGGGGCGGACGATGCGGCGCCGCCGGCGCTCGCCGGGCCGTCGAGGTGTTCGCCGTCGGGTCCGTGGGCTCCGGGGCCGGCGAACGCCGACGACATGAGCAGCATGGCGGTCAATAACAGGTGCAGATATTTCATGGAAGGATTCCCAAGGCTTGATTGAGTTGGGCATGCGCGAACCCGAGCGCGACTTGTTGCCGTGCGACGGCGACCTCGGCCTCGTGGCCGAGTGCGCGTGAACGGAGCAGCTCGGCAAGGCCTTTTTCACCATGGCGGAAGGCTTTGTCGAACAGCGCGGTGTGCTCGCGCAGCGCGCTGGCGCGCGCCGTGGCGTTTTCCAGCGCGGCGCGCGCATGCGCCAGCCGTTCCCTGGCGACCTCGACGTCGGCCTCGGCATTGGCCTGGGCCTCGGCCGCCTCGGCGGCGGCGGTCGCGATCACGGTGTGGGCCTGGGCTTCGGCCGGCCGGTTGCGTGCGGCGCTGCCGAGCGGGATCTGCAGGGCGACGCCGATGCTGTCGGCGGGCCGTCGCAGCAGCCTTTCTTCCTCCCGGCGAACCGCCACGGCAATGGTCGGCGGCGCCGAGCGCGATGCCGCGGCAAGGCGCAGCGCCGCCTGCGCGCGCAACTCGGAAGCCTGCGCCGCCGCCAGGCGCGGATTGGCCGCGACCGCGCGTTCGGCGAGCGGCTCGGGGTCGAGCGGGGGCAGGTCGGACAGGCCGGTCAGGACGCGATAGCGCGCCAGCGCCTCGCTCGCCGCGGTGCGGGCCGCGCCGACGTCGATCCGGGCCGCGAGGACTTCCTGCTGGGCGAGCAGCCCGTCGCTGCGCGCCAGGTCGCCGGCCGCGACCCGTTGCTGCACCTCGTCAAGGAGTTCTTCGAGATGCACCAGGTGATCCTGCTTCTCCTCCAGGGCGACCCGGGCGGCGGCCGCTTCCCACATGCGCGCGCGTACCAGGCCGGCAACCACAAGGCGCGTGGCGCCGAGATGGGCCGCGACTTCTTCCAGGCTGCGCGCGGCCAGCGCTTCGCGGGCGCTCTTCTGGCCCGGCAGGTAGAACGATGACGACACCGAGATCTCGGATTCGCGCTGGTCGCGGTCAAGCGACCCCTGGTCCGCACGCCGCGACAGGCCGAGCGTCGGGCTGGCGGCAAGCCACGAAGCGGCGATGTCGCGCGCCGCGGCGGCTTCGGCCTGGCGGGCGTCCAGCGTGCGGGCGGCGGGCGCGCGCTGCCACGCGCGCTCGACGGCGAGTTGTAAGGTGGCGCCGGGTGCGGCCGGCGCCGCGGGCGCGGCGATGACCTGGCATGACAGGCCGAGGGCGGCGCCGACAAGGTAAAGGGACAGGCGGCAGGTGCGCATGTGTGCTCCATCGGATGACGTTCAAGATCACCGAGGGCGAGCACGTCGGCGCAAGTTGCGTTGCGCCTCGATCTGTCGATTATGCGTGCAGCGATCCCCCGGCAGCGTGGCCGAGGGAGACAGCGGGAGGCCGGTGTGGCCCGTCGAGGAACGGTTCGGGGACCGCGTGGGCGATATAGGGCCCCGGCTCGGAGACGGGCGGTTCCACCGGGAGCACCAGGCGCGGGAAACCGACGCCTACCGGTTGTAACGGCGAGGAATGTTCGTGCGCGTGGTCGAGGGTTGCATCCGGCGCGTCGTAGTGAACGCTGCCGTCGTCCTCGTGATGGTGATGGGGTATGCCCTGGTCGTGCTCCAGCGCGTGCGCGAGCGAGACCGCGCCTGCAACGGGCGGCAAGCCGCCCTGCATGGCGAAACCATACAGGGGCAGGCAAAGCAGCAGGAGGATGTGGACGATCCGGCGCACGGGAATCACTCGGCAAATGTTAAAAAATTATAACAGCTGCCTCAGCCTCCGTCAGTCTGCGACGCGCTTGCCGAGAATGACCAGGTCGCGCTCGATCCCGTCGAGATTGGCCACGCGCGGAAAATTGGCCCAGGTCTCGAAGCCGTACTTGCGGAACAGCGCCAGGCTCGGCTGGTTGTGGCCGAAAATGAAACCCAGCAGGGTATGCACGTTGACCTGGGGCGCGAAGGCGATCGCCAGCTCCAGGCAATAGCGGCCCAATCCCTTGCCGCGCGCGCTTTCTGCGATGTAGATCGACACTTCGGCCGTGCCCGAATACGCCGGACGGCCGTAGAAGTTCGAATACGACAGCCAGCCCAGTACCTCGGGATGCGCGCTCTGGTCGTCGGCATCGTGGATCACCCACAGCGGGCGCCGATCCGGCGTGTGGTCGTCGAACCAGGCTTCGCGCGAGGCGACGGAGACCGGTTCGGTGTCGGCGGTGACTTCGCGCGAGGCGACGGTGGAGTTGTAGATGTCGACGATGACCGGCAGGTCGTCGCGTCGGGCCAGGCGATGGACGTAGGATGGCATGAAACGATAGTGAAGTTACAGGGTATGGGTTGCGCGCGAAGACCGCAACGCCGCGCCGAGGATTTCCTCGATGCGGGCCTTGGCGCGCTGCCCGGCCTCGTCGGCCGGGAAATGCACGCCGATGCCTTGCGCCTTGTTGTTATTGGCGCCGCTCGGGGTGATCCAGGCCACGGTGCCGGCGATCGGGTATTTGTTCGGGTCGTCCATCAGCGCCAGGATCAGGTAGATCTCGTCGCCGATCTTGTAAGGTTTGTTGGTCGGCACGAACATGCCGCCGTTTTTCAGAAACGGCATGTAGGCCGCGTACAGCGCCGCCTTTTCCTTGATCGCCAGCGACAGCACCGACGGCCGCGGGGCCTGGGCTGGGTTCGTCTCTGGCTGGGTGACGCTCATCGTGGTCCTTTCATGTGCAGCAAGCAGTGTACTCAAGCAGCATATCTTCGACAAACAATTTTGCCGACAAAGGATGATCCGCCACAGCCCGCCGCTCGTTCACGGCCTTGACGACGCGCAGCAGCCCCTGCGTCTGGACGCGGCCGGCCAGCGCCGCCACCTCCTTCTGGTAGCGCGGATAGTAGCGGAGTTTGCCCGACAATTTGTACGAAAACACATCGTACAGCCAGCGCTGGGTCCAGGCCACCAGGGCCGGCAGTTCCGCCTTGGCCAGCTTCTCGGCGGCGCGCAGCGCCGCATCCGGCGCCGGCCGCGCCAGGAATTGCAGCAGCGCCTCCATGTCGTCGCGGCTGCCGCTGTTCGATTCGGCCAGGGCCGCCAGCGGCGCGCCGCCCTGCTCGCGCAGCCAGCTCTCGGCGTCCGGCACACCCTGCTCGTTGAGCCAGCCCAGGGCGTCGTCGTGCGACGGCATCGGCAGCGCGAACTTGCGGCAGCGCGACAGGATCGTCGGCAGCAGGCGATCCAGGCTGTTGGACGAGAGCAGGAACACGGTGCCGGGCGGCGGTTCTTCGAGCGTCTTGAGCAGCGCGTTCGACGCCGGCATGTTCAGCGCCTCGGCCGGATACAGCACCACCACCCGCAAGCCCTGGCGGTGGGTCGAGATGTTCATGAAATCCGCCAGATTGCGGATCTGCTCGATCTTGATCTCTTTCGACGGCGCCCTGGTCGATTTCGACTTGGCGCCCGTTTCGCCGTCCTCGCCGCCCTCCGGCAAGTCGTCTTCGAACGCCTCGGGCCGCACGCGGCGGTAATCCGGGTGATTGTGCTGGACGAACCAGCCGCACGACGCGCAAGCGTCGCAGGCATGGCCGTCGGGCCGCGGGTTCTCGCACAGCAGCGCCTGGGCAAAGGCTTCGATGAAGTCGGCCTTGCCGGTGCCGGCCGGGCCATGGAACAGGATCGCGTGCGGCATGCGCGCGCGCATCTGCTGCAGCTGGGACCAGGCGGCCCCGTGCCACGGGTACATCGTCACAGCAATTTCTCCAGAACGTGGGCCAGGCTGGCCTGGATATCGGCAATGCTGCGGGTCGAATCGACCACCACGAAACGCGCGGGGAACTGCGCCGCGCGGCGCAGGTATTCGGCGCGGCACTTGGCGAAGAAGTCGGCCTCTTCGCGTTCGAACTTGTCCAGCGTGCGGGTCGCGTCCAGGCGCTGGCGCGCCACCTCGAGCGGCACGTCGAACAGCAAGGTCAGGTCGGGCTGGAGCTCGGGATGCACCCAGGCTTCCAGCGCTTCCATCTTGGCGCGCGGCAGGCCGCGGCCGCCGCTCTGGTAGGCGAAGCTGGCGTCGGTGAAGCGGTCCGACAGCACCCATTTGCCCGCGGCCAGGCTGGGGGCGATGACTTGCGCGATGTGTTCGCGCCGGCTGGCGAACATCAGCAGCGCCTCGGTTTCCAGGTGCATTTTTTCATGCAACAGCAAGTCGCGCAGCTTTTCGCCCAGCGGCGTGCCGCCCGGTTCGCGCGACGAGACGATCTGCTTGCCGCGCGATGCCAGGTAATCGGTGACGAAGCCGATGTGGGTCGATTTCCCGGCCCCATCGATGCCTTCGAAGGTAATGAACTTGCCCTGCATGCGCTGCCTTGATTCTATTAGTGGGACTCGGTGAGTGGCCCGTTGGTGATGCCGCGCTGGAAACGGTTGACCGCCCGGTTATGATCCAGCAAATTGTTCGAGAAGTGGCTGGTGCCGTCGCCGCGCGCCACGAAATACAGCGCCGGGGTCTCGGCCGGCGCGAGCGCCGCGTGCAGAGACTGCAAACCAGGCAACGCGATCGGCGTCGGCGGCAGCCCGCCGCGCGTATAGGTATTGTAAGGGGTATCGGTCAGCAGGTCTTTTTTACGGATCTGGCCCGCATAGGCCTGGCCCATCCCGTAGATCACGGTCGGATCGGTCTGCAGCAGCATGCCGGTGCGCAGGCGGTTGACGAACACGCCGGCGATCATGTTCCGTTCGCTCTTCTGGCCCGTCTCCTTCTCGACGATCGAGGCCATGATCAGGGCTTCGTACGGCGTCTTGTACGGCAGGTCCTTGTTGCGCTTTTCCCAGGCCGCGTTCAGGTGGTCGAGCATGGCCTGGTGCGCGCGGCGGTAGATCTCGATTTCCGACGAGCCCTTGGCGAACAAATAAGTGTCTGGGAAGAACAGGCCTTCCGGATCCTTGAACTCGGTCGAGATCTTGCTCATCAATGCCTGGTCGGAGAGCTTGACCGTGTCGTGCCTGAGGCGGTTGTGCGAACCGATCGCCTCGCGCATCTGGCGGAAGGTCCAGCCTTCGATGATGGTGATCGCTTCTTGCGCGAACTCGCCGCGCACCAACTGGGTCAGCAGGCGGCGCGGGCTGGTATCGGGCTTGAGTTCATAGCTGCCGGCCTTGATGCGGGCGGCGTCGCCCGTCAGGCGTGCCAGCAGCACGAACAGGGTGGGATTGATCGGCACGCCGGCCGCCACCATCTGCTGCGCGCTCGCTGCGACGCCGCTGCCGGCATCGATCGTGAATTCGATCGGCTCGCCGCCCGTGGTGAGCGCGTGCTTGGTCCACCAGGAGAATCCGCCTGCGGCTGCCAGCGTCACCACGACGCCGGTTACGAGTAATTTTTTTATGAATGCCATGTGGTGTGTGCGGATTCAGCGCGGCGGCAGGTGCAGTTTGCGGCGCTCCCGGCGCGATTTCCCCGACAACTCTATAATGAGGCCGTAATGATAAAGCCTAATTGCCAAAATATTTCGGATTTTCATGAGTAACTGGACTGATCACCTCGCCACATACGGCGCACGCTTCCATCCCGACGGAGCCACCCAGGTCGAGGACTTCGGCGCGCCCCTCGATATTGACACGCTCGCGGCGGGTTTTGTCGCCGCCGTCAGCGACCAGGGCCTGATCGCCGTCGCCGGTGAAGAAGCCGCGAAATTCCTGCATGCGCAACTCACTAACGACGTCGAGCACCTGCAGCAAACCGAAGCCCGTTTCGCCGGATTCTGCACGCCGAAAGGCCGCCTGCAGGCCAGCCTGCTGATGTGGCGCGACCCTGACGCCGGCCTTGATACCATCTATTTGCAGCTGCCGCGCGCGATCCAGGCGCCGCTGCAAAAACGCCTGTCGATGTTTGTGCTGCGCAGCAAAGCCAAGCTGGTCGATGCCACCGACGCAGCGCCGTTCGCGGCCGTGCTCGGCCTTGGCGGCGCCAGGGCGCAGGCGGCACTCGGCCGCTTCGTAAATGCGCTACCCGGCGCGCCGATGGGCAAGACCAGCGGCGCGTTCGGCACCGTGCTGCGCCTGCACGACGCCTTCGGCGCGCCGCGCTACCTGTGGCTCGCGTCAAACGAGGCGGCGAGCGCCGCCCTGCCGATACTGAAACAGGAGCTCGCCCTGGGCGGCAACCAGGCCTGGCGCCTGGCCGCCATCCACGCCGGCGAGCCGCAGGTGGACGCCGCGACGCAGGAACAGTTCGTGCCCCAGATGATCAACCTCGAACTGCTGGGCGGCGTCAATTTCAAGAAAGGCTGCTATCCGGGCCAGGAAATCGTCGCGCGCACCAAATACCTGGGCAAGATCAAGCGCCGCACCACGCTGGCCGGCATCGACGATGCCACGGCGCGTGCCGGCGACGAGGTCTTCTCCACCGCGGACCCGGACCAACCCTGCGGCATGGTGGTCAACGCCGCGCCAAACGGCCGTGGCGGCGCCGATGCGCTGGTCGAGATCAAGCTGGCGGCGCTGGGAGAAGAGGTGCGCCTGGGTTCGGCCGCCGGCGCGCCGCTGCGTTTCCTGCCCATGCCCTACAGCCTCGACGCGATCGACGACTAGCGATGGTCGACTTCTACGTCTACTACAAGGTGCGCAGCGTCGATGCCTCCCGGCTGGCGCCGCTGGTGCACGCCATGGCCCGCCGCCTGGAGCTGGACGCCGGCGTGCGGGTCGCGCTCAAGCGCCGCCCCGAAGACAAGGACGGCCTGCAGACCTGGATGGAAATCTATCCGGGCGTGACGGAGGACTTCGACGAGGTGCTGGCGCGGGCGGTCGGCGAGGCCGGCATCGACGCCCTGCTCGCCGGGCCGCGCCGCCTTGAAATTTTCACGGACCTGCCGCCATGTGCCTGATCGTCTTCGCCTGGCACGTCGTTCCCGGCGTGCCCGTCATCGCTGCGGCCAACCGCGACGAATTCTATGACCGCCCCGCCACGCCGGCCGGTCCCTGGCCGCATGCGCCGCACGTGATCGCGGGGCGCGACCTGCAGGGCGGCGGCAGCTGGATGGGCGTGTCGCTCACCGGCCCCAACGGCCCGCGCTTCGCGGCGCTGACCAATATCCGGGGCCCCGAAGAACGCCGCACCGACGCCCCGTCGCGCGGCGCGCTGGTGGCCGACTACCTGCGCGGCGAGCTCGATGCGGCGGCCTACGTGGCCGAACTGGCGGCGCGCCCCGACCTGTACAACGGCTACAACCTGGTGCTGGGCGACCGCGAGTCGCTGTACTGGTACTCGAACCGCGGCAAGACCGACCCGCACAACGGCCAGCCATTGCCACGGGGCCGCATCTACGGCATCTCGAACGGCCTGCTGGACACGCCCTGGCCCAAGGTGCTGCGCACCAAGGCGCAGTTCGCGAGCCTCTTGTGCCAGGGCGCGCCCGAGGATGCCTACTTCGAGATGCTGGCCGACACCACGCCCGCGCCGGACGTGCGGCTGCCCGAGACCGGCGTGCCGATCGAGATGGAGCGCATGCTGTCGCCGGTATGCATCGAGTCGCCCGAATACGGCACGCGCACCTCGACCGTGGTCAAGCTGTATCACGATGCGGCGCCGGAGCTGCATGAGCGGGTGGTGCAGCCGGGGGTCGTGGCTGCGGCGTGATTCGTCGTCGCGATGACGCGAACGAACCTGGGTTCCCGCCTGCGCGGGAACGACGTTTCGGGGCACGTGGCTACGTTGAACAGGATCGTCAGCGCCAGCACGTCGTTCCCGCGCAGGCGGGAACCCAAGCCAGCCTGCGCATCGGCGCATATCATCCCCGTGAACGTCAGCGTCGCCCTTTCATCCCGCCTTCAAAATTTGGCGTCGCGATGACGCGAACGAACTTGGGTTCCCGCCTTCGCGGGAACGACGTTTCGGGGCACGTGGCAACGTTGAGCAGGATCGTTAGCGCCAGCACGTCGTTCCCGCGAAGGCGGGAACCCAAGCCAGCCGGCGCATCGGCACAGAATCGTCCCCGTGAACGTCAGCGTCGCCCTTTCATCCCCGCCTTCAAAATTTCCTTCAGATGCGGCGTCGCCGCATACGGATCCGCCGGCTGGCGCGCATGCACCAAAGCGTCCATGCGCTCGGCCACCGCGCCCAGCGCCTGCGGGTGCGAGAACACGTAGAACCGCCCCTCGCGGATCGCCTCGAACGTCAGCCGCGCCACGTCCGCCGCCGACACCTTGCCGGAACCTACCGCCTTTTCGGTGAGCGCCTGCGCCGCCATCTGGCTCGCGGTCATGATTTCGTCGGTGCGCAATTCGTCCGGCCGGTGGCGGTGCGATTGCGCGATCGCGGTCGGGATGAAATACGGGCACAGCACCGAGGCGCCGATCGGCGCATCGACCAGCTTGAGGTCGTGGTACAGAGTCTCGGTGAGCGACACCACCGCATGCTTGGATACGTTGTAGACGCCCAGCGCCGGCGAATTGAGTAGACCCGCCATCGAGGCGGTGTTGACGATCCAGCCGCGGTAACCCGGATCCTGCGCTGCGCACTCGAGCATCGTGCGGGTGAACACGCGCACGCCGTGGATCACGCCCCACAGGTTCACGCCCAGTACCCATTCCCAGTCTTCCTCGGAATTTTCCCACACCAGGCCGCCCGCGCCGACGCCGGCGTTGTTGAACACCAGGTGCACCGCACCGAACCGCGCCATCGCCGAATCGGCCAGTTCCTGCACGTGCTGGCCTTTGCGCACGTCGCACACCATGGCCAGCACCTCGGTGCGCTTCGCCAGTTCATCGGCCGCCTTTTCGAGGGCCTTGGGCTGGACGTCGGCCAGCACCAGCTTCATGCCAAGGCCAGCGGCCAGGTTCGCGAACTCGCGCCCCAGGCCGCTGGCGGCGCCGGTAATGGCCGCAACCTTTCCGTGAAACTCGTCCATCTCCACCCCTCCCTCTCGTCAAACCAGACCGCGGTCACACCGCCGTCACCCCGCCATCCACCGCCAGCACCTGGCCGGTGATGTGCTTGCCGGCATCCGAGGCGAACAGCACCACGGCGCCCTTCAGGTCTTCGTCGTCGCCCAGGCGCTTGAGCGGCGCCGCGGCCGCCAAGCCGTCGGCGCCGTAGGCAGCAAGCACGCCCTTCGTCATTTTCGATGGAAAGAAGCCCGGCGCGATCGAATTGACCGTGATGCCGTAGCGCCCCCACTCGCCAGCAAGCGTCCGGGTGAAATTTACCACCGCGCCCTTGGACGTGTTGTACGCCAGCGTCTGCATCGCATCGGGCGGGTTGCCGGCCAGGCCGGCAATCGACGAGATATTGACGATGCGGCCGTAACGGCGCGGAATCATCGACAGCTTGCCGACCGCCTGCGACACCAGGAAGATCGCGCGCACGTTCAGGTTCATCACCTTGTCCCAGGCCTCGAGCGGAAAGTCCTCGGCCGGCGCGCCCCAGGTGGCGCCCGCGTTGTTGACCAGGATGTCGACCTGCCCGAGGCGCGCGATCGCGGCCTCGACCAGCGCCTGCGCCTGGCCCGGGTCGGACAGGTCCCCCGCGAAGCTGCTGGCCTCGATGCCGAGCGCCTGCAGTTGGGCAACGGCTGCATCGAGCTCTTCCTGCTTGCGCGACGCGATCACCAGGCGCGCGCCCTGCTCGCCGAGCGCCTGCGCCATCTGCAGGCCGAGCCCGCGCGAGCCGCCGGTCACGATGGCGGTCTTGCCCTTCAGTGAAAACAGTTCCTGGGTGGTGCGCATGGGGTCTCCCGGTGGTCGTTAGCGGAAAGCGGCGTTGCTCAGACCTCGTAGTCCATGCACTGGCGCGCTTCACGGATGGCGCCGATGAAGGGCACGACGGCCTGGTGGGTCGGATGCTTGGCGTAAGCCTCGAGCGCGGCGCGGTCGGCGAATTCCGAATACAGCACCACGTCATAGGTCGCCTCGAGGCCGGGCTGGGCCAGGGTCACCTCGAAGGCCAGGATGCCCGGCACGACCGCCGCGCACGCGTCCAGCCGGCGCTTCATCTCGCGCGCATTGGTCGCGCGGTCCGCGCCTTCCGCCTGCTCTTTCAACTTCCACATCACGATGTGCTTGATCATTCCTGTTCCTGTCTATGCATGGTGGGTGAATGCCCTCCCGGCACTTGCCGTGCCGGAAAGCCGGTCGAGGATAGCATAGCGACAGCGTGGCCGTTCGGGACGAAATATCAAATCCATATGCAACGGGATAGGACGATTCTTTCCCCCACGGGATGTAGTCCGACACAAAAAAGCGGGATACCCCAGGCGATCCGTAAGCTGTGCGTAAGGTGGATGCAAGATTCGCGTAAGGTTTCGGGCGCACAGTCATGTCAGCTGACCAACAATCAGCATTTCCGGTTACAAAAAATTAATGACGGAGACATCTATGGCTATCACACCCGGCAATACTGTCGGAGGACAAGCTGCACCGACCTCCACCGGACTCACCAAGGAAGAACGCAAGGTCATCGCCGCCTCTTCCCTGGGCACCGTGTTCGAATGGTATGACTTCTATCTGTACGGCTCGCTCGCTACCATCATCGCCAAGCAGTTCTTCATCGGCGACCCCAACACCACCTTCATCTTCGCGTTATTGGCCTTTGCCGCCGGCTTCATCGTGCGCCCGTTCGGCGCGCTGGTGTTTGGCCGCCTGGGCGACATGATCGGGCGTAAGTACACGTTCCTGGTGACCATCCTGCTGATGGGCGCCTCGACCTTCCTGGTCGGCATCCTGCCGAGCTACGCCCAGATCGGCATCGCGGCGCCGATCATCCTGGTCACGCTGCGTATCCTGCAGGGCCTGGCGCTGGGCGGCGAATACGGCGGCGCCGCCACCTACGTGGCCGAGCACGCGCCGCACGGCAAGCGCGGCCTGTTCACATCCTTCATCCAGACCACGGCCACGATCGGCCTGTTCCTGTCGATCCTGGTCATCCTGGGCACCCGCACCCTGACCGGCGAAGAGGAATTCCAGGCCTGGGGCTGGCGCATTCCCTTCCTGATCTCGGTGATCCTGCTCGGCATCTCGGTCTGGATCCGCCTGTCGATGAACGAGTCGCCGGCCTTCGCCAAGATGAAAGCCGAGGGCAAGACCTCGAAGGCGCCATTGTCCGAAGCCTTCCTCAAGCCCAAGAACGCCAAGGTCGCCCTGCTGGCCCTGCTCGGCCTGACCATGGGCCAGGCCGTGGTGTGGTACACCGGCCAGTTCTACGCCCTGTTCTTCCTGACCAAGACGCTCAAGATCGCCGAGCCCACCGCGAACATCCTGATCGCGATCGCCCTGCTGCTGGCGACCCCGTTCTTCATCGTGTTCGGCGCGCTGTCGGACAAGATCGGGCGCAAGTGGATCATCCTGGGCGGCTGCGTGATCGCCGCCGCCACCTATTTTCCGATCTTCAAGGCCATCACCCACTACGGCAATCCAGCGCTCGAAGCTGCGATCCAGACCTCGCCAGTGGTGGTGGTCGCCGACCCGAACACGTGCAGCTTCCAGATCGACGCCACCGGCACCAAGAAATTCCCGTCCTCGTGCGACATCGCCACGCGCATGCTGACCGCGGCGTCGGTGAGTTACAACCGCGTCGATGCGCCAGCCGGCACGGTCGCCACGATCAGGATCGGCGAGACCGAGTTCCGTTCGTTCAACGCCGTCATGACGCCGGATAACCTGAACTTCGACAAGGCGTCGCTGGCCAGTGAGACGGCGCTCAAGAGCGAAGTGAACGGCGCGCTGAAGGCCGCCGGTTATCCTGAAAAAGCCGATCCGACGCAGATCAACAAGCCGATGCTGGTGCTGTTCCTGTTCATCCTGGTGCTGTACGTGACCATGGTGTACGGCCCGATCGCGGCGATGCTGGTGGAGATGTTCCCGACCCGGATCCGCTATACCTCGATGTCGCTGCCGTATCATATCGGCAACGGCTGGTTCGGCGGCCTGCTGCCGACGACGGCCTTCGCGCTGGTGGCGTTCAAGGGCAATATCTATTACGGACTGTGGTATCCGATCATCATCGCGCTCGTCACCTTCGTCATCGGGGCGCTGTTCGTGCGGGAAACCAAGGACAACAATATCTACGCCAACGACTGAACCCGATGGCGTAGAACGAACAATGCCGCTGGCTCCCCAGCGGCATTTTTTTGAACCGGCCGCATCCCGAACGTTGTTTACCCGTTAAAACCCCGTCCCAGCGCCGCCAGGCGTACCAGCAGCGGCGCCGGCTGCCACGCCTCGCCCTGGCGCGCGCGGGCAAACCCTTCGACCGCCTCCAGCACCTTGGGCAAACCCACGCTGTCCGCGTAATGCATCGGCCCGCCCCGGTGCAACGGGAAACCGTACCCGCTCAGGTACACCATGTCGACGTCGGATGCGCGCAGCGCAATGCCCTCCTCCACGATCTTCGCGCCTTCGTTCACCAGCGCATACACCAGGCGCTCGACGATCTCCTCGTCCGCGACCTCGCGCCGCGCCACGCCGATGTCGGCCGCATGGCGCACGACCATGTCGTTGACCGTCTGCGACGGCAGCGCCGTGCGCTCGCCCGCGCGATAGTCGTACCAGCCGGCCCCGGTCTTCTGCCCGAACCGTCCCTGTTCGCACAGCAGGTCGGGCAGCTTCGACCAGGAAAAGCCCGGCGACTCCAGCGCGCGCCGCTTGCGGATCTGCCAGCCGATGTCGTTGCCCGCCAGGTCGCTCATGCGGAACGGGCCCATGGCGAAGCCGAACGCCTCGATCGCGCGGTCGACCTGTTCCGGCAGCGCGCCTTCTTCCAGCAGGAACATGGCCTGGCGCAGGTACTGCTCCAGCATGCGGTTGCCGATGAAGCCATCGCACACGCCCGACACCACGCCGGTCTTTTTCAGCTTTTTCGACAGCGCCAGCGCGGTGGCCAGCACGTCCATGCCGGTGTGCGCGCCGGGCACGATCTCGAGCAGCTTCATCACGTGGGCCGGGCTGAAGAAATGCAGGCCGATCACGTCCTGCGCTCGCCCGGTGAATGCGGCGATCCGGTCGACGTCGAGCGTCGAGGTATTGGTGGCCAGGATCGCGCCAGGCTTCATCGTCTCGTCCAGCGCGCGGAACACGCGCTCCTTGACTTCCATGTCTTCGAACACCGCCTCGACCACGATGTCGGCCTGGGCGATGGCGTCATAGGACAGCGCGCCCTGGATCAGGGCCATGCGCTGGCCGACCTGTCCGGCTTCCAGCTTGCCCTTGCGCACGCCGCTCTCGTACACCGTGCGGATCGCGGCCAGCCCATGGTCGAGGGCGTCCTGCCGCGTCTCGAGCAGCGTCACCGGAATGCCGGCGTTGGCGAAGCTCATGGCGATCCCGCGCCCCATGGTGCCGGCGCCGACGACCGCCGCCGCCGCGATGCGGCGTAGCGGCGTGTCGGCGGCCAGGTCGGGCACCTTGGCGGCCGAACGTTCGGCGAAGAAGGCATGGCGCAGCGCCTTCGATTCGCTCGTCGTGGTCAGATGAATGAAGCATTCGCGCTCGAAGCGCAGGCCATCCTCGAACGAGGCGGCCGCCACCGAGGCCGCCACCGCTTCGACGCAGGCGCGCGGCGCCGGGAACGGCCCGGCGCTGCCATCGACCTGCGCCCGCGCGCTGGCCAGGAAGCCGGCCGCGTCGGGATGCGTCACCTGGCGATCGCGCACCTTCGGCAGCGGGCGCACAGCGGCGACCTTCTCGGCAAAGGCAATGGCGGCCGGCAGCAGCTCGGCGCCGGCGGGGAAGACTTCGTCGAACAGCGGCGAACCGGCGAGCTTCTCGGACGGGATCGCTCTGCCGCCGACGATCATGTCCAGCGCCTGTTCCAGGCCAAGCAGGCGCGGCAGGCGCTGGGTGCCGCCGGCGCCCGGGAGCAGGCCCAGCTTGACTTCGGGCAGCGCGATCTGGGCGCCCGGCAGCGCCACGCGGTAGTGGCAACCCAGCGCCAGCTCCAGCCCGCCGCCCATGGCCACCCCGTGGATCGCCGCCACCACGGGCTTGGCGGCGCCCTCGACCGCCCGGATCAGCGAATGCAGGGTCGGCTCGGTGAGCGCTTTCGGAGAATTGAACTCGCGGATGTCGGCGCCGCCCGAAAAGGCCTTGCCGGCGCCCGTGAGCACGATCGCCTTCACCGCCGGATCGCTCTCGGCCGCCTGCACGCCCTGCACGGCGGCGCTGCGCGTGGCGAGCCCCAGGCCGTTGACCGGCGGATTGTTCAGGGTGATGACGGCAACGCTGCCGTGGACCTGGTAGTCGGCGCTCATGTCTGTCGTGCTCCTTGGAGGTGGTGCTGGCTGAGCCGTCCACTATACCGCAGAAAATGCACGAACGTACTATTTAGGGCGCCGCCCCGGTCACACGTCGCGCTGGTGGCGCGCGCGCTCGATCTTCTGGTCGGTCTTGTACTGGCTGAGGGCGTAGACAGCCCAGATCGCCGCAGGCAGCCAGCCGATCAGCGTGATTTGCAGGAGCAGGCAGATGATGCCGGCGACTGGGCGCCCGATGGTGAAGAAGGTCAGCCAGGGAAGAATGAGGGCGATGAGGAGGCGCATGGAAAATCCTGTGGTCGAAAGTTGTCAAAAGTGATAACAGTCTACCTGCCCCCGCTCGCGCGCCGCGCGCTGTTGACGCCGCCGCACCCCATGCCGCCCCGATCTGCCGGCATCAAGCCGCCGGCAGCCGGTGCCCCGCATACGCCTCGCGCAGCTTGTTCTTCTGGATCTTGCCGGTGCCACCCACCGGCAGGCTGTCGGCGAACACCACGTCGTCCGGCGTCCACCACCTGGCGACCTTGCCGTCGAACCAGGCCAGCAGCGCTTCGCGCGTGACCGTCATGCCCGGCCGGCGCACCACCACCATCAACGGCCGTTCGGCCCACTTCGCATGCTGCACGCCGATGCAGGCCGCCTGCAGCACCGCCGGGTGCGACATCGCCACGTTCTCGAGCTCGATCGTCCCGATCCACTCGCCGCCCGACTTGATCACGTCCTTGCTGCGGTCGGTGATCTCCAGGTAGCCGTCGGCGTCGATGGTGGCCACGTCGCCGGTCGGGAACCAGCCGTCTTGCAGCACGTCGCCGCCCTCGCCGCGGAAATAGCCGGACACCACCCACGGTCCCTTGACCAGCAGGTGGCCAGGGGTCGCGCCATCCCAGGGTAGTTCGGCGCCGTCGTCGTCGACGATCTTCATGTCGACGCCGCAGATCGCATGGCCCTGCTTTCTCAGCACGGCGCGCTGGGCGCCCTGCGGCATGGCCGCGTGCTTCGACTGCAGCGAGCAGGCGGTGCCGAGCGGCGACATCTCGGTCATGCCCCAGGCGTGCACGACCTGGACGCCGAGGCGATCGATCAGGGCGTCCATCATCGCCGGCGGACAGGCCGAGCCGCCGATCACGGTGCGACGGAAGGTGGAGAAGCGCAAGCCGCCCTCCAGCACGTGGTTGATCAAGCCCAGCCAGACCGTGGGCACGCCGGCCGAGAAGGTCACGCCCTCGGCCTCGAACAAGTCGTACAGCGACTTGCCGTCCAGCGCCGGCCCCGGAAACACCAGCTTCGCGCCCACCAGCGGCGCCGAGTACGGCAAGCCCCAGGCGTTGACGTGGAACATCGGCACCACCGGCAGCACCACGTCGGCGCTCCCGATGGCGAGCGCGTTCGGCAGCGCCGACGCATAGGCGTGCAGCACGGTCGAGCGGTGCGAATACAACGCGCCTTTGGGGTTGCCGGTCGTGCCCGAGGTGTAGCACAGCGTCGCCGCCGAACGCTCGTCGAACTGCGGCCAGTCGTAGTCGCCAGAGGCGGCCTCGATCAGCTCTTCATAGCACAGCAGGCCGGGAATCGCGGTGGCGGGCGGCATGTGCTCGCGGCCGCACAGGGCGACGTACGCCTTGACGGTCTTGCATTCGCGCGCCATCGCCTCGACCGCCGGCAAGAAGGTGAGGTCGAAGAACAGGACCCGGTCGTCGGCATGGTTGACGATGTAGGCGATCTGTTCGGGATGCAGGCGCGGATTGATCGTGTGCAGCACCGCGCCCGAGCCGGACACGCCATAGTACAGTTCCAGGTGGCGATAGCCATTCCAGGCCAGGGTCGCGACGCGCTCGCCCATGCCCACTCCCAATGTCGCGAGGGCATTGGCCAGCTGGCGCGCGCGGCGAGCGCACTCGCGGTAGGTGGTCCGGTGCAGGTCGCCCTCGACGCGGCGCGAGACGATCTCGGTGGCGCCGTAATGGCGTGCCGCGAACTCGAGGATGCCCGAGATCAGCAGCGGCTGATCCATCATCTGGCCTGGCAAAGGCGTCATTGCATGTTCGTGCATCGCGTTTCCATGGTAAGGATGACAAGGTAGTGTCGCGCTCGTATCGGGCGCGCGTCAACCGGATTCGATGATGCACCGCATCAACGCCTTGACCCCGATCGACAATGGGCGGTTACCGGATGTAACGCCGGCCCACATCGCACCGGTGCGCGAATAGAATCGGTCGGGTGCGGTAAAATCGCGCCAACTTTGTTTACTTTTCAACGGACACTGCCATCATTGCCGACGAACTTCCACTGAACAATTCGTTCGCCGAATTGCCGCCGGCGTTTTACACGCGCCTCATGCCGACGCCGCTGCCTTCGCCCCATTTCATCGCGGCGAGCGGCCCCGCCGCCGCCCTGATCGGGCTCGATGCGGCCGATCTCGCGCGTCCCGATTTCGTTGAGGTGTTTACCGGCAACAAGGTCGCGGCGCGTTCGCAACCTCTGTCCGCCGTGTATTCCGGCCACCAGTTCGGCGTCTGGGCCGGGCAGCTGGGCGACGGCCGTGCGATCACGCTCGGCGAGGTCGGCACGCCGGACGGCCCGATGGAACTCCAGCTCAAGGGCGCCGGCCGCACGCCGTATTCGCGCATGGGCGACGGCCGCGCCGTGCTGCGCTCGTCGATCCGCGAATTCCTGTGTTCCGAAGCCATGGCCGCGCTCGGCATCCCGACCACGCGGGCGCTGGTGGTGACCGGCTCGCCCCAGCAGGTGGCGCGCGAGACCATGGAAAGCACTGCCGTGGTGACGCGCATGGCGCCCACCTTCGTGCGCTTCGGTTCCTTCGAGCACTGGGCTTCGCGCGGGGCAGAGGCCCAGCTGAAAACCCTGGCCGACTACGTCATCCGCCAGTTCTATCCGCAGTTCCAGGGCGCCGCCAACCCATACAAGGAATTGCTGGCCGAAGTCACCCGCCGCACCGCGCGCATGATCGCGCACTGGCAGGCGGTCGGCTTCATGCATGGCGTGATGAACACCGACAATATGTCGATCCTGGGCCTGACCCTCGACTACGGCCCGTTCGGCTTCATGGAGGCGTTTGACGCCAAGCACATCTGCAACCACACCGACCAGGGCGGCCGCTACTCGTATGCCAACCAGGTGCCGGTCGGCCACTGGAACTGTTATGCGCTGGGCAACGCCCTGCTGCCGCTGATCGGCGAGCCGGAAGTGGCCGAACAAGCGCTCGCCGTCTACCGTCCCGAATTCGGCCGCCAGCTCGACACCCTGCTGCATGCCAAGCTCGGCCTGAAGGAAACCCGGGACGGCGACGCGGCGCTGTTCGACAATACGTTCACGCTGCTGCAGGACAACCACGCCGATTTCACGCTGTTCTTCCGCCGCCTGGGCGAGCTGCGGGTCGACGAGCCGGCCCTGGACGAACCTTTACGCGACCTGTTCATCGACCGCGCGGCCTTCGACGCCTGGGCGCTCGACTACCGCGCCCGCCTGCGCCAGGAAGGCGGCGCCGACGCGGCCAGGCGCGACGCCATGCACAAGGTCAATCCAAAATACATCCTGCGCAACTACCTGGCGCAAATCGCCATCGAACAGGCCCAGAACGGCGATTTTGGTGGCGTGCACAAGTTGCTGGCCGTGCTGGAACGTCCGTTCGACGAGCAGCCCGGCAACGAATCCTATGCGGCCCTGCCGCCGGACTGGGCGACTCACCTCGAGGTGAGCTGCTCGTCCTGAGCCCGCCCGGGCCATATTTGGGCCTGGCCTCTCAAACCACGAAAGAGAATCATGACCGACAAAGTGACCAAGACCGACGCCGAGTGGCGCGACCAGCTCGATCCGACGGAATACCAGGTGACCCGCCACGCCGCCACCGAGCGCGCCTTCACCGGCAAGTACTGGGACCACCACGAACACGGCATCTACCACTGCGTGTGCTGCGACACCCCGCTGTTCGAATCGGACACCAAGTTCGACTCGGGCTGCGGCTGGCCCAGCTACTTCCAGGCGCTCGACCCGGCGAACGTGATCGAGAAGGTCGACCGCAGCCACGGCATGGTGCGCACCGAAGTCATCTGCGGCGTGTGCGACGCCCACCTGGGCCACGTGTTCCCCGACGGCCCGCCGCCGACCGGGCTGCGCTATTGCATCAACTCGGCCGCTATGCGGTTCGAACCGATCTGAAGGTGGCGCGTTGAAGAAATTTCTGTTCGACCTATTCCCGGTCATTCTGTTCTTTGGCGTCTACAAGTACGGCGACAGCAACCAGGACTGGGCGCATCGCATGGCCATCGAGTACCTGGGCGCGCTGGTCGCAGGCGGCGCGGTGCCGCCTGCGCAGTCGGCGATCCTGCTGGCCACCGCGGTGGCGATCGTCGCCACCGCGGTGCAGGTCGGTTACCTGCTGGTGCGCGGTCACAAGGTCGACAATATGCTGTGGATCTCGATGGCCGTGATCCTGGTTGCCGGCGGCGCCACGATTTATTTCCATGACGACCTGTTTATCAAATGGAAGCCGACCATCCTGTACTGGGCCTTCGCCGTTGGCCTGCTGGTGGCGCAGGTGTTCTACAAGAAGAACCTGATCCGTTCCGTGATGGAGGCCAATGTCAAGCTGCCGGACATGGTATGGAACCGGCTTGGCTACAGCTGGGTCCTGTTCTTCGCCAGCATGGGCGTGTTGAACTTGTTGATGGCGTTCGTGGTCTTCCGTAACGACACCAGCGCGTGGGTCAGCTTCAAGCTGTTCGGCTTTACCGGCATCATGTTCGGATTCATCGTGATCCAGATGATGATGCTTTCGAAATACATCAAGGAGGAAGAAGCATGACCACTATCGACCGCGAAGCACGCCTGCGCGCCATCCTCGAGGCCGAGCTGGCCCCGGCGTCCCTCGAGATCATCGACGACTCGCACCTGCACGCCGGCCACGCCGGCGCGGCCTCCGGCGGCAGCCATTTCACGGTCAAAATCGTGTCGCCCTGCTTCGAAGGCCTCAAGCTGGTCATGCGCCATCGTCTTGTGTATGATGCCGTTCACGATATGATCAACAAGGCGGAAATCCACGCGCTCGCCATCAACGCGACCGCGCCTTCCGAGCTGTCCTGAGTGTCGGCTTCAGGCAGTTTTAAGTAATGTGCCCGACAATTGTCACTGCTAGTCACAAGAAAACTTCTAATTTCGTCCAGCAACTATCCCCGCTACAGGAACACACATGACCTTTAAGCCAGCTCGCCTGCTGTTAGCCCTTGTCGCCGTCGCATCGGCTCCCGCTTTCGCCCAGAACCTCGCGGTGGTGAACGGCAAGGCGATCCCTTCGGCGCGCGCCGATGCCGTCGTCAAGCAGGTCGTGGCCCAGGGCCAGGGCCAGGATTCGCCGCAGCTGCGCGAAGCCGTCAAGAACGACCTGATCGCCCGCGAAGTGCTGATGCAGGAAGCCGTCAAGCAGGGCTACGACAAGAAGCCCGAAGTGCGCGAAGCGCTGGACAATGCCCGCCAGTCGATCGTCGTCAACGCCCTGGCCCGCGAATACATCACCAAGAACCCGGTGAGCGACGCCCAGATCAAGGCCGAGTACGACAAGTTCAAGGCGCAGACCGGCGACAAGGAATACCACGTGCGTCACATCCTGTTCACGACCGAAGCCGAAGCCAAGGCGGCCATCGGCAAGCTGAAAGGCGGCGCCAAGTTCGAAGACCTGGCCAAGACCTCGAAGGACACCGGCACCGCCAACAATGGCGGCGACCTGGACTGGGTCACCCCGAACGCGCTGCCGCCGGAATTCTCGGCCGGCTTCACCAAGCTGCAGAAAGGCGCGATCACCGACGTGCCGGTCAAGACCAACGCCGGTTTCCACGTGATCAAGCTGGACGATACCCGTCCGGTCAAGCTGCCGTCGCTGGAAGAAGTCAAGCCGCAGATCGCCGATTCCCTGGCGCAGGAGAAGCTGCGTGACTACCAGGAGCAAATGGTCAAGAAGGCAAAGGTGCAGTAAGATGTGCTGTCGTCGGCGCTGATCTTGCGCCGGCTTTCGTCGCCTGCGGCGATACTTTTCGTGTTTATATAGGATCTCAACAATGATTTTGAAGCCAGCCCGCCTGTTGTTAGCCATGACCGCACTGGTTGCCCTGCCTGCACTCGCGCAAAACGCTGCAACCGTCAATGGCAAGGCGATCCCGCAAGCGAGGGTCGACCAGCTGGTCAAGCAAGTCGTCGCCCAGGGCCGCGCCACCGATTCGCCTGATCTGCGCGAAGCGATCAAGAAAGACCTGATCAGCCGCGAAGTATTGATCCAGGAAGCCGACAAGCAGAACATCGGCAACCGCGCCGACGTCAAGTCCGCCATCGACAATGCCCGCCAGAGCATCATCATCAATGCGATGCTGGCCGACTACGTCAAGAAGAACCCGGTCAAGGATGCCGAGATCAAGGCCGAGTACGACAAGCAGAAAGCCATGATCGGCGACAAGGAATACCACGCCCGCCACATCCTGGTCGATTCCGAAGCCACCGCCAAGGACATCATCGCCAAGCTGAAAGGCGGCGCCAAGTTCGAAGAGCTGGCCAAGCAGTCGAAAGACGGCAGCGCCCAGAACGGCGGCGACCTGGGCTGGGCAAGCCCAGCGACCTACGTGCCTGAGTTCTCGAAAGCCATGACCGCCCTGCAAAAAGGCGCCATCACCGAGACCCCGGTCAAATCGCAGTTCGGCTTCCACGTCATCAAGCTGGAAGACGTGCGCGCGACCAAGGTCCCGCCGCTGGAAGAAGTCAAGCAGCAAGTCGCGGAAGGCCTGCAGCAGCGTCAGCTGGCGGCGTATCGCGAAAGCCTGGTCAAGAAGGCCAAGGTGCAGTAATCGCTGTTCAGCCGTTTCGAAGAGCGCTCCCGCGGGGGCGCTTTTTTCTTTTGTGGGAGTCCACATGAGCGCATCTGTTCCCGTCTTCCGCCGTGCGACCGTCGCCGATATCCCGCACATGTCCCGCGTCCGTTTATCGGTGCTTGAGAACCGGCTGCGCGACCCGGCGCGGGTCACGCCACGGATGTATGAAGACTTCCTGGAAAAGGATGGCCGCGGCTGGGTGGCGCAGGTCGATGGCGTCACCGTCGCGTTCAGCTACGCCAACAAGCTCGACGGCTCGATCTGGGCGCTGTTCGTCGATCCGGATCATGAAGGCCAGGGGCTCGCCAGACGACTGCTGCAGCTCGCGGTCGCCTGGCTGTTCGAGGTCGGGTATGCGCAGGTCACGCTGTCGACCGGAGCCGGCACGCGGGCCGAGGGGTTCTACGCCCGCCAGGGCTGGACGCGGCATGCCGACTCGGGCGACGAGATCACCTATACGCTGAACCTGGCGAGCGTCACAAGCTAACGAGGATCGCAACTTGCGAGCAGGCGGGCTGGAGATCGCTCCGCTGCCCCTCGATCGCTCGATCACGCGCCAACAAAAAACGCCTCCGAAGAGGCGTTTTTCAAACGACGTCAGCCGATCAGCCAACCCACTTGCGCGCATTGCGGAACATGCGCATCCACGGCGACTCATCACCCCACGATTCCGGCGCCCACGAATGCGTGGCGGCGCGGAACACGCGCTCGGCGTGCGGCATCAGTACGCTGAAGCGGCCGTCAGTGGTCGTGACCGAAGTCAGCCCGCCCGGCGAGCCGTTCGGGTTGAACGGATAGACTTCGGTGGCCTGGCCGCGGTTGTCGACGAAGCGCATCGCCTGGTTGACGGCGGAGAGGTCGCCGGTCAGCGAGAAGTCGGCAAAGCCTTCGCCGTGGGCGATGGCGATCGGCGCCTGGGTGCCGGCCATGCCCGCGAAGAAGATCGACGGCGAATCCAGCACTTCGACCATGCCGAAGCGCGCCTCGAACTGTTCCGACTTGTTGCGGGTGAACTTCGGCCATGCCAGCGCGCCCGGGATGATCGACTTCAGGTTGCTCATCATCTGGCAGCCGTTGCAGACACCCAGGCCGAAGGTGTCCTGGCGCTGGAAGAAGCGTGCGAACTGTTCGGAGAGTTGCGGGTTGAACAGGATCGTCTTGGCCCAGCCTTCGCCCGCGCCCAGCACGTCGCCGTACGAGAAGCCGCCGACGGCGATGATGCCGTGGAAGTCGTCCAGTTTCGCGCGGCCGGCGATCAGGTCGCTCATGTGGACGTCGATCGCGGCAAAACCGGCCTGGTGCATCACCCACGCGGTCTCGATGTGCGAGTTGACGCCCTGCTCGCGCAGGATCGCCACGCGCGGACGCACGCCGGTCGCGATGAACGGCGCGGCGACGTTGTCGAGCAGGTCGAAGCTGATCTTCGGCTGCATGCCCGGGTCGCTCTCATCGAGCAGGCGGTCGTATTCCGCATCGGCGCAGGCCGGGTTGTCGCGCAGGCGCGCGATGCGCCAGCTGGTCTCGCTCCACAGGCGGTGCAGGCTGCTGCGCGATTCGTTGTAGATCACTTTCGCATCGCGGGTGAACTCGACCGCGCCGCGGTCGTTGAGCTTACCGATGATGTGGCTGCAGGCGCCCAGGCCCTGGTCGCGCAGCACGTTCATCACCGCGCTCTTGTCCTCGACGCGCACCTGGATCACGGCGCCCAGCTCTTCACTGAACAGCGCGCGCAGCGTCATCTCGTTGCGGCGCTCGGCCACCTGGCCGGTCCAGTTCTTGGCGTCGCCCCAGTCCGATGCGTGCTCGCCTTCCATGGTCAGGATGTCGAGGTTGACCGACACGCCGGTGCGGCCGGCGAAGGCCATCTCGGCGAGCGTGGCGAACAGGCCGCCGTCCGAGCGGTCGTGATAGGCCAGCAGCTTGCCGTCCTTGTTCAGCTGCTGGATCGCGACGAAGAAGGCTTTCAGGTCTTGCGGCGAATCGACGTCCGGCACCGAGTCGCCCAGCTGCTGCGTCACTTGCGCCAGGATCGAGGCGCCCAGGCGGTTCTTGCCGCGGCCCAGGTCGACCAGGATCAGGGCGGTCTCGCCACTGTCCGTCCGCAGTTGCGGGGTCAGCGAACGGCGCACGTCGGCGACCGGCGCGAACGAGGACACGATCAGCGACACCGGCGAGACCACGGCCTTGTTCTGGCCGTCGTCGTTCCAGGTGGTGCGCATCGACAGCGAATCCTTGCCCACCGGGATCGACACGCCCAGCGCCGGGCACAGTTCCATGCCGACCGCCTTGACGGTGTCGAACAGCGCGGCGTCCTGGCCCGGCTGGCCGCAGGCCGCCATCCAGTTGGCCGACAGCTTGATGTCCGAGATGTCGTCGATCGCGGCGGCGGCGATGTTGGTGATCGCCTCGCCCACGGCCATGCGGCCCGAGGCGGCGGCGTCGATCACGGCCAGCGGGGTGCGCTCGCCCATCGCCATCGCCTCGCCCACGAAGCCTTCGAAGGCCATCGCGGTCACGGCGCAGTCGGCGACCGGTACCTGCCACGGGCCAACCATCTGGTCGCGCACGCTGGTCGCGCCCACGCTGCGGTCGCCGATCGTGATCAGGAACGATTTGTCGGCCACGGCCGGGTTGAGCAGCACGCGGCGCGCCGCCTCCGGCAGTTCGATGCCGGTCAGGTCCACCGGCGGGAAGGCGTGCTTGACGTGGGCGACGTCGCGCAGCATCTTCGGCGGTTTGCCGAGCAGCACGTCCATCGGCATGTCGACCGGCGCGTTGCATTCCTGCGGGTCGATCAGTTTCAACTGGCGCTCTTCGGTCGCGGTGCCGACCACGGCGAACGGGCAACGCTCGCGCTCGCACAGCGATGCAAATTTTATAATGTTTTCTGGCGAAATTGCCAACACATATCGCTCTTGCGACTCGTTTGACCAAATTTCCTTCGGCGCCAGCCCACTCTCTTCCAGCGGCACCTTGCGCAGGTCAAAGATCGCGCCGCGCTTGGCGTCGTTGACGATTTCCGGGAAGGCGTTCGACAGGCCGCCGGCGCCGACGTCGTGGATCGAGATGATCGGGTTGTCCTCGCCCAGCTGCCAGCAGCCGTTGATGACTTCCTGGGCGCGGCGTTCCATTTCCGGGTTGCCGCGCTGGACCGAATCGAAGTCCAGGTCGGCGGTGTTGGTGCCGGTCGCCATCGACGAGGCGGCGCTGCCGCCCATGCCGATGCGCATGCCCGGGCCGCCCAGCTGGATCAGGAGGCTGCCGACCGGGATCTCGTCCTTGTGGGTGTGGCGGGCCGAGATGCTGCCGATGCCGCCGGCGATCATGATCGGCTTGTGGTAGCCGTAGACCGCGTTCGCGGCGCCGACGTTCTGCTCATAGGCGCGGAAGTAGCCGCCCAGCACCGGCCGGCCGAATTCGTTGCTGAAGGCGGCGCCGCCGATCGGTCCTTCGATCATGATCTGCAGCGGCGAAGCGATGCGTTCGGGCTTGCCGTACACGGCTTCCGAACGCTCGCCGCCGGTGACGTCGGAGGCGTTTTCCCACGGACGGCGGGCGCCAGGGATCAGCAGGTTCGACACCGTGAAGCCGGTCAGGCCGGCCTTTGGCTTGGCGCCGCGGCCGGTCGCGCCCTCGTCGCGGATCTCGCCGCCGGCGCCGGTCGAGGCGCCCGGGAACGGCGAAATCGCGGTCGGGTGGTTGTGGGTCTCGACCTTCATCAGGGTGTGCACCAGCTCGGTCGACGCGCCGTATTCCTGGCCGTCGCGCGGGAAGAAGCGGGTGACGGTGGCGCCTTCGATGATCGACGAGTTGTCGCTATAGGCCACCACGGTGCCGCGCGGGTTCAGTTCGTGCGTGTTCTTGATCATGCCGAACAGCGATTTATCCTGCTTCACGCCGTCGATGATCCAGTCGGCGTTGAAGATCTTGTGGCGGCAGTGCTCGCTGTTCGCCTGGGCGAACATCATGAGCTCGACGTCAGTCGGGTTGCGCTGGGCGCGGGTAAACGCCTCGTGCAGGTAGTCGACTTCGTCTTCCGACATCGCCAGGCCCAGTTCCGTGTTGGCGCGTACCAGCGCCTCGCGCCCCAGTCCCAGCACGTCGATGCTTTCCAGCGGCTTGCCTTCGAGTTCGTTGAACAGGTGCTGGGCGTCGTCGGCGCTGCGCAGCACCGATTCGGTCATGCGGTCGTGCAGCAGCGCGCTGACGGCTTCCAGTTCTTCGCCGCTCAGCTTCTTGGCGGCGCCGATGCTGCTGCCCAGGATGCCGCTCTTGAGGACCACCGTGTAGCCGACGCCGCGTTCGATGCGGTGCACGTGGGCCATGCCGCAGTTGTGGGCGATGTCGGTCGCCTTCGAGGCCCAGGGCGAAATCGTGCCCAGGCGCGGAATGACGAAGAACTCCTCGGTCACGCCCTCGTACAGCGTTTCGGCAGCCGGCTCGCCATAGGTGAGCATGGCCGACAGGCGTTGCGTGTCGTCAGTGGACAGCGGTGCGCTGGTGTCGATGAAGTGGTAGAAGCGTCCCTGGACGGCGGCGATCGACGGGGCGACGGCTTGCAGTTGGCTCAGGAGGCGTTGGCTACGGAAGGCGGACAGGGCATTGGAACCCGGCAGAATCAACATGGCTTGGACAGTCGTTGATGCAGCGTGGCTGCTAGGGTGGAAGATAGCCCGCTATTATACAGCCTTGCTCTATGCTCAGGGCAGCGACCGGCTGACAACGCGGCGCTGCAGATTCCTTGATCGGATTGAAAGTTGCCGGTATCTTTACGGTAGACAATATTCCAATGTGCCCCCCACCCGGTGGCGCACCGAGCGGCACAGACGAGAGCGACGATGCAAGAAAACGGAAACCTGGCGGTACTGGTGGTCGACCCCAACCCCGGCATGCGCACCAGCCTGCAGAACATGCTGAATCTGACGGGGATCAACAAGGTCGAGTACGCGATCAACGCCAACACGGCCATCCGCCAGCTGCAGCGGCGCCCCTACGACGTCATCCTGTGCGAATACGACCTGGCCGGCGGCAGCGGCGAAGGCCAGGACGGCCAGCAACTGCTGGAAGACCTGCGTCACCACCGCCTGATCTCGGCCTCGACGATCTTCATCATGCTCACCTCCGAGGGCATCCACGACAAGGTGGTGAGCGCGGCCGAGCTGACGCCGACCGACTACGTCCTCAAGCCTTTCACCGTGGACATGCTCAGCGGACGCATCCAGCGCGCGCTGGACCGGCGCGCCGCCCTGCTCCCGGCCTGGCAGTTGGCGGCCCAGGGCAAGCTGAGCGAGGCGATCGCCGCCTGCCGCGACGGCGCTGGCGCCCAACCGCGCTACGCCGCCGACTTCGCGCGCATCCGCGCCGAACTGCACACGAGCCTGAACGAACACCACGAGGCCGCCGGAGTCTACCGCGAGATGCTGGCCGAGCGCCCCGTCGGCTGGGCTGCGCTGGGTATGGCGCGCGCCCTGTTCGCGCTCGACCAGGTCGACGACGCCCGCACCGTCCTCGAAGAACTGCTGGTCGCCCATCCGCGCCTGATGGCCGGCTACGACTTGCTGGCGCGCTGCCTGGAGGCGAGCAACGAGCCTGAGCTGGCCAAGAAGGTGCTCGAAGACGCGGTGGCGATTTCGCCGCACGTGGTGCGGCGCCTGCGCAAGCTCGGCGAAGTGGCGCTCGCGGCGGGCGACGTCGACGGCGCCGAAAAATCGTTCCGCCAGGTGGTGGCCAAGGCCCGCTACTCCGAGTTTCGCAATCCCGAAGACCACGTCAACCTGGTCAAGGCGCTGGTGACGCGCGACGACCTGTCCGGCGCCACCGGCGTGCTGCGCGACCTGGAGCGCTCGATGCGCGGCAATCCGGCGGCGGACGCCTGCCGCGCCTACGCCAACTCGCTCGTGCTCGACAAGAGCGGCAACGCCGGCGCCGCAGTGGCCGAGCTGCAGGCGGCGGTGACGGCGCTGCGCGCCGGTGGCGCGACCTCCCCTGGCCTGCGGATGGACCTGGCCAAGGCTTGCCTGGATCACCAGCTGGACGAACAGGCCTCAAACGTCATGCTCACGGTGATGAACGACACCGGCAGCGGCGTCTCGGTCGACCAGGCGATGCACGTGTTCGTCAATGCCGGCCGCACCGACATGGTCGAGGGGATGGGCCAGCAACTGCGGGCGCAGGCGCAGATCCTGCTGGGCGTGGCCGACGAGAAGCGCAATATGGGCGACGTGCGCGGCGCGGTGCAGACCCTGCTCGAGGCGCTGCACATCGCGCCGCACAATCTGCAGGTGATGGTGGCCACCGCCGGCGGCATCCTGCGCCAGGTGAACGAGCTGGGGTGGGACCACCCGCTGGGCCACACCGCGGCGAACCTGCTCGAGGCGATACAAGCGCAGGATGCGCAGCATCCGCGGCTGGCGGCGCTGGCGGATGAATACCAGGCGGCGCGCCGCAAGTACGGTATCGCGACGGCGTAGCGTAGCAATTCCTTACAAATCCCGCGTCGTGCACTTTTGGCGCAGGGCTAGAATGGATCATCGTTCCCGATGAGGGTCTGCCATGAACCTGCAGATCAAAGGCGCGGCGAAACGCCTGACTTTTTCGCTATTACTCGCATGCGGCCTGGGCGGCTGCGTGTATGCGCCGCCCTACGCCGGCTATGACACCGCTTACGCTCCCGCTGCCGGCTATTCCAGCTATCCGGCCTATCCGTCCAGCTCATACTACGGCGCGTATCCCTACGGCAGGCCTGCCTACGTCTATCCGCCGGTAACACTCGGCCTGGGATTCTCGTACTACGACCGCGGCCCGCGCCACCATGGGCACGGTCGCCACCACGGCTGGGGCCGCGGTCACGGCGGGCACCAGTGGCGCGGCCACCATGGCGGACATGGCGGGCGCCATCACGGTGGGCCCGGACGCGGACGCGGTCACCCGCACCGCTGAGCGGATCGGGCAAACCGGTTCAGGCAGGCTCCCCGTATCCGCCCCCGCCCGGGGTCTCGATCACGAACACGTCGCCCGGCGCCATGTCGGTCTTGCCGATATGCCCCAGCTGTTCGACCCGCCCATCGGCGCGCTCGACGCGGTTGCGGCCGCGCTCTGCCGGCGCCCCGCCGGCCATCCCGAACGGCGCGTGGATGCGGTTGTTCGACAGGATCGCCGCCGTCATCGGCTCCAGGAAGCGCACCTTGCGCACGCCGCCATTGCCGCCATGCCAGCGCCCGGCGCCGCCCGATCCGTGCCGGATCTCGTAGCTCTCCAGCCGCACCGGGAAGCGAAATTCCAGGATCTCGGGATCGGTCAGGCGCGAGTTGGTCATATTCGTCTGCACGACGTCGGTGCCGTTAAAACCTTCGCCCGCGCCCGAGCCGCCCGAGATGGTCTCGTAGTACTGGTAGCGCGCATTGCCGAAGGTGAAGTTGTTCATCGTGCCCTGCGCCGCCGCCATCACGCCCAGCGCGCCATACAACGCGTTGGTGATGCAGGTCGAGGTCTCGACGTTGCCCGACACCACCGAGGCCGGATAATGCGGGTTGAGCATCGAGCCGGGCGGGATGATCACCTGCAAGGGCTTCAGGCAACCGGCGTTCAGCGGAATCTCGTCGTCCACCAGCGTGCGGAACACGTACAGCACCGCGGCCATGCACACCGCGGACGGCGCATTGAAGTTGTTCGGCAGCTGGCCCGACGTGCCCGTGAAATCGATCTGCGCGCTGCGCGTGGCCCGGTCGACCCGGATCGCGACGTCGATGTGGGCGCCGTTATCGAGTTCGTAATGGAAGCTTCCGTCCTTGAGCGCGGAGATCACGCGCCGCACGGCTTCCTCGGCGTTGTCCTGCACGTGGCCCATGTAGGCGCGCACGACGTCCAGGCCGAAGTGCGCCACCATCTTGCGCAGTTCCTCGACGCCCTTCTGGTTGGCGGCCACCTGGGCGCGCAGGTCGGCCATGTTCTGGTCCGGGTTGCGCGCCGGGTAGCGCGCGCCCTGCAGCATGGCGCGCGCTTCTGCTTCGCGCAGGACGCCATCGAGGCCGTCGACCAGCTTGAAGTTGTTGATCAACACGCCCTCTTGCTCGATGTGATCCGAGTCGGGCGGCATCGAGCCCGGCGTGGTGCCGCCGATGTCGGCGTGGTGGCCGCGCGAGCCGACGTAGAACAGGATATCCTTGCCGCCCTCGTCGAACACCGGCGAGATCACGGTCACGTCGGGCAAGTGGGTGCCGCCGTTGTAGGGATCGTTGAGCACGTAGACGTCGCCCGAGCGCATGCGGCCCGTGTTTTCGCGCATCACGGTCTTGATGCTCTCGCCCATCGAGCCCAGGTGCACCGGCATGTGCGGCGCGTTCGCGACCAGGTTGCCGTCGTGGTCGAAGATCGCGCAGCTGAAGTCCAGGCGCTCCTTGATGTTGACCGAATACGCCGTGTTCTGCAGCCGCAGCCCCATCTGCTCGGCGATCGACATGAACAGGTTGTTGAAGATCTCGAGCATCACCGGATCGGCCGTGGTGCCGATCGCGCGCCGTTCCGGCAGCGCTTGCACGCGCTGCAGTACCAGGTGGTTGTAGCTGGTGACCCGCGCCTGCCAGCCCGGCTCCACGATCGTGGTCGCGTTGTCTTCGGCGATGATCGCCGGGCCGCGCACCACGTGCCCCGGCTGCAGCGTGCGGCGCGCGTAGATGCCGGTGTCATGCCACTCGGCGCCGCTGTACATGGGAACGGTTTCCTGTGGCGCCGGCGCGCCCTCGTTCTCTTTCGCCATCGCGCTCGCCGGCTGCTCCGGCGGCGCGTCGGACTGGCCGATCGCTTCCACCGACACCGCTTCGACGATCAATGCGCGCGACGGCATCAGGAACGAGTATTGGCGCTTGTAGGCCTGCTCGAACTGCGCCTGCATCGACGCTACGTCGTCGAACTGCACGAGCAGCGCCGAATCGGTGCCCTCGTAGCGCAGGTGCACGCGCTCGACCAGGGCGATGCGCCCAGGTTCCACGCCCTGGCGCAGCAACTGGCCGCGCGCCGCCTCGCCAAGCGCCGCCAGGCGCGTGTCCAGCGCGTCCAGCGCCGCGTCCGACAGCTTCTCTTCCACCGCCTGCTCGCGCATCGCGCTCTGGTCGGCCAGGCCCATGCCGTAGGCCGACAGCACACCGGCCAGCGAATGGATGAACACGGTCTTCATTCCCAGCGCGTCGGCCACCAGGCAGGCATGCTGGCCGCCGGCCCCGCCGAAGCTGGTGAGCGCGTAGTCGGTCACGTCGTGGCCGCGCTGCACCGAGATCTGCTTGATCGCATTGGCCATATTGCCCACCGCGATCTGGATGAAGCCTTCGGCCACCGCTTCCGGCGTCGGACGCTCTCCCAGCGCGGCGCCGATCCGGTCGGCCATCTCGTCAAAGCGCGCGCGCACCGCAGCGGCATCGAGGGCTTCGTCGCCGCCCGGCCCGAACAGGCGCGGGAAGTAATTCGGCTGCACCTTGCCGAGCATGACGTTGCAGTCGGTGACCGCGAGCGGCCCGCCTCGGCGGTAGCTGGCCGGGCCCGGATTGGCGCCGGCGCTGTCCGGCCCCACGCGGTAGCGGCTGCCGTCGAAGTGCAGGATCGAGCCGCCGCCGGCGGCCACGGTATGAATGCTCATCATCGGCGCGCGCATCCGCACGCCCGCCACCTGGGTCTCGAACACGCGCTCATAATCGGATGAATGCGCCCCCGCGAAGTGCGACACGTCGGTGGAAGTGCCGCCCATGTCGAAGCCGATCACGCGCTCGAAGCCGGCCAGCCGGCTGGCGCGCACCATGCCGACGATGCCGCCGGCCGGACCGGACAGGATGCTGTCCTTGCCCTGGAAGGCGCGCGCATCGGTGAGGCCGCCGCTCGACTGCATGAACTGCAGGTTCACGCCCGGCAGCTCGCCCGCCACCTGGTCGACGTAGCGGCGCAGGATCGGCGACAGGTAGGCGTCGACCACGGTGGTGTCGCCGCGCGCGACCAGCTTCATCAATGGGCTCACCTCGTGCGAGACCGACACTTGCGTGAAGCCGATCGCGCGCGCGATGCGCGCCACTTGCGCCTCGTGCGCGGTGTGGCGGTAGCCGTGCATGAACACGATCGCCAGCGAGCGCAGGCCGGCGTCGAACGCCGCCTGCAGGCCGGCGCGCGCGGCCGCTTCGTCCAGCGCCAGCACGACGTCGCCGTGGGCGCCGATCCGCTCGTCGATCTCGATCACCTGCGCATACAGCAGCTCGGGCAGCACGATGTGGCGATCGAACAGGCGCGGCCGGTTCTGGTAGGCGATGCGCAGCGCGTCGCGAAAGCCGCGCGTGATGGCGAGCGCCGTCGGCTCGCCCTTGCGCTCGAGCAGCGCGTTGGTGGCCACCGTGGTGCCCATCTTGACCGCCTCGACGCTCGCCGCCGGCAGCATCTCGCCCGCGGCCACGCCGAGCAGGTGGCGGATGCCGGCCACGGCGGCGTCGCGGTACTGCTCGGGATTCTCCGACAGCAGCTTGTGCGTGACGAGTTGCCCATCCGGGCGCCGCGCCACGATGTCGGTGAAGGTGCCGCCTCGGTCGATCCAGAACTGCCAGTCCATGCCTTGCTCCTGCGCTAACGGGTGAAGCGCCCATTGTAGAACGGACGGCGCGCCGGCGTTGGCGCAAATGCATGACAATCACCCCTGCCCTTCACGACGAGACACCAGCATGGAACGATATCTTTACACGATCGCGCAATTGCGCGCCATCGAACAGGCGGCCTATGCCGGCCTGGCGCCGGGCACACTGATGCAGCGCGCCGGCAAGGCCGCCGCCGACTTCGCCCTCGAGCTGCTGGGAGGCCGGCGCGACCGGCCGGTGCTGGTGCTGGCCGGTCCCGGCAACAATGGCGGCGATGCGCTCGAAGCCGCCGCCAACCTGGCCGAGGCCGGCGTCGGCGCCACCGTGCTGCACCTGCCGAGCCGGCGCGAGGCGTCGAGCGAAACCGCGGCCGCCTATGACCGCGCCCGCGCCGGCTCGGTCGGCTGGATCGACGTGCTGCCGCCCGGCGCCGAATGGGGCCTGGTGATCGACGGCCTGTTCGGCATTGGCCTGGAGCGCCCGGTCGACGGCGACTACCGTGAGCTGGTGGTCGGCCTCGAGACGATCCGCTGCCCGATCCTGGCGCTCGACGTGCCGAGCGGCCTGGACGCCGACACCGGCGCCGTGATCGGTCCGGACGGCGTCGCGGTGCGCGCCACGCACACGATCACTTTTCTTGGCGACAAACCCGGCCTGCACACCGCCGATGGTCGCGACCATGCCGGCGAGGTCCGGGTCGCGCCGCTCGGCGTCGACCCCGATGCGCTGCCGCGCGCGAGCGCGCGCCTGAACGGCCTGCCGCTATTCGCCGGCCGTCTGACGGCGCGCCGCCACAACACCCATAAAGGCAGCTTCGGCGACGTTGCCGTCGTCGGCGGCGCGCACGGCATGGCCGGGGCGCCTGTACTGTCCGCGCGCGGCGCGCTGTACGCCGGCGCCGGCCGGGTATTCGTCGCCGCGCTGCACACGCCGCCCGGCTACGACAGCTGCCAGCCCGAGATCATGTTCCGCCCCGCCGACGACGTCGATTTCGTCGGCCGCACCGTGGTGATCGGGCCCGGCATGGGCGGCTCGGCCAATGCGATCCGCCTGCTGGCCAGGGCGCTCGACAGCGACAGCCCGTTGGTGGTCGACGCCGATGCATTGAACCTGATCGGCGCCAGCCCCGACCTGCAATCGCGCCTGGCGCAGCGCGCGGCGCCGGCGGTATTGACGCCGCATCCGCTTGAAGCCGCGCGCCTGCTCGGAATGACGGCGGCGGTCGTGCAATCGGACCGCCTGGCAGCGGCGCGCGAGATGGCGCTGCGCTCGGATGCGACGGTGATCCTGAAAGGGTCGGGCACCGTGATCGCGCGGCCCGACGGCGAGGTGCTGGTCAACCCCACGGGCAACGCGGGCCTGGCCACGGCGGGCAGCGGCGACGTGCTGGCGGGGATCTGCGGCGCCCTGCTGGCGCAGGGCTGGCCGGGCTGGGAAGCGGCGGCGGCGGCGACCTGGGTGCACGGGGCGGCCGCCGATGCGCTGGCTGACGAAGGCGTCGGCCCGATCGGCCTGACCGCCGGCGAGTTGCCGGCAGCCGTGCGCAAGGTATTGAACCGGCTGGTGAAGGACGCCGCCGGCAGTTGACGTATTTATTCGACCAGGCGGCCGGCAGCGATGGTGAGCGTGCGGCCGCAACGCGCCGCTATGCCCGGATCGTGGGTCACCAGCACCAGGGTCGAGCCGCGTTCGCGATTGAGCTCGAACATCAGCTGGATGACGGATTCGCCGGTGGCGGCATCCAGGCTCCCGGTCGGTTCGTCGGCGAACAGCAGCGGCGGCTCGGTGACGAAGGCGCGCGCCAGCGCGACGCGCTGCTGCTCGCCGCCGGACAGGAATTTGGGATAATGCTTGAGGCGACTCGACAGGCCGACCCGGCCCAGCATCTCGGCCGCCTTGTCGCGTGCCCCGGCGTCGCCGCGCAATTCGAGCGGCAGCATCACGTTCTCGAGCGCGGTCAGGTGGGCCAGCAGCTGGAACGACTGGAACACGAAGCCCAGCTTGGCCTTGCGAAACGCCGCTCGGCCGTCTTCGTCGAGGGCGAAGATGTCGGTGCCGTCGAGCCGCACGGTGCCGGACGATGGCGTGTCGAGGCCGGCGAGGAGGCCCAGCAGCGTCGACTTGCCGGAGCCCGAAGCGCCGACGAGCGCGAGCGTCTCGGCCGGTTGCACGGTAAAATCGACGTTTTGCAGGATGGTGAGCTCGCCGCTGGCGTCGGCCACCTTCTTCGACAAGCCGCTTACCTGGATCGCGGGCGGACGGCCTGCATGAACGCCGGCGTCGCTGACGCCGTTTTTGAATGCCTCGGGATGATCACGCATGCTTGCTTTTCTTAAAAATTTGACTGTCGTCGCTTTCCTGACCCTGATGGCGACGGCGAGCGCCTATTCTGCACCAAAAACGGTGCTCGTGGTGGGCGACAGCCTGTCGGCCGAATACGGCATCGCACGCGGCGCGGGCTGGGTGGCCCTGCTGGAACGCAAACTGCAGCGCGAGAACATCGCCGCCAGGGTGGTCAACGCCAGCATCAGCGGCGAAACCACCAGCGGCGGCCGCGCGCGCCTGCCGGCCCTGATCAAGCAGCACCGTCCCGACATCGTCGTGATCGAACTGGGGGCCAACGATGGCCTGCGCGGCCTGCCCGTGCCGTCCGCCGAAGCGAACCTGCGCGCCATGATCGCGATGGCGCAAGAGACGAAGGCGCGGGTGCTGCTGGTCGGCATGCGCATGCCGCCGAACTATGGGCGTGCATACACCGAGCGCTTCTTCAACATGTTCGAGACCGTCGCCAAGTCCACCAGGTCGGCCCTGGTGCCGTTCATGCTCGAAGGCGTGGCCGACAAGCCGGCCCTGTTCCAGCAGGACCGCCTGCATCCGACGGCACAGGCGCATCCGATCATCCTCGACAACATCTGGCCGCAGTTCGCGGCGCTGATCAAGAAATAAGCTTTCAATGAGCATGAAGTATCCGGAAGTCCTGGAGTTCGACGCCCTGCTGCCGCAACTCGACGCCTTCGATGCAATCATCGACGTGCGCAGCGAGGCCGAGTACGCCCTCGACCACATTCCAGGCGCGATCAATTGCCCCGTCCTCAACGACGAGGAGCGCATCAGGGTCGGCACGCTGTACAAGCAGGTCGGCGCGTTCGACGCCAAGAAGGTCGGCGCGCCGATCGTCGCCCGTAACATCGCGCGCCACATCGAAACGCTGTTCGCCGACAAGCCGCGCGACTGGCGTGCGCTGGTGTACTGCTGGCGCGGCGGCAACCGCAGCGGCGCCATGGTGCATGTCCTGGCGCGCGTCGGCTGGCCTGTGGCGCAGCTCGACGGCGGCTACAAGGCCTATCGCGCCCACGTGAGCGCCGCGCTGGCGGATCCGCCCGCACTCGACTTGCGCGTCGTCTGCGGCACCACCGGCAGTGGCAAGAGCCGCTTGCTGGAAACGCTCGACGGCATTGGCGCCCAGGTGCTCGACCTCGAGAAGCTGGCCGCCCACCGCGGCTCGGTGCTGGGCCACCTGCCGAACGAGCTGCAGCCGAGCCAGAAGATGTTCGAAAGCCTGGTGTGGGACAAGCTGCGCCGCTTCGACCCGGCCAAACCGGTGTTCGTCGAATCCGAAAGCAAGAAGGTCGGCAACCTGCGCGTGCCTGATGCCGTCATGGCGCGCATGCGCGCCTCGCCCTGCATTGCCGTCAAGCTGTCGCGCCCGAACCGCGTGCGCCTGCTGATGGAAGATTACGAGCACTTCTGCGCCGATCCGTCGACGCTCAACGCGCAGCTCGATCGCCTGGTGCAGTTGCATGGCCGCGCGCAGATCGATGCCTGGCACGCGCTGGCCAACGACGGCGCGATGGCGGAGCTGGTCGACCAGCTGCTGGTGCAGCACTACGATCCGGCCTACCTGCGCTCGATCGACCGCAACTTCGTGCGCTATGCGCAGGCCGAGGCGCTCGAACTGGACGACATCGCGCCGGAAGATTTTCTCCAGGCCGCGCGCCACCTGCATCGGTAGGATTGGCGGCTGTGCCGCCGACGCGTTCGACGGCGCCTGCATGCCACACGGCCGTTCACATGTCGGTTGAACGCGTTGGCGGGAAACCCGCCAACCCTACGTATGCCGCACTGCATCGGTAGGGTTGGCGGCTGTGCCGCCGACGCGTTCAACGGTACTTGCACGCCACACGGCCGTTCACATGTCGGTTGAACGCGTTGGCGGGGGCCCCGCCAGCGCACCGCATGACGCACCGTATCGGTAGGGTTGGCGGCTCTGCCGCCGACGCGTTCCACGGCGCCTGCATGCCACACGGCCGTTCACATGTCGGCTGAACCCGCCAACGCTCCGTACGACGCACCAGCGCAAGGTGGCGTCGCCTTCCCCGCCCGGCGATCCACAGAAAACAAAAAGCCCGGCTGCTCACGCAGCCGGGCTTTTTATCAATCAACGATCGGCTTACTGAGCGTCGGTGTTCACGCCGAGTTCATTCGGCTTGACGTTGATCTCCACCTTGGCCTTGGCCTTGAGCGCTTCGACGTAGTCATACATCTGCTGCTGGCCCACCAGGTTGGCGATCTGGTCGGATTCCTGCTTGCGGCGCGCCGTATCGGGCTGGGCCGGTTGCGACACCTTGCCGATGCGGTAGACGCCGTAGCCCTGGCCCGGCACCTCGACGCCGACATAGGCTGGCAGCTTGGTCACGTCGGCCTTCAGCACGGCGATCGCGGCGGTCGGGTTGATGGCCGGCTCCCTGGTGCGCGACACGCTCACGGGCGCGCCGAAACCGGTGGCGTCGCCGGACGCCCTGGCGGCGTTCAGCTTCGCCTCGCCGGCGGCGCGCGCCAGGCGGGCCGCTTCTTCCAGCGTCACGCGCTGGCGGATCTGCGCTTCCACCTCGGCCAGCGGACGCTTGGCGGCGGGGCGGAACTCGACCACGCGGCCCGACACCAGCACGCTCGGCGCCACCTCGACCGCTTCGGTATTGCGCTTGTTCTTGATCGCGTCGGTGCTGAACAGGGCGGCCAGGAACTTCGGGTTGTTGACCGGCGAGTCGCCCAGCGCCGGGTTCGGCGTGCGGGTCAGGTTGTCGACGGTCTGGATCTGCAGCTTGAGCTTGTCGGCGACCGGCTTCAGGCTTTCGGACTGGTCATACGCGGTCTCGCTGAACACGCCGGCCAGCTCGGTGTACTTGGCCGCCATCTTCTGCTTCTTCAGGTCCGCGGCGATGTCGCCCTTCGCATCGTCCAGCGAACGCTGCGACGACGGCTTGACGCCGGTGACCTTGATGATGTGCCAGCCGAATTCCGACTGCACCAGGCCGCTCGTCTCGCCCTCTTTCAGCGCATAGATCGAATCCTCGACCGACTTCACGAACAGGCCCTTTTCGACCACGCCCAGGTCGCCGCCCGACTGGGCCGAGCCCGGGTCTTGCGAGTTGGCCCTGGCGATCGCCGCGAAGTTGTCCGGATTGGCGCGCACCTCGGCCAGGACGGCCTCGGCCTTCTTCTTGGCTGCCGCCTGGTCCGCGGCGCTGGCGTCGCGCGACACGGTGATCAGGATGTGGCTCGCGCTGCGCTGCTCGGGCGTGGTGTAGTTCTTGAGGTTCTTGTTGTAATAGTCGGTGACTTCGGCGTCGGTGACCTGCACCTGGCTCTCGACGGTCGACGCATCGAACACGACGTACTCGGCCTTCACCTGCTCCGGGATCTGGAACAGTTGCCCGTTCTTGTCGTAATAGGCCTTGACCATCTCGTCGGTGACTTTCACCTGCGGCAGATAGGTCGACAGCGGGAACACGACTTCCTGCACTTCGCGTTCCTGGTCGTTGATGTCCGACAGGCGGCTGGCCACGGTGCGCGGCGCGAACGCGGTCGCCTGGATCGAACCCGACAGCTGCTGCACGGCCAGGTCGCGGCGCAGGCGCTGGTCGAACATTTCGGGCGTCATGCCCTGCGCCGCCAGCGCGGCCTTGTAGCCTTCCATGTCGAAGCCGCCGTCCGGCAGGCGGAACTGCTGGATGTCCATGATCGTCTTCTGCAGGGTCGCATCGCTCACGCTCAGGTGCGCCCGGTCGATCTCGGCATTGATGGCGCGCTCGGCCACCAGGTTGTTCAGGATCGCCTGCTTCGCTTCCGCGGTCTCGAACAGCTTCTGGTCGAACTGCTCGCCCATCATCTGGCGCGCCTGGTCGATCTGGCGGCGCTGCGCGTCTTCCCATTCCTGCTGGGTGATCTTCTGGCCATCGACGGTGGCCACACCGGCGCCGCCGTCATTGCTCTGGTAACTTTCCATCCCCACGAACACGAACGAAGGAATGATCAAGAGCAGCAGGATCCCGTACATCCAGCGCTTGTGGGTCCGAATTAATTCAAACATGGTCAGCCATTCAAGGTTGAGAATGCATTATGAGCCTATCCCAGTAGGTGGGAGTCGCTCCTACCGGCACCGGCCCAGGCACAAGTTAAAAAAAAAGGCGAACTCGCGTTCGCCTCTTCTCGTTTCGAGGCGGCTCCGGGAGCTGCCCCTATCTTACTCAATTCTGGCGGAGCGGACGGGGCTCGAACCCGCGACCCCCGGCGTGACAGGCCGGTATTCTAACCAACTGAACTACCGCTCCAGACTTGTGTTTCATGTTTTTCGTTGGCGGAGCGGACGGGGCTCGCCGACGTTCCGCCGGCCGCGGATTCCCTTGCAAGGGAATCCCTTCTCACCCAATCCGTTTTCCCCGCAGGGGGAAAACTCCTACAACAATATTCTGGCGGAGCGGACGGGGCTCGAACCCGCGACCCCCGGCGTGACAGGCCGGTATTCTAACCAACTGAACTACCGCTCCAGCAAAAAACAATCAACTCGACATCAGGACGGATACGACATCATCCTGCTGCTTTCAACGCTTGTCATCGCGAAGAAGGCATTAGTTTACAGCATCTTTCAGCGCTTTACCAGCCTTAAATTTCGGAACCCTCGCAGCCTTGATCTTGATGGGCTCCTTGGTGCGTGGATCGCGGCCGGTACGCGCTGCGCGCTCGCCGACGGTGAAGGTGCCGAAGCCAACCAGGGTGACGCTGTCGTTCTTCTTCAGGCTTTCGGTGACGGCTTCGATCATGGCGTCGAGTGCACGCGTCGCCGAGGCCTTCGTAATGTCCGCGGACTTCGCGATTTCTTCGATCAGTTCTGTCTTGTTCACTCGTTTCCTCGTTTTCCGTTCGTGGCGCACACCGCGCCACTGCTGCAAAAGTGCAAGCGCATATTAAACTAGGGCAACATAGGGATGTCAAGCCAGGCTGGTCGAGGGTCTCTTCGGTTGGTCAGCGACGACGCCCGGCCACACGGGCGATGCAGACAAAAAAACAGGCGCCGCAAGGGCGCCTGTCGTATGCACTACGTGGCCTGTTTAGTGCTTGACCACGTCGCTCTGCCCCTCGGCCGGGGCCGGCGCCACGGCGACTGCCGGGACGTCGGTCAGCGCTTCCGGCTGGCGCTCCAGCGCCACTTCGAGGACCTTCTCGATCCAGCGGACCGGCACGATCTCGAGCTTGTTCTTGACGTTGTCCGGGATCTCGGCCAGGTCCTTCACGTTCTGCTCGGGGATCAGGACCGTCTTGATGCCGCCGCGGTGCGCCGCCAGCAACTTCTCCTTCAGGCCACCGATCGGCAGCACTTCGCCGCGCAGCGTGATCTCGCCCGTCATCGCGACGTCGGCGCGCACCGGGATGCCGGTGAAGGCCGAGACCAGCGCGGTCGTCATGCCGATGCCGGCGGACGGACCGTCCTTCGGCGTCGCGCCTTCCGGCACGTGGATGTGGATGTCGGTCTTCTCGAACACTTCGCTCCTGATGCCGAAGCGCTGCGCGCGACTGCGCACCACGGTGCGGGCGGCCTCGATCGATTCCTTCATCACGTCGCCCAGCGTGCCGGTGCGGATGATGCCGCCCTTGCCCGGCACGTTGACCGCTTCGATGGTCAGGAGGTCGCCGCCGACCTCGGTCCAGGCCAGGCCGACCACCTGGCCGATCTGGTTGTCCTTCTCGGCCACGCCGAAGTCGTAGCGGCGCACGCCCAGGAATTTATCCAGGTTCTTGGCATTCACGATCACGCGCTTCTCGGCCGCGGTCGACCCCTTCTTCAGCAGCAGCATCTTGACCACCTTGCGGCAGATCTTCGACACTTCGCGCTCGAGCGAACGCACGCCGGCTTCACGGGTGTAGTAACGGATGATGTCGCGGATGGCGCCCTCCTCGACCTTGATCTCGTCTTCCCTCAGGCCGTTGTTCTTCAACTGCTTCGGCAGCAGGTAGCGCTGCGCGATGCTGGTCTTCTCGTCCTCGGTATAACCCGACAGGCGGATGACTTCCATCCGGTCCAGCAGCGCCGGCGGAATGTTGAACGAGTTCGAGGTCGCCACGAACATCACGTCCGACAGGTCGAAGTCGACCTCCAGGTAGTGATCCGAGAAGGTGTGGTTCTGCTCGGGATCGAGCACCTCGAGCAGGGCCGACGACGGGTCGCCACGGAAGTCCGCGCCCATCTTGTCGATCTCGTCGAGCAGGAACAGCGGGTTGCGCACGCCGACCTTGGCCAGCGACTGCAGCACCTTGCCCGGCATCGAGCCGATATAGGTGCGGCGGTGGCCGCGGATCTCGGCTTCGTCGCGCACGCCACCGAGCGCCATGCGCACGAACTTGCGGTTCGTGGCGCGGGCGATCGACTGGCCCAGCGAGGTCTTGCCGACGCCCGGAGGACCGACGAAGCACAGGATCGGGGCCTTGAGCTTGTCGACGCGCTGCTGCACCGCGAGGTATTCCAGGATGCGTTCCTTGATCTTGTCGAGGCCATAGTGATCCTGCTCGAGCACGTTCTGGGCGTTCTCGAGATCGGCGGTGACCTTCGACTTCTTCTTCCACGGCAGCGACACCAGGGTGTCGATATAGTTGCGCACCACGGTGGCTTCGGCCGACATCGGCGACATCAGCTTGAGCTTGCGAATCTCGGCCTGGGCTTTTTCCATGGCTTCCTTCGGCATCTTGGCTGCGATAACCTTCTTCTCGAGCTCTTCGATGTCGGCGCCCTCCTCGCCTTCGCCCAGTTCCTTCTGGATCGCCTTGACCTGTTCGTTCAGGTAGTACTCGCGCTGCGATTTTTCCATCTGGCGCTTGACGCGGCCACGGATGCGCTTCTCGACCTGCAGGATGTCCAGCTCGCCTTCCAGTTGGCCCAGCAGATGCTCCAGGCGCTTGGCGACGTTGAAGATCTCGAGGATCACTTGCTTCTGCTCGAGCTTGAGCGGCAGGTGGGCGGCGACGGTATCGGCCAGGCGGCCGGCGTCGTCGATGCCGGCCAGCGACGCCAGGATCTCGGGTGGAATCTTTTTATTGAGTTTGACGTACTGGTCGAACTGCTGGACGATCGCACGTCGCATCGCTTCGACTTCGGAGTCGTCGCCGATTTCCGAATTGACCGGCGTCAGGTCGGCCACGAAATGGGTAGCGCCATCGGTAATCTTATCGATGCGCGCACGCTGGGAACCTTCCACCAGCACCTTCACGGTGCCGTCCGGGAGTTTCAGCATTTGCAGAATATTGGCCACGCAGCCGATCTCATAGATGTCTGCGGCTGAGGGTTCGTCCTTGGCGGCGGCCTTTTGGGCGGCCAGCATGATGCTCTTGCCCTGCTCCATTGCGGCTTCAAGCGCCTTGATGGATTTTGGACGGCCGACGAACAGAGGTATCACCATATGCGGGAACACAACCACATCGCGCAACGGCAGAAGTGGCAGCGTCGTTTGCTCGGTTAATTTCGAAGTTGTCATGGCATACCTTATAGAAAGCGTGTAGCTGAACTTGGGCGCTGGGCAGCGAAAACACAAGGCCACCCAGAGAAAATATTTTCTACAAGTAAAAAAGTTTCAACTTGCCGAAGAATATAGCCGTTCCAATAAAAAACTGCTTTCAAATAGAAAAAGCCACCGCGCGGCACGCCGCGAGTGGCTTTTCGATTGAAGCCCGAAGTCTTTTATTGAGATTGATTGTACCTAGTTGAGTCCGTACGGCAAGCCTTTTTGTGGCGTGCGCATGGGCTTTTTTCAGTTCTCTCCAGACGCCTTGGCGGTTTCGCTATAAATCAGCAAAGGTTTCGCGCCATTCGTGATCGTATTTTCATCGATGACGACTTTCACGACGTTTTGCTGGCTCGGCAATTCATACATGACGTCCAGCAGCGCGTGCTCGAGAATCGAACGCAGGCCGCGGGCGCCGGTCTTGCGCGCCAGCGCCTTCCTGGCGATCGCGTGCAACGCGGCGGGACGGATTTCCAGCTCGGCGCCTTCCATCTCGAGCAGCTTCGAGTACTGCTTGATCAGGGCGTTCTTCGGCTCGACCAGGATCTGGATCAGCGCTTCTTCGGTCAGCTCGGAGAGCGCGGCCACCACCGGCAGGCGGCCGACCAGTTCGGGAATCAGGCCGAACTTGATCAAGTCTTCCGGCTCGGCTTCGAGCAGGATCTCGGCGTTATAGCCGTCCTCCAGGCTCTTGACCGTGGCGCCGAAGCCGATGCCGCTCTTGACCGAACGATTCTGGATCACCTTGGCCAGGCCGTCGAAGGCGCCGCCGCAGATGAACATGATGTTGGTCGTGTCGATCTGCACGAAGTCCTGGTTCGGATGCTTGCGGCCACCCTGCGGCGGCACCGACGCCATCGTGCCTTCGATCAGCTTGAGCAGCGCCTGCTGCACGCCTTCGCCCGAGACGTCGCGGGTGATCGACGGGTTGTCGGACTTGCGCGAAATCTTGTCGATCTCATCGATGTAGACGATGCCGCGCTGCGCCTTTTCCACCTCATAGTTGCAGCTTTGCAGCAGCTTCTGGATGATGTTCTCGACGTCTTCGCCGACATAGCCCGCTTCGGTCAGCGTGGTCGCGTCGGCGATCACGAACGGAACGTTGAGCATGCGCGCCAGGGTCTGGGCCAGCAGGGTTTTGCCGGAGCCGGTCGGACCCACGAGCAGAATATTGCTCTTGGCCAGTTCGACTTCGTCTTTCTTGCCCAGGTGCTTGAGGCGCTTGTAATGGTTGTACACGGCCACCGACAGGATACGCTTGGCCGTTTGCTGGCCGATGACGTACTGGTCGAGCAGCTCGGTGATTTCGTGTGGCGTCGGCAGGTCGGACTTGGCGCCCGCCACCGTTTCGACGTTCGACGTTTCATCGCGGATGATGTCGTTGCACAGGTCGATGCATTCATCGCAGATGAACACCGACGGTCCCGCGATCAGCTTCTTGACTTCGTGCTGGCTCTTTCCGCAGAACGAGCAGTACAGAAGTTTTTCGCCGCTGGAGGATTTTTTGTCTGACATGGGGGCAGGACTCTATTGAATTGCTGTGAATATAACGCTTATACCAGTACGCAACAAGTGCGAATGTGACATGCCGCTAAAGCAGCGCAACTTGTGCACGTACGAACATGCTACCCGAAATAAAAAACAAACGCCCGAACGTGATCGCGTCCGGGCGTTTTTTTCCAACACCGTCCAAACGGTCAGGCTTGGCCGCGACTGGTCAGGACCTTGTCGATCATGCCATAGTCGACGGATTCTTCCGCCGACATGAAGCGGTCGCGGTCGGTATCCTTGTGGATCTGCTCGATGCTCTGGCCGGTATTCTCGGCCATGATGCGCGCCAGGCGCTCGCGCAGGTACAGGATTTCCTTGGCCTGGATTTCGATATCCGATGCCATGCCCTGCGATCCGCCCGATGGCTGGTGGATCATGACGCGCGAGTTCGGCAGCGAGAAACGCTTGCCCTTGGCGCCGGCGGCCAGCAGGAAGGCGCCCATCGACGCGGCCAGGCCCGTGCACAGGGTCGAGACGTCCGGCTTGATGAAGTTCATCGTGTCGAAGATCGCCAGGCCCGCCGAGACGGAGCCGCCCGGGGAATTAATGTAGAGCGAAATATCCTTGTCAGGATTTTCACTTTCCAGGAACAGCATCTGGGCGACGATCAGGTTCGCCATCTGGTCGTTGACAGGGCCGACCAGGAAGATCACGCGCTCCTTCAAGAGGCGCGAATAGATGTCATAGGCGCGTTCGCCGCGCCCACTCTGTTCGATCACCATCGGCACCATGCCGAGTGCTTGTGTATCCAATGCCGGATTACGAATCATACCCGTCTCGTTCCTTATAAAGAGGCCATGGAAAAAAATGCCGGCCACGCAGGCCGGCAAGTTAATTTCTTCAGGCCTGTGGGGCGCTGCCCATCAGTTCATCGAAAGCGATGGTCTTGGTCGACACTTTCGCCTTGCCGAGTACATAGTTGACGACGTTTTCTTCCAAAACAAGGGCTTCGACTTCACCCAGACGACGACGGTCGCTGAAGTAGTACTTCAGGACTTCTTTCGGGTCTTCGTAGCTCTGCGAGAAGTCTTCGATCTGGGCCTTCACCTGTTCCTGGGTAGCTTCCAGCTTGTTGTCGGCGACCAGTTGCGACAGGATCAGACCCAAGCGCACGCGGCGCTCTGCCTTGTCCTTGAACATCTCGGCCGGGAACGGCAGCTTGGACACGTCCATGCCGCGCTGCGCCATGTCCTGGCGGGTCATTTCGGCCAGGCGCTCCGAATCCTGCTCGATCATGACTTGCGGCACGTCCAGCTCGGTCGACTTGACCAGGGCGTCCATCACGGCTTCCTTGTTGCGTGCTTTGACACGGGCGCGCACTTCGCGTTCCAGGTTGACCTTGATGTCTTCGCGCATCTTGTCGATCGAGCCGTCTTCGATGCCCAGCGACTGGGCGAATTCGGCGTCGACTTCCGGCAGGTGCGCCCACTCCAGGGCCTTCAGGGTGATGGTGAACTCGGCGGTCTTGCCGGCCACGTCCGGGCCATGGTAGTCCTCGGGGAAGGCAAGCGGGAAGGTCTTGCTCTCGCCGACTTTCAGGCCCACGGTCGCGGCTTCGAATTCCGGCAGCATGCGGCCTTCGCCCAGCACGAAGGCATAGTCTTCGGCCTTGCCGCCGGCGAATTCAACGCCGTCCAGGGTGCCGACGAAGTCGACGGTCGCGCGGTCGCCATTGGCAGCCACGGCTTCGCCGCCGGTGCCGTGCTCGCCCGCTTCACCCTTGGTGTGGTAGTGCACGCGCTGCTTGCGCAGGATGTCGATGGTCTTGTCGATCTCGACGTCGCTGACCTCGGTGGCGACGGTCTCGACTTCGACGGCAGCCAGGTCGCCGACCACGACTTCCGGGTACACCTCGAAGGTGGCGTCGAACGACAGGGTGCCTTCCGGCGAATCTTGCTTCGGCTCGATTTTCGGGAAACCGGCAACGCGCAGCTCGTTCTCGACGGCGGCTTCGTTGAACGCACGGCCGACCTTGTCGTTCAGCACGTCGGACTCGATCTGGTAGCCGTACTGGGCTGCGACCATCTTCAGAGGCACTTTGCCTGGACGGAAGCCCGGCGCACGGGCCGTCTTGGCCTGCTGTTTCAGGCGCTTTTCGACTTCGGTACGGACGTCAGCGACCGGAAAAGAGATCGTCAAGCGACGCTCGAGTTTACCCAGGGTTTCGACTGCAGTTGCCATTATAAAAATCGTCCAAAAAAATAATTATTCGTGGTGCGAGGAGGGGGACTCGAACCCCCACACCATTGCTGGCGTCAGGACCTAAACCTGGTGCGTCTACCAATTTCGCCATCCTCGCTCAGGATTGCATAATTGCCACAAAAACAAAGGACGACCGACGGTAAAACCGGCCGCCCTGCACTCCAATGTTTAGGGGCTACAACTTCAAACGATTATTTTACTGGAATTTCTGACACTATTGGGCATCATTTTTTAGCCGTGCGGGGCGTGGTGCAAGCCAGGGACTTCCTGAGTTACCCCTGATACGTCGTTCCCGCGCAGGCGGGAACCCAAGTTTTTTTGCGCAAAGTGGCAAAGCGCGTAATGGCGGCAATGCGAGCGAACCTGGGTTCCCGCCTGCGCGGGAACGACGGTGCGACGGTCAGCGGTTCAAGGACACGTCATTCTGCTCGGGCTTCTTGACCCGGAACCACGTCGCATACAACGCCGGCAGGAACAGCAAGGTCAACGCCGTCGCCACGATCAGGCCGCCCATGATCGCCACCGCCATCGGCCCCCAGAACGTCGACCTCGACAGCGGGATCATGGCCAGCGCCGCGGCGGCGGCCGTCAACAGGATCGGCCGGCAGCGCCGCACCGCGGACTCCACGATCGCGTCCCACGGGTGGCTGCCATTGGCGATGTCGTGCTCGATCTGGTCCACCAGGATCACCGAGTTGCGGATGATCATCCCGAACAGCGCGATCACCCCCAGGTTGGCGACGAATCCGAACGGCCGATCCAGGATCAGGAGCGCCATCGCCGCGCCGGCCACGCCCAGCGGACCGGTGAGGAACACCAGCAGCGAACGCGAGAAGCTGTGCAGCTGCAGCATCAGCAAGGTAAACGTGATGAACAGCACCAGCGGCACATTGGCCATGATCGACGCCTCGGCCTCGGCGCTGTCGGCCGCGGCGCCCTCGACCGTCACGCGGTAGCCGGCCGGGAGCTTCGCGCGGATGTCGGCCAGCCTGGCGTCGACCTGGTCGGTCACGGTCGGCCCCTGGATGCCCTCGACCACGTCGGACTGCACCATGATCGCCCACTCGCGGCCCTCGCGCCAGACCACGCCCGGCTCCCACACGAACTGCACGCGGGCGACCTGGCCGATGGTGACCGCGCGTCCGCCGGCGGTCGGCACCAGTGCTTCCTGCAAGCGCGTCACGGTCGAACGCTCGTCGAACGGCTGGCGCACCACCATGTCGATCAGGCGGTTCGATTCGCGGAACTGGCCGATCGGGGTGCCGGTGAGCGTCGTCTGCACCACGCGCCGCACCTGTTGCGAGGTCACGCCGAGCGCGCGCAACTTGTCCTGGTCGAGATCGAGGCGCAGCACCTTGACCGACTCGTTCCAGTTGTCGTTCACGCCGACCGTGTTCGGATTGGCGGCCATGACTCCCTTGATCTCGTCGGCGATGGTGCGCACCACGCCGATGTCCGGCCCCAGCACCTGGAATTGCACCGGATACGGCACCGGCGGTCCGTTCGGCAGCAGTTTCACCCTGCCGCGCACCTCGGGAAAGTCGGTCTTGAACACGTCGACGATCTTCGTGCGCAGGCGCTCGCGCGCCTCTGTATCGCTAGGTAACACCACCAGCTGCGACACGTTCGACTGCGGGAAGATCTGGTCCAGCGGCAGGTAGAAGCGCGGGCTGCCGGTGCCGACGTAGCTGGTCACGCTCTGCACGCCCTCTTGCTTGGCCAGGAAGGCCTCGAAGCGCTTCACGACGGCTTCGTTGGCGGCGAAACTGGTGCCTTCGGGCGACCACAGCTCGATCATCAGTTCGGGACGGCTCGAATCGGGGAAGAACTGCTTTTCGATGAAATTAAAGCCGAACACGCCCAGCGCGAACACGCCCAGGCTCAGCGCGATCGTGGTCTTGCGCCACTCGACGCAGCGGCTCACCAGACGGCGAAAGCGCTGGTAGCCGGGCGAATCGTAGACGTCGTGATGACCGCCCTCCCCGGCGCCATGCGGCTTCACCCGCAACAGAAGGAACCCGATGTAAGGGGTAAACGTGACCGCCACCACCCACGAGATCAGGAGCGCCAGGCCGTTCACCGAGAACATCGTGAACGTGTATTCGCCGGCCGCCGACTCGGCCAGGCCGATCGGCAGGAAGCCCGCCGCCGTGATCAGGGTGCCGGTCAGCATCGGCATCGCGGTCGACGTATAGGCGAAGGTGGCCGCCTCGAAGCGCGACAGGCCCTCTTCCATCTTGCGCACCATCATCTCCACCGCGATGATGGCGTCGTCGACCAGCAGGCCAAGCGCGATGATCAGGGCGCCGAGCGAAATCTTGTGCAGCGAGATATCCAGCATGCGCATGAACAGGAAGGTAATGGCCAGCACCAGCGGGATCGACAGCGCCACCACCAGGCCCGGATACACGTCCACCCGCCACTTCGGCTTGGTATGCAGGCCCAGGGCCAGGAAGGACACGACCAGCACGATCACCACCGCCTCGATCAGCACCTTGATGAATTCGCCCACCGACGCCGTGACCGCCTGCGGCTGGTCGGCCACCCGTTCGAGCTCGATGCCGACCGGGAGCTGGCTCCGGATGCGCTCCACCGTCTCGCTCAAGCCTTCACCCATGGTGATGATGTTGCCGCCCTTTTGCATCGACACGCCCAGGCCGATCACTTCCTTGCCGTTGAAGCGCATCTTGTCCGCCGGCGGATCCTGGTAGCCGCGCTTGACGGTGGCGAAGTCGCCCAGCCGGAAGGTGGTGCCGCCGGCGCGCAACTGCAGGTCTTCGATCTGCTCCAGCGTACGCAGCGCGCCGGTCACGCGCACCTGCAGGTTCTCCATCGGCGTCACCAGCACGCCGCTCGCCTCGATCTCGTTCTGGGTCGCGATCTGGTTGACGATCTGCTCGAACGGCACGCCCAGCTGGGCGAACTTCTTGCTCGAGAACTCGATGTACACCTTTTCGTTCTGCACCCCGAACTGCTCGACCTTGGCCACCAGCGGCACGCGCAGCAGTTGCTGGCGCACGAAGTCGGCATAGTCGCGCATCTCGGCATAGGTGAAGCCGTCGCCCGAGAGCGCGAAGATGGAGCCGTAGGTGTCGCCGAATTCGTCGTTGAAGAACGGCCCGATCACGCCCTGCGGCAGGGTGCCCGCGATGTCGCCGATCTTCTTGCGCACCTGGTACCAGGCCGGCGAGGTCTCGGACGGCGGCGTCGATTCGCGCAGCTCGAGGATGATGGTGGTCTCGCCCGGCTTGGAAAAGCTGCGGATGGTGTGGATGTACGGCGTCTCCTGGAGCTTCCTTTCCAGCGGGTCGGTCACCTGCTCGGCCATCTGCAGCGCGGTGGCGCCCGGCCACACGGCGCTCACCACCATCGCGCGGAAGGTGAAGGGGGGATCCTCGTCCTGGCCCAGCTCGAAGTAACTGAGGATCCCGAACAGCATGCAGGCGGCGATCAGGAAACGCGTGAGGGGGATGTGCTCCAGCGCCCAGCGCGACAGGTTGAAGTCCTTCATTTGCCGACCTCGCCCGACACGAGCGCTTCGGTGTCGGCGCGACGCGAGACGTCGGCGGTGAGGATGCGCACCTTCTGGCCTTCCTTTAGCAGGTTGACGCCGGCGGTGACGACCTGCTGGCCCGCGCTGATCTGCCCGGTGACCAGCACGTCATTGCGCACCTGGCCGACCACCTGCACCGGCGCCAGCCTGACCGCGCCGTTCTCGACGATCCAGACGGCGCTGCCGCCCTTGTGCTGCACCAGGGCGGTCAAGGGCAGGCGCAGGCCGGCCGCGCCACGGCCGCCGGCGGGCGCGCCGCTGACCAGTTCGACGGTCGCGGTCATGCCCAGGCGCGCCTCGGCATTCTCGGGCAGCGCCACTTTCACCGTATAGGTGCGGGTGGCCGGATCGGCCACCGGCGAGACTTCGCGGATCTTGCCGGGAATCGCCACCGCCTCGTTGGCCCACAGGCGCACGGTGACGTTGCGGGCGGCCCGCAGCTGGCCGACCTTGTCTTCGGGGATGCCGATCACCACTTCCTTCTCGACCGTGCGCGCCACCCGCACCACCGGGCTGCCGGGTTGCACCACCTGCCCCACCTCGGCCTCGATGGCGGTCACCACGCCGTCGGCGTCGGCCGTCAGGTTCGTATAGGTGGACTGGTTGGCCTGCCCGCGCAGGCCGGCGAGGGCGGCGTCGACATTGGCCTGGGCCGCCTTCAGGGCGCTTTGCTTGGCGTCGAGCACGGCCTGGCTGACGAAATTCTGGGTGCGCAGGTCGACGTGGCGCTTGTAGTCGGCCCTGGCCAGGTCGCGCTCGGTCTCGGCGGCGCGCAGGGTGGCCCTCGCCTGGCTTTCGGCCAGGCGCAGGTCTTGCGGGTCGAGCTGCATCAGCACGTCGCCGCGCTTGACCGTGGCGCCGACGTCCACCTTGCGCTCGACGATCTTGCCGCCGACCCGGAAACCGAGCTGCGACTCGTAGCGCGGGCGCACGTCGCCCGAGAATTCCTGGCGCTCGCCCGCCGTATCCAGGGCCAGGGTGGTCACGCGTACGGGACGCACGTCTTCGGGAGGCGGGGCGGGCTTGGAACAGGCAACGAGCGCGGCGGCAACGAGCGGCGCCAGCAGGGCCGCGCGCAGGGCGGAACAAGAAAATCGGGCAAACACGGTGGCAATCCTTTGGCTGATCATGAGCTGATCTGGCTGATCTTTGGCTGATCTTTGCGGCGTCTCGGGCCGGAGCTGGCTGCGCATCGGCATCAGACAAGCGCCAGTTTGTAATCCAGCAATTATAATCATGCAAATAGATAAACCAGGTGACTTTAGAGTCATCCGTCCAAAATGGCCGTAGATCACTACGAAAACTTTCCTGTCGCTTCGATCCTGCTGCCGCGCCGCCTGGTGCCGGCGGTCGAGGCGATCTATGCGTTCGCGCGCAGCGCCGACGACCTGGCCGACGAAGGCCATGCGACTCCCGAAGAGCGGCTGGCGGCCCTCGCGGCCTACGAACGCGAGCTGGACCTGATCGATGCCGGCCAGACGTCGTCGAACCCGATGTTCGCGCGCCTGGCCGGCGTCGTCGCCCAGTATCGCCTGCCGCTCGCCCCGCTGCGCGACCTGCTGTCGGCGTTCAGGCAGGACGTCGTCACCCAGCGCTATGCCGACTATGCCAGCCTGCTCGATTACTGCCGCCGCTCGGCCGATCCGGTCGGGCGCCTGATGCTGGCGCTGTACGGCGCCGACGGCGCCAGTAATCTGCGCGACGCCGACGCCATCTGCAGCGCGCTGCAGCTGACGAACTTCCTGCAGGACGTGGCGATCGACCTCGAGAAGGGGCGTATTTATCTGCCGCTGGAAGACCTGGCACGGTTCAAGGTGGGCGAGGCGGCGCTGCGCGCCGGCACGGTCGACGCGCCGTTCCAGGCCCTGATGCGCTTCGAGGTCGAGCGCGCCCGCGCGCTGATGCTGTCGGGCGCGCCGCTGGCCAAGCGCCTGCCGGGCCGGATCGGCTGGGAGTTGCGCATGATCGTCCAGGGCGGCCTGCGCATCCTCGACCGCATCGAGCAGGCCGGCTACGACGTGTTCCGGCGCCGCCCGGTGCTGGCGGCGCCCGACTGGCTCATGGTCGGCTGGCGCGCATTGCGCATGTAGCGACGCTTTCTGCGTCCCCGATTTCACACTCATCGGATAAGATAGCGGATTGACCGCGCGCCGGGACCCGATTCGGCCGCGTCCCGACCAGCATTTCACGACGATTTCATGTCTCCAGACGAATACTGCCAGCAAAAGACCGTCCAGAGCGGCTCCAGTTTCTACTACAGCTTCCTGTTCCTCCCGCCCGAGCGCCGGCGCGCGATCACGGCGCTGTACGCCTTTTGCCGCGAAGTCGACGACACCGTCGACGAGGCCACCGACGGTTCGGTGGCGCGCATCAAGCTGGCCTGGTGGCGCACCGAGGTCTCGAAGATGTATTCGGGCGTCCCGACGCACCCGGTGATGCTGGCGCTGCAGCCGCACATCGCCACCTACCAGCTGGAAGAAAAACACCTGCAGGCGATCGTCGACGGCATGGAGATGGACCTGGACCAGAGCCGCTACCTCGACTACCCCGGCCTGCAGCGCTATTGCTGGCACGTGGCGGGCGTGGTCGGCATCCTGTCGGCCAGCATCTTCGGCCATACCAACCCGCAGACCCTGGCCTACGCCGAAAAGCTCGGCCTGGCCTTCCAGCTGACGAACATCATCCGCGACGTCGGCGACGATGCGCGCAAGGGCCGCATCTACCTGCCGGTCAACGAGCTGCAGCAGTTCGGCGTCACCGCCAACGACCTGCTCAAGCTGCAGCACAGCGACAAGTTCGAGGCGCTGATGCGCTTCCAGGCCGCGCGCGCGCAAGCCGTCTACGACGAAGCGCTGGCCCTGCTGCCGAAAGAAGACCGGCGCGCCCAGCGTCCCGGCCTGATGATGGCCGCCATCTACCGCACGCTGCTGGACGAGATCCAGCGCGACGGCTTCCACGTGCTCAACCAGCGCATCTCGCTCACGCCGTTGCGCAAACTCTGGCTGGCGTGGAAGACCTATGTCCGCACCTGAAGGCAAGCCGGGGGCGCTGCGGGTCGCGGTCGCCGGTGGCGGCTGGGCCGGCTGCGCCGCGGCGCTCGAGCTGGCGCGCCAGGGCTGCGCGGTGACCCTGTTCGAAGCCGCCCGCAGCCTGGGCGGCCGCGCGCGCGGCGTCGAGGTGCGCGGCATGGCCCTGGACAACGGTCAGCACATCCTGCTGGGCGCCTACCGCGAATCGCTGCGCCTGATGCGACGGGTGGGCGTGCCTGAAAACACCGCTTTCCTGCGCCTGCCGGTCCAGATGCGCTATCCGGCGGGCGGCGACGGCATGGACTTCGCCGCGCCACGCCTGCCGGCGCCGCTGCATCTGGCCGTGGCCCTGCTGCGCGCCAGGGGCTTGGCGCGCGCCGACAAGCTGGCGCTGGCGCGCTTGAACAGCGCCGCGCGCTGGATGGGCTGGCGGCTGAACGACGACTGCACGGTGCTCGAACTCCTGGAGCGCTTCGACCAGACCGAGCGCCTGACCCGGCTGATGTGGCGCCCGCTGTGCATCGCGGCCCTGAACACGCCGCCCGAGCGCGCCTCGGCCAACGTGTTCCTGGCGGTGCTGCGCGACAGCCTGGGCGCCGGCCGGCGCGCCGCTTCCGACATGCTGCTGCCGCGCCTGCCGATGGGGGCGCTGTTCCCGGAACCCGCGGGCGCCTGGCTCGCGCGTCACGGTCATGCCGTGCGCCTGGGCGTCAAGGTCGCGGGCATCCGGCGCGATGGCGACGGCTGGCTGGTGGAGCCCGGCGCCGACCTGCCGGCCGAGCGCTTCGACGCGGTGGTGCTGGCCACCCCGGCGCCGGTGAGCGCGGCGCTGCTGGCGGCGCTGCCCGAAGCCGCCGCGCTGGCCGGCCAGCTGGAAGCCTTGACCCACGAGCCGATCGCCACCTGCTACCTGCAATACGCGCCCGGCACCCGGCTGGCGCTGCCTTTCTACGCCCTGCTGGACGACCCTGCAACGGGGCGCTGGGGCCAGTTCGTGTTCGACCGCGCCCAGCTGGACGCGGCCCACGACGGCCTGCTGGCGGTGGTGGTGAGCGCCGCCTTTGAAGCCGCGCGCCTGCCGCGCGAGCGGCTGGCAGGCGCCATCGCGTCCCAGCTGGCCCACGATTTCGGCCGGCCGGAACTGGCCGCGCCAAGCTGGACCCAGCTGATCACCGAGAAGCGCGCCACCTTCAGCTGCACACCCGGACTAGTGCGCCCAAGCAACACGTCCCTGCCCGGCCTGGTGCTGGCGGGCGACTACACGGCCAGCGACTACCCGGCCACGCTGGAGACAGCGGTGCGCAGCGGCCAGGCGGCGGCGACGGCCATCCGCGCCTACGGCGCCCTGCCCCGCGAAAAGCGCAGCCTGTCGCACACCCATGGCGCCGCATCCAGCGATTCCGTAAGGTAGCAGCATCCCAACCCGTCCGATGGAAATGACCATGAAACCCCGTCTCGGCCTGCACACCGTTGCCATTCTTGCCATCGTGGCGCTGAGCACGCTGGTGCTGGTCAAGCCCGAGCTGATCGGCGGCTCGGCGCAATCGACCGCGGTGGCGATCGGCGCCATCCCGGCCCTCGGCCACCACTGACGGAGAACCGCAAGCACATGGGCAAGCTGGAATACCTCGACGCGCTCAAGCGGGCCCTGATGGGCCTGCCGCCGGAGATCCAGGCCAAAACCCTGGCCTGGTACGAGCAGCGCTTCGTCGACGGCAGCGCCGCCGGCCGACCGGAACACGAGGTGGCCGCCGAGCTGGGCGAACCGCGCCAGGTCGCGCTGACCCTGCGCGCCAGCGCCCACTTGGCCGACCTCAAGGACACGGACAGGAAGCCGCCGACGAATGTCGCGCGCATGGCCGTTTCCAGCATCGGCCTGCTGATATTCAATCTGTTCATGCTGATCCCGGCCGCGGTCTTCGCTTCGCTGCTGATGTCGCTGTACCTGTCCGCCTTCGGCGTCTATGTCTCGGGCATCGCCGTGACCGCGAGCGGGTTGGCCGGCTCGAATGAACTGATCCTGAGCGCCCCGCTGACCCGCATGGTGACCGGCGACGACGGCGAGCCGGTCGAATCCCAGACCCGGGTCACGATCGGCGCCAACGGCATCCATGTGTTCGACGAGCCGGCGCCTGGCCTCGACGAGGACAACCCCGAGGCCCGCGCCGGGCGCGCCGAGCGCGACTCGCGCTTCATGCGCGGGGCCGAGGCGGTGGCCGAACGCAAGATCCAGATCACGACCGAGCTGGATCCCGGCTCGCGCACCACGCAAGTGGCGTTCGGCTGCGCGCTGATCCTGGGCGGCATCGCGCTGTTCCTGCTGTCGATCGTGCTCACCAAATACACGCTGCTGGGCATCCGCCGCTACGTGAACATGAACCTGTCGCTGCTGAGGGGATAAGGACACCATGCGCGCCCTGCTGAAAATCGGACTCGCCCTGCTGCTGCTGGCCGCCGTGCTGGTGGCGCTGAGCTACAGCATGCTGCGCGCTACCGGCACCACCACGGCCGCCGAGCGGCGCCAGGTGGCGCAAGTCACGCGCAGCGTGCCGTCCGGCGTCGAGATGGTCGAGCTCGACGGCCCGATCGACCTCAACCTGCGCTATGGCGCCACGCCGTCGCTCCAGGTCAGCGGCGAGCAGCGCATGCTCGGCAACGTCGAAGTCCAGGGCGACGGCAATGTGCTGCGCATCGGCATCCGCGGCATGGTGCTGCGCCACCGCGAACCGCTGGTGGTCGACCTGGTCTTGCCGGTCTTGACCTCGGTGCGGATCGACGGCAGCGGCGACAGCAGCATCAACGGCTTCTCGGGCGACGCGGTCGCCATCGAGCTCAACGGTTCTGGCAGCGTGCGCTTCAACGGGCGTTTCCGCACCGCCAGGGTGGGCCTGAGCGGCAGCGGCGACCTCGACGTGAACGGCGGCGCCGCCATGGACCGGGTCGAGACGCGCCTGATGGGATCGGGCCGCATCACCGTGGTCGGCACCGCGCGCGAACTCGACGCCAGTACCACCGGCTCGGGCCACCTCGACGCCGAGCACCTGCGCGCCGAGGAAGTGACGGTGAGCCAGAGCGGCTCGGGCGACAGCGCGGTGCAGGCGCGCGGCAAAGTAAAAGTGTCGCTCAGCGGCAGCGGCGACGTCTTGGTGTATGGCAATCCGGGCGAGCGCAGCGTCAGCCGGGCGGGGAGCGGGAGCGTCAGTTACCACGAGTGAGCGGCCGGACGGTTTCGAGGAAAAGCGAATTGAAATTCGGTATTCCATGAATACGCCGGGTTCGGTCAGCGCGTGGAGCTGCTGGCGAACTGACCCGAACCATCATCCATACCGGTCGCAACCGGTATTCCCGGCCCACGCCCGGCGACCCATCTCCCTCAGCAACCGCCCAGCTTCACCCGCTCCACTTCCAGCCCGAACAACGGACGCAGGCGGGTGCCGACCACGTTGCCGGCGAACGCGACCACCAGCCACAGCCAGCCATGCAGGCTGCCCGACACGATGCCGCTGAAATAGGCGCCGATATTGCAGCCGTAGGCCAGGCGCGCGCCGTAGCCGAGCAGCAGGCCGCCGACCACCGCCGCGATCAGCGAGCGCAGCGGCAGGCCCCACACCGGCGCGTAGCGGCCGGCCAGTGCCGCCGCCAGCATCGCGCCGAGCACGATGCCGATGTCCATCACCGAGGTCACGTCGTTCGAGATCGGCGCGGCCAGTGCGGCGGCGTTGGCGGCGCTCGACCAGTAGGTCCAGCTGGCGACGTCGATGCCGGCCAAGGCTGCCGCCTTGGCGCCCCACAGCGCGAACGCCGAGGTCACGCCCCACGGCCGGCCCGACAGCGCCAGCGTGGCAAAGTTGAGCACGACCAGCGCCAGCGCGCCGGCCACCAGCGGCCACGGACCGCGCAGCCAGCGCGCGCCACCGCCCGGCTGCGCTTGCTCCGTGACCAGCCGGCCATGGCGGCGCTTCTCGACCACGACGGTGATGGCCGCGATCAGGGCGAACACGAGCAGGTTCAGCGCCAGCGCCGGGACCAGGCCCAGTTCCTTCACCGCCGACAGCGGCGGCAGCTGCGGCATCGCGGTCCAGAACGGCATGTGGGCGGTGCCGATCAGCGAGCCGACGATGAAGAACAACAGCGTGACGATCATGCGCGTGCTGCCGCCGCCGACCGTGTACAGCGTGCCGGAGGCGCAACCGCCGCCCAGCTGCATGCCGATGCCGAAGATGAAGGCGCCGACGATGACGGACGTGCCGGCCGGCTGCACCAGCCCGGTGACCGGGTTGCCGAACAGCGTGCCGCCGGCCAGCGCCGGGAAGAACAGCACGACGCCGACCGCCAGCATCAGCATTTGCGCGCGCAGGCCGGCGCCGCGGCCGTCGGCGATGAACACGCGCCAGGCCGAGGTGAAACCAAACGCCGCGTGGTACAGGGCCACGCCGAGCAGCGCGCCGACCACGTAGAGCGCGGCCTGGCGCGGGCCGACGACCTGCGTCAGGTACCAGGCGCCCAGCACGATGAGCACGAGTGCGACACCGAAAGGTCGCAGGTTGATGGCGGCGCCGCGTGGGCCGGACAATGATGCGGAATTGGTCATGAGTATCGAAAAGGATGTCGAAAAGGTCAGGCGGAACCCGCTATTGTCCGATATCTTCGCGTTCCGTGCAGGCCGCCACCCGGTTTACAATGGCGCCCATGGCCGTCATCAATCCTCTCGAAGTCGAATTCAGCGCCATCCGGGCCCAGGGCCCGGGCGGCCAGAACGTCAACAAGGTCTCGTGCGCCGTGCATGCGCGGTTCGACATTGGCGCCTCGTCGCTGCCGCAGCACGTGAAGGAACGCCTGCTGGCATTGAACGATGGGCGCATCACGCAGGAAGGCGTGCTGGTACTCAAGGCGCAGCAGTCGCGCAGCCTGGAACAGAACAAGGAAGACGCCCTGCGCCGCCTGCAGGAAATGGTCGACAAGGCCGCGGTCGTGCCGGTGCTGCGCCGGCCGACCCGGCCGACGCGCGGGTCGCAGCTGCGGCGCCTGGACGCCAAGGCGCGCAGCAGCCAGATCAAGTCCCTGCGGGGCAAGGTCAGCGACTAGTTTTTTTATGAGCGAGGCGGCAGCGCCGCGAACCAATCCGCATAAGGGGTATTCGCCGCCATCCGCCGGTTGAAGTCCGGCGCGCCATCGGTCCACCACACCGGTCCCCGCTCTCCCAGCGCGCGCTTGGCCGCGTCGACCGCCCCGCGCGCGCTGCGCTCGGCATCGCTGTCGCGCGCCTTGAGCGCCGCGCCGACGTCGCGGCGCGCCCGCATGAGCCGGTCCACCAGATGCTGGCGCTCTTCCGGCGCGAGGTTGGGATTGCTGGCGCGCCACAGGCGGCCCGAGACGACGAAATACCGCCCGTCCGGCGTGGTGGGATGCTTGTCGGAAGAAGGCATGGCCGCACTATACCCAAAGGCGGCCTGCGCAGCCGTTCGCTTCGTGCCGACCGGTCAAGGCCGCATGCCGTAGCGGTCGATGAACCGCTTGACGCCGTCCGGGTTGGCCGCCAGCCAGGCGTCCAGCGCCGGCCGGTACGACTGGCGGAACATCAGCAGCAGGATCGCCGGCTCCAGTTGCCCATCCTTCGCCAGCGCCTGCATCTGCAGCAAGGCGGGGTCCGTCACGCCTTCGGCGCCGCGCGCCATGGCCTCTTCCATCGCCTTGAGCGCGGTGCGCCACGCGCCCAGTTCGATCTCGTACGGCGACTTGTCGCCGGCATCCTCGGATTGGCGCTGGTTGGATTCGCTGAAGCCGAGCAGGAGCCGCATTGCGTAGTTCGGGGTGTCGGCCTGCCCGGCGGCCGACTCGTCCATATGGACCGTGAACTTGCCGTTCGCCTCCTGCGTCACGCGCACGCCGCGCCGGAACGCCAGCGCCTTGAGCGGCAGGCCGGCGGCGGCGCGCAACCTGGCCAGCTTGCCCCAGCTCGGACGCTGCGAAGGATCGGCGGCGATCGACGCATACAAGGCCGATTCGGCCGGCCCGCGCTGGCCCTGCGCCAGCAGCGCGTCGGACAGGAAGCGCCACGCCTGCGCGTTCTTCGGCTCGATCTCGGTGGCGCGCCGGAACAGCGCCTCGGCGCGCGGCCAGTCGCCCTGCACGAAGTGGCAGTCCGCGGCGCCCACCCAGGCGCTCGACGCCCTGGGGTCGGCCTGCATCGCCTCTTCATACTTGCGCAGGGCTTCCTTCGGTTTGCGCTGCGCGAACAGGGCCGAGCCTTCGGCCAGGAGCCTCGATGCGCGTGGATTCGGCGTATGCAGGGGCGACGCGCCGTCGTCGTCCAGCATGCGCAAGACCTCGTGCGCGATCGGATCGTCGGCGGCCAACGCGGTCGCGCGCTCGGCCAGCGCGCGCGCCGTCTGGCGCACCTGCGCCGCCTTGTCCTGCGGGGCCACGCTGGAGAGCTTGAGCATCAGGCCGGCCTGCAGCGACAGCGGCAGCGAGGCGTTCGGATCGGCTTGCTGCGCGGCCTGGTACTTGTCCAGCGCTTCCTGGTATTTGCCCTGCCCCTCGAGCACGTGGGCCTCGCGCACCAGGGTGTGGCAAGGTTCGCCGCACTGCATCGCGGCCATCGCGGCCGGATGAAAGAATGCCAGCAGCGCGGCAACTGTCAAACTGCGCAAGAGTGTCATGGGGTGGCCGGGCGACAAAAACCCATCTTACCGCGCCGCCCGGCCCCCATTGCTCACCGAATGTCACGCGCCGGCGCGATTTCAGGCGCCGTGTTTTCCCATCATGCGTTCCCAGCCGTGACGCACCGCCGACTTCATCTTTTCCCAGGTCGAGACGCCGCCGTGGCGCGCTTCCCAGTCGGTACGCAGCTCGGGTTCGATCTCGTCCCATTGGCGGCCCGTGTACCTGCCGCTGCCCGCGATCTGCGATCCATACAGATAGGCCGGCGCATAGTCGTCGTACACGCCGCCGCTCGCGCCATAGGTCAGCCTGAAGTGCTCGCGATAGTAGCTGTCGTCGTCGCGCATGCCGGCGCCGGCATCGAGCCGCTCGACGTCCACCTCGGTGTGGCGTACCGTGTCGTCGATCTGCTGCTGGCGTTCGCTGACCTGCTTGCCGATCGAGACTTCCTCGGTGATGCGGGCGGATTTCTCGACCACGGCTTCCTCGGCGCTTTCGCGCATCTCGATCGTCTGCTCCCGGAACGCCGCCGCGTCGCTCGGGCTGATCGGCAGGTCCACCTTGCGCCGCTGGACGTCGACGTGTTCCTCGCGCAGATCGATGGTTTCGTGCACCGGGGTCTCGACGACGCGCGAGAAGATGCGCATGCCGCCGCGCTGGACTTCGCGCTTGCCGACCCGCAGCTGCTCTTCGACCACCGGAATGGTGGCGCTGGCAGTGCTGGCGGACATGTCGCGCTGCATCGACGCGCCGCTGGCCGCGCCCTGCGACTGGCCGGCCGCCGACTGGCTCGATGGCGCCGCGCCCGGCGTCGCCCCCTGCCGCGATCCGGCGCCCGTGCGCAGCACGCCGGCCGTACCGGCGCCGTCCGAGTGCTCGTCGATATCGACCGGCCCGAAGGCCTCTACCACGTCGGCGGCGCGCTCGACGTCGGGCAGCGAGTCGGCGCTGAGCGTCACCACGTGCTGGCCGCGCGCAAGCGCGCCTTCGTAGCGGCTCGCGTGGTGCCTGTGCTCGTCGCCGAACAGGTCCTGGAAGAAGTGCTTGACGCTGCTGCCGATGCCTTCAGGGGTGGCGGCATGGGCCTCGGACAGCCGCACGCTCGTGCGGCTGAAGCCGGAAGACAGCAGCTGGTCGTACGCGCTTTGTGCGTCGGTGCGGTTGTCGAAAACCGCGACTAGCGTATGGTGCATGATGTGCCTCCTTGGGTGATGACTTCAGGCACCCGCATCGCCGGCCTCGTCGAAACGCTCGACCTCGACCCGCTCCGCCTTGAGCGGGACGGTGTCGAGGTGACGCTCCTCGTGCCGGACCCGGGTGATGTGCAGTTCTTCCATGATGCGAACCTTGCGCTCGACCACCAGCACTTCCTCGAGCACGGGAATGACCAGGGTATCGCCCTCGTAGCGCTGGCCGGGCGCATCGGCGGCGCCGACGATGCGGTCGACCGGCACGCGCTGCACGCGCAGCTCGTCGCGCAGCAGGCGCTCGTCGATGGTGACGGGATGTTCGGTGACGGACTTGTGGATGCGCACGCCGCGGCCGGTGTCGACCATGCGGGTGCCGACCGCAAGCCGTTCCTCGACGACAGGAATGCGCAAGGGCTCCTGTTCGCTCGGCTCGATAGGCGTGCTGGACATGTTCCGCTCCCGGGCAAGGCTGCGAGAAGAACGATCCAGCCTACGCCAATCCCCGATTGGCATGCGCACCGTTGACGTTCGATTCCAGCGTGCCACGGCCTGGAAACAAGCGCATGGCTGCCTGGCCCGGTTGAGGACGTCGTGATCGACATCCTCCCGGAAAAAGTCCGCAGGCCTTCAGGCGCGGGGATGCTCCAGCCACGCCAGCGCATCGCGTCCGGCGGCGCGACCGCTAGCGAAGCAAGCGGTGAGCAGGTAGCCACCGGTCGGCGCTTCCCAATCGACCATCTCGCCCGCCACGAACGTGCCCGGCAGCGCGGCCAGCATGCTGGTGCCCACGGCCAACGCCTCGAAGCGCACGCCGCCGGCGCTGCTGATCGCCTCGTCGATCGGGCGCGCACGCACCAGCTTGAGCGGCAGGCGCTTGATGCCCGCGGCCAGGCGCGCGGGGTCGGCGTACGCTTCGCGCGACAGGCATTCGTGCAGCAGTGCCGCCTTGACGCCCTTGATGCCGAGCCGGCTTTGCAGGTGGCTGGACATCGAGCGCGAGCCGCGCGGGCGCGTCACTTCGTCGAATACCCGTGCGGCGTCGTGGTCGGGCGCCAGGTCGAGCCAGAGAGTGGCGCCACCACTGCGCGCGATCTCGTCGCGCAGCTGCGCCGACAGCGCATACACCAGGCTGCCCTCGACGCCGCCCGCGGTGATGACGAACTGGCCCTTGCGCCAGGCGACTGCGCCATCCTGGCCCTGGCAACCGGCGGCCACCGTGAGCAGGGGCGCGCCGGCATGACGGCTGCTGAAAAATTCGCTCCAGCCGACGTCGAAACCGCAGTTGGCCGGCGCCAGCGGGGCCAGCGCCACCCCGCGTTCGGCCAGCAGCGGCTGCCAGGCGCCGTCCGAGCCGAGCCGCGCCCAGCTGGCGCCGCCCAGCGCCAGGATCGTGGCGTCGGCCGCGACCAGTCGCTCGCCGTCCGGCGTGGCCAGGCGCAGCCGGCCGTCCTGCCAGCCCAGCCAGCGATGGCGCATGTGAAAGCGCACCCCGGACTCACGCAGGCGGTGCAGCCAGGCGCGCAGCAGCGGCGCCGCCTTCATCTCGCGCGGGAACACCCGGCCCGAGGTGCCGACGAAGGTCTCGATGCCGAGGTCGTGGATCCAGGCGCGCACGGCGTCGGCGTCGAACCCGTCCAGCCAGCGCGCCACCTCGTCCTGCCGCGCGCCATAGCGCCGCACGAAATCGGGAGCGGGTTCGGAATGGGTGATGTTCATGCCGCCCTTGCCTGCCAGCAGGAACTTGCGGCCCACGCTGGCCATCGCATCGTAGACGTCGACCTGCACGCCGCCTTGCGCCAGCACCTCGGCCGCCATCAACCCGGCGGGGCCGCCGCCGATCACGGCGACACGCTTGGAAGAAAGGGAAGAGTCGATCATGACGGCGCGGGGTACGGAAACAGGGACCAGCATTGTAGTCGAGTTCGGGCAGCCGGAGAGGACGTCGAAGGGGATGTCGAAGATGTCAAACAGGATGTAAAGGGTGCTTGACATGGCGCTACTGCAGTCCTACGATGTCAAGCATCCTTTACTACACGGGGCCGGACGATGAACGCGGATACGCATGAAAAACGGGTCGGCAAGGCCTACCTGCGCGAACTGGGCATCGCCTTCGCGGTGTACGCGGCCCTGCTGGTCGCGTCGATCCTCTACGGCCGGCCGATGGCGCAAGGCGTGGCGCGCACCGTGATCCTGCTGTCGCCGATGCTGGGATTTTGCCTGATGCTGTGGGCCATCGCGCGCCACCTGAACCGGGTCGACGAATACCTGCGCCGCTACCTGCTCGAATCGTTCGCGCTGGCCGCCGCGCTCACCGCCGGGCTCACCTTCAGCTACGGCTTCCTCGAGACCGCCGGCTATCCGCGTCTGTCGATGTTCGCGGTCTGGATGGTGCTCGGGGCGACCACCGCCCTGGTCTGCACGGTGCGGGCGCTGCGCCGGCGATGAAGAACCGCATCCGTCTACTACGCGCCGAACACGGCTGGAGCCAGGCCGACCTCGCCGAGCGCCTGGATGTCTCGCGCCAGAGCATCAACGCGATCGAGACCGGGCGCTACGACCCCAGCCTGCCGCTCGCCTTCGCCATTTCTCGGTTGTTCGGCCTGCCGGTCGAAGCCATCTTTTCACCCGATCAGGAGACCGCATGAGAAAAGCATCCCTGCTGTTCGCACTGGCCGCACTGGCTGCCGGCGCTGCCACCATCGCCCAAGCTCAGGCCCAGGCCCAGGCGCCGGCATCCCGCCCGGCGCCAGCCGGCGCCAACCGGTTCGCCGCCACCATCGAACCGGCCGAGCGCTTCGAGTCGGGCAGCCTGCTGGTCGAGCGCCACGGCAGCCGCGGCCGGCCCGTGATCCTGGTCCCCGGCCTGGCCAGCGGCCCGTGGGTGTGGCAGGAAACGATCCGCCAGCTCAAGGACGAGTTCACGCTGTACGTGGTCACCCTGCCCGGCTTCGATGGTCGCCCGGCGCCGGCCGCAACGCCTGGCTGGGCGCCGTTCGACGGCGCGCGCGCCGCCCTGCGCGGCCTGATCGCCGAGCGCAAGCTCGACCAGCCGGTCATCGTCGGCCACAGCCTGGGCGGCACGCTGGCCTATGCCGTGGCCCAGGACCTCGGCAAGGGTGTCGGCGGCGTGGTGGCGCTGGACGGCCTGCCGGTCTTTCCGGGCACCGAGAACATGCCGCCGCAGCAGCGCCCGCAAGCCGCGATCAACGTGCGCCAGCGGATGGCGGCCAGCCGGCCGGACGCCTACGCCGCCGAGCAGCGCCAGTACATGCGCGGCCAAGGGGTGCTCGACATCGGCAAGGCCGACGACATCACGCCGCTGCTGCTGCGCAGCGACCGCGAGGCGGTCGGCGCCTACGTGGCCGACCTGCTGGCGCTCGACCTGCGCCCCGGCCTGTCGCGGATCAGCGCCCCGGTGCTGGTCGTGGCGCCGTTTTACCAGTACGATGCGGCTCAGGATGCGCTGACGGTGAACGACAAGGTCGAGCATTACCGGATGCTGGTCGAAGGGATTGCCTCGGTCGAGGTGGTGCCGATCGCGCCCTCGCGCCACTTCCTGATGATCGACCAGCCGCTGGCGCTGGCCGGCATCCTGCGCCGTTTTCTCGACCGCCGTTGAAAGGAATCCGTCTCATGCGTCCTGCATCCCGTCCCGCCGTCCGTCCCGTTTTTCATTGGATCGGCCAGTACCTGCTGGCCGCCGGCACCATGTTCCTGCTGCTGTGCGCGATCGACCTGATGCGCGGCGACAGCCTGGCCGAGACCTGGGGTCCGACCCTGTTGTGGTCGCTTGCCGCGGCCGCCATCTTCGTTGCCGCGCGCTGGCGCTCGGCCAGCCAGGCTGTTACCGACAAGTCGCGCTGACGCGCGCATTCTCCAGGATGGATCAAGGCCGGCTCCAGCGGCCGGCGCGATACTGCCGCGTTGGCGCCGGTGTGCTTTTAGGGCACCTCGAAAAACCTGCTGCGCGTTGCATTTTCGGTCTGCGATGCTCGCTGTACGCTCGTACAGCTGCGCTTCTCGACCGAAACTGCTGCCGCTCGCGACGGGTTTTCGAGGTGCCCTTTACCCACCCGCCTTTGTCATAGCTGCAATATTCCGCTTGACATGCTGTGCAGCAGGAATATTCTTGTACACGCCAAGGTGAACGATGGCGCCCGCTCGACGAGGTCAGCCACGATTCACCCGGCAGTCCGTTAAAACATCTTGGAGGATGTATATGTCGGTAATCAACCGGTCGCATGCGACCCGCAGGGCAATACTGGGCGCAATCGCGACCAGTCCGCTATGGATGCAGTCGGCCTGGGCCCAGTCAGGCAATCTCAGGATCTCGCACCAATTCCCCGGCGGCGGCATCGCCCAGGGCGATTTTCGCGACCGCCTGTGCCGCATGTTCGCGGCCGAGGTCGAAAAACGCACGCGCGGCGCCCTGAAGTTCTCGATCCACCCGGAGTCGAGCCTGATGCAGCCGAACGCCCAGTTCGGCGCGCTGCGCAGCGGCTCGCTCGACATGGCCCTGGTGCCGCTGTCGTACGCGGGCGGCGAGGCGCCGGAAGCGAATATCGGGCTGATGCCGGCGCTGGTCACGTCCTATGAACAGGGCTATGGCTGGAAGGACGCCCCGGTCGGGCGCGAGCTGGCGCGCATCCTGGGCGAACAGGGCCTGGTGATCGTCAGCTGGATCTGGCAGGCCGGCGGGGTCGCCTCGCGCGGCAATCCGATCGTCATGCCCGAGGACGTGCGCGGCCTGAAGGTGCGCGGCGGCTCGCGCGAGATGGACATGCTGCTGCAGGACGCCGGCGCGACCGTCGTCACCCTGCCGTCCAACGAGATCCAGGGCGCCATGCGCAGCGGCGCGCTCGACGCGGCCCTGACCTCGTCGACGTCTCTCATTTCCTTCCGCCTGCAGGAGACGGCGCGCTCGCTGACCACGGCGCGCGGCGGCTCGTACTGGTTCATGTTCGAGCCGCTCCTGATGTCGCGCACCGTGTTCGAGCGCATGCCCAAGGCGCAGCAGGACGCCATCCTCAAGGTCGGCGCCGACCTGGAGGGGTTTGCGCTGAAGATGGCGCGCAACGACGATGCGGCGGTGGTGTCGGTCTATCGCGGCGTCGGCGCGCGCGTGGTCGACCTCACGCCGGAAGCCCTGCGCGGCTGGCAGTCGGTGGCGCGCAACACGGCGTGGAAGGATTTCGCGGCGCGTAACAGCAATTGCGCGAAATTGATGGCGTTGGCGGAGCAGTCGATCGCGGCCTTGTGATTCATCGCCGCGATCCGGGCGTCGGTTGAACGCGTGGCGGCTACGCCACCGACGCGTTCGACCGGCTCATCCGGCTCAACCGCCGGTCACCGGCGGGAAAAACGCCACTTCGGCGCCGTCGACGAGCGGCGTATCGCCGCCGCACATGACCTGGTTGCACGCCATGCGCACCGCACGTTCCGGCGCCAGGGCCTCGGCCCACACGCCGCCGCGTGCCTGCAGCAGCGCGCGCACGCCGCCCACCGTCGCGACGTCCGGCGGCAGGTCCAATGGCTCCTGCGCGGTCCCCACCGCTTCGCGCAGCGCGGCGAAGTACTTCACATTGATCTTCATGTCTTTCCTAATGCTGTAGTTCGGCGAACGGGATGAAGCGCACCGGGTCGCCCGCGGCGATGCGGTTGCCCGCCGGGTTGTCGACCAGGCCGTCGCCCCACACCGTCGAGGTGAGCACCCCCGAGCTCTGGTTCGGGAACAGGTCCAGCCCCCCGGCCGCATTCAGGCGCGCGCGCAGGAATTCGTTGCGGCGGTCACCCTTCGGCAGGTCGAAGTCGGCGCGCACGGTATAGCCCTGCGGCTCGACCCGGCCCGTCACGCCCTGCAGACGCAGCAGGAAGGGACGCACGAACAGCAGGAAGGTGACGAAGCTCGACACCGGATTGCCGGGCAACCCCAGGAAGTGCGCAGCGCCGGCGTCAGCATCGGCGTCAACATCGCGGCGCACCTCGCCGAACGCCAGTGGTTTACCCGGCTTGACGGCGATCTGCCACATCGACAGGCGCCCTTGCGCTTGCACGGCGGGCTTGATGTGGTCTTCCTCGCCGACCGAGACGCCGCCCGAGGTGATGATCAGGTCGTGCTCGCGCGCCGCGGCACGCAAGGTGGCGCGGGTGGCCTCCAGCGAGTCGGGCACGATGCCGAAGTCCTCGACGTCGCAGCCGAGATTTTCCAGCAGGCCGCGCAGCGTAAACCGGTTCGAATTGTAGATGGCACCGGGCTTGAGCGCCTCGGGCGGCACGTCGCCCGGCATGGTCAGCTCGTCGCCGGTGAAGAACACGGCCACGCGCAGGCGCCGCCGCACCGGCAAGCTGGCCAGGCCAACGGACGCGGCCAGTCCCAGCTCCTGACTGCGCAGGCGGGCGCCCGCCGCCAGGATCACCGCGCCGGCGCCGATGTCCTCGCCCTTGCGCCGGATCCACTCGCCGGCGCGCGGCGCATGGTGGATGGTGACGCTGTCGCCGACCGCCTCGGCCTGCTCCTGCATCACGACCGCATCGGCGCCCGGGGGGATCAGGGCGCCGGTGAAGATGCGCGCCGCCGTGCCGGGTTCCAGTGCATGGCCCACGCTGCCGGCGGGGATGCGCTGGCTGACCTTCAGGGTGGCGGCCCCGCTCGCGCAATCCGCGGCGCGCACGGCGTAGCCGTCCATCTGCGTATTGTCGGCCGACGGCACGTCGATCGTCGCCAGCTGGTCCGCGGCCAGCACGCGGCCGTTGGCCTCGAGGGTCGGGACGGTCTCGACCTGCTCCACTGGCCGCGCCGCCGCCAGCAGCAGGTCGAGCGCTTCGCGCACCGACAGCATCGGGGCTTTCTGTACCGGTGCGCTCATCAAATCCCCGTGTGTTCGGCGATATAGGCCTTCATGCGGCCGACGTCGGCCGGCATGACCACGAAGCGCTGCGGCAGCGACTCGATGTCCTCGAAGCCGGCGGGACGCTCGGCGTCCTGGCCCAGCGCTTCCAGGATGGTCTCGTTGAACTTGGCCGCCAGCGCGGTTTCGAGCACGATCATCGGCACGCCCGGCCGCATGTGCTCGCGCGCCACCTTGATGCCGTCGGCGGTATGGGTGTCGATCGTGATGCCGTAGTCGTCGGCGACGTCGCGGATCGTGGCCACGCGATCGAGATGGGTCGAGCGGCCGGAGCCGAAGCCGAACTTCGCCACGTCCTTGAATTCGTCGCCATCGCTGCCCGGCGCGCCGGACAGGTCGAAGCCGCCATGGGTGTCGATCTTGCGGAACAGCGCATGCGTGCGCTCGGGGTCGCGCCCCACCAGTTCATACACGAAGCGCTCGAAGTTCGAGGCCTTCGAGATGTCCATCGACGGGCTGCTGGTGTGGAAGGTCTCGGAAGGCTTCCTCACCCGGTAGACGCCGGTACGGAAGAATTCGTCCAGCACGTCGTTCTCGTTGGTGGCGGCCACCAGCTTGTCGATCGGCAGGCCCATCATGCGGGCGATGTGGCCGGCGCAGATATTGCCGAAGTTCCCCGACGGGACCGTGAACGACACCTGCTGGTCGTTGCTGGTGGTGGCCGCCAGGTAGCCGCGGAAGTAATACACGACCTGGGCCACGACGCGCGCCCAGTTGATCGAATTGACGGTGCCGATCTTCTGGCGCACCTTGAATTCGAGGTCGTTCGAGACCGCCTTGACCAGGTCCTGGCAATCGTCGAACACGCCCTCGACGGCGATGTTGAAGATGTTCGGGTCCTGCAGGCTGAACATCTGGGCGGTCTGGAAGGCGCTCATCTTCTTGTGCGGCGACAGCATGAACACGCGCACGCCGCGTTTGCCGCGCATCGCGTACTCGGCGGCGCTGCCGGTGTCGCCCGAGGTGGCGCCGAAGATGTTCAGTTCGTCGTCGTTCTTGGCCAGCGCGTACTCGAACAGATTGCCCAGCAACTGCATCGCCATGTCCTTGAAGGCCAGGGTCGGGCCGTTCGACAGCGCCTGCAGCACCAGCTTGCCCCGCGCGCCGTCTTCCAGCACGCGCAGCGGGGTGATGTCCGCGCGCGATTCGTCGGCGCGGGCGTTGCGGTAGACCTCCGGCCTGTAGGTGCGCGCGGTCAGGGCCTTCAGGTCGGCGTCCGGGATGTCGGTGGCGAACTTGCGCAGGATTTCATAGGCCAGCTCGGCGTACGAGAGCTTGCGCCATGCATCGAGCTCGGCGCCGCTCACCTGCGGGTAGTCGGCCGGCAGATAGAGGCCGCCGTCCGGGGCCAGGCCGCCGAGCAGGATATCGGAGAATTGCTGGGGATTGCGTGCTGCGGACGCGCTCGTCGCGCGGGTGGACACATAATGCATACAGTTTGAAGATCCGGTTGGCTCACATTGAAACTTTATTATAGTGGGAGCGAGCGAAATTGTATGCTGTGCTGCAGAAAAGTTGTTTGGGTGAATAAAATTGGGTGGCTGGCGGGGTGGCGGCTTGGATTCCCGCCTGCGCGGGAATGACGTGCATCTGCCAACAATGAATCACCGGGCCCACCAACCTAAAAACCGTCATTCCTGCCACTGGCAAGAATGACTTCCCGCGCAGGCGGGAATCCAAGGCCGCTGAGCAGCCACTACCCTGTCAGCAAGCCGCGTGATTGACCGTCACCACATGGATCGCCAGGCCGCCGAGCGAGGTCTCCTTGTACTTGACCTGCATGTCGGCGCCGGTCTGGCGCATCGTCTCGATCGCGCTGTCCAGGCTCACGAAGTGGGTGCCGTCGCCCTTCAGCGCCAGCGAGGCGGCGGTGATCGCCTTGATCGCGCCCATGCCGTTGCGCTCGATGCACGGGATCTGCACCAGGCCGCCGATCGGGTCGCAGGTCATGCCCAGGTGGTGTTCGATGCCGATCTCGGCGGCGTTCTCGATCTGTTCGTTGCTGCCGCCGAGCGCCGCCACCAGGCCGGCCGCCGCCATCGCACAGGCCACGCCCACCTCGCCCTGGCAGCCGACTTCGGCGCCCGAGATCGAGGCGTTCTTCTTGCACAGCATGCCGATCGCGCTCGACGCCAGCAAAAAGTCGCGCACGCCGCGCTGCGGCTCGATCGGCCGGCAATCCTCGGCGTAGTAGCGCAGCACCGCCGGGATGATGCCGGCCGCGCCATTGGTCGGCGCGGTGACGACCCGGCCGCCGGCCGCGTTTTCTTCGTTCACCGCCATCGCGTACAGGCTCACCTGCTGCACCGCGTCATGCGGCAAGGCGTTCAGCGGTTGCTGCTGGGTTTGCTGCGCCTGTTTCCACAGGCCGGCGGCGCGGCGGCGCACGTCCAGGCCGCCCGGCAGGCGGCCCTCGGTCACCAAGCCATGGCAGATACACTCACGCATCACGCGCCAGATCTTGTCCAGGCCCGCGTCGAGTTGTGCGTCACTCATGCGCGTGCGCTCGTTGGCGCGCAGCATGTGCGGAATGCTCAGGCCATCGCGGCGGCCATGCGCGAGCAACTCGGCCATCGTGTCGAACGGGTACGGGACCGGGGGCGCATCGAGCGCGCGCGCCGGGCTCTCGCCGGCCGTGGTGATGAAGCCGCCGCCGACCGAATAATAGATGCGTTCGATGATGCTGCCGTCTTGCAGATGGAGCACGAAGCGCATGCCGTTCGGATGCTCCGGCAGGGTCGAGGCCTTGTGCCAGACCAGGTGGGTTTTCGCGCTGAACGGCACCGGCTTCTTGCCCAGCAGGGGCAGCACGCCGTCGAACTCCGCTTCGAGCAGCTTTTCCTCGACCGCGCCCGGGTCGACGTCCTGCGGGGTCTCGCCCATCAGGCCGAGGATCACGGCCTTGTCGGTCGCATGGCCGACGCCGGTCAGCGCCAGCGAGCCGTACAGGTGGGCTTCGACGCCGACCGCCTCGTCCAGCATCGCGCTCTCGAGCAGGAAGCGGCGCGCCGCCACCATCGGGCCCACGGTGTGGGAGCTCGAGGGGCCGATGCCGATCTTGAACAGGTCGAACACACTCATGTCCATGCTTGTCTCACTTTTCGGTTCTTATAATGATTGCGGCCTGGCGCGTCGAGGCGGCAGGCCGTCGGAAGTCCATCCTGGCGCGGCGATGCTTACGCCGCCACGCCCAGGCCGACGTCGATATTCTTCAGCATCGACTCCACCATCTCGTCGAGCCCGACGCGCGATGTCCAGCCCCAGTCGGCGCTGGCGCGGCTGTCGTCGAGGCTCTTCGGCCAGGAATCGGCGATCTGCTGGCGGCTGTCCGGCTTGTAGTCGATACGAAACTGCGGCAGCTTTTTTGCGATCGCGGCGGCCAGTTCGCGCGGGTTGAACGACACGCCCGCCACGTTGTACGACGAACGGATCGCCACCTGTTCGGCAGGGGCTTCCATCAGCTCGATGGTGGCGCGGATCGCGTCCGGCATGTAGATCATCGGCAGGGTCGTTTCCGGCCCCAGGAAGCATTCGTAGGTCTCGCCGCGCAGGGCCGCGTGGAAGATCGCGATGGCGTAGTCGGTGGTGCCGCCGCCCGGAGGCGATTTGTAGCTGATGATGCCCGGGTAGCGGATGCTGCGCACGTCGACGCCGTATTTGGCGTGATAGTACTCGCACAGGCGCTCGCCGGCCAGCTTGCTGATGCCATAGATCGTGGTCGGGTCCATGATCGTGAACTGCGGCGTGTTCTCGCCCGGGGTGGTCGGGCCGAAGGCCGCGATCGACGACGGCCAGAACACTTTCAGGGGCTTACCCGCCTCGCCGCGCTCGCGCGCGATCTCGAGGATGTTCAGCAGGCCGTCCATGTTCAGGGTCCAGGCCGTCAGGGGCGCCTTCTCGCCGGTCGCCGACAGCATGGCGGCCAGCTGGTAGACCTGGGTGATGCCCTCATCGGCCACCAGGCGCGCCAGGCTGTCCTTGTCCAGCACGTTGAGCACGGTGTAGCGCGCGGCGCCGTACAAGTTCTTGTCGCCGATGTCCGAGGCGATCACGTTCTGCGCGCCGTGCCTGTCGGCCAGCGCACTGACGAGTTCACTGCCGATCTGGCCGTTGGCGCCGATGATGAGGATGCGTTCCATGCTGTGTTCCTTGCTTCTCTGGGTAGTCGTTCTTGCTCTGCTCTTGCTCTGCTCAGTTGCCGATGATGCCCAGCTCCTTGCCGGCCTGCTCGAAGGCTTTCAGCACGGTGTCGAGCTGCTCGCGGGTGTGCGCCGCAGACAGTTGCACGCGCACGCGCGCCTGTCCCATCGGCACGACGGGATAGAAGAAGCCCGACAGCAGCACGCCCAGCTCGAACATGCGCGCCGCAAATTTCTGCGCGACCGGCGCCTCGAACAGCATCACCGGCACCACCGGGTGGGTGCCCGGCTTGATGGTGAAGCCGATGCGCTCGATCTCCTTGCGGAAGTAGGCGGTGTTCTCGTGCAGGCGGTCGCGCAGCTCGGTGGACGTCGAGATGCGCTCCAGCACCGCCAGCGAGGCGCCGGCGATCATCGGCGCCAGCGTGTTCGAGAACAGGTAGGGACGCGACTTCTGGCGCAGGGTCTCGATCACTTCCTTCTTGCCGGAGGTGAAACCGCCCATCGCGCCGCCCAGGGCCTTGCCCAGGGTGCCGGTGATGATGTCGATCTTGCCGACCACGCCGCAATGCTCGTGGGTGCCGCGGCCGGTCGCGCCCATGAAGCCGGAGGCATGCGATTCGTCGATCATGGTCAGGGCGCCATGCTTCTCGGCCAGCGCGACGATCTTGTCCAGCTGGGCGATGGTGCCGTCCATCGAGAACACGCCGTCGGTGACGATGATCTTGTGGCGCTTGCCGGCTGCGGTCGCGGCAATCAGCTGCTTTTCGAGGTCGGCCATGTCGTTGTTGGCATAGCGGTAGCGCGCGGCCTTGCACAGGCGCACGCCGTCGATGATCGAGGCGTGGTTGAGGGCGTCGGAGATGATGGCGTCGTTCTCGTCGAACAGCGGCTCGAACACGCCGCCATTGGCGTCGAAGGCGGCCGCGTACAGGATCGTGTCTTCGGTGCCGAGGAAGCGCGACAGCGCCTGTTCCAGCTCCTTGTGGACGGTCTGGGTGCCGCAGATGAAGCGCACCGAAGACAGGCCATAACCGTATTTGTCGAGGGCGGCGGCGGCGGCTTTCTGGGTCTCGAGGTCACCCGACAGGCCCAGGTAGTTATTCGCGCACATATTAATCAGGGTACGGCCATCCTGCGCCACCACTTCGGCGCCCTGGCGCGAGGCCAGCACGCGCTCGGGCTTGAACAGGCCCTCATCCTTCAAGGTCGCGAGTTTTTGCTGCAGGCTGCTGTAGAAGGCTTGATCGCTCATGGTGTTCCCCTGTTCTGGTGGCTTGGCATGACCGGCGGCTTGACCGGCGGCCGGCGGATGTTGTACCGTTGGTTCGTTCGATGTAGAGAACTGGTTCGCTATCTCGAACAGAAATTCGATATATCGAATATTACGCCCGGCCAATGAACTTGGCAAGCGGCTTCCAATATACTTATAAGCAATTTGCATTAGGCAGGACAGCCCAACGGACAATGAGTACCACTCTAACAAACAATGCGCCGCCAGAAGTTGGCGCAACGCTACAACGGCTACGGCTGGCGCGCGGGCTGACGCTCGAAGACCTGTCGCGCATTGCCGGCGTCTCGAAATCGATGCTATCCCAGATCGAGCGCGAAAAGGCCAATCCGACCATCGCCATCACCTGGCGCCTGGCCAATGCGCTGGGCGTGCAGATCGGCGAGCTGCTGTCGTCCGAGGTGCGCACGGCGGACCTGATCCGGGTGGTCGAGGCCCACGAGATCCCTACCCTGCCCGGCGCGCACGCCGGCTATTCGCTGCGCATCCTGGGTCCGATGGACCTGGCCGGCAAGTATGAGTGGTATGAACTGACCCTCGCGCCGGGGGGCGAATTGGTCTCGCAGGCGCACGACCCGGGCACTGGCGAGCATCTGACCGTGATCACCGGCACGGTCGAGCTGGAAGTGGGCAACGAGAAGCGCAAGGTGCGGCATGGGGCGACGGCGAGGTATTCGGCCGACCAGAACCATGTGATTCGCAATACGGGCAAGGCCGAGGCGAAAGCGGTCCTGGTGGTGGTTCACCGGTAGGTGGGCCGAAAAGCGGGCCGGGAAGCGGGCCGAAAGGCGGGCCGGCAGGCGGGACGACAGGTCCAGCAATCGGGCATGAAAGCAAAGGCCGCCGGGTTGCCCCGGCGGCCTTTGTCTTGTTCAGCCGGCGTAGCGCCCGCCGATCGTCAATACCGCGTCAATACCTAGTGCGAGCCGCCAACCGTCTTGGCCGCCTCGCCCATCTGCAGCTCGCGCGACAGGAAGCCCCAGCGATCGGCGACTTCCTCGATCTGCTTGCTGGTGGGCTTGCCGGCGCCGTGGCCCGCCTTGGTGTCGATGCGGATCAGGATCGGCGCCGCGCCGGCTTGGGCGGCCTGGGCCGCGGCGGCGTACTTGAAGCTGTGCGCCGGGACCACGCGGTCGTCGTGGTCGGCCGTGGTGACCATGGTGGCTGGATAGCACGTGCCCGGCTTCAGGTTGTGCAGCGGCGAGTACTTGACCAACGCCTTGAACTCGTCAGGATTTTCCGATGAGCCATAGTCTGAAGTCCAGGCCCAGCCGATGGTGAACTTGTGGAAGCGCAGCATGTCCATCACGCCCACGCTCGGAATCGCCGCCGCGAACAGGTCCGGACGCTGGGTGGTAGCCGCTCCGACCAGCAGGCCGCCATTGCTGCCGCCGCCGATCGCCAGTTTCTTCGGCGAGGTGACCTTGTTCTGCACCAGCCATTCGGCCGCGCCGATGAAGTCGTCGAACACGTTCTGCTTTTTCAGCTTGGTGCCGGCCTGGTGCCAGGCTTCGCCGTATTCTCCGCCGCCGCGCAGGTTGGCCAGCACGTAGACGCCGCCCATTTCCATCCACGCCAGGTTGGCCGGCGAGAAGCTCGGGGTCAGCGCGATATTGAAGCCGCCGTAACCGTACAGGTAGGTCGGGTTCGAGCCGTCCAGCTTGAGACCCTTTTTGGACACGATGAACATCGGCACCCTGGTGCCGTCGCGGCTCGTGTAGAACTGCTGGCGGGTTTCATAATCGGCCGGGTTGAAGGCGACCTTCGGCTGGCGGAACACGGTGCTTTCGCCATTCTTGAGGTTCAGCCGGTAGATCGTGGTCGGATTGGTGAACCCGGTGAACGAGTAGAAGGTCTCGGCGTCGCCGCGCTTGCCCGACAGGCCGCCCACGGTGCCGATGCCCGGCAGCGCGATCTCGCGCACCGGCTTGCCTTCGAGCGACACCACGCGCACCACGCTCTTCGCATCCTTCAGGTACTCGAGCACCAGCTGGTTGTTGACGATGTCGGCGCCGGCCAGGGTGTCGGCGCTCTCGGCGACGATCTCTTTCCAGTTGTTCTCGGATGGCTTGCTCACATCGATGGCGACGATGCGCTTCTTGGGCGCGTTGCGGTCGGTGCTGAAGTAGAACACCGTGCCGACGTTGTCGATGAAGTCGTAGCCGGCATCGAAGTTGTCGATCAGGTCGACGACCTTGGCATCCGGCCTGGACAGGTCCTTGTACGAGACGCGGTACTTCGGCGCGGTTCCCTTGGTAGTGGTGATGATCAGGTAACGGCCGTCGTCGGTGGTCTGGCCGCCGAAGCCCCATTCCTTCTGGTCGGCGCGGTCGTAGACCAGGGTGTCGGCGCTTTGCGGCGTGCCGATGCGGTGGTAGTACAGCTTCTGGAAGTAGTTGACGTCGGCCAGCTTGGTCGCCTCTTTCGGCTCGTCGTAGCGGCTGTAGAAGAAACCCTTGCCGTCCTTGGTCCAGGCGGTACTCGAGAACTTGACCCACTTGATGTGGTCCGGCAGGTCCTTGCCGGTATCGATGTCGCGCACCTTGATCTCGTTCCAGTCGGAGCCGGACGCGGCGATGCTGTAGGCCAGCAGCTTGCCGTCGGGGCTGACCTCGGCGCCGGCCAGGGCGATGGTGCCATCCAGGGCGAGGGTGTTGGGGTCGAGCAGCATGCGCGGCTGGTCGTTCAGGTTCTTCAGGGTGTACAGCACGGCCTGGTTCTGCAAGCCATCGTTGCGCGTGTAGAAGTAGCGGCCGCCTTCCTTGCCCGGCACGCTGTAGCGCTCGTAGTTCCAGAGCTGGGTGAGGCGCTGGCGGATCGCTTCGCGCTGCGGGATCTGCGCCAGGTAGGCTTGCGTGACCTTGTTCTGGGCCTCGACCCAGGATTTGGTCTCCGCGCTGTTGGCGTCCTCGAGCCAGCGATAGGGGTCGGCCACCACGGTGCCATGGTAGTTATCGGTCTGGTCGACTTTCTTCGTTACCGGATAGGTGAGCGAAGGGCCGGCCGGCGAGCAGCTCTGCCCCATTGCTGGCGCGGCGAAAGCTGCGGTCAGGACGGCGGCGAGCGTGGCGAGTCTCATGTGCATAGTCTTCTCGGGCTGTTGAATGATGGTGTGGGCTTGTGGCCGCAGGGCATCATAGCGTGAAATGACATGCTTGAATATGGCCCCGCCCGGCGCCCTGCCGCTGGCTGCCAGGCACGTATTGACGGTCCATGCGACATGCATGCCGGGATGCGGCGTGCCCTCGGGAGAGTCCGACGCAAGCCCGGAGGAATGCACGCGCAGGACGGCGCGCAAGATGGCGCGCAAGAGCGCAGGCGGTGAGAACGCTCATGCGCCGGTGCGCCGGAGCAGCCGGCGCGGATTCGTCTTCGACGCCAGCCAGCGCTCCACCAGGGCCCGCGCCCGGCTCCGCTCGGCCGGGCTCAGCAGCGCGGTATAGTCGTTGGCCGCCGTGCTGGCGGCCAGCGCGACGTCGGCCGGCGCCGCCTTGTCGAGGCCGCGGCCCTGGCGCGCCAGCCAGGCCCACATGCAGGCGCGCACGGGATTCCTGGCGACGCCGCGCCCGGCGGCGTACAGCCCACCCAGGTTGTGCTGGGCCGGCGCGTGGTCCTGGCGCGCCGCCCGACGGTACCAGTATGCGGCCAGGTTGTCGTCGCGCGGCACGCCTTCTCCGCAGGCATACATGGCGCCCAGGTTGTTCTGGGCGCTGGCGTCGCCCTGCTGGGCGGCGCGCCGGTACCAGACGGCGGCCTGGGCCGGGTCGCGCGGCACGCCCAGGCCCTTGGCATACAGCAGGCCCAGCGCGAACTGGGCATTGGCGGCGCCGCCCTCGGCGGCCTGCAGGTAGAACCCGAGCGCGCGCCCCGGATCGCGCTGCACGCCGCAACCGCCGGCCAGCATGCGCGCCACCCGGTACTGGGCCTGCACGTGGCCCTGGGCCGCCGCCTGCATGTAGCAGCGCAGCGCGCGTGCACTGTCGCGCGCCACGCCCCCGCCCGAGAGCAACCCGCCCAGCACGTACAGCGCCTCGCGCTCGCCGCCGGCCGCCGCGCGTTCGAGCCAATGGATGGCCAGGGCCGGATCGGGCCCGGCGCCGCGGCCTTCGGCATAGGCCAGGCCGAGCTGGCGCTGGGCGGTGGGGTCGCCCGCCCCGGCCGCATGGCGAAACCAGTACAACGCCTGGCCTGGACTTGGCGCCACGCCCTGCCCGCGCGCATACATCTGGGCCAGCTGCACCTGCGCCGGCACGTGGCCCTGCATCGCGGCCTTGCGGAACCATGCCATCGCCAGCGGATGGCTGACGTTGACGCCGAGGCCGTGCAGATAGCCTTCGGCGAGCTGGGTCTGGGCGCGCGCCATGCCCTGTTCGGCGGCCCGGTAGAACCAGCCGATCGCCGCCTTGTGCGAGCGCGGCACGCCGCGGCCCTTGCGGTACAGGAGACCCAGATTGTGCTGGGCCGAGCGGTCGCCCTGCTCGGCGGCGCGCTGGAACCAGTGCGCAGCGCGCGTGTGGTCGCAGCGCACGCCTCGGCCGTTGTAGTACATGGCGCCCAGGTGGTTCTGGGCATAGGCCAGCCCCTGCTGGGCGGCGCGCGCCATCCAGGCGGCCGCCTTGGCGTCGTCGCGCGCGACGCCGTCGCCGCGCAGGTACAGCTGGGCCAGGTTGAATTGGGCGTAAGGATTACCGCCGCTGGCGGCGCGGTGGAACCACTCGTAGGTGGCAGTGCCCTGGCGGGCGGCATCCTCGCTCATCGAAATCCTCTCGGCGGTCTTGATCCTGTTGTTAAAATTTTAAGGAGAGCGAGGACTTCGGGGTTTGCGACCGCACAATCGGACGGTCAGCGGCGCACCTGCCGCCACGCTTGACCGTCACGTTTGGGTCAGGCAGCGCAGGCCGCCAGGGCGGCAGAGGCCGCCTCGCGGCGTGCGCGCACGGTAGCCGCGTACTTGTCGAGGAAGGCGGGAATCTTGGCGGCGGCGACCTTGTTGATCGAGACCAGCAGCGCCGGCTCGACCTGCTCGATGCCGCAGGCGCGGCCGAGGTGGCGCGCGGCGTGCAGCAGCACGTCGGCGGCCACCTGGGCGTCGGCCTCGGCCCGGTGGGCAGTGCCGCGAAATTCGATGCCGAGCTGGTGCGAGAGCAGGCCCAGCTTGTAGCTGGCCAGACCAGGGAACAGGCGGCGCGACAGCTTCAGCGAGCACACCAGGCCGGCGTGCGAGGTGGCGCGGCCGAAGCGCGCGCCTTCGGCCTTGAGGAACTTCTCGTCGAAGCTGGCGTTGTGGGCCGACAGCACGTCGCCGCCGATGAAGTCGAGCAGTTCGGGCACCACCTGGTGCGCCGGCGGCGCGCCGTCCACCATCGCCTGCGTGATCCCGGTCAGCTGGGTGATGAAGCTCGGCACCCGCACGCCGCAGTTCACCAGCGAGACGTAGCGCTCCGTCACCTCGCCGCCGACGATGCGCAGCGCCGCCACTTCGGTGATGCGGTCGCCCATCTCGGGCGACAGACCGGTGGTCTCGAAGTCGAGCATCACCAGCGGTCGATCATACATACTCATCGTTTCATCCTGTAGTGTACGTGGGCGGTCGTGGCCGGATCCAGCCGCCCCTTATCCGAACCTGCGCAGCGCGTCCAGCGCCAGGCCGGTGCCGATGCTGCCGAACAGGTCGCCCTCCACGCGGCGCGCCCCCGGCACCATGGCGCCGATGCGCTCGCGCAGCAGGCCGACGCCGCTCGAGCCGCCCGTGAAGAATACCGTATCCACGTCTTCCGGCTTCACCCCGGCATCCGCGAACAGTCTGCTCACCGTCGTCGCCACCTGGTCGACCAGGCCGGCGATGGCGGCCTCGAACCCGGCGCGCGAGACGTCGAGCGTCTCGGGCGGCGCCAGGCGATCGAGCCGCAGGCGCACGCTGTCGGCGTCGGACAGCGCGATCTTGGCGCCCTCCACCTCGATCGCCAGCCAGTGGCCGGCGCGCTCGTCGATCAGGTTCTGCAGGCGGGCGATCTTGCTTGGCTCGGCCGCATCGCGCGCCAGGTCGGCCAGCTGCGTCACGCTCTTGCGCGTGTAGGCCTGGTTGATCGTGTGCCAGGTCGCCAGGTTGAAGTAATAACTGGACGGGATCGCCGCACCCGAGCGCAGGCTGCTGCCGTAGCCGAGCAGCGGCATCACGCTGGCCAGGCTCAGGTACTTGTCGAAATCGGTGCCGCCGATGTGCACGCCGCCGTTGGCCAGGATGTCGTCGCGCCGGTCGACGCGGCCGGCGCGCTGCGGGCCGAGGCGCAGCAGCGAGAAGTCCGAGGTGCCGCCGCCGATGTCGGCGATCAGGACCAGTTCCTCGCGCTCGATGCGCGCTTCGTAGTCGAAGGCGGCGGCGATCGGCTCGTACTGGAACCCGATCTCCTTGAAGCCCACCGCGTGCGCGACCTCGCGCAGCGTGTCTTCGGCCAGCTGGTCGGCCCGGCGGTCGTCGTCGATGAAGAATACCGGACGGCCGAACACCGCGCGCTCGAACGGCACGCCGGCCTGGCTCTCGGCGCGGCGCTTGACTTCGCCGATGAACTGCGAGAGCAGCGCGCGAAACGGCAGCGCGCGCCCGGCGACCTCGGTCTGGCCGTCGATCAGGCTGGTGCCGAGCAGGCTCTTGAGCGAGCGCATGAGGCGGCCCTCGTATCCCTCGAGGTATTCGGCCAGCGCCGCGCGACCGTAGCTGACCCGCTCGTCGTCGGCATTGAAGAACACCACCGACGGCAAGGTCGGCTTGCCCTCCTCGAGCGTCAGGAGCGCCGTGGAGGCGGAATGGGTCGTGCCTGGCCGGAGCCAGCCGACCGTGGAGTTGGACGTACCGAAGTCAACGCCGCAAGCGTGCACCATAGGAACCTTTGTCTTGAAGGGGCGGTATGTTACCAGATTTGGATTTCCCTGTAAGCGGGCTCTTACAATCACACGGCGGCGCTACCGATATGGTTCAGTCGATTGCTTTTGCATAATGTCTGCTGGTCGCACACTGTGCTGCGCGACCGCTCAAGATAACAAGAATGCAAAAGGATTGGACGAGATGAGCAAGCCTCAACAAGCTGGCGCCGTCGTGGTACACGGCGGCGCCGGCGCGTCGCGCGGGAACGAAGATGGTTGCGTTCTCGCCGCGCGCCGCGCATTGGCGCAGCTGGAAGTCAACGGCGATGCGCTCGACGCCGCCGTCATCGCGGTCAGCACCCTCGAAGACGACGGCCGCTTCAACGCCGGCAGCGGTTCGGTGCTGGGGCTGGATGGCGCCACCATCGAAATGGATGCCTCGATCATGGACACCCGCGGCCGCCTCGGCGCGGTCGCCTGCGCGCAATCGGTGAAAAATCCGGTGCAGCTGGCGCGCGCGGTGGCCGACACGCCGCACTGGATGCTGGCCGGCGACGGCGCCGCGCGCTTCGCGCGCGCGATCGGCATGCCCGAGAGCGCCCCGATATCGGAGCGCCAGCGCGCCGACCACCGCAAGATCATGGCGCAACTGGCCGGCTCCGTGCCGGCCATGCCGGGCCTGAACAGCCGCCTGTTCGACCGCTTCTGGAACTACAACACCCCGCTGCAGCTGCCCGAGGGCGTCGCCTGCGACACCGTCGGCGCCGTGGTGCGCGGCGCCGACGGCCACTTCGCGGTGGCCTGCTCCAGTGGCGGCTCGGCGCCGGCGCTGCTCGGGCGCGTCGGCGACACCCCGATCGTCGGCAGCGGCTTCTATGCCGGGCCCGAAGGCGCGGTCGCGGCGAGCGGCATCGGCGAGCACATCGTGCGCCACCTGCTGGCGCGCACCGTATACGGCTGGATCGCGGACGGCATGCCGCTCGCGCAGGCCCTGGAACGCGGGATCGACCTGTTCGCCCCCGGCATCGACGTCGGACTGATCGCGGTCAGCCGCCATGAGGCCGGCGCCTTCAGCAACACTGACATGCCTTATTCGAAAATGGTGCAACGATGAACGAAGAAATCGAACAAAAGAACGGCCACCTGGTAATCATCGGCGGCGGAGAAGACCGCAAGCACGACATGGAAATCCTGACCCGCTTCGTCGAGCTCGCCGGCGGCGCCGACGCGCGCGTCGTGGTGATCACGGCGGCCAGCCAGATCGCCGACGAGATGTGGAAGATCTACGACGGTGCGTTCGGCACGTTGGGCGTCAGGGAACGCGCGCACCTCGGCATCACCAGCCGCGAAGACGCCAACAGCGAAGAGTTCGTGCGCAAGGTGGCCGAGGCCGACGGCATCTTCATGACCGGCGGCGACCAGAAGCGCCTGCTGGCCCTGATCGGCGGCACCGCCATGGACGCCGAGATGCACATCGCCCTCAAGGTGCGCGGCGCCACGATCGGCGGCACCAGCGCCGGGGCCTCGGCCATGTCGGGCCATATGCTCGCCCAGGGCCGTGCCGACCTGCTGCCCGAGAAGGGCTCGGTGAGACTGGGCGCGGGTCTCGGTTTCCTGCACCGCGTGGTGGTCGACCAGCACTTTTCGGAACGCCAGCGCCTGTCGCGCCTGTTGTCGGTGGTGGCCCAGAACCCGTATCTGCAGGGGATCGGCATCGACGAGGACACGGCCCTGATCATCGAGCGCGGCGTGGGCATCGAGGTGGTGGGCGAAGGCGCGGTGACCGTGGTCGACGGCCGCTCGATGAGCACCAACGTGGCCGAGATCAAGGACCGCACCACGCCGGAACTGATTGACGTGCGCCTGCACCTGCTGCCGGCCGGAAGCAAATATTCGCTGCCCAATGGCGAGGAGCAGACCGGCAAGCGCGTGCCGCCCCAGCTGCTGGACTTCCTGGAAAACGTCACCAAACGGACGACACTGTCATGAGAATCAAGGAAAAACGCCTGCTGCGCGGCCCCAATCTGTACGCCGCCAGTCCCTGCCTGATGGCGCTGGTGGACAACGTCGGCGCCAAGGGCGGCGGCTTTTCCGCGCGCCTGCTCGACCTACTGCCGGCACTGCCGCTCGAGGCCGCGGTGCGCCTGGCCGACGACGCCCTGCTGGTCGACGCGCTCGAGCCGGTGGTGATGGAATTGCAGCGCCTGGCCGGCGCGCCGGGCGAGCACGGCGCCACGCTGCCGGTCGCGGGCCAGCCCGAGCGCCGCCGCGTGGTATGCGGCTACGCGATCGAACAGGTGGCCGAGGAAGCGCTGCGCACCGCGATCGCCCTGCTCGAAGCGCTGGCCCACTACCAGGCCTTCGACCTGGACTCGGCCGTCGCCGAGTTGCGCGACGTCGCCGCGCACCATGCGATCGGCACCAGCACCGGCGCCGTCGTGAACGCCGCCCTGCGGCGCGGTATTCCGGCCCTGCGCCTGCTCGACTCGGCGAACCTGTTCCAGCTGGGCTGGGGCAGTCGCCAGAAACGGCTGCAGGCAACGATCACCGGCGCCACCAACTCGATCGCGGTGGGCATCGCCAGCGACAAGCAGCTGACCAAGGCGCTGCTCGACGGGGCCGGCGTGCCGGTGCCGGAAGGCGACGTCGTCACCACGGTGGAAGCGGCCCAGCGCATCGCGCGCCGCCTCGGCCGGCCGGTGGCGGTCAAGCCGCTGGACGCCAACCAGGGCAAAGGCGTGACCGTCGACTGCGTCGGCCCGGATGCCGTGGCGCGCGCCTTCGAATTCGCGCGCAAGCATGGCCGGCGCGTGATCGTCGAGGAATACCTGCGTGGACGCGATTACCGCGTGCTGGTCACGGGCGGCAAGATCGCGGCCGCCTCGTGGCGCCGTGCGCCGCACGTGACGGGCGACGGCAAGTCGACCATCCGCGCGCTGGTCGAGAGCGAGAACCGCAACCCGGCGCGCGGCGACGGCCACACCAACATCCTCACCAAAATCCCGCTCGACGCCCTGGCCGACGAGACGCTGGCCCGGCAGGGATATGACCTGGACACGGTGCTGGCCGATGGCGTGAGCGCCGACCTGCGCGGCAACGCCAACCTGTCGACCGGCGGCACCGCCGAAGACGTGACCGACCTGCTGCCGGAAGAAACGCGCGACATCTGCATCCGCGCCGCGCGCACCATCGGCCTGGACGTGGCCGGCATCGACATCATCTGCGAAGACATCGCGCGACCGCTGCGCGATCAGCGCGGCGGCATCATCGAGGTCAACGCGGCGCCGGGCATCCGCATGCACCAGTACCCGAGCCGCGGCACGCCGCGCGACGCCGGCGACGCCATCGTCGAGGCGCTGTTCGGGGGCTGCAACGGACGCATCCCGGTGGTGGCGGTCACCGGCACCAACGGCAAGACCACCACCAGCCTCCTGATCGAGCACACGGTGCGCATGACGGGCCTGCGCACCGGCGTGACCACCACCAGCGGCGTCTACCTGAACGGCCAGCTGGCCTACGAAGGCGACTGCACCGGCTACCACTCGGCACGCAGCGTGCTGGGTGCGCCGGACGTCGACTTCGCGGTGCTGGAGACGGCGCGCGGCGGCATCCTCAAGCGTGGCCTGGCCTTCGACCGCTGCGACGTCTCGGTGGTGTTGAACATCTCGGCCGACCACCTCGGCCTGGACGGGATCGACACCATCGCCGACCTGGCCAGGGTCAAGGCGGTGGTGGCCAGGCGCGCCTCGCGCGCGGTGGTGCTCAATGCCGAGGACACGTATTGCGTGCAGATGGCGGGCGAACTGGCCGACGGCGTGGAAATCATCTATTTCGCGCTCGACCCCGAGGACCCGGTGCTGCTGCGCCATGTGGAGCACGGCGGACGCGGGGTCTACCTGGAGGATTCGACGATCGTGATCGCGAGCGGCCTGCGCCACGAAGCGCTGATGGACGTGCGCGACATGCCCGCCTCGCTGGGCGGCCGCGCGCGCTACAACATCGCCAACGCGATGGCGGCGGCTGCGGCTTTGATCGCCTGCGGATTCGACAAGGGCGAGATCGCGGACGGCCTGCGCGGCTTCGTCTCGGACAGCAAGCACAATCCGCTGCGCTCGAACCTGTTCGACGTGGACGGCGTGACGGTGGTGGTCGACTACGCCCACAACTGCGCGGCCTACGCCGCCCTGGCCGAGATGGCGCGCGCGATGTCGCCGGGCCGCCTGGTCGGGGTCGTTGCCGCACCGGGCGACCGCCGCGACGCCGACCTGGTCGACATCGGCCGCACCTGCGCGGCCGGCTTCGACGAGCTGGTGATCTACGAATCCGAAAACCGCGGCCGCCCTGCCGGCGAAACCGCCACCCTGCTGGCGCGCGGCGCCAAGCTCGGCAAGATCGACGCCGAGCAGTTGCAGGTGGAACTGGACGTGCACCGCGCGATCCGCCTCGGCCTGTCGATGTGCCGTCCCGGCGACGTGCTGGTGTTCGGCTGCGGCTCGTCGATCTCCGAGCTGACCGAAGCGCTGCGCCCCACCCGCCCCGACCTGGCGCGGCGCATCGAAGCCGCCACGATCTGAACAAACCAACGGCCCTCACGGGCCGTTTTTCTTCCTCCCCCAGTCCGCAAATATCCAATTAGGGTCAGAGTCGAATTGTTTGACAACGTTTGCTGATGAGCCGCTAAATCGACTCTGACCCTAATTATCTGCCAAGCAATTGGCCAATAATTCGACTCCGACCCTGATTAATTTGCCGCCGAATCTGAGCAATTGCTCAACAATTCGACTCTGACCCTCATTAAATCACGGTCGCAATCTTGCCGTTGGTCATCATTTGCTGGGAGAAGAGGAAAGGCGAGATAAGCGCATTCCGAGCCAACTGCTGGTTTGGCGCGATAAATGAACGCTGGGACAAATTATTAATGAGGGTCAGAGTCGAATTGTTTGACAACTTTTGCGGATGAGCCGTTAATTCGACTCCGACCCCAATTGTCCGCCAAGCTATTGGCCAACAATTCGACTCTGACCCTCATTCATTGCGGGGCGAATTTGGGAAATTGCCCAACAATTTTACTCTGACCCTCATTGAGGGGCGGCGTGGACCGCCCGGGGTCAAGCCATTTGCGCCGCGATCAGGTCCGCGCTTTCCGGGTCCCCCGCGCGGATGGCATCGACGAAGACCTGCAGCGACGAACCGCAGGCGAACACCAGCACGTCGCCAGGCTCGCACAGGGTCAGGCCCAGGCGAATGGCGTTGTCGACTTCCAGCTCGCGGTGCAAGGTGTCGCTCAGGCCAACCACTTCCTCGGCGCCGGCCAGGATCAGGTCGACCGCTTCGCCCACGGCGCGGCCGCGGCTCTGCGATTCGTAGACCACCAGCTCGTCGAAGCGGCCGCCGCAGACCTTGCCGACCTCGCGCAGGTCGCCGTCGCGGCGGTCGCCGGGGGCGGTCACGATGCCCACCAGTTGACCCGGGAGCATGCCGCGCGCCATGTCGGCCATGGCGGCGTAGGCGGCCGGATTGTGGGCGTAGTCGACGATCACGGTCACGCCGCGCACGTCGAACATATTCGTGCGCAGCGGGTTGGTGCGGCCGTTCGAGACGAAGGTCGACAGCCCGGCGGCGATCTGCAGGTGGCCAAAGCCGGATGCCAGCAGCGCCACCGCGGCGGCCAGCGCATTGGCGATGTTAAAGCGCGCCAGGCCGCCGAAGGCCACCGGCATGCTCTCCACCTTGATCACGGCCTGCTGGATATGGCCGTCGGCGATCACCACCGCGCCATCCTGCAGGTAGGCGCCGCGGCCGCCGTCTTCCAGGTGCTTGAGCAGCACCGGGTTGTCGGCGTCCATCGAGAAGAACAGCACTTCCGCGCCCGGCTTGACGCGGCGCGCCATCTGCACGCACAGCGCGTCCTCGGCGTTGAGCACCACCGCCTTCGAGGCCGATTGCGCCACCACCGCCTTCACCTGCGCCAGGTCCTCGACGGTGTCGACGCCATCCAGGCCCAGGTGGTCGGCCGCGATGTTGAGCACCACCGCCACGTCGCAGCGGTCGAACGCCAGGCCGCGCTTGAGGATCCCGCCGCGCGCCGTCTCCAGCACCGCGATCTCCACTTCCGGCGCGTGCAGCACCGTGCGCGCCGACCAGTAGCCGGTGCAGTCGCCCTTCACCACCTGCTTGCCGTCGATGAAGACGCCCTCGGTGGTGGTCACGCCGGTCACCCGGCCCGCCATGCGCGCCGCGTGCGCGACCAGCAAGGTGGTGGTGGTCTTGCCATTGGTGCCGGTCAGCGCGATCACCGGAATGCGGCCGTCGGACGTGCCCATCAGGCCGTCGACGATCGCCTGGCCGGCGTCGCGCGCCTCGCCCGCGCTCGGATACTGGTGCATGCGGATGCCGGGCGCCGCATTGACTTCGATGACGGCGCCGCGCTGCGCCGCCAGCGGCTGGCCGATGTCCTCGCACACGATGTCGATGCCGGCCACGTCCAGGCCGATCTTGGCGGCGGCGCGCACGCACAGCAGGCGGGTCGACTCCGGCAGCAGGTCGGTCACGTCTTCGGCGGTGCCGCCGGTCGACAGGTTGGCGTTGCCGCGCAGTTCGGCCACCACGCCGACGGGCGGCACGCTGTCGAACTCGAAGCCCTGGCGCGACAGCATGTCGGCCGCATGCTCGTCGAGGGCGATGCGGGTCAGGATGGTCGCATGGCCGGCGCCGCGCGCCGGATTGGCGTTCTCGATCTCGACCAGCTCGCGGATGGACTTGACGCCGTCGCCCACCACGTGGGCCGGACGGCGGCGCGAAGCCGCGGCCACGCGCCCGGCGGCGACCAGCACGCGGTAATCGCAACCCTTCACGTGGCGCTCGACGATGATGCGGCGCCCGTACTGGCGCGCGAACTCGAACGCGCGCGCGACGTCGTCGGGCGTGGTGCAGTCGACCGTTACACCCTTGCCCTGGTTGCCGTCCAGGGGTTTCAGGGTCACCGGCCCGTTCAGGCGGCGCGCCACGCGCTGGGCCGACTCCACGGTGGTGACCACGTCGCCCTCGGGCACCGGCACGCCGGCCTCCTTCAGCAGGGCCTTGGTCAGCTGCTTGTCGCTGGCGATCTTCACCGCGATGAAGCTGGTGTCGCCGGTGGTGGTGGCCTGCAGCCGCTTTTGCCTGACGCCCCAGCCGAGCAGGAACAGGTTGGCTTCGTCGGTGATGCGCTGCACCGGAACGCCGCGCTCCTGCGCCGCCGCGATCACCGCGGCGGTGCTGGTGCCGATCGCGTAACGCGCGGCGATGCCGCGCAGTTCTTCGAGGCGCGCGGCCAGTTCGAATCCTTCGCCATGCGCCAGCGCCGTCACCAGGTCGAGCGCCAGGTCGAAGGCCGGCTCGGCCAGCTTTTCGCAACTATAGGCGCACACGATCCTGAACTGCCCCGGGTGGCCGCTCACCGGCCGCGTGCGGCCGAAGGTGGCCGGCGCGCCGGCCAGGGTTTGCAGCTCCAGCATCACGTGCTCGATCACGCGGCCCAGGTAGGTGCCTTCACTCAGGCGCTGGGTGAAGCCGCCGGGCCGGCCGGCGGGCAGGCGCTCGCCATTGAGCGACGGCAGCAGCTCGATCAGCGCATGGTTGAAGCCCGGCAGGTCGGCGGTGGACTTGCCGTACAGGTCCTGCAGGTCGACCACCGACAGCAGGCATGGCGAGTCGGCATGGACGTTCGGTCCGCGCAGGAAGCGTTGTTCGAGGATTTGCACGTGTGATTCCCTTGATAGTCGTTTTTATATTGAAGCCACGGCCGGCACGCGCTCTCTATCGCATGCCGGCCGCTGGTTGCCGTGCGGGCGGGTCAGGCGTCGAACAGTTGCGTGTATATGCGGGTGGCCATCAGGCCCACCGCCGTATGGTGCGTTTCCGGCGACAGCAGGCGGCCCAGCAGTTGCATCGCCTCCTGCTTGCCGTTGGCCGCCGCCACCTGCTGTTCCAGCAGGCGCAGCTCGTTACCGGCGTCGGCATCGTCCAGGTTGGCGTGGCGGCGGATCAGGCCGCGCACCGGATGCGCATGACTGCGCTCGGCGCCCTGCCCCAATTGGTCGAGGGTTCGCTGGCGCGCGCGCGCGGTGAGCACGCGCTGGGCGCTGGCCGGCTTGCCTTCGGCGGTCGAGGTGATCCAGTCGCGCAGCACCTGCAACTCGTAGGCGTTGAACACGCCGAACATCTCGGCCCGTTCGCCTTCGACCAGGCGCCAGAAGCGGCTGTCCTCGACGTCTTCGCCGCGCTTGATCCAGCCGGCGCCTTCGAGGGCGGCCAGGAAGGTCGGGATCTGCGATGGTTCCGTCAGCCAGTCGTTGACCGAACGGCCGGCGACGCGGCAGTAATCGGAGTGCATGTTCTTGCCCACCCCGCTCTTGGCGGCCAGGATGCCGACCAGTTCCGACTGCAGGTCGAATTCGCCGATCACCGAGGTCGTGCTGGCCCCCAGCTCGTTCAGGCGGTAGCCGTCGACCACGCGCTGCCAGAAGGCGTCGCGGTCGCCGACCTTCGGCATCAGGTCGTGTACCGCCTGCACCGCCTTGCGCGCATGGCCGCTGGCGGCGTTGTCGACGGTGACGTGCAGGGTGAAGTAATAGGGGTCGATGCCCAGTTCGTTGAGTTCATAGGACGTGATCAACAGGTGCAGCGGCAGCTGTTCGTAGCCCAGGTTGTAGCCGACGACTTCGGGCAGGAAGTGCTCGGCGTGGTGGCCCAGCGCCAGCTGCAGCGCGCCTTGCAGGAAGTGTTCGTCGCCCAGGTCTTCCCAGCTCTCGCAGCCATGGGTGGCCAGCAGCTTGCGGTACAGGGTGACGTGGTTCTTGTCGGGCAGGCCGTCGCCCAGTTCTTCGAGGTAGGTCTTGATCAACGGGTGATAGGCGACGTCGTCCCACTGGCGCGTCAAGCCGTACAGCCAGGCGCCGTCGACCAGCTTGGTCGGCGCCACGCCCTTGATGAAGTACAGCGCATGCGCGCGGCACGAGAAATAGCGGCGCGGCGCGCCGTTCTTGCGCGCGGCGAGATAGTCGCGGTACTGCTGGCCAACGATATCGGTGCGCTCTTCGATCCACGCCAGCAACTGGTCCACGTTCGCGGGCAGGTCGGACGGCAGCGCGCGCGCGACCGCGATCTGCCCGGACACGAAGTCCCTGGCCTGCCCAGGCATTGCCGACGGATCGGCGTACAGCGACAAATACAGATCCTTCGCGCCTTCTGCGGTGGCAGGAAGGGCGGCCTCGACGCGCGGCGCGTCGGCAAACAGCATTGGTGTCATGTCTCGCATCGTAAAGTGTCCTATGGACGATTACCGACATTATCCAAGCTGGGCCATGTTGCGAGAATCGGTAGGGGCGCTGCGAGTGTGTAAGATAGGGATTACAAAATGCTATCTCGCGACGCGCTCAGCGCTTGCCAGAGTGCTCATGACAATGCGTCCCTTCCCTGCCGGCTGCCGGCGTGCGCCGCTTGCGGGTCGCCCTGCTCCCGCCTCGTGCGCCTGCCGGTGTTGCCGGCCCGGGCACGCCGCCAGGAAATGCGCCGCTGCCCCGTCAGGGCCGCGCGCCGAGTGCGACGTCGGCCACCAGGCCATGCTCCGACAGCCGCACCGGCACCGCGCCGGCGGCCAGCATGCGGGTCATGGCGTGGTCGCCGTCGCCGGGCTGGACGTCGACCGCGCGCATGGCCTCGGCCACGATCAGGACCTCGACATCGGCCAGGCCGTCGAGCACGGTGTTGAGCACGCAATAATCGGTGGCCAGGCCGCACACGGCGAGACGCCGGATGCCGCGCTCGGCGAGCGTGCGCGCAAGGCCCGTGCCGCTGAAGGCGGAATAGGCGTCGGCGTCGACCGTGTCGGCCTTGGACACGACGATGACGTCGTCCGGCAGGTGCAGGTCGGATGAAAAGCCGGCGCCTTCGGTCCCGGCCACGCAATGCGGCGGCCACGGTCCGCCCTGTTCGGCAAACGAGCAATGCTGTACTGAATGCCAGTCGCGCGACGCGTAGACCGGCAGCGCGCGCGCCCGGTACAAGTCGATCAGGCGGTTGATCGGCGCGATCACACCGTCGCCATGCGGCACGCCGAGGCTGCCGCCGGGAAGGAAGTCAACCTGGAGGTCGACGATCAGGAGGGCATCGCCCTGGCCGAGCACGATGGCGCTCATGAGAGATCTCCGCTTCGAGGACGCGCACGCGGCGTCAAAGCTGGCAGATTACCATGAAGCGCCGGCCAGGGCGACGCGGCGGGCCGGGGTGGCCCGCCGCAGGGAACGTCTTACTCCGCCTTATTGCGGCTTGTTCAGCAACGAACGCTGGCGTGCGTAACCGAAGTAGACGACGGCGCCGATCGTCAGCCAGATGCCGAACGCCAGCCAGGTATGCCAGCTCAGGAAGGACATCAGGACCAGGCAGAACACGATCGCCAGGCCCGGGATCACCGGCACGCCGGGGCAGCGGAACGCGCGTGGCAGGTCCGGACGCTTCTTGCGCAGCACGATCACGGCGACCGAGACCAGAGTGAAGGCGGCCAGGGTGCCGATGTTGACCAGTTCGGCCAGCACGTTCAGCGGCACCACGGCGGCGATCAGGCCGAAGATGATGCCCACCAGCCAGGTGGCGAAGAACGGAGTGCCGTATTTCGGGTGCACGGTCGACAGTTTCGACGGCAGCAGGCCGTCGCGCGACATGGCGAACAGGATGCGGGTCTGGCCATAGGCCATCACCAGGATCACGGTGCTCATGCCCAGGATCGCGGCCAGGTCGACGAAACCGGCGACCCAGTTTTCGCCAGCCACCTGCAGCGCCAGCGAGACCGGATGGTCGACGCCCTTGAAGTCCAGGTGCGGCACGATGCCGGTCATGATCGCGGCAACCACGACGTACAGGATGGTGCAGACCACCAGCGAACCGATGATGCCGATTGGCAGGTCACGCTTCGGGTTCTTGACTTCCTCGGCGGCCGAGGTGACGGCGTCGAAGCCGATGAAGGCGAAGAACACCAGCGCGGCGGCGCTCATCACCCCACCCATGCCGTATGGCATGAACGGTTCCCAGTTTTCCGGGCGCACGTGGCCGACACCAACGGCGATGAACAGCAGCACCACGCCGGTCTTGATGATGACCATCACGTTGTTGATACGCGCCGATTCGCGCATGCCCAGCGACAGCATCGCGGTCAGCGCAATCATGATCAGGAAGGCCGGCAGGTTGAACAGGGTGTCGATGCCGGGACGGGCGCCCGGGGCGGCGGTCAGCGCATCCGGCAGCACCAGCCCGAAGCCCGACATCAGCGACTGGAAATACCCCGACCAGCCGACGGCGACGGTCGAGGTGGCCAGACCGTACTCGAGCAACAGGTCCCAGCCGATCATCCAGGCAACGAATTCGCCCAGCGTGGCGTAGCTATAGGTATAGATCGAGCCGGCAACCGGCACGGTCGAGGCGAACTCGGCATAGCACAGGGCGGCGAAGCAGCAGGCCATGGCGGCCACGATGAAGGAGAGGGTCAACGCAGGGCCGGCGGTCACGGCGCCCGTGCCGGTGAGCACGAAAATGCCGGTGCCGACGATGGCGCCAATACCGAGCAGGATCAGGTCGGTCGGGCCGAGCACCTTTTTGAGTCCGCCCGGCTTGGCGCTGGCGGCCAGCATGGCATCCAGATTCTTGGTTCTAAAAATACTCACTACGTGTTCTCCAATCAAATAGGTATGTGGTCCCGCGTCTCGTCATTGCGCCGTGCCCGCAGGTGATGCGGGCACGCTCTCTTGATCCTGCCTGTTGGGCCGGCATGCCTGACATGAACCGCGCTTGCTGCACCTGCAAACCGTCAACTTTTTGCAGACGTGCAAATATAACCAGAATGCTGTTGCGAATCAAAGCAATCTCACAAATCTCCTGCAATTTACGTGCCGACAGGCAATTTGCACTACTGAAACGCCGTCTCGCGTCAACATCGCGGGCCGGGCCACCGCGCGTGTTTTCCAAAAATCAACATTCGATGAGAGACGGGCTTCGCGCAGGCGCTTGCGCGCGGCGCGCTGCTGGACGAGATGGCGGGCATGACCGGGCACCATCATGCGCAGGCAGGCGCCGTCACGGTGCAGGAAGGCCCTGAGCTGATCGCGGGGCACCTACACGGTGCGCAGCCACGACTGGCGCCGTTGTGGCGGATCCAGGCCGAAGCGGGCAACGAGCGCGACGCCATCGCGACCAACGAGCTTAGCATTGGCGTGGCCGAGGCCGAATGCGATCCGCTCAATCCCGCGCTGGGGGCGGCGAGAAATTCCTGGAGGCGATCTCCACCACGCCGGTGCGGCGCGAGGACGGCGCCACACCCGGGTCGGGCGCCTGGCTCGAACGCGTGACCTGAACGGAGGCCCGATACCCTACAGTGAACGCAGCAGGTTGCGGCGGGCGACGATCGCCGCCACCGTCTGCAGCAGCATCGCCGGCGTCACCGGCTTGGCCAGGTAGTCGTCGAAGCCCGCTTCCAGCGCACGCTGCTGGTCTTCGCGCCGCGAGAACGCGGTCAGGGCGATGGCCGGCACGCCCGCGACCTCGCGATCGGGCATCGACCGTATGCGGCGGATCATCTCGAAACCATCGACCACCGGCATGCCGATGTCGCTGATGACGAGATCGGGCCGGCGCGACTCGACCAGCCGCAGCGCCTCGCGCGCGCCGGTGGCGGTCAGGATCGTGGCGTCGGTGGCGGCCAGCACCTGCTGCACGAGTTCGAGCGAGTCGAGTTCGTCGTCGATCACCAGCACCGTCAAGCCGGCCAGCTCGGGCGGCGCGAGCGGCAGGCCGGCCAGGGGCTCGAGCCGCGCAGCCGGCACCGCGCCGGGCGCCGCCAGCGGCAGATGCAGGGTGAAGGTGGCGCCCTGCCCTTCTCCGGGACTGGCCACGCTGATCGCGCCGCCCTGCAGCTCGACCAGCTGGCGCGCGATCGCCAGGCCCAGCCCCAGGCCGCCGTGACGGCGCGCCGACGAGGAATCGGCCTGGCGGAAGCGATCGAACACATAGGGCAGGAATTCGGGCGCGATGCCGGCGCCGCTGTCGGCCACGTCGATCGCGACAGCGCGCTCGTCGCCTTCTTCCATCCGCAGCGTGACCGTCACCACGCCACCCGGCTCGGTGAACTTGATCGCGTTCGACAGCAGGTTCGACATCACCTGCTGCATGCGCGCCAGGTCGCCGCGCACCGGGCCGGCGCCATGGTCGATGCTGGCGTTCAGGGCGATGCTGCGCGCCAGCGCCGCCGGACGCGCAGTCTCGAGCGCCGCGTTGACGAAGTCCTGCGGCTGGATCGGGGCCGCGTCGATCCGCACCTTGCCGGCCAGCAGGCGGCTCATGTCGAGCATGTCTTCGATCAGCTGCGACTGGGCGCGCGCATTGCGTTCGATGGTTTCCAGGCCGCGGCGCAGCATGGCGCCGTCGCGATGGCCCTGCAACAGCAGTTGCGACCAGCCGAGCATGGCGTTGAGCGGCGTGCGCAGCTCGTGCGACAAGGTGGCGAGGAATTCGTCCTTCATCTGGCTGACGTTCTCGGCCTCGACCCGGGCGCGCTGCTCGTCGAGATACAGTTGCTGGCGCTCGGCCGCCGCCTGCAGCGATTCGGCGATCGTGTGGTTGCGCGCCTCCAGGCGCGCATCGAAGATGGTGGCCAGCAGCGCGATGCTGAGCAGGGCCACGGTGGTCACCGTGACCAGGGCCGCCAGGTGATCCTGGTCGACGCCGCCGAGCGCGGCGCGGCACACGCTGCCGGCCTCGAAGTGGGCGGCGGCCATGCCGGTATAGTGCATGCCGGCGATCGCGCCGCCCATGATGACGCTGGCCGCGAGCTGCGCGCCGCCGCGCGCGTGGCCATCCTCGCGCAGGCGCAGGCCGAGCTGGAGCGCCAGCGCCGAGGCGCCGATCGCGATCGCGACCGACAGCGCGAACAGCCACGGGGTGTAGGTGATGGCGGGGTCCATGCGCATGCCGGCCATGCCGGTGTAGTGCATGGCGTTGATGCCCAGGCCCATCAGGACCGCGCTCCAGGCCAGCTGGCTGCGCCCGAATGCGCGGTGCCGCACATGCCACAGCGCCAGGCCAGAGGCGACCACCGGCAGCAGCCAGGAGGCGAAGGTGATCATGGGATCGTAACCGACCGGGATCGGCAGGCGGAAGGCCAGCATGCCGATGAAGTGCATGGCCCAGATGCCGCTGCCCATCGCCAGCGCGCCGCCGGCGATCCACATGTATGGCGCGCGGCCCTGGGCCTGACGCACCCGCATTGCCAGGCTGAGGGCCGTGTACGACGCCAGCATGGCCACCAGGATCGACACAACGACCAGCAGGGGTTCGTAATACCCGTTTACCATCGGTTCAGTCCCGCTCTTATTGGATTCTTATATTCTCATCGGCCTGACGGCGTGCCGGCATGCCGGCCGGCGCCAGTGTACACGACCTGGCCGGCAATATCGGGTACGCTTGCAGCGCCTGTTCAACGCCAGCTCCCGGAGGAACGACCTTGTCCGACGAACGCACCACCGCCCTATCCATCGTCCAGCAGCGCCGCGCCCTGCTGCACGGCGGCGCCGCGCTGGCAGGCCTGGCGCTGGCCCCGGCCACAATCCTGCCCGCGCGCGCCGAGCGGCCCTTGCCCAGGGTGCCGTATGTGACGACGCCGCCGGACATCGTCTTGCGCATGCTGTCGATGGCGAAGATCGGGCGCGACGACGTGGTATACGACCTCGGCTGCGGCGACGGCCGCATCGTGATCTCGGCCGCGCGCCGCCACGGCGCGCGCGGCGTGGGCATCGATCTCGATCCCGAGCGTATTCGCGAAGCGCGCGCCAATGCGCGCTCGGCCGGCGTGCAGGACCGCGTGCGCTTTCGCCAGGCCGACCTGTTCCGCACCGATTTCAGCCCGGCCACCGTGGTCATGCTGTACCTGCTGTTCGAGGTCAACCTGCAGCTGATGCCGCAGTTGTGGCGCCAGTTGCGGGTCGGCGCGCGGGTCGTGTCGCACGATTTTCACATGGGCGCCCAATGGCCGCCCGAGCGCATCGTGCGGGTGCGCGACAAGACCCTGTATGCGTGGACGATCACGGAAGAACTCAAGCGGGAGATCGGGATGCCGCAGCAGCAGCAGCGCGGGTGATGATGGCGCCGGTGAAAACCGCGCCGGTGATGACGGCGCCAGAAATGCAAAACGCCCGCATGGTGCGGGCGTTTCGACGGTATCCTGTTGGTGGGAAGTGCAAGTTTCGAACTTGCGACCCCTGCAGTGTGAATGCAGTGCTCTACCCCTGAGCTAACCTCCCAACGAGGCCGTATTATGCCATACAGTCTTGATTATTCAAAATGGCAATCGACCAATTTATTCACCGACATCGTGTTCCCGAGAGACCACGAACAAGCAGCGGCGCCTGCATCGCTCCTCCGAAAACAAGAAGGCCGGCATACATGCCGGCCCTTGTGGATTCTGGTGGGAAGTGCAAGTTTCGAACTTGCGACCCCTGCAGTGTGAATGCAGTGCTCTACCCCTGAGCTAACCTCCCGAAGCGAGGCGTATTATGGCACAGAATCACTGCGCCGTCACCCCTGCAGAGAATAATTCCTCCACACGCAATTGCCCTTCACGTTCTTGTCGAGGCCGGCCAGCACCTCGTCGTGCGCCGCCAGTTCGTCGACGCTTGCCGCGATCACGATGATCTCGCCCAGCGGCACCACGTCGAGCGCATCGCCGGCGTTCGCGCTCTCGACTTCCACGTCCATGGTCAGCGAGTTCTGGCCACGGGTCATGGCCAGGTACACGTCGGCCAGCAGCTCCGAGTCGAGCAATGCGCCGTGCAGCTTGCGGTGCGCGTTCGAGATCTCGTAGCGGTCGCACAGCGCGTCGAGCGAATTGCGCTTGCCCGGGTGGCGTTCCTTGGCCTGCACCAGGGTATCGATCACGCCGCTGCAGTGCTCGATGAAAGGCGGCAGGCCGATGCGGGTGAACTCGTGGTTCAGGAAGCCCAGGTCGAACGGCGCGTTGTGGATGATGACCTCGGCGCCCTGCACGAACTGGCGCAATTCTTCGGCGATCTCATGGAACTTCGGCTTGTCGCTCAAGAACTCGGTGGTCAGGCCGTGGACCGCCAGCGCCGCCTCGTCCGACTCGCGTTCGGGATTGATATAGCGGTGGAAGTTATTTCCGGTGAGCTTGCGGTTAACGATTTCGACGCAGCCGACCTCGATGACGCGGTCGCCCGTGCGAGGATTCAGGCCGGTGGTTTCGGTATCGAGGACGATCTGGCGCATGGTGGTCTACTGGATGGATGGGAACCGAGTGGAAGCGGACCGCAGTATAGCAAAGCCCGCCCTTGCCTTGCGGCGACTAGCGCCGGACCGAGGCGGCGCCGCGATTGGCCAGCACGTCGGCCCGCTCGTTGCCGGGATGGCCGTTGTGGCCGCGCACCCAGCGCCATTCGACGGCGTGCTGCTGCTGCGCCAGGTCGAGCGCCTTCCACAGGTCGTCGTTCTTGACCGGCTCTTTCGCGGAAGTTTTCCAGCCGCGCGCCTTCCAGCCGTGGATCCATTCCGAGATGCCCTTCTGCACGTACTGGCTGTCGGTATGCAGCACGACCTTGCACGGACGGTTCAGGACGCCGAGCGCCTCGATCACGGCGCGCAATTCCATGCGGTTATTGGTGGTGTTCGGCTCGCCGCCGAAGATTTCCTTCTCGTGGCCGTTGGAGACGAGGAGCGCGCCCCAGCCGCCCGTGCCCGGATTGCCCTTGCAGGCGCCGTCGGTGAAGATCTCGACCTGGGTCGGGGTCGCTGCCGTAGTGGTGTGTTGTTCGTTCATTCCCTGTTCGCGGCCGGCACTGCCGCCGGTCGCTTGCTCGCTTTCTTGTTCCATGCAGGACCGATGATGTGCATGCCCTTGACCCGCTTGATCGCATGCACCACGTAGACCGCGCCGAGATACGGCCACCAGCGCGCGCCCGCCGATTCCATCATCGCGAAGCGGCTGAGCCAGTGGGTCGTGCGGCACGGTGGGGCGTAGCAGCCGAAATGGCTGCGGGTCACGCCCAGGTTCAGCAATTTTAGCCAGTCTTTGAGGCGCGGCAAAGAAATGAATTCACCGGACTCGGGCAGGTAGGCGCTCTGCGTGACACGCCGGAAGCCCTGGCGCACGCCCCACAGGCTGGCCGGATTGAAGCCGCAGACGATCACCTGCCCTTCCGGAATCAAGACCCGCTCGACTTCGCGCAAAACCTGATGTGGCTCCGCGGCGAACTCCAGCACGTGCGGCAGCACCACCAGATCGATGCTGCTGGTGGCGAACGGCAGCTCCTCGAAGTCGACCGCGACCGCGATCTGCTTGCCGCCCGCGGCAAACGCGAGTTCGTCCGCATGCGCGGCGCGCGTGGCCGCCTGCCATTTATTGGGCATGCGGCTGGCCGCCAGCGCATCGAGCTGGGGCACGCCGATCTGCAGCGCGTTGAAGCCGAAGATATCCACCGTGAGTTCGTCCAGGCATGCCTGCTCGAACGCGCGCACGTAGGCGCCCGCCGGCGATTGCAGCCAGTTGTCGAGCGCTATAATGGATTTTTCGGATGCGCTATCCATGCAACCCCTTTGACTGACGGTTCATCATGACGACTCTCGTACCCGCTCAACTCGCGGTATTGACGCTTCCTGCGTTTAAAGACAATTACCTCTGGCTTATACACGACGGCAGCAACGCGGCCATCGTCGACCCTGGCGAGGCCGGGCCGGTCAAGGCCGCCCTGGCCGCGCACAAGCTGCGCCTGACCGCCATTTTACTCACCCATCATCATGCTGACCATATCGGGGGTGTGCCGGGCTTGCTCGAGGAATGGGACGTGCCCGTGTTCGGACCGCGCAATGACGGCATCGCGCTCGTGACGCATCCGCTCGGCGAGGGCGATCGCATCGACGTTCCGGGGCTGGATCTTGCCCTCGACGTGCTGGAGGTGCCGGGGCATACGCTGGGCCACATCGCCTACGTGCGCGCTCCAGGCAACGACCCGGACGCCTCGTGGCTGTTCTGCGGCGACACCCTGTTCGGCGCGGGCTGCGGGCGGCTGTTCGAAGGCACACCGGGCCAGATGATGGCGTCGCTCGGCAAGTTCACGACCTTGCCGGACGAGACGCTGGTGTATTGCGCGCACGAGTATACGCTGTCGAACCTGCGCTTCGCCCAGGCGGTCGAGCCGGGCAATGCCGCGCTCGACGCGCGGACGCAGGCCGATGGCGACCGGCGCGCGGCCGGCCAGCCGACGATACCGTCGACGATCGGGCTCGAGAAAGCGACCAATCCCTTCCTGCGCTATGCCACGCCGCGCATCGCGCAAAGCCTGGTCGAGGCCGGCCGCCTGGCGCCGGAGGCGACGCCGGCCGAGACCTTCGCGGCGCTGCGCGAATGGAAGAACACGTTCTGAGCGACGACGCGCCGGCGTGGACCAGCGTCCACGCAGCGCATCACATCTCTTGCATCAGATCTCTTGGATCAGATCTCTTCGATCAGATTTCCTCATAGAGCGGCAAGGTCAGGAACTCGGCGAATTCCTCCGACGTCGACATCTCCTCGAAGATGACGGCGGCGCGCTCGTAGCTCGCATGGGTCCCGTCCGCCGCCACCTGCTTCACCTTGGCCAGTTCCTCCGGAATCATCGACCGCACCATGTCCGCCGTGACCTTGCGGCCGTCATCGAGCACGCCCTTCGGTGAGCGGATCCACTGCCACACCTGCGAGCGGCTGATCTCGGCCGTCGCCGCGTCTTCCATCAGGTTGTGGATCGGCACACAACCGTTGCCGGCCAGCCAGGCGCCCAGGTAGTGGATGCCGACGTTGATGTTGTAGCGCAGGCCGGCCTCGGTGATCGGCGTTTCGGGCTGGAAGTCGAGCAATTGCGCGGCCGTCACCTCGACGTCCGGACGCTGCTTCTCGAGCTGGTTGGGCCGGTCGCCCAGCACCTTGGTGAACTCTTCCATCGCCAGAGCGACGAGGCCAGGGTGCGCGACCCAGCCACCGTCGTAGCCGTCCGTGGCATCGCGCGCCTTGTCGGTGCGCACGCCGCCCATCGCGATTTCGTTTTTCTCCGGATCGTTCTTGATCGGAATGAGGGCCGCCATGCCGCCGATGGCCGGCGCACCGCGCTGGTGGCAGGTCTTGAGCAGCAGCAGCGCATAGGCGCGCATGAACGGCGCCGTCATCGTCACCTTGGCGCGGTCGGCCAGGCAGAAGTCGCGGTCATGCTTGAACTTCTTGATGCACGAGAAGATGTAATCCCAGCGGCCGGCGTTCAGGCCCGCGCTGTGCTCGCGCAGTTCGTACAGGATCTCGTCCATCTCGAAGGCGGCAAGAATGGTCTCGATCAGCACCGTGGCCTTGATCGTGCCCTGCGGCAGTCCCAGCGCGTCCTGGGTCATCACGAAGATGTCGTTCCACAAGCGCGCTTCCAGGTGCGACTCCAGCTTCGGCAGGTAGAAATACGGACCGGCCCCGCGCGCCAGCAATTCCTTCGCGTTGTGGAACATGAACAGCGCGAAATCGACGATGCCGCCCGAGACGCGCTGGCCGTCGACCAGGATGTGCTTTTCGTCCAGGTGCCAGCCGCGCGGCCGCACGACCAGCGTCGCCACCTTGTCGGCCAGCCGGTAGGACTTGCCGTTCTGTTCCAGCGAAATGGTTTTGCGGATCGCATCGAACAGGTTGATCTGGCCCTGGATCTGGTTGTCCCAGTTCGGCGTGTTCGAATCCTCGAAGTCGGTCATATAGCTGTCGGCGCCCGAATTGAGCGCGTTGATGACCATCTTGCGCTCGACCGGTCCGGTGATTTCCACGCGCCGGCAAGCCAGCGCCGGCGGGATCGGTGCGATCCGCCAGTCGCCGTCGCGGATATGGGCGGTCTGGGGCAGGAAATCCGGGCGCTCGCCGGCGTCGAGCCGGCGCGCCCGCTCGGCGCGCGCGGCCAGCAACTCCTGGCGGCGCGGGGCGAAGGCGCGCGCCAGCTGCGCCACGAGCGCGAGCGCTTCCGGGACCAGGATCTGTTCGTAGCCGGGCTTGATCTCGCCCGTGATCTGCATGCCGTCGGGGATGGTGAGGGACATTGTTGCCTCCAAAAAGTGATGAATAATGCGTGCGACGCCGCGCCCGCCAGGGGCGTTCCTTGGCGTTTGTCTTTGCATCAAGTATATTCACTTGAATAGCGCTAAACCATACAAATTCTCACAGCATCCGTGCGTTTTTGTATCAAATGAGAGAGAGGAACAGGTCAACACCATGGGCAAATTCACCCAGATGGCGAGCTTCGTCGAGGTCGTCGCGCGCGGCAGCCTGTCCGCCGCGGCGCGCGCCGAAGGCATTGCACCGGCCATGATCGGCCGCCGCCTCGATGCGCTTGAGGCCCGGCTGGGGGTCAAGCTGCTTCAGCGCACGACGCGGCGGCTGGTCCTGACCGACGAAGGAGCCGCCTTCCTCGAGGATTGCCAGCGCATCCTGGCCGAGGTCAATGACGCCGAGTCGGCCATTTCCGAGCACAGCATGCGCGCCTCGGGCCACCTGACGGTGTCGGCGCCGGCCGGCTTCGGCCGCCAGCACGTGGCGCCGCTGCTCCCTTCCTTCCTGGCCGAGCACCGCGACGTGACCATCAACCTGAACCTCTCCGACCGCGTGATCGACCTGGTGGCCGAAGGCGTGGACGTGGCCATCCGCATCGCCAGCCTGGACGACTCGAACCTGGTCGGCGTCAAGCTGGCCGACAACCGGCGCGTGGTGGTGGCCTCGCCCGCCTATCTCAAGCGCCACGGCCGGCCGCGCCAGCTGGCCGACCTGGCGCGCCACAACTGCCTGCCGATCAGCAGCGAAGGCAGCCAGCGCGGCTGGACCTTCATCGACGGCGGCAAGCCGGTGACCCTGAAAGTGGGCGGCAATATGGTGTGCAACGACGGGGCCGTGCTGCATGCCTGGGCGCTGGCCGGCAAGGGCCTGGCCTGGCGCTCGATGTGGGAAGTGGGCAGCCAGATCGCGAGCGGCGAACTGGTGAGCGTGCTGGACGACTTCGCGGCGCCCGGCAACGACGTCCATGCCGTGTTTGCCCAGCGCCGCCACCTGCCGCTGCGCATTCGCGCCTTCGTGGATTTCCTGCGCCGTAACTATGCCGCGCCGGACTACTGGCGCTATTCCTGACGCCGCCGCTGCAGCCCGCGCCAGCGGGCGGGCCAGCGACGACAGCAACGACAGGGGCTACGGCAACGACAGGGAGTACGGCGACGACAGGGACAGGAGTACGGCGACGACAGGGAGTATGACGACGACAGGCAAAAAAAATCCCCGGCAATTCCGGGGATTTTTATCTCGTAAAGCCCTGAGGCTATTACAGAGGCTGGATGTTCGAGGCTTGCTTGCCCTTAGGGCCGGTGGTCACGTCGAACGAAACGCGCTGGTTTTCCTGCAGCGACTTGAAGCCGGTGCTCTGGATAGCCGAGAAGTGCGCGAACAGATCTTCGCCGCCTTCATCAGGGGTGATGAAGCCGAAGCCCTTCGAGTCATTGAACCATTTAACGATGCCAGTTGCCATTACAATTTCCTATTTCGGTTAGTTGGGCTTGCGCCCGTTTCAGATCGTTTGAAGAAGCAAGAAAGAAATGACAGACAGACTGCACTACTACCTCGAACCCAACGATCCCGTATTATACCGAATAAAACCGACGCGCACCTATTTCGTTAAATAAAAAAACCGCCAGGCCGCAACGATTCTAAAAATCAATAAATAAGGGGCGCACGTTTTTATCCGGTACGAGGGAAAATATAGGCGTAAGACCCAACCAAATGTTTGCGATGAATCAAATTCCGCTCTGCCGCACCTTTGCGCATATCGCTTGTGGAGCGTCGCGTGCGAGTGGGGGCCCTGGCGATGGCTCAAGCGAGCGACTTGGGATCGCAGCGCGCGGCGCGGATGTATTCGTCGAGTTCCGCGCGCCAGGCTTGCCACTCCGTGGCGGCCACCACATCGAAGGCGCGCAGCACCCTTAGCCGCTGTTCCAGCAGGCGCGCATGGTGGCCCAGGCCGCGAAAGCCGAACGTGGCGGCTGAGCCGGCCAGCGTGTGCAGCATTGCCTGCACCTCACCGGCCACCGGGGCGACATCGAAGGCCGGCTCGCCGGCGCGCGCCAGTTGCCGCGACAGCGCCGCCAGTTGCTCCATGGTCGACGGCAGCCGCGCCGCGAACTGCTCGTTGAGCTCGGCGAGACGCGCGAAGAACTGCTGGTCGGCCGGCGGCACGGTAGCCATCGGCGCTTACTTGGTGCCGAAGATGCGGTCGCCCGCATCGCCCAGGCCCGGGATGATGTAGGCATCCGCGTCCAGGTGCGAGTCGAGCGAGGCGACGAACAGCCTGACGTGCGGATGCGCGTCCTGGAATACCTGCACGCCCTCCGGCGCCGCCACCAGGGCCAGGAACAGGATCTGCTCGTCCGGCACGCCGCGCTTCTTGAGCACGTCGATCGCGTGCACCGCCGAATTGCCGGTGGCAACCATCGGATCGCACAGGATGAAGGTGCGCTCGGTGGTGTCGGGCAGGCGCACCATGTACTCGACCGGTTCGTGGGTGTCCGGGTCGCGGAACACGCCGATGTGGCCGACGCGCGCCGACGGCACCAGCTCCAGCAGGCCGTCGCTCATGCCGATGCCGGCGCGCAGGATCGGCACCACGGCCAGCTTCTTGCCTGCGATTACCGGGGCATCGATGGTCACCAGCGGGGTCTTGATCGAGCGCGTCGTCAGCGGCAGGTCGCGCGTGATCTCGTATCCCATCAGCAGCGTGATCTCGCGCAGCAGTTCGCGGAAGGTGCGCGTCGACGTGTCGTGCTCGCGCATATGCGACAGCTTGTGCTGGATCAGCGGGTGGTTCAGGATGTAGAGGTTCGGGAAGCGCGGGTCTTGTTTCATGGCGGATTTCAAAGGATTCTGTACGAAGCATGCAAGCGCGCATTATCCCAGCCACGCGGCCGTTTGTCCCGGTCTGCACGTGAAAAAAAATAGACTTCAGGGCACCTCGAAAAACCGTCGCGAGCGGCAGCAGTTTCGGTCGGGCCGCGCAGGTCGAGAAGCGCAGCTGTACTGGAGTACAGCGAGCATCGCAGACCGAAAATGCAACGCGCAGCAGGTTTTTCGAGGTGCCATTCATAAGACGAGGGCGCGCGCCAGGATCGCCTCGAGGTCGAGGCCGGCGGGCAACCGTCCGTAGGCCGCGCCCACCGGCTGCAGGATGCGTGTGAGCAAAAACGCCTCGCCGACGCAAGGCGGCGCATGGCGCAGCAAGAGCGCGGCCTGCACCGCGACCACGATCTGCTCGGCCAGCAGCCGCGCACCGGATTCGTCGTGCATGCGTGCCGCGAGGCCCTCCAGCAGCGCCGCCACGTGGTCCGCGAAGCGCGGGTCCAGCCCCGCCGCCGGCGCCAGCTCGGCCGCCAGCGCCGCACGCGCCTCTTGCGGCGACTTGCCGAGCGCGCGCAGCAGGTCCAGGCACATCACGTTGCCCGACCCTTCCCAGATCGAATTGACCGGCAGCTCGCGGTACAAGCGCGCCAGCGGGCCGTCCTCGACGTAACCGTTGCCGCCCATGACTTCCATCGCCTCGGCGCCGAAGCCGGGGCCGCGCTTGCAGATCCAGTACTTCCCGGCCGCGGTCAGGATGCGGCCCAGCAACGCCTGGGACGGCAGTTGCCCCTCGTCGAAGCAGCGCGCCAGGCGCAGGGCGAAGGCGGTGGCGGCCTCGGATTCCAGCGCCAGGTCGGCCAGCACATTGCGCATCAAAGGCTGCTCGGCCAGCGGCCGGCCGAAGGCCATGCGGCCGCGCGCATGGTGCAGCGCATGGCACAGGGCGGCGCGCATGATGCCGGCGCTGCCCAGCACGCAATCGAGGCGGGTATGGCTGCCCATCTCGAGGATGGTCGGAATGCCGCGCCCCGGCTCGCCGACCATCCAGCCGAGCGCGCCGCAGAACTCGACCTCGGACGAGGCGTTCGAGCGGTTGCCCAGCTTGTCCTTCAGGCGCTGCACCCGAACCGCGTTACGCCGGCCGTCGGCGAGAAAGCGCGGCACCAGGAAGCAACCCAGGCCGCCCGCGGCGCTCTGGTTGCCCGCCGCGTCGGCGCCCTCGCCTTCGTCGCAGCGCGCCAGCACCAGGTGGGCGTCGGCCTGCGGGACCGAATAGAACCACTTGTGGCCGACGATGCGCCAGGCGCCCTCGCCGGCGGCGCCTTCTTCGCGCAGCTCGTCCGCCCCCAGCGGCGTGGCGCGCGTGGTGTTGGCGCGCACGTCGGAACCGCCCTGCTTCTCGGTCATGCCCATGCCGATCAGGGCGCCGCGCTTGTGCGCCACCGGCAACGGCCGCGGATCGTAGTCGCGCGACAGGATCCTGGGCAGCCAGAGCGCCGCCAGCCCCGGCGCGCGGCGCAGCGCCGGCACCGCGGCATAGGTCATCGTCACCGGGCACTGGGCGCCGTTCTCGGCCTGGCCGAACAGCAGGTATTGCGCCGCCCGCGCCACCTGGGCGCCAGGGCGCGGATCGCTCCAGGGCGCGCTATGGGCGCCGGCGCCGATCATCAGGGTCATCAGGGCGTGCCAGGCGGGGTGGAATTCGAGTTCGTCGATGCGACGACCGGCGCGGTCGAAGCTCGCGAGCAGCGGGCCGTGGACGTTGGCCAGGCGCGCCAGCTCCTGGACCTCGGCGCTGCCGAGGCGCGCGCCGAGCGCCTCGAGCTGCGCCGCCGCCCAGCCCCCGCCCTCGCGCCGCAGCGCTTCCTGCAGCGCCGGATCGCAGGCATACAGGTTGATGCCGGTGAACGCGGGGGCCTGGTTCTCGACCTCGTGCGTGGCGAATCTGTCCATCGTGTCTCCTCCGTGCCCATCTGCTTCCTGTAGAATGTTGCATCGAGGCATCAAAATTGCACTTTATTATGTCGTTACAAGCAAGAGTGCGCGACAATATCGTGTGACATTCTTGAGCTTCCAGCAAGGAGATTAGCGCCAACATGCTTGCCGGACAAGCAGGCTGCGCAGGCTCAATGAACGTCGAAAACACCGCATGGCTTGTGCTTTCTAATGCTTTGCGGAATTTTTCAGTGATAGAGTCATCCCTGGTTTGGTAGACTTGCACGGAATCACATGTGACATTGGCATGACGTGCACGTGCCGCAACAAGAAAGCTTCTAGACGACATGCACACCAGTTCCTCCGCCGTGCCCCCGCCCCAGCCGGCGCTCGCTCCTGTGCAAGCCGCGGCGCTGCTCGACGGCTTGCTGGAGACGGCCGGCGACGCCGTGTTCCGCGTCGCGCCCGATGGCGTGATCCACGCGGCCGGCCTGCGCGCACGGCGGCTGTCGGGCTTCGAGGCCGGTTGCTCGCTGGTGTCGCTGGCGCACGAGATCGACCAGCCGGCGCTGTCCAATGCGCTGGCCGCCGCCGGCCACGAGACGGTGATGGTCGAGACCCGCTTCCGCTCGGGCGAACGCGACATCTGGTTCGAACTCAGGATCGCGCGCCTGGCCACCGGCGACGCCGCCCCGCTGCTGGTGATTGGCCGCGACATGTCGGCCCAGCATGCGACCGAAGAACGCCTGCGCCACATGGCAACCCATGACGCCCTGACCGAGCTGCCCAACCGGGTGCTGCTGTCGGACCGGATCCGCATGGTGATCGCCAATGCGCGCCGCTCGGGCCAGGGCTTCGCGGTCGTCGCCGTCGGCCTGGACGGCTTCAAGAAGGTCAACGACGGCCTGGGTCACCCGCTGGGCGACACCGTGCTGCAGATGGCGGCCGTGCGCCTGCGCCGCACCCTGCGCGACAGCGACACCCTGGCCCGGGTCGGCGGCGACGAATTCGTGGCGGTGCTGCCGGGCACCTTCACCGAGCCGCAGATCAAACTGGTCACCGGGCGCCTGATGGCCACCCTGCAGTCGCCATTCGAGGCCGGCGGCCACACGATCTACCTCGGGGCCTCGATCGGCGTGGCGATTTACCCGGACCACGCCGAAGACGAGGTGCGCCTGGTGACGCTGGCCGACGCCGCCCTGTCGCGCGCCAAGGAAACCGGCAAGGGCCGCGCCGTGGTCTACAGCCCCGGCGACCAGAGCCCGCCGCAGCACGACATCTCGCTCGAGGCGGCCATGTTCAATGCGGTGCGCGAGGGCGAATTCCTGCTCTACTACCAGCCCATCGTGAACGCCCGCAGCCGCATCATCGAGGGCTTCGAGACCCTGATGCGCTGGAAGCACCCGACCCTGGGCATGGTGCCGCCGGCGCGTTTCATCCCGATCGCCGAGAGCAACGGCCTGATCAACCTGCTCGGCGCCTGGGCCCTGAAGGCGGCCTGCATGCAGATCCGCCAGTTCCAGGAAGTGGCCGGGCGCGAGCTGTACATCTCGGTGAACATCAGCCCGCGCCAGTTCCGCAGCGACCGCTTCCTGACCGTGCTGGACGACGCACTCGCGCTGTCCGGCGTCGAAGGCCGCCAGCTGCTGCTCGAGATCACCGAAGGCACCCTGATGATCGACCCGGCGCACGCCGAGGACATCCTGGCGCGCATGGTGGAGCGCCACGCGCGCATCGCGATCGACGATTTCGGCACCGGCTATTCGTCGCTGGCCTACCTCAAGCGCTTCCCGATCTCGGTGCTCAAGATCGACCGCGCCTTCGTGAAGGACTTGCCGACGTCGACCAAGGACGCGGCCATCTGCAACGCGATACTCGACCTGGCCGGGCACCTGTCCCTGTCGGTAGTGGCCGAAGGGGTCGAGACCGAGGAGCAGCTGACCTGGCTGGACGACCAGGGCTGCCATTACGTCCAGGGCTACCTGACGGGCAAGCCGATGCCGGCCAATGTGGCCATCACGGCGCTCAAGGAAAATCTCTATACCGCGCTTCTGCCGGCCGACCACCGGACAGGAAAATCATGACCACACAAGCCACCACCCCGCGTTCGGCGAAGTCGCAAGCCACCCTCGCCCTGCTATGGGAACGCATCCGGCGCCAGGGCGACATGCCGGGCTTTACCAGGGCCATCAGCGCCATCCTGGCCTCGATGCGCGGCGAAGACGAGCGCGATTTCTCGATGACGCAGACGGTGCTGTCCGATCCGGTGCTGACCCAGAAGGTGCTGCGCCTTGCCAACAGCAGCATGTATGCGGCCTTCGGCCAGCACGTCAACACCATCTCCAAGGCGGTGCTGGTGCTGGGCACCGAGTCGATCGGCCACCTGGCGCTGGGCCTGAAGCTGATCGAGGAACTGAGCCGCAGCAGCCCGGACACCGAGGCCGCCCACGTCGAGATGGAAAAGGCGGTGCTGGCCGGGATGGTGGCGCAGCAGCTGGCTGCCGACGCCCGCTCGCGCGACCCCGAGGAAGCCGTAGTGTGCTCGATCCTGCACTCGCTGGGCCGCATGATGCTGACCTTCTACCTGCCGGAACGCTGGTCCAGCATGCGCGAGGCGGCCGGCGAAGGGTGCGAACAGAACGCCGCCCACGAGGTGCTCGGCCTGTCGCTGGAAGAAGTGGGCCGCGCCACCGCCGCGCACTGGGGCCTGCCGCGCAACCTGGTGGCCGGCATGCGCCGGGTCGAGCCGGGCGAGCGCTTCGAAGGCTTCGCCCACGAGGACTGGCTGGCCGCGCTGGGCAGCATGTCGACCCAGGCCGCCGACGCCCTGTGGGCCGACGATGAGGCCGGCGCCGACAAGGTCGCGCAACTGGCCGAAAGCTTCGCGCCGATGCTGGGCCTGCCTGCGAGCCGCATCCTGGCCTCGATCGACAAGGCCAAGGTAGAAGCGGCGTCCGACCTGTCGATCGCGCCGCTGTCCAGGCCGGCCGAAAAACGCGCGCAACAGGTCGCGGCCACGAAGAAACGCCTTGCCGGCAACAAGATCCTGATGAGTGGGGTGGCCGACATGCGCGACGCCGACGCCACCGCCAGCGCCGGCCAGATGATTTCGATGGCCCTCGAGACGATGCACGAGGGCCTGTCGTTCTCGCGCTCGTTCGCTTTTTTCCGCAACCGGCGCGAAGGCCGGTACACGGCGCGCCTGGGACTGGGCGAGGGCGCCAAGGCGATGCTGCCGGACCTGGCGTTCGACGACGCCTACGAGCCGAACGTGTTCCATGCGGCGCTGGGAAGCGACCGCGTGATCTTCATCGAGAATGCGCACGACAGCAAGTTCGCGACCAAGCTGCCGGGCTGGTGGAAAGACACGCTTGCCGCGGCGCGCTGCTTCGTGATCATTCCCCTGTCGGCCCACGGGCAACCGGCGGGCTTCATCTATGGCGACTGGGACCACAGCTTCCCGCAAGTGATCCTGAGCCAGACCGAGTTCTCGCTGCTGAACGACCTGCGCACTCTGGTGGTGCGCACGGTCGAACGGCGGCATCAGACGGAAGCGATCGTTACCCGCGCTTGACGTGGCTGACATGCGGCGGCTGTCACGCGCTCGCGCCGCGACGCGGGGTGGACGGCCGGGCCGTCCACCCGGCCTCAGCTCAATCTTGGCGTGGCCACCTGCACATCGCCGCACTGCGCGCGGTGCATCAGCGCGTGATCGATCAACACCAGCGCCAGCATCGCTTCCGCGATCGGCGTCGCCCGGATGCCCACGCAGGGATCGTGGCGACCGAAGGTTTCGACCATCGCCGGATTGCCGGCCTTGTCGATCGAGCGGCGCGGCACGCGGATCGAGGACGTCGGCTTGATCGCCAGCGACACCGTGATGTCCTGGCCGGTCGAGATCCCGCCCAGCACCCCGCCGGAATGGTTGCCGATGAAGCCCTCGGGGGTCAGCTCGTCGCCATGCTCCGAGCCGCGCTGCGCCACCGAGGCGAAGCCGGCCCCGATTTCCACGCCCTTGACCGCGTTAATCCCCATCATCGCGTACGCGATGTCGGCGTCGAGCTTGTCGTAGATCGGCTGGCCCAGGCCCACCGGCACCCTGGTCGCCACCACGTCGATGCGCGCGCCGATCGAGTCGCCGTCGCGGCGCAGCTGGTCCATCGCCTGTTCCATGCGGGCCAGGAGGGCCGCGTCGCCGGTGGCGGCGAAGAACGGATTGGCGTGCACGTGCTCCCAGCCTTCGAAAGGCACCTCGATATCGCCCAGCGCACGCATGCAACCCATGAACTCGGTGCCGTACTTTTCGCGCAGCCACTTCTTGGCGACGGCGCCGGCGCCGACCACGGGCGCGGTCAGGCGCGCAGACGAGCGGCCGCCGCCGCGCGGATCGCGCACGCCGTATTTATGCCAATAGGTGTAGTCGGCATGACCCGGGCGGAAGCTTTCGGCGATGTTGCCGTAATCCTTGCTGCGCTGGTCGACATTCCGGATCAGCAGCGCGATCGGGGTGCCGGTGGTGACGCCCTGGTAGACCCCGGACAGGATCTCGACCCGGTCCGCCTCCTGGCGCTGGGTGACGTGGCGCGAGGTGCCGGGCTTGCGACGGTCGAGCTCGGGCTGGATGTCGGCCTCGCTCAGGGTCATGCCGGGCGGGCAGCCGTCGATGACGCAGCCGATCGCGGGGCCATGCGATTCGCCGAAGGTGGTGACGGAAAACAGCTTGCCAAATGTATTGCCGGACATGGGAGTGATTGGTTCAGTTTGATCGAATTACCATTCTAACAGGCTGCCTGGCAAGCAGAAATGAACATCGCATGGTCGACTGTCGCAAATATGTTTCCGCATGGATATTTTTTCGCTAACTACCCCGGATCATTCTCTTTCCTTTTTACAATTGCATATATACTGAACTTATCCATGCCGAGTCAACCTGGAGACGTAGCACATGCCAGCATCGATTACGCCTTCGGGACCACTGAAGGATGCCAGCAGCGACGGTGACGTCGTTCGCGACGACCTCGTCTTCGCCGACGAAGCCGCCGTCGCCGCATCCCCGCGTCCGGCATGGCGGATCCTGCTGGTCGACGACGATGCCGACGTGCACTCGACCACCACCTTCGCCCTCGGCAACGTCGAGATGCAGGGTCGGCCGCTGGCCTTCCTGCACGCGTATTCCGCCGGCGACGCCTTCGACCTCCTGGCGCGCGAACGCGACATCGCCGTGATCCTGCTGGACGTGGTGATGGAGCGGGCCGACGCCGGCCTGCTGCTGGTGCGCCGCATCCGTGACGAACTGGGGCTGCACGACGTGCGCATCATCCTGCGTACCGGCCAGCCCGGCTATGCCCCCGAGATGGAAGCCATCCGCGGCTACGACATCAACGATTACCGCACCAAGTCCGAGCTCACCCGCACCAAGCTGTATACGACGGTGGCGGCCGCGATCCGCTCCTACCAGCAGATCCGCGCGCTCGATGCCAACCGCATCGGCATGGAACGCATCGTCGCCGCCTGCGCCGAGCTGATGACCCTGCACGGCGTGCGCAACGTGGCGGCCGGCATCCTGGCCCAGGCCGGGCGCCTGGTCGGCCAGCCGCCCGAGGGCGTGCTGTGCAGCCGCGACGGCGGCCATGGCCGCCCCGAGACCCTGCGCGCCGTGGCCGCCGCCGGCGCCTGCCGCAACCTCGAGGGCCTGGAACTGACCGGCCAGTTCGCGCTCGCCGCCGAGCGCACCTTGCTCGAGCGCCAGTGCGGCGCCGAGGACGGCCTGCTCAATATGTATTTCCCGGGCAAGGCGGGGCGCGATTTCGCGGCCTGCATCCCGCTCGATCGCCCCGTCGACGAGGTGGAGCGGCGCCTGCTGCAGGTGTTCTGCGGCATGGTGGCGGTGTGCCTCGACAACTGCGAACTGGTCACCAGCCTGAACCAGTCGGCCTTCCACGATCCGCTCACCGCCCTGCCGAACCGTACCCGCATGGTCGAGTTGCTCGAGGCTACCCTGGCCGGCCCGCGCGGCGCGGCCCCGGTGCTGGCCCTGGTCGACCTCGATCACTTTGCCGAAACCAACGACGCCCTCGGCCACCATTTCGGCGACCTGCTGCTGGTGGCGGTCGGCCAGCGCCTGAAGTCGCGCCTGGCGCAGGGCCTGGAGATCGGCCGCATCGGCGGCGACATCTTCTGCGTGCTGGGCGACGCCGATGCGGTGCAGCCAGACCAGATCCAGGCCCTGTTCCGCGAATCGTTCCGCATCGACGGCCAGGACGTGCTGGTGTCCGCCACGCTCGGCCTGGTGCGCCTGCTGGAGCACGACGGCAGCGGCGCCGACGCCCTCAAGGACGCCGACATCGCGCTCAAGCGCGCCAAGTCGCAGCAGCGCGCCGGCCACTTCTATTTTTCGCGCAGCATGGGCGTCGAGATCCGCGAGCGGGTGCGCATGATGCACGCGCTGCGCAGCGGCTTCCAGCGCGGCCAGCTGTTCCTGCATTACCAGCCCCAGGTCGATCTGAGCACCAATCGCCCGTTCGGCGCCGAGGCGCTGCTGCGCTGGCGCCTGGACGACGGCCGCCTGGTGCCCCCCGACCGCTTCATCCCGATCGCCGAATACTCGGGCCTGATCGTCGAGATCGGCGAATGGGTGCTGCGCCAGGCCTGCGCGGAACTGATGCGCCTGCGCGCGGCGGGTCACCTCGACTTCACGATGTCGGTGAACGTCTCGCAGGTGCAGTTCCGGCATCCGCACTTCGTCGACATGCTGCAGCGCGCGCTCGCCGACACCGGCGCGCCGCCCGACTACATCGAACTGGAGATCACGGAATCGATGGCGATGGAAGAACCGGCGCTGCTGGTCGAGAAGCTGGCCCAGGTCAAGCGCACCGGCGTGTCGATCGCGATCGACGATTTCGGCACCGGCTTCTCGTCGCTCTCGCATCTGCAGCGCCTGCAGGTCGACCGCCTCAAGATCGACCGCACCTTCGTCACCGAGATCACGGGTTCGGCGCGCGGCAGCAGCATCGCGCAGATGGTGGTGCAGCTGGGCCGCAACCTGGGATTGTCGGTGATCGCCGAGGGGGTCGAGGACGAGCGCCAGGCGCAGATCCTGCGCCAGCTCGGCTGCCCGCTGGCGCAGGGCTTCCTGTATGCGCGGCCACTGTCGCCGGAAGGACTGCTGGAATGGCTGGCGGGGAATCCGATCACGCGCGCGGCGTGATCGATGGCCACCATTGGCAGCGCACTCGATACGCCAATCAACGTCGTTCCCGCGAAGGCGGGAACCTGAGTCACCTGAGTCGCCGAACCGATTGACTGTTGCGTCAGCGCGGACAAGCTTGGGTTCCCGCCTGCGCGGGAACGACGGCTAATCCGGAGCCGACATCGGTCAATCTGGCGCGCCCTGCTCCGCCGGCCAATCGCGGATATATGCCTTGAGCATGCGATTCTCGAAGCTCTGCGCTTCGAGCACGGCGCGCGCGACGTCGTAGAATGAGATCACCCCCAGCAGGGTGCCGGCGTCCATCACCGGCAGGTAGCGCGCATGCTTTTCGAGCATGATGCGGCGCACCTCGTTGACCTCGGTGTCCGGGGTCACCGTGATCGGGCTGTCGTCCATGTGGCGACGCACGGTGCCGGAGCCGACCGCGCCGCCGTTCGCGTGCAGCGCCTTGAGCACTTCGCGGAAGGTCAGCATGCCGACCAGGTCGCCGTACTCCATCACCACCAGCGAACCGATATCGTTCTCGGACATCGTGGTCACCGCGTCGACCAGCGACTGGTCGGGCGTCACGGTGTACAGGATATTGCCCTTCACTTGCAGGATTTCGGAAACTTTCATGTTTGCCACCCCCGCTTCGTCAATATTGCTGATACTGGATAATTTTGTATAAGGCATAACACCGACTGTAGCCTATGCCCGCCAAAAAATCCAGCGTTGCGCTGCATCATGGTGCGCGCTCGGCAACGAGATGGTGCAGCGCAGATTGCGCAAAGGCGCGTAACTGCTAGGATGCCCAATCTTCACTGATGCGAGTCCAGCATGAGCGGTCCCCGACCTCCCGGTTTCGACACCCTGTCCCTGCACGCGGGCAGCGCCCCGGACCCCGCCAGCGGCGCGCGCGCCACGCCGATCCATTTCACGTCCTCGTTCGCCTTGCGCGACGCCGGCCATGGCGCGGCGCTGTTCAATATGGAGCAGGCCGGCCATGCAGACGCCGGCATCTCGAATCCGACCAATGCGGTGCTGGAAGAACGCGTCGCGGCGCTCGAAGGCGGGGTGGCCGGCATCGCCACCGCCAGCGGCCAGGCGGCCATGCACCTCGGATTGAGCACGCTGGCCGGCGCCGGCGACCATATCGTGGCCTCGCGGGGGGCGGCCCGGCCCCCCCCCCCGCCCCCGGCCCCCCCGGGGCCCCTGGGGGGCGGGGGGCCCCCCCCCCGGGGGCCCCCCCCGGGCGGCGGGGGGGCGCCGCCGGGCCCGCGGCCGGGCGGGGGGGCGGGGGCGGGCGCCCGCCCGCCCCCGCGGCGATGGTTGGC
>NZ_JBNDJE010000013.1:0-136179 GCF_050434805.1 Massilia sp. UYP11
GTGGAAGTTGGGGCCGGGCCCCGCCGGTCGCCGATGCTCGCTGTACTCCAGTACAGCTGCGCTTCTCGACCTGCGCGGCCCGACCGAAACTGCTGCCGCTCGCGACGGTTTTCGAGGTGCCCATAACCGTCGGGATCACGCAGTCTCGAACGAGCCCTCGACGGGACGCGGCTTGCCGCGTCCTTTTTCGGACACCAGCAGCTTGAGCCGCCCTTCGAGCACCCGGAATTCGAACGGCGTCGCCATCTTGCTCACCTCGCCATCGGCCGCCACCTTCAGGCGCTTGCGCCCATAGAACGACGGCGTGCGCACCGTCATGCGCTTGAACGCAAAGGCGACGACGTCGTCGCCCGCGCCGAGCTTGCCGAAAGCGCCGCGGATCAAGAGGCCCAGCAGGCCGAGCTTGCCCATCGGCTTGGGCGCCAGCGCCACCAGCTGTCCCTCTTCCACCGCCTCGGTCAGCTCTTCCATCCCGATCTGCTCCATCTGCAGCCGATTATTGCCTACAAACAAGGTCGTGGTCTGCAGGCGTTTTTCCTTGCCATCGAGTTCGAGCGTGATGCGCAGATGGCGGTGGGGTCGCAGCGCCATCTTGACCGCCGACAGGAAGGCGACGAAGCGGCTGCGGCCATATTCGCGCTTGTCGTGCTCGCGTTCTTCGAGCAGCGCCGGATACAAGCCGACGCTGGCATTGACCAGGAAGATCTTGTTGTTGAGCATGCCGATCTGCACCGGCCGCACCTCGGCGCGCAACATCGCGTACACCGCCTCGGTGAGGTCTTCCGGGATGCCGTGGGTGCGACCAAAATAATTGAAGGTGCCTTGCGGCAGCACGCCGAACAGGCAGCCGGCCAGCACCGCCTGGTGCGCAACCGTGTTGATGGTGCCGTCGCCGCCGGCCGCGACCAGCACGCCGTCGTTGGCAAGCGCCTTGCCGGCCATCTCGCGTGCGATGTTTTCCAGCCGGTCAGGGTGTTCGACCACTTCCAGGTGGCAGACCCGGCCCGACTTGTCCATGACCTCGCGGATCGTCGAGATTCGCTCTTCGGTTTCGGAATGCCCGGATCCCGCATTCAGGACAATGTAGAAATGGGCGTCTGGCGGCGGCTCGGTGAATGGCATTGGAGTTCGTTTCGGTAAGCAGGCGTTGTGGATGCCTCATCGTATCACCGTCAATACCCGCGCAAGGTGCGCTACTCAACCCTCCAGATCGGTCAGGTAGAGATCGACTGGCGGCTGGCCGGGCGCCAGGGTGGCGCGGCGTTCGAAACGCAGGCCCAGGCGCTGCAGGAGCGCGATCGAGGCCGCATTGTCGGGCGCGACGATCGCCGCCAGGCGCCGGATGCCCAGCCGCACCGCGAGGCGCACCACCGCCTGCCCCGCCTCGAAGGCGTAGCCGCATCCGCGGTGCTCGGGCAGGAAGGCGTAGCCGATGTCCACGTGCTCCAGGGTGTCGCGCTTGACCAGGCCACACAAGCCGAGCGGCGCGCCGTCCGCCAGCCGCTCGACCAGGTACAGCGAATGGCCGTATTTCTCCTGCATCGCCACCGGTCCTTCGTCCAGGGCGCGGCGCGCGGCGGCGACGGTGCGCAGCTTGCGGTCGCCGATGTGCTCGATGAAGGCGGGGTCGTTCACCAGCGCCAGGTAGAACGGGGCGTCGTCCGGGGTAGCGAGGCGCAGCCGCAGGCGGTCGGTGTCGAGGATCCTGGTCATGGCCGAGATCATACCGCTTTATTTACCGTCCGCTACTCGTCCGCGGTGGGCCAATGGTCGGGATCCTGCAGCAGCTGGTACATCACATAGGCGTCGACATAGCCCAGGCGCTTGTGGCGGAAGGCCTTGGGCAGGGTGCCGACGATGGAAAAGCCCAGTTTCTTCCACAGACCGATGGCGGCGGCATTGGTGCTGACCACGTGGTTGAACTGCATCGCCAGGAAGCCCTGGCGGCGCGCCTCGTTCAGGCTGTGTTCGCCCATCAGGCGGCCGATGCCCGCGCCCTGCGCCGACGGGCTGACCATGTACGAGGCGTTGGCCACATGGTGGCCGCGTCCGGGCTGGTTCGGCGCCAGCCGGTACATGCCCAGCACGCGCCCCGCCGCGCTCACGGCGACGAAGCTGTGCACGCCCTGGCCCAGCCAGTAATGATGGCCGGCCTCGCGCGTGGTCGCGGTGGTGAAGACATAGCTTTCACCGGCCGCCACGTGGGCGCAAAAAATGGTCCAGATCGCCTCGAAGTCGGCTTCGACGGCGGGACGGATGTCGATCTCTCTCACAACGGTCAGTATGCAAATGCCAAAACCCGGCGGTCAGTTATTTTGCCTGAAATCTCACAAATAATCACGGTGCATCCTGGTTTGCGAGTTTGGTGCCCTGAGTGTTACCCTGAGGCAGCCTGAAGTCGACGCCGTCGGGCCGCCCATCGAGATACAGGCGGCTGGCGGCGGCCGGCGCCTCGGCCACCACCCAGCCGCGCCGCAGCACCAGCCGGCGCGCCGCGCGCAGGCGGATCGCCTCGACCGCGGAACCGGCGTCCAGGATCACCAGGTCGGCATGGCAGCCCGGCGCCAGGCCGTACCCTTCGAGCCCCAGGATGCGCGCCGGCGTCGCGGTGACGGCGTCGAAGCACGACTGCATTGCCTCCAGCCCGGTCATCTGCGCCACGTGCAGGCCCATGTGCGCCACTTCGAGCATGTCGCCCGAACCCATGCCATACCAGGGATCGAGCACGCAGTCGTGACCGAAGGCGACGTCGACCCCGGCCGCCATCAGCTCGGGCACGCGGGTCATGCCGCGCCGCTTGGGATAGGTGTCATGGCGGCCCTGCAGGGTGATGTTGATCAGCGGGTTCGCGATCGCCGCCACGCCGCTTTCCGCGATCAGCGGCAGCAGCTTGCTCACGTAATAATTGTCCATCGAATGCATCGAGGTCAGGTGCGAGCCGGCCACCCTGCCCTGCAGGCCGAGGCGCAGGGTCTCCTGCGCCAGCGTTTCGATATGGCGCGACAGCGGGTCGTCGCTCTCGTCGCAGTGCATGTCGACCCGCACGCCGCGCTCGGCCGCGAACTCGCACAGCAGGCGCACCGACTCGGCGCCCTGCGCCATGGTGCGCTCGAAATGGGGGATGCCGCCGACGACGTCCACCCCCATGCCGATCGCACGCTTCAGGTTGCCGAAGGCGGTCGGGCTGCGCAGCAGCCCATCTTGCGGGAAAGCGACCAGTTGCAGGTCGAGGTACGGCGCCACCCGGCGCTTGACCTCCAGCAGGGCTTCCACCGCCAGCAGCCGGTCATCGCAGACGTCGACGTGGCTGCGGATCGCCAGCAGGCCGCGCGCCACCGCCCAGTCGCAATAGCGCAACGCGCGCTCGACCAGGGCGTCCTGGGTCAGCGCCGGCTTCAGCTCGCCCCACAGCGCAATACCTTCGAGCAAGGTGCCGCTGCGGTTCACGCGTGGCAAGCCATAGCTCAGGACTGCATCCATGTGGAAATGGGCGTCGACGAAGGGTGGGCTGACCAGATCGCCGGCAGCATCGATTTCGCGCGCTCCCCTGGCAGCCAGCCGCGGCGCGAGAGCGGCGATGCGGCCGTCGGCGATGCCGATGTCGATGTCGCGCCGGCCATCAGGCAACGTCGCGTTGCGAATCACGAGATCCATGTCAACTCCTATTCATCGCCAAATTGTAGCAATTCAGGGACATAGTCCTTGAGAAATATCAAGCAATGCTGCAATGCAATATTACCCGCTATAAATAAGCCCCCTTTGTGCTTTGCAACACCCACGAATCGTAGGTACACTGCACGATATTGCAGCGCGCCATACTGACGATAGGAAATCCCATGACTTCACTTCCCGAGCAATTGTCCGCAGCATCTACCAGGCAACTGAGCGCCCAGCTGGATGCACAGTTCCGCTTTTTTAATACCTTTGCCACGCAGGCGCTGGACAACGCCAGCCGTCTCATCTCGCTCAATCTGTCGGCCTCGCGCGATTCGGTCGAGCGCTCGTCGCACACTCTGCGCCAGCTGATCGGGGCGACCCAGCCGCGCGACCTGCTGGTGCTGCGCACCCACGCCGAAGAACAGGTGCGCAGCCTGTTCGATTATGGCCGCGAACTGGCCAACATCACCGCCAATGCCCAGCCATACGGCCTGCGCACGATCGCGCCCGAGGCCGCGCCACCGGCCTTCGTCGCGCCCGTGATCCAGGAAACGCCGATCACCGAAGCCGCGCAGGAAGCCGTGCAGGCTACCGTCAAGGCCACCGAAGAGGCCACCGAAGAGGTCACCGAGCAGGTCAAGCAGGCCGCCGAGCAGATATCCGAACCGGCTTTTGCGCCAGAGCCACTCGTGGTCGAGCTGGCCGAGCCGATGGCGACGGCGGCCGAGGTGCAGGCGACCGTCCTCGACGAGCCGGTTCCGGTGTCCGAGCAAAAGCCAATTGCCAAGGCCGCCGTCAAGGGCGCCTCGAAGGCCGCCGCGACGCCGCAACCGCTCGCAGCCCCGGTCGAGGACAAGAATTCGACCACGGTCACCCGCATCGGCACGTCGTCGAAGCGCCGCAAATAGGATCGGCGACAGCATGAGCGAATAACGCCGCGAAATGCGCCGACTAGGCAAAACGACTACACTAGCGGGCTCTGGCCCGCTTTTTTTTTCGGGCGCATTTCCAAGGAAGTCGAATGAGTTTGTCCACGCTGATCGGCGGCTTCGTGCGCCGGCATTGGCGATCCTATGCCTCGTCGGCCGTCATGCTGGTCGGCGTTGCGATCTGCACCGTCCTCATCCCACGCAAGGTCGGCGCCATGGTCGACGCCCTCGCCGCCAACCGTCTCGGCCAGCACGACCTGCTGCTCGGGATCGCCGAACTGGCCGCGCTGGGCGTGGCGATCTACGTGCTGCGGGTCTGCTGGCGCATCCGGCTGTACTCGGCCGCCTACGACCTGGGCGTCGAGCTGCGCACCCGCCTGTACGCGCGCCTGGCGGCGCAGGGCCCGGCCTTCTACGGGCGCCAGCGCACCGGCGACCTGATGGCGCTGGCCACCAACGACATCGACGCCATCGAGATGGCGGCCGGCGAAGCCTTGCTGGCCGCCTTCGACGGCACGCTGACCCTGGCGATGGTGCTGGGGATCATGATGCTGGGCGTCGACTGGCGCCTGGCCCTGGTCGCGCTGCTGCCGTTCCCGCTGATGGGTCTCGCGTTCTGGTACATCTCGACCCACATCCACACCGCCGAAGGCGATGCGCTCAAGCGCTTTTCAAAGCTCAACGACCACGTGCAGGAGTCGCTGTCCGGCGTGCGCACCCTGCGCGCCCTGGGCCTCGAAGGGCGCAGCGCCAGCCAGTTCGGCGAGCTGGCCGGCAATGCGGCGCAAGCCAGCCTGACGGCGCAGAAATGGGAAGCCGCCTACGAGCCGGCAGTCGGCCTCACGCTCACCGCCGCCACCGGCCTCACGCTCGGCCTGGGCGGCTACCTGGTGTGGCAGAACGAGCTCACGGTGGGCGCCCTGACCAGCTTCACGATGTACCTGGGCCAGCTGATCTGGCCGATGTTCGCGGCCGGCTGGGTGCTGACCCTGATCGAACGCGGCCGCGCCGGCCTGGCGCGCCTGCAACCGCTGCTCGACGCCCCGCTCTCGGTCGAGGACAACGGCGAGATCGAACGGGTCGGCCAGGGCGCGCTGGTGCTGGACAAGGTCACCTTCGCCTACGGCGCAGCGCAAGCCGATCCGCGCCAGCCGGCGCTGGACGCGGTGTCGCTGCGGCTCGAGCCCGGCCAGACCCTGGGCCTGGTCGGCCCGACCGGTTCCGGCAAGTCGACCCTGCTGCGGGTGCTGCTGCGCCAGGCCACGCCGCAGGCCGGCCGCGTCGAATGGGCCGGCCAGCCGCTCGAGGCCTATCGCCTGGCGGCCTTGCGCAGCGCGACCAGCTGGGTGCCGCAGGAATCCTTCCTGTTCTCGGCCTCGATCGCCGAGAACATCGCGCTGGCCCGTCCCGGCGCCTCGCGCGCCGAAGTGATCGCGGCGGCGCGGATGGCCGACATCCACGACGACATCCTGCGCTTCCCGCACGGCTACGACACCCCGGTCGGCGAAAAAGGCATCACGCTGTCGGGTGGCCAGCGCCAGCGGGTCGCGATCGCGCGCTCGCTGCTGGCCGATAGCCGCCTGCTGCTGCTGGACGACGCCCTGTCGGCGGTCGACACCGGCACCGAGACGCGCATCCTCGAACACCTGGCCGAGCTGCGCCGGGCGCAGCCGGGACGCGCCGCCATCATCGCCAGCCACCGGTTATCAAGCGTGGTGGCGGCCGACCACATCGTCGTGCTCAAGGCCGGTCGCGTGGTCGAAGCCGGCACCCACGATCAACTGCTCGCGCTGGATGGCTGGTATGCCAGCCAGTGGCGCTATCAACAACTGGAGGCCAGCCTCGATGCCATCTGACGCAAGCCTGGAGAAATCCGTGGAGCGCGGCGAGCTGCGCAACCAGGCGAAGCTCGCCACGCGCCTGCTGCGCCGCGCCGCCGCGCCCGAAAAACGCCACCTGGCCGTCGCCACGCTGTGGCTGATCCTGGCCGCGGCCTTCGAGGTCGTGGGCCCGCTGTTGGGCAAGGCCCTGATCGACAACCACCTGCTGCCGCGCCACCTCGACTGGACGCAGATGGCCCTGCTGCTGGGCGGCCTGGTGCTCACCGGCTGGATCTCGAGCTGGGTGCGCTACCTGCAGCTGATCCGCCTGTCGGGCCTGGCGATGCGCTCGGTGCAGCGCCTGCGCGAATGGGTCTATGGCCATGTGCTGCGCCTGCCGATGGCCTTCTTCGATCGCGCCATCACCGGCCAGCTGGTCAGCCGCGTGACCAACGACACCGAGGCGGTCAAGACCCTGTACATCCAGGTCCTGTACGTCATGCTCGACAACTCGATCGTCCTGGTCGGCACCATGATCGCGATGGCCTGGCTCGACTGGCGCCTGATGCTGATCGTGCTGACCCTGGTGCCGGCGGTGGTGGGCATCGTCTGGCTCTACCAGCGCCTGTCGGCGCCGGCGGTCACGCGCGCCAGGGCCCTGCGCAGCGACATCAATGCCCAGATGGCCGAGTCGATCGGCGGCATGAGCGTGCTACAGGCCAGCAATGCCGAAGCGCGTTTCGGCGAGCGCATCCTGGGCACCAACCGCAGCCACTACACGGCGCGCGTGGCCGAGCTGCGCGCCAACGCCTTCCTGCTGCGGCCCGCGCTCGACCTGCTCAACGTGGCCCTGCTGGCGCTGGTGATCTTCGCCTTCGGCCAGCGCGAAGTCGGCGCGGTCGAGGTGGGCGTGCTGTACGCGTTCGTGAGCTATATCGCGCGCGTGGTGGAACCCCTCATCCAGATCACGATGCAGTTCAGCGGCCTGCAGCAGGCGGTGGTGGCGGCGGCGCGCGTGAACACGCTGCTCGATGAAGCGGGCGCGCCCGAACACGACCCCCAGCGTGCCCACGACGAAGCGGCGTTCGTGGCCGGCGCGCCGGCGGTGCGCGTACGCCACGTCGAATTCGGCTACGCGCCGGGACAGCCGGTGCTGCACGATCTGTCGCTCGACGTGCCGCAAGGCGCCTTCTTCGGCATCGTGGGCCACACCGGCAGCGGCAAGTCGACCCTGCTGTCGCTGCTGCTGCGCTACTACGTGGCCGACAAGGGAAGCATCGAGATCGGCGGCCTGCCGCTGGCCGGCATCGGCAACGAGCGCTTCCGCAACGAGGTCGGCCTGGTGCCGCAGGATCCGTTCATCCTGGCCGCCACGGCGCGCGAGAACATCGACATGGGCCGCGGCTTGCCCCTCCAACGCCTGCAGGCGGCGGCGCGCGCGGCGCACGCCCATGACTTCATCGCCGCGCTGGAAGACGGCTATGAGACCCAATTGGGCGAAGGCGGGTCGCGCCTGTCGTCGGGCCAGAAGCAGCTGATCGCGATCGCGCGCGCGCTGGCGGGCGAGCCGCGCATCCTGCTGCTCGATGAGGCGACCTCGCGCATCGACAGCGCCACCGAGCAGATCGTGCAGGAGGCCCTGGAAGAGTTGCGCGGCAAGGTGACCATCATCGCCATCGCGCACCGCCTGTCGACGATCCGCGACGCCGACCGCATCATCGTGCTCAACCACGGCAAGATTACCGAGGCTGGAGCGCACGAGAAACTGATGCGGATCGAGGGCGGCCTGTACCAGCGGCTGTATCTGTTGCAGCAGATCGCGGTGTAGGGCGGGCCGGGCGCGCGGCCGGCTGCGCCGTCCACCCTGCCTCGACTGCGCCGCAGGTCGTCAGATCCTGCTCCAACTGAAACAACCGGCCGCCGCGCCGCCGCCGCTCACCAGCAGCGCACCGTGCCGGTACAGGTCCAGGCGGCGCGATTGCGGCACCGCCATCACCACCACACCCATGGCGCGGTCGCTCCATACGAGGCGACCGTCAACCGCGTCGAGCGCGGCGAACACCTCGCGCGGGCCGGCGCCGGGGTGGAACACGACGGTGGTCAGGTCCTGCCCCGGCGGCGGCATCAGCGCCCAGGCGCCAGCGGCGGCCGTGCCGGCAGCCAGCAGGGCCAGCACCGCAGCCGAGGTCGCACGATGCGACCCGCCCCCGCCTTCGCCTTCGCCTTCGCCACCATCGTTGCCGCCCTGGCGGCGCAGCCAGCGCCAGCCCAGCGCCAGCGGCGCGATGCCGAACGCGACCAGCCAGAGCAGATCCCACGACAAGGGATTCGGGCTGTCGATGCGGATGCGGTGGATGCCGAGCAGCCAGTGCGAGAGCAGCGCGTCGACCGCATGCCAGGCGCCGAACCCCACCAGCAGCGCGCCCGCCAGTGGCCGGCCCCAGGCAACCGGGCCGCGCCGCTGCGCGCGCCACAGGCCGAACAGGCCAGCCAGTGCGACGACGTACATCAGCAAGTGAAAATAGCCGTCCCACAGCACCTGCAGGCGCAGGTCGTCGATGCCGGGAACCAGGCTCAGAAGATGGTGCCACTGCAGGATCTGGTGCAGCAGGATGCCGTCAAAAAAGCCGCCCAGGGCAAAGCCCAGCGCCGCGCCCCACCTGGCCCATGGCGATCTCAACATGCCCGTCTCCTCATCGATGTCGTGCAGCCAGTATAGGAGGGCAGGTAAAACGGGATCGCACCGTTCGTCCAACAAATCATGTGTGTTTTTACCGAGCGACGGCATGGGCGGAGCGGCGACTCCTTGCTTCCTGGCGACGGCCTGCGCGCCCGCTCGGTTCGCCCGGATTGGCGGGCTTTCTGGATCAATCGCATGGGCGCGCCATTGGCCGGGCACCTGTGTCATTTTTGTGACATTTAAAGAGAAAGTGAAATTTCCTCTTTGCAACAGCCATATAATGAACCAAACAACTTCCGCCGGAACACTCGGCGCGACGATTACCGGCATGTTCGCTGTTCTGCACCGCGCATTCGCGCGCTCCCGCTCCCACGCCCTGGCGCTGGCCCTGTGCGTGGCGTCGGCATTGGCGTTCGCCGATGACGCCGCGCCGCTGGACCAGCGCATCGCCGAGATCCGGGAACTGAACCGCTTCGTCCCCGAGCGCGCGCTGCCGCAGCTGGAAGCGCTCGAAAGCGAAGCGCGCGCCGCGCCGCTTGCGCAACGCGTCGAATTCCTGAACCAGCTGGCGATGGCGCGCCACCTCCTGGGGCACCATCCCCAGTCGTTCGCCCTCGCGAACGAGCTGATCGCCATCGGGCGCGAACACGACCATGCGGGCGCATTGGCCAAGGGTCTCTTGCTGCAGGGGTATTCCGCCTTCGCCCAGCATCGGCCCGGCGAGGCCCACCGCCTGATCTGGGAAGCCGAAAAGCTGGCCAATGCCACCGACGACATCGACCTGCGCGTCAGGGCGACGATTTCCTCGGGCGAATCGTATGCCGAGGACGGCAACCTGCCGCTCGCCCTCGAACGCTTGCAGGCGGCGACCTCGCTGGCGCGCCGGAAAGGCGATCCGGTCCACGTCGTGATGGCCTTGAATGCGCTGGTGCGCCTGTACACCAAGATGCGCGAGCCCGAAAAAGGCTTCGGCCTGCTCGACGAGGCGCTGGCCGCCGCCGAGAAGGCGCAGTCGCCGGGCCGCATGGCAACGATCAGGAATGCCGAATATGGGCTCGCGATCGACACCGGCCAGCCCGAACGCGCACTGAAGGCGCTGCAGGAAGGGCTGGCGCTGGAACGTTCGATCGGCGCCGAGCGACGGGTGGTGGTGTCCCTGATCAACCTGTCGGACTTCTATCTCAAGACGGGCGATTTCGTGAACGCCGCTTCGTTCGGCGAACAGGCCGTGACCGCGGCGCATCCGCTGAACGACCGCGCGCTGGACGCCACCGCGCACCTGAACCTGGGCCAGGCCTATCTCGGCACCGGCCGCCTGGCCGAGGGCAAGCGCCAGATCGAAAGGGGCATGGCCGGCTACGAAGAAATCGGCAACAAGCCGGAACTGCAGACCGCCCTGGTCGAATACGGCCTGGCGCTGGAACGCGCCGGCGACCTGCCCGGCGCGCTGAAGGCCTATCACCGCGAACGCAAGATCTCGAACGAGCTGTTCGAGCGGCGCCGCCAGAAGGCGATGCTCGACCTGCAGGAAAAATACGAGGGCGACAAGAAGCAGCGCCAGATCGAGCTGCTGCGCAGCGAAAACCTGATCAAGTCGACCGAAATCGACAACCGTCGCCTGCAGCAGCGCGTGTGGTGGCTGGTGGTCGCGGTGTTCGCGCTGGCGGCAACCGTGGTCGGCCTGCTGTACCGCAAGGTGCGCCAGGCCAACGCCAAGCTGCACGAAAAGAACCGCGAACTCAAGCAGCAGAGCGTGCGCGATCCGCTGACGGGACTATACAACCGCCGTCACTTCCTGGAGTACATGCGCACGCCGCCGCAAGCGCAGGAAGCAGCGGACGGCGCGCCGGGCGGCGCCTTGTTCCTGCTCGACGTCGACCACTTCAAGAGCATCAACGACACCCATGGCCACGCGGCCGGCGACGCGGTGCTTACCACGATCGCGGCGCGCCTGTGCGACATCCTGCACGAAACCGACATGATCGTGCGTTGGGGCGGAGAGGAATTTTTGGCCTATCTGCCGACGGCGCCGGCCGGCAAGGCCGGCCTGGACGAGGTGGCCGAGCGCATCCTGGCCGGCATCGGCGCGACCGTCATCAACCATGGCGGCACGGCCCTGAGTGTGAACGTGTCGATCGGCTACGCGCCCTTCCCGCTGTCGGTGGGCAAGCAGCGCCTGGCGTGGGAACGGGTGGTGAACCTGGTGGACATGGCGCTGTACCTGGCCAAGTCGCACGGGCGCAACCGGGCGTATGGCGTGCGCGGCTTCGCCGACGACAGGCTGGCCAGCATCGATGCGATCGAGCAGAACCTGGAACATGCCTGGCGCGCCGGCCAGGTCGAGCTGTCGGTCGTGATGGGAGAGCGCGACCTGCCGCGCGCCGCGAACGGCTGAGCGTTTCGCGGCGCGTGGTTGTGGCGTTATTTCGTGGCGTATCAGAAGCCGTACTGCAGGCCCACCGATACGACGTCGGCCTTGGCGCCCATGTCCTTCTTCTTGCCGTAGCGTTCGTATTCGCCAAACAGCGCCACGTTCGGGGCCAGCGCATATTGCACGCCCAGCGCGGCATAGGCGCCGGTGTCGCGATTCGTATAGCTGTCGCCCATGAACGAGGTCTTGGTTTCGTTATACGAGGCGCCCAGCTTGCCGTAAGCCGAGAGTTCGGCGTTCACCGGCATCGTGTATTTTGCCGCAGCATAGGTGCGCGAACTCTTCACCCGTGCATCCGGGAATCCCGGCGCCGACGTGACGTTGAAGTCTTCGTTGCCGAAGCGCGAGTGGCCGACTTCCACCGCCCAGTTCTGGTCGATCTGATAGCCGCCGAAGATCTTGCCGCCGGCCTGCCAGTCGTCCGTGGTCTGGTTCTTGGCGCCGGACACGGCGGCGCCGATATAAGGGCGCGCCACGCCGCCGTCGGCGACGACGGTCTGGGCTTGTGCGGAACCGATGGCAGCGACGGTGGCTGCGAGCGTGATGATCAGTTTTTTCATGATGTCCTCTATCTGGTCTGATTCGCAATTCCTCAATGAATTGCGTATTAGAAATGTAGCACCAATGACAAGGCGAGCTGAACGCCGATACGTAAGCGCTTGTAACCGCGGCGCGCGGGCCCGGCGGCCCGCCGGTCGGCCATGGCGCGTTGTCGGCACGATGCGCGCCATACGCGGCGCGATACGGACCAATGTGGTGTATGTATCGCGTTACCTCTGGATACAACTTGGTCACGAGGTTGGCCGTTCGATGGCCGTGCCGTACACCGGCACGAGGCGGATGTTCCCGGTGCGATAGCCGATGGAGAACCGAACTGGCGCCAGCGGCCCGGGCAAGGGCTGGTCGACGGTCAGCCCGGCGCCGCCTGATGCCCGGATCGCCACTACGGCGATCGGGTGGGAGCCGCAGGCATCGCCGTGGGCCGATTCTGGCAGGGCCAGGGAGCCACGCAGGGGCGCGGCCTGGGGTGCGGGCTGCTCTTGAGGCGCCCTCAGTCGGCTTGCTTGATCTCGTCCGCTGTTTCCTGGATCTTCTCGCCGGTGCGTTCCACCGACTTGCCGATTTCCTCGGTCGCGCGGTCCAGGCCGCGGCTGGCTTCCTCGGTCGCGTCCTTGACCTTGTCACGCGCCTCGTCGACCGCGTCGTCGACCCTGGCCAGCTCGTCCTGCACCGAATCGGTCACCCTGGCGCTGGCCTCGTCCAGCGCCTTGCCGACGCGCTCCGCCGGGCCGGCGCCGTCCTCGTCGCGGCTGCAGCCGGCCAGCGCCACCAGCATCACCGGCACCAGCAGCGCCCTGGTCATGGTTGCTTTCATTCCCTGCTCCTTGCGGTTTTCTCGACGCCGTCCATGATACACCGGGCCATCCGGCGTGGACGCGCCTGCGGGGTCAGCCGCCGCGCGTCGGATCGGCCAGCGGATGGCTGCGCCGGCGCCGCTCCTCGCGCGTGCAGGCGGCGGCCGCGGCATTGAGTCCGTCCTGCACCTTGCGCAGCTGCGCGTCGCTGGCGCGCGTCTTGCGCAGCGCGATCAACTCGTCCTGCGCCTCCTTCGGCTTGCATTCCTTCGCCAGCGTGACCGCCGCGTTCATGCGGCGCTCGATGCGCGCCTGGGTCGGCTTGGTCAGCATCCAGGCCAGCCACAGCATGGCCAGGGTGATCAGCCACCAGCGCAGGCGGATCGGCTTGCGCGCCGGTGGGGCCGGCCGGGGCGCGGCGCTCGGGCGGATGGGCGGCGGCGCAGCGCTCGGGCGGATGGGCGGCGGCGCAGGCGGTGAAGGCGGCGGTGGCGACGGTGGGAGCGGCTTCGGTGGCGCTGGCGGCGCCGGCCGCGCGGCAGCCGGTGCGGGCGCCGCGACCGGGGACGGGACCGCGGCCTCCGGGCGTTTCGCCAGGCTCGGCGGCGCCATCGGCACCATCGGCACCATCGGCACCATCGGCACCATCGGCACCATCGGCACCATCGGCACCATCGGCGCCGCGGCGCCCTGCTGCGCCACGCCGCACCACGGACAGAAGTCGACCCGCCGCGCAAAGGTGCGTCCGCAGCCGACGTTCACGCAGCGGTGGAGGGACTGGGCTTGCTCCATGCTTGCTCCTGGTCCTAGTCCGGATCCGGCACGCCGTCGTCGGGATCGGGTATCCCGTCGTCGCGCGTCCGGCCAAGCGCGGCCGCCAGCGCAGTCGCCAGTTCGGGCAGCTCGCCCACCGTGCTCCACTTGCCGATTTTCGGATGCCAGCGCATGTCCCAGGCGCGCGTGGCGTGGCCGATCTCGCCGCGCGCGGCCTGCGCCGCGACTTCGTCGACCGTGAACGGCCCGCGCTGGGCGCCGTCGACGAACAGCTTGAAGCGCGGCGTCGTGCCCGGCAGCGGCGGCGGGGCCAGCGGCGGTGGGGCCAGCAGCGGCCGCGCCAGCGCCTGCGCCGCCGCATCCTCGTCCGCCAGCAGCGCGGGCGGGATCACGCGCTTGTCGACCGCGCGCTCGACTTCCCAGCTGTAGGCGTCCTGGCTCGACCCGGGGACGGCTTCGGTCCAGCGTTCGACCTGGACCAGCAGGGCGTCGATGCGCGCCGGCCCCAGGGCCGGGTCTAGCGCCTGCGCGCGCCGGATCCAGCCGTCGTACAAGCGGCGCGCGGTGATGTTGGGCAGCGAGGGCGATGGCAGCTGGGCGCCGGTTTCATCGACCTCCAGCCGCGGCTCGTACACGCGCAGCTGGTAGTAGCGCATCAGCGCCGCCAGCAGCATCAACCGCTGCGGGCCGAGATCGGCCAGGCGGGCCTGGACGGCCGCGATGATCCCCTCGCGATAGTAAGGCGGCAGGCCGTTGGAACGGATCGCGAACTCGTTGCCCACCTGGAGCCACTCGCCGGAACCCGCTTCGACCTCGAACAGGTACTGGCCGCGCGGCTGGAACGCCGCCTCGCGGTCGCCCAGCTCGGGTTTGCGCCGGATGACGCCCAGCGCGATCGCCTCTAGAAACCATTCGACATCGTCGGCCAGCCGTCCCAGCTCGTCCATCGAGGGCGAGATCGGATGGCGAAAGCGCGTGGCGTCGAAATGCAGGTGGGTCGGGATCTTCGGGTTCTCGAGCTGGTACGAGGCGCGCCAGGTCGGCAGGCCGCGCAGCACCGTCATCGGGTAGCCGGACAGCTCGATATAGCAGACCGCCCTGCCGCTCTCCCCGGTGTTGACGATCGACACCAGCTCGCCATGGAAGTAACCGGTAGGCACGGCGGCGCGGATTTCCGCTTCCATGCGCCGCCATGCGATCGGGTCGCCGACGCCGATGAAGCACTTGAACTGGTCGGCGTTGGGCGTGAACTCGGCCGAGAAGCGCGCATTCACCCACGGCATCGCGCTGCGGATCCACTCGGCGAAGATGCGCTGGCGCTCTTGCGGCGACAGGCTTGACAGACGTTCGAGCAGCGGATCGGCCGGCTCCTGCCGGGCCAGCTCCTGGCTCGACAGCTGCAGTTGCGCGCGGCGGAACAGTTTCAGCAGCAGCTCGGCGCGCAGGCGCTCGTCGCCCAGCTGCGGGAACAGGCGCGCCGAGCCGCCGAATTCGAGCAGCACTTCCTCGCTCCAGATGCTGGTGTCGCCGGCCAGCCGTACCGGCGCCGGGGTCACGTCGGCGCCGAGCTTGATCGTGGTCGCATGTTCCTGGCGCGCGTCGGCGCGCAGCTGGCCGATGCGCTGGTCCACCGCGCCCAGCATCGCCTGCACCGCGCGCCGGCCCTCCTGGAATTCGCCGGCGATGCCGCTCCACTGCGCCTGGCCCTGTTCATCCAGCGATTGCGGATCGCCCAGCCAGCCGGACAAGGAACGCATCACCTCGATCGCCTGGCCGGCCGCCACCGCCAGCAGGTGGAAGCGCAGGTAATCGGCCAGGTCGCGCCTGAGGTGGCCCATCACTTCGCGCGCCTGCGGCTCCTTGCCGAACAGGCGGCCGGCGGCCTGGCCCAGGTTGTTCAGCGATTCCTCGACCTGGCGCGTGCGCAACGCGTCGCGGATGTCGCGGTAGCGGCGGCCATTGCGCTCGGCCTGGAGCAGGTCGCGCTGCGACAGGCGCGCCTTGACCTGCTCCAGCAGCGACAGCACGAATTCCAACCCGCCCTGGCGACGGTCGTCGAGCAGCGCGTACAGGCGCGCGCGCACCCTGCCCTGCAGGCGTCCCAGGAGCTCGCCGGTCTGGCGCTTGATGCGGTCTTCGCTCGTCTCGGCGGTGGCGCCGGCCTCGCGGATCGCGTCGCGTTCGAGCTGCGGCAGCAGTTCGGACACTTTTTCGCGCCACAGCTTGACGTCGTAGGACGCCATGATGCGGTCGATCTCGAGCTGGACCCGGCTCTCCACGCGCTCGAGCAGCGAGCGGCCGTCGCGGTCCAGCAGCAGCGCGCCGGTCAGCGCGTACTCGGTGAACGGCGTCACGTCCACCGACCCCTTGCGCAGGTCGGGGAACTCGTCGAACGGCCGCTCGGCCATCTCCATCTGCTCGCGCATGAAGGCGTCGCGCTCGGCGTCGCCGGCGCGCCGCGCCGCATCGCCGCCGCCTGCGCCATCGCTGCCGGCCAGGCCGAAGAACGCCTTCACCATCAGCGCCGCCAGTTCATAGGCGCGGATGTCCTCATGCAGGCTTTGCTGGGTGTCGAGCACCGACTGGCCGAAGCTCGAGTACGCCTTCGAATACGACAGCCGCATGTCGCCGAAGCGCGCCTCGGGCACGCGCGGGTTGTACGGCCCCAGCTTGTGCTGCTGCTGGTTGACCGCCACCGAACGCTTGCGGTTGGCAAAATCGAGCGAGGCGAAGTCTTCGAACAGCGTATCGGCCACCATCTGGTAGACGTCCTTGACGTCGAGCGTGGCCTTGTTGGCCAGGTTGGCGGTGTCGACGAAATACACGTCGTCGTAGGGCGCGCCGCGGCCCGCGATGCTGTCCGGCTCCTGCCACGTAATATTGGCGTTCATGTCGCGCATCGCCGTCTCGAGTTCCATCAGCGTGGCGTAGGCATTGGCCTCGGTGCGCTCCTTGTTGGCCTTGGCGAAACCGGAAGGCATCAACAGCACCAGGTCGACCTGGCTGTCGGACACTTCCTGGCGCGCGATCGCCTTGGCCAGCCAGCCCAGGTCGAGCACGCTGCCGGCGCCGGTGCCGCCGGCGCTCGACGCGATGACGACGATCCTGAATTTCGAGGTATCGACCTGCAGCCCGAGACGCTGGTAGTTCGCCTTGCGCTCGATGCCGGCATTGCTGCTCAGGTAGTTCAGCGCGCCCTTGATGCGCCCGCGCAGTTTCGGATACTTGTCGAACAGGTACAGCCGCGCCAGCGCGCGGATCTGGCCCGCGCCCTTCGACGGATCGATGCCGAGCGAGCGCAGCTTCTTGGGCCGCAGCGGCATCCAGCGCTCGATCAGCGGAAAGCGCGCCAGGCTGTCGTCGGACTCGTGGTATTGCGGCAGGTCGAGCGCTTCGACCAGGCGTTCCTCGTCGGTCAGGCGCACCAGCTCGTACCAGGGATCGGTGCGCTGCGATTTGCCCTCGTCGATGACGGCATTGTTGTCGAGGTCGAAGTGCAGGAAGCGCGCCACCGGGAAGTCGGCGATCGACTCGACCCGGGTCGGATGGCGCCGGTTCCAGACCGCCGACAGGATGCGGCGCCGGATGCGCATCATGACTTCCATGCCGGTGCCGCCGGCGCCGATGAACAAGGTTGGCCGCAGGTCGACCTTCAGTTCGGCTGGACCGGTGTTGACGCCGGAGGGATGCGGGAATTCTGCCATGGTATGGGGACTCTCTCTTAGCGACGGCCGATGAACAGCGAGGCGACCAGCGCCACCACGCCCACCGCCACCAGCGGACCGGTGACGGCGAAGGTCAGGAAACGGCTGGCATTGATGATGGCCAGCACCGCCGCCGCCGACAGGAAGCCGAGGCCGACGAACAGCAGCCAGCCCGCGTTGCCGGCCGAGGAAGGCGCCACGCGTTTTCTCACCAGGTGGTGCACATAGGCGCCGCGCACGAAGAAGTAGACGCTGAGCAGGACCAGGAACACGATGCCGCCGATGGCCAGGTCGCGGTCCGACGTGTCCGCGACCGGCAAGGTGTGCGGATCCACCGGCATCACCTCGACCGGGCGGGCGGCGGTGTCTGGCAGAGTCTGCGGTAAGGTCTGCGGTAAGGTCTCCCCTCGCGCGCCCTGCGGCGAAGCGGATTCCTCCGGCAGCTTGAAGCCGGGATCGGCGGGCGACGGCGCATCTGTCGGTGGTTGGGTTGCCTGCATGGTCATTTCCTTCGTTGTCATGGGCGGCCGAGCCGCACTTGCACGCCTTCGCGCACATCGAGCAGCCGATGGCCGAACAGCGTTGTCTTCAGTTGCGCGACCTGCTCCCCATGGCGGTCGTGGACCGGCTGGGTGGTGCCGGGGCGGCCGCGCAAGGTGCGCGCTTCTTCATCCACCAGCACTTGCGCCGTACGCGGCCTGGTCCAGGCCCAGGCGCCGCCGGCGAACAGCGCCAGCAGCGCCAACAGGCCCGCCACGAGCGCCAGCAGCGGCCCCATGCCGTAATGGACGCGCACCTCCAGCGGCAGCACCGCGGTCGACGCCTGCACCCGCGCCGGCGGGATGAAGATGTCCGGCAGCGGGTCGCCCGGGAACAGCGCCGCCATGCGCTGGCGGAAGGCCTGCGACAGCATCAGCTTCTGGTCGGCCAGGTGCAGCTCGATGCGGCCCGGCAGCACATAGGCCGAGCCGGCGGACTTGAGCGCGGCCAGCGACCATTTGTCGGGAATCTGCGCCACTGGCAGCGCCATGCTCGAACCCAGCGGCGACGGCTGGCCGGGCGCCAGCGCGCGCACGCGCGCCGCATCGAGCGCGATCGGGCGGCTTTCGCCCGCAAGCGTCGAGCGCGCGCTCAGGGTGGCGGAACTGATCGTGTACGGATACATCGTGTTTTCCAGGTTCCATTCGATACGCGCCTGCGGCGTGCGCGCATCGGGGGCAACGTCGGCGCGCAGCACGCCGCCGGCAGCCGAGGCGAACGACACGCCGGGCGCATCGACGACGCGGCGCGGCGCCAGCCGCACCGTGTCGCGGTCGAGCGGCTTGAGGCGTGCCGGCGGCTCGGTGATCACCCGGGCAATGCGTCCGGAGGCCAGCAGCGCATCGAGCGCCGCCGCGCCTTGCGCCCCAACCGCGAAGGCATACACCATCAGGCCGTTCGCGCTGTAATGCCTGCCTTGCACGGGCATGCGCAGCGGGAAGGCCAGCGCTTTCGTGATCGCGTCGCCGCCGTGGATCAGCGCATAGAACTCGCGGTTGCGCGTGGCCGTGGCCTGGTCGTTGTCGGGGCTGTTGCGGTTGTTGGTCACCAGCCAGACGATGCCGGGCCGGCCCTGGAGCACTTGCCCGGTCGCGGCGCGCACCGCTTCGCCCAGGTCGGTGTCGGCCAGCGCCGCGCCGCCGGGCTTACGCGCCGTGTCCAGGCCGGCGATGGCCTGCGCCACGCGCTCGCCCACCGGTTCCTCGCCCGCCTTGAACGACAGCAGCGCGCGCGGCGACGGCGCGCCAGGCAGCGACTGATTGAAGCTTGCCAGCACCAGCGCTTGTCCCGGCTGGACCACGCTGCCCGCCAGCGCCGCCACCAGCGGCTTGAAAGGCGACCCGGGGTCGCTGTAGAACGGCTCCATCCAGCCCGAGTTCTGGACCAGGAAAACGTGGGGGACGGAAGGCGCCGCAGCGGCGGCGCACGGCGGCGCGCTCATTGCGGCACAGGCGAGCAGGGCCGCCGCCAACGGACGTGCGATGGCCTTCATCGCGCCAGCTCGTCCAGGCGCCAGCCGCGCATCTGGTTCCAGTCGGGGTGGTGCAGCCACAGGCAGCCGCCCGCCACCACCGGCACGCACTCGAGCGGCCGGGCCAGGCGCGCGATCTCGTCCAGGATCACGTTGCGGCGCCCGATCCATTCGACGGTGGTGCGCGGGATCACTCGCGCAAGCGTGCGCGCATTTTCTCCGCTCCCCAGCGCTTCTTCGGCGCGAAAGTTCGCCTTGTGGAAGCGCAGCACCAGGCCGCTCGGCTGGCTGCGGTTATTGTTAAAGCTGCGCAGCAGCGGCAGCACCAGCGTGTCGTCGTGGTGCGGGTCTTCGACGTGCTCGTTCGACCACGGCTCGTCCAGCACCGGATGCCCGCGCCGGAACAGGAAGTTGGCGAAACCCAGGCGCGCGCCATCGATCGCCATGCGCGCCGGCAGGTGGTCGGGGCCGGCGCCGAGTTCGAGCCACGAATACCCCTGGCCGTCGTGCCCGATCTGCCACAGGCGGCCGTCGCGGCTCTGGGTCGGCCCGCCGAACTCCAGGCGCGGTTGCCAGTGCAGCGGCCAGGGCGAGAAGCGCGGCGCTTCGCCCGGGCGCCAGGCGAGCTGGCCCTGGGCGTGCAGCCAGAACAGCCGGCCGTCGTAGCCGAGCGGACGGCTCCAGCCGGCGGCCGGCGCGTCGGGGCAGGCGAATTCCTGCACTTCATCGAGGTCGAGCCGCCTGCACCACAGGCGCACCCCATCAACACCGCCCGCGAGGCAGGCCAGGTGGCGCCGCATGAGGCCGGGCGCCGCCACGATGGGCGCGGCCAGCACGCTCTCGGTGCGGTAGGTTTCGCTGACCGGGTCGATCCACAGCCGCTGCAGGCCGTCCTGGCCCGGGACCACGCCGGCCTCGCCGCGGCGCGGGTCCGGCGCCGGGATCCAGGCGTGGCTGGACGCGGTGAACACCAGGCTGGCGGCGCCCGCCTCGGGCGTGAGCACATGCCAGCTGGCGCCCAGCGGATCCCAGTACTGCAGCACCCCGCGGGTATGGGCCAGCGCCAGCAGGCGTTCGCCGGGAAAGCCGAAGCTGGCGGCGGCGAACACCGAGCAGGCATTCGGCGGCGCCGGCATGGTCAGGTCGCAGCGGCCCGGCGTCGGTGCGGGCGGCCGTTCTTCGAGGCTGTCGCCGAGCGGCGTCGAGGTGACCGGCAAGCCGTGCGGCACGTGGCGCGGCAGCAGGTCGTCGCCGCCCGGTCCCCACCACCCGCTGGGGTGGCCATGTCGCCGCGCCGGCGTACCGGCAAGGCGCAGCAGCGGCCGCCCGCAGCGCGGGCAATAGGCAAAGCCTTCGGGATAGATCGGCGCACAGCGGCAATCGAGGGGCAGCGAGGCGCCGAGCACGTGGGCAACGTCGGGCAGGCGCTGGCGCGCGCGGCCCTGCCAGTCGACCGGGCCCAGGCCCTCGCTGGCGAGCAGGGCGAATTCGCCGCTTGCCTCGTCTTCCTGCCAGATGCTGGCAGGCGTTTCCCATCTGTACACCATTGCTGCCTTTCGCTCTGCCAAATAATTTGTCGAAAAAGATTGGTCGAAAAGGATTGGTCGAAACAGCCCGCGGGCCGCGTCTTTGTCCTTGCTATTGCTCAAATGATAGCTCCGTGCACTGCCGCGCGGCGCGCCGTTCGCGCGGTAGCGTAGCGCGATCCCGGACGCATCAATAATCGAACTCATCGCCTGCCCCGGCGCGGAACTTTCGGCAGACCTACGTATAATGGCCGCCTGCCCATCCACCCCTTGCCGCCCGACGATTGCGCCATGACCGCTCCAGACCCCCACGCCGACCTCCCTTCGCACGCCGTCGATGCCGCCGGCAGGCATCTGGCCGACGTGTTGACGATCGCGCTCGAACACGGGCCTGGACAACGGGCGCTGGTGGTGTACGACACCCGCACCGGCTTGGCGCGCGCGCTGCTCGAAGGCTACCGGCGCAACCTGCCGGATGCGAACTTCGTCGACTTCGACGCCGTGACGCCGGAGGCGGTGCTGGCGGCCTTTCGCGCGATGGCGGCGGGTGACCTGGTGGTGCTGCTGCAGTCGTCCAACTTCCGCCTCGACGGCTTTCGCATGCGGGTCGAGCTGTTCAAGCTGGGCCTGAAAGTGATCGAGCACGTGCACCTGTCGCGCATGCCGGGTATCCAGGGCGAGCACTACATCGACGCCCTGGCCTACGATCCGGCGTACTTTCGCGGCACCGGACGCGCGCTCAAGGAACGCATCGACCGTGCGCCGCACGGCCGCGTGGTCGGCGGCGGCGAGACGCTCACCTTCGCCTCGCCCTTCGAGCCGGCCAAGCTCAATATCGGCGACTACAGCGACATGAAGAACGTCGGCGGCCAGTTCCCGATCGGCGAAGTGTTCACCGAAGCGCTCGACCTCGAAGCGGTGCACGGCCGGGTGCAGATCCACGTGTTCGGCGACACCAGCTACCGCTCCAACCGCCCGGAGACGCCGGTGACCCTGGTGATCGAGGCCGGCCGTGTGGTGGCCACCGAGAACGCGACGCCGGCCTTCCAGCAGGTGCTGGACAATATCCGGCTCGAGGAAGGCGAAGTCTGGGTGCGCGAGCTGGGCTTCGGCCTGAACCGCGCCTTCACGCGCGAGCTGCGGGTGGACGACATCGGCACCTACGAGCGCATGTGCGGCATCCACCTGTCGCTCGGCGCCAAGCATGGCGTGTATCCGAAGCCCGGCTTCAAGCGCAAGGATGCGCGCTACCACATCGACGTGTTCGCGGTGACCGACGCGGTCTGGCTGGGCGAGGAAAGGGTGTACCAGGACGGGCGCTGGCTGGCCTGAGGCGCCGCTCCGCCAGAAAGTGACAGCGGGCACGGCAACGTGCTAGGATGGTATTTTTACAACATCCGACCCATGGCGGACAGCGTCCCTCTCCACGTCAGCGAAATCCAGGCGATCGAGTCCGTGCCACGGGTCCTGGAGACCATCGCGGCGCTCACCGGCATGCGTTTCGTCTGCATCGCCCACGTCACGCCCGAGTGCTGGACGGCGTGCGCGGTGCACGACCGCCTCGGCCTGGGCCTGCAGCCGGGCGCCACGATCGACCTCGACCTTACCCTGTGCCAGGAAGTGCTCCAGTCGCGCCAACCGGTCGTCATCGACTGCGTGCGCGACAGCGCCCGCTACCGCGACCATCCGTCGCCATGCGCCTTCGGCTACCAGAGCTATTTTTCGATTCCGATCTTCCGCCCGGATGGCGCCTATTTCGGCACCCTGTGCGGCCTGGATGACGAGCCGGCGCGCCTGAGCGAAGGCCCGCTGGTGCCGGCCATTACCCTGTTCGCCGAACTGGTCTCGCGCCAGCTCGAGACCGAACGCTCGCTGCGCGACGCCCAGCGCGCGCTGTTCTCCGAACGCGAGACGGCCGAACTGCGCGAGCAGTTCATCGCCGTGCTCGGACACGACCTGCGCACGCCCTTGAGCGCGATCCTGATCCGGGTCGACCTGCTGGCGCGCCGCAACGAAGATCCGGCCACGGCCCAGGCCCTGGAACGGATCCGGCGCAGCGCGCTGCGCATCGACACCCTGGTCGACGACGTGGTCGATTTCACGCGCGGGCGCATGGGTTCGGGCATGGCGCTCGACCTGCGGCTGCACGACGGCGTCGAGACCGGCCTGGAGCAGGCCGTCGACGAGTTGCGCGGCGCCTATCCCCAGGCGCACCTGGACAGCGACATCATGCCCGGCCTGCGCCTGCGCTGCGACCCGCGGCGCCTCGCGCAGATGCTGTCGAACCTGGTCAGGAACGCGCTGACGCACGGCGATCCGGCGCGGCCCATCGAGGTGCGGGCCGGCGTCGAAGACGGCCTGTTCGTGCTCGCGGTGAGCAACCACGGCCCGCACCTGGATGCGACCACGGTCAAGCAGCTGTTCAAGCCCTACTGGCGCGCGGTATCGCGCGCCGGCGACGACGGCTTGGGACTGGGGCTGTACATCGTCGACCAGATCGCGCGCGCGCACGGCGGCGCGATCGGCGTGCAGTCTGGCGAGGAACGCACCACCTTCACCTTCAGCATGCCGGCCGCATGAAATACATCGAACGCTTGTTCGCCTTGTCCGGCATCTCCATACTATTGGCCATTTGCCCACATCGTATGGAGAGCTCATGTCCGTCAACTCGCTTGCAGCACCGCGCCTGCGTTTCTTCCTGATCGCCGCCCTGGCGACGCCGTTCGCCCATGCCGACGACGCCGCCATCGCCCGCGTCGAAGCGGGCCTGCGCCCGGCCATCGCGCTGGCCAGCGCGCCGGTCAAGACCGAAAGCCTGCAGGAAGCGATGACGCGCCTGAAGGTGCCGGGCGTGAGCGTGGCCGTGATCAAGGACGGCGAGCTGGCCTGGGCCCGCGGCTACGGCGTGGCCTGGATCGGCGGGCCGGCGGTCACGCCGCACACGCTGTTCCAGACCGCCTCGGTGAGCAAGCCGGTGAGCGCAATGGCCGCGCTGCGCATGGTCGAACAGGGCAAGCTGGACCTCGACGCCGGCATCGACACGGCCCTGACGTCGTGGCGCCTGCCGGACAGTCAAGATAAAGGCAGGCCGAACCTGCGCCAGTTGCTCTCGCATACGGGTGGCGTGAGCGTGCCGGGCTTTCCCGGCTACGCCGCGGGCAAGCGGGTGCCGACGCTGGTGCAGGTGCTGGACGGCGCATGGGCCGCCAATACCAAGGCGATCCGGGTCGACACGGCGCCGGGCACGGCATGGCGCTACTCGGGCGGGGGCTATACCGTGCTGCAGCAGGCCATGATCGACCGTGCCGGCAAGCCCTTCGAGGTCCTGATGCAGGAGTCGGTGCTGGCGCCGCTGGGCATGCTCGAGAGCACCTTCGCCCAGCCGCTGCCGACGGCCTTGCAGGCCAGTGCGGCCCGGCCCCACGGCCACGATGGCGAGCCTTTCGCCGGCGGCGCCTACACCCACCCCGAACAGGCTGCTGCGGGCCTGTGGAGCACACCGTCCGACCTGGCGAAATTCGCGATCGCGATCCAGCAGGGGGCGGCTGGCGGCGACAACGGCGTGCTGTCGCCGGCCATGACCCGCACCATGCTGCAGCCGGTGATGAACGACTATGCGCTGGGCCTGCAGATCAGCGAGGGCGGCAAGGGCTTCGGCCACGGCGGCGTCAACGTGGGCTTCCAGTCGTGGCTGTACGGCTCGACCGAAGGCGGCGATGGCGTGGTGGTGCTGACCAATGGCGACAACGGCGGTGAACTGGCGGCCGCCCTGACGCGCGCCATCGCCCATGAATACAAGTGGGCCGGCCAGCAGACCCGCCTGCGCACCACGGTCGAACTCGCGCCAAGCGCCAGGCAAGCGCTGGTCGGCAAATACCGCGTCGACGGCATCGGCGACTTCGAAGTCGCCGAACGCGAGGGCCGGCTGATGGTCGCGATCCGCCGCGGCCCTTGGGAACCGCTGTACGCCGAATCCGACAAGGTCCTGTTCATCCTGTCGCGCAACCTGGAAATGCGGCCAAGCGATGCCGACAGCGGCCACACCGTGGTCGGATCGTCGTCGCGCGCCTACCGGCGCCTGTAAATATGGTGTTGTAAAAGCCAGCCATTGGTGCGGCTGTCACACCGCATATTTCAGGATTTTTACAAATCCCCTGAGCAGTTGATTAATATCAGGATTAGAATTCTTTTCTTATATCAACAACAAATCCAGGGGAATCATGTTCCGTTTGCCTCTCGGCGTGGCAGCGCTATGCCTCGCCACGTCAGCGTTCGCGGCCGCGCCCTTCGACGACAAGTTCCGCCAGCTCGACGAACTGCTGCCGACGCCGGGGGCGATCCGCACCGCGTCCGGCGCCCCGGGCCACGCCTACTGGCAGCAGCGCGCCGACTATACGATCCGCGCCACGCTCGACGAGAACAAGCGCGCGCTCACCGGCGCCGGCACCGTGACCTACCATAACCATTCCCCGGACACCCTCAAGTATTTGTGGCTGCAGCTGGACCAGAACATCTACAAGCCGGGCTCGGACGCGCGCCAGAGCGCCGCCCTCCCCTCACGCAACGCCTGGACCGGCGCCACGGCGCAGACCGGCCTGAAGTTCGACGGCCTGCGTTCGCTGCTCGAACAGCGCACCTTCCCCGGCGGCTTCGACATCCTGGCGGTGAAGGATGCGAACGGCCGCGCGCTGGCGCACACGATCAACCAGACCATGATGCGGATCGACCTGCCGCAGCCGCTCAAGCCGGGCGCGCGCGTGAGCTTCAGCATCGACTGGCGCTACAACATCAACGAACAGAAGGTGCTGGGCGGGCGCGCCGGCTACGAGAAGTTCGACGACAACAACGACCTGTTCGAGATCGCCCAGTGGTTCCCGCGCATGGCCGCCTACTATGACGTCTATGGCTGGCAGCACAAGCAGTTCCTGGGCGCGGGCGAGTTCACGCTCGAATTCGGCGACTACGACGTGCGCATCACGGTACCAGGCGACCATATCGTCGCGTCGACCGGCGAATTGCAGAACCCGGGCGAGGTGCTCAGCGCCGCCCAGCGCGAGCGCCTCAGGCAGGCGCGCACGGCGAAAAAACCGGTCGTCATCGTGACCCAGCTTGAAGCCGAAGCGGCCGAAAAGGCGCGCAGCGGAGTAGACAACGGCGCGACGAAGACCTGGCACTTCAAGGCCAAGAACGTGCGCGACTTCGCGTTCGCCTCGAGCCGCAAGTTCATCTGGGACGCGCAGGGCGTCAAGAGCGGCGACATCGACGTGCTGGCGATGTCGTACTACCCGAAGGAGGGTAATCCGCTGTGGGAGAAATACTCGACCCAGGCGATCATCCACACCATCGAGCAGTACAATAAGTATTCCTTCGACTACCCGTACCCGACCGCGATCTCGGTCAACGGCCCGGTGGGCGGCATGGAATACCCGATGATCTCGTTCAACGGCCCGCGGCCAAGCAGGGACAAGAAAACCGGCGAGATCACCTATTCGCAGCGCACCAAGTATGGCCTGATCGGCGTGATCATCCACGAGGTGGGCCACAATTACTTCCCGATGATCGTCAACTCGGACGAGCGCCAGTGGACCTGGATGGACGAGGGCCTGAACACCTTCGTGCAATACCTGGCGCAGCAGGCCTGGGAAGAAAACTGGCCGGACAGCCGCGGCGAGCCGCGCCGCATCACCGACTACATGAAGAGCCGCAACCAGGTGCCGATCATGACCAACTCGGAGTCGCTGCTGCAGTTCGGGAACAACGCCTATGCCAAGCCGGCCGCCGCGCTGAACGTGCTGCGCGAGACGGTGCTGGGGCGCGAGCTGTTCGACTTCGCCTTCAAGGAATACGCCGAGCGCTGGAAGTTCAAGCGCCCCACCCCGGCCGACTTCTTCCGCACCATGGAAGACGCCTCCGGCACCGACCTCGACTGGTTCTGGCGCGGCTGGTTCTATACCACCGACGCGGTCGACGTGAGCGTGGACGGCATCACCGAGTACACGGTGTCGAGCCAGGATCCCGAAGTCGAAAAAGCATTGCAGCGCGCGCGCCGCGTGCAAGAACCGGTGTCGGTCACGAAGCAGCGCAACCAGGGGATGGCGCGCCGCGTCGATGCGCATCCCGAGCTGAAGGACTTCTACAACGAGCACGACGACTTCACCGTCACCAACAAGGACCGCAACCGCTACCAGGAAAAGCTGGCCGGGCTGGAGGACTGGGAAAAGGCGCTGCTCAAGGAAGGCAAGCACCTGTACCTGGTGGACTTCACCAACGTGGGCGGGCTGGTGACGCCGCTGGTGGTCGAGATCGAACTCAAGAGCGGCAAGAAGACCATCGAGCGGATTCCGGCCGAGGTATGGCGCTATTCGCCGGCCAGGATCACCAAGCTGTTCGTGACGGATGAGCCGATGGTCGGGCTGACCCAGGACCCGTACTGGGAGACGGCCGACGTCGACGTCGGCAACAACAGCTGGCCGAGGAAGGCCACGCCGTCGCGGCTGGAGCTGTTCAAGACCGAGCGCGATCCGAACAACCTGATGCGCGACTTTAATACGAAGCTCAAGACGGATGGGGCTTCCGGTCAGTGACCGGGCACTGATCATATTGTTGAACGCGTGGAGTCATTCGGTCCGGTTGACCGAATGACGCGCCGTCCACCCTGCGCCGGCCCCTGCCGGTGTTTTACTTGCTGTTGTCACCACATGAATCTCAAGCACCTGCAGGCAAGCATTGCCGCCCTCGTTCTTTCCGCCTCGGCAAGCGCCGCCGGCCCGGTCTTCGACGACAAGTTCCGCCAGCTCGACGAACTGCTGCCGACGCCGGGCGAAACCCGCAACGCGGCCGGCGCGCCGGGCCACAAGTACTGGCAGCAGCGCGCCGACTACCGGCTGCGCGTGACGCTCGACGAGAACAAGCGTTCATTGAGCGGCGCGGGCACCGTGACTTACCATAACAATTCGCCGGATACCCTGTCCTACCTGTGGGTGCAGCTGGACCAGAACATGTTCCGCAACGATTCGGACAACCGCAACATCTCGACCTTGCCGTCGCGCGACGCCTGGCAGGCCCGTGGCGGGGATGGCGTCAAGTTCGACGCGCTGCGCTTCACGCTCGAGGCGCGCAAGTTCGACGGCGGCATCCACATCGCGAGCGTCACCGGCAGCGACGGCCGGCCACTACGCCACACGATCAACAAGACCATGATGCGGATCGACCTGCCGCAGCCGCTCAAGCCGGGCGCGCGCACCGCGTTCGACGTGGCCTGGCGCTTCAACATCCCCGAGATGAACGTGCTGGGCCGCCGCATGGGCTTCGAGCGCTTCGACGACGGCAACGACATCTTCGAGATCGCCCAGTGGTTCCCGCGCATGGCGGCCTACTACGACGCCGCCGGCTGGCAGAACGCGCAATACCTGGGCGACGGCGAATTCACGCTCGAATTCGGCGACTACGACGTGCAGATCACGGCCCCGGCCGACCACGTGGTGGCCTCCACCGGCGAACTGCAGAACCCGGGCGAAGTATTGACCGCGGTCCAGCGCGAGCGCCTGAAACAGGCGCGTACGGCGAACAAGCCGGTCATGATCATCACCCAGGCGGAGGCGCAGGCCAACGAGAAAGACCGCGCCACCGGCACCAGGACCTGGCGCTTCAAGGCGCAGAACGTGCGCGACTTCGCCTTCGCCACCAGCCGTAAGTTCATCTGGGACGCCCAGGGCATCAAGAGCGGCAAGCAGGACGTGATGGCGATGTCCTACTACCCGGCCGAGGCCAATCCGCTGTGGGAAAAATACTCAACCCCGGCCGTGATCCACACCATCGAGCAGTACAACAAATATTCGTTCGACTACCCGTATCCGGTCGCGATTTCGGTCAACGGCCCGGTGGGCGGCATGGAATACCCGATGCTGTCGTTTAATGGGCGCCGTCCGGTCAAGGACGCCAGGACCGGCGAGGTGACGTACTCGAAGGCCGCCAAGTATGGCCTGATCAGCGTGATCATCCACGAGGTGGGCCACAACTACTTCCCGATGATCGTCAACTCGGACGAGCGCCAGTGGACCTGGATGGACGAGGGCATGAACAGCTTCCTGCAGTTCCTGGCCGAGCAGGCCTGGGAAGAAAACTACCCGTCGCGCCGCGGCGAGGCGCGCGACATCGTCTCGTACATGCGCAGCACCAACCAGGCGCCGATCATGACCAATGCCGAATCGACGCTCCAGCGCGGCAACAACGCCTACGCCAAGCCGGCCACGGCGTTCAACATCCTGCGCGAGACCATCCTCGGCCGCGAGCTGTTCGACTTCGCCTTCAAGGAATACGCCGAGCGCTGGAAGTTCAAGCGCCCCACCCCGGCCGACTTCTTCCGCACCATGGAAGACGCCTCCGGCACCGACCTCGACTGGTTCTGGCGCGGCTGGTTCTATACCACCGACGCGGTCGACATCAGCGTCGAGGGCATCACCGAGTACACCGTCAGCAGCCAGGACCCGGAGGTCGAAAAGGCGTTTCTCCGCGAACGCGCCAACGGCGAACCGGTGTCGGTCATGGACCAGCGCAATCGGGGGATGGCGCGCCGCATCGACGCCCATCCCGAGCTGCGCGACTTCTACAACGAGCACGACGAGTTCACGGTCACCAACAAGGACCGCAACAAGTACCAGGAAACCATGGCCGGCCTGGAGGATTGGGAAAAAGCCCTGCTCAAGGAGGGCAAGCACCTGTATCTGGTCGACTTCGCCAACAAGGGCGGACTGGTGATGCCGCTGATCGTCGAGATCGAACTCAAGAGCGGCAAGAAGACCATCGAGCGCATTCCGGCCGAAGTCTGGCGCTATTCGCCGACCAGGATCACCAAGCTGTTCGTGCTCGATGAGCCGATCGTGGGCCTGACCCAGGATCCGTTCTGGGAAACCGCCGACATCGACACCAGCAACAACAGCTGGCCGCGCAAAGCCGCGCCGTCGCGCCTGGAGCTGTTCAAGACCGAGCGTGATCCCAATAACCTGATGCGCGACATGCAGACGCCGCTGAAGGGCGCCGCAGCGCCGAAGGCCGCGCAATGAGGCTGTACGGCGTCAAGGCGCTGTGCATCGCCCTGCTGCTGTGCGTGAGCACGGTCATGAGCAACAGCGCGAGCGCGCACCGCTTCCACTTCGGCATGACCGACATCTCGTACAACGAACGCACCAGGAGCACCGAGATCGTCCACACCTATACGGCGCACGACATCGACGCCCTGCTGCTGAACCTGTACCAGCGCCAGTTCGACCTTTCCGACCCGGAAGACCAGGCCGTGCTGCGCCGGTACGTCGAGCGCCAGTTCTGGCTCGCCGCCCCGGACGACACGCGCCTGCCGGTCAAGTGGATCGGCATGACGGTCGACGCCAACAGCGTCGTCATCTACCAGGAGATCGACAACACGCCGCTCACCCGCGCGGCCACGATCCGCCAGGGCGTGCTGATCGACTTCCTGCCCGAACAGGTCAATACCGTCAACCTGGGCGCGGGCGGCGCGGTCCGTTCCCTCACCTTCACCCGCCAGGCGCTCGAGCAGCCGGCGCAATAACAAAAACGTTTTTCAAGAATTCCATGCATCTTCGCCCCGTTCCCTGCGTGCTGGCCGCGCTGTTCGCCACGTCCGCCGTCCATGCCGACGACTTCCAGCTGCAGCGCGTGCTGGTCGAAGGCGCGCGCGCATCCCAGCTCGGCGTCGCCGATTCGGCCGGCGCCGGCAGCGCCGGCGCGAAGGACCTGGCCGGCCGCATCGCCTACCGCCCGGGCGAACTGCTCGAAGTCACGCCCGGGCTGATCGCCAGCCAGCACAGCGGCGAAGGCAAGGCCAACCAGTTCTACCTGCGCGGCTTCAACCTGGACCACGGCACCGACCTCGCCACCCGGGTCGACGGCATGCCGGTCAACCAGCGCAGCCACGCCCACGGCCAGGGCTGGACCGACCTGAACTTCCTGATCCCCGAGCTGGTCGGCCGCCTCGACTACCGCAAGGGACCGTATTCGGCGCGCGAGGGCGACTTCTCGTCGGCCGGCGTGGCGTCGCTCACCTATGCCAACCGGCTGGTGAAGAACCTCGCCTCGGCCACCGTCGGCCAGGACGGCTACCGGCGCGCGCTGCTCGCCGGCTCGCCCGAGGTGGCGGGCGGCAGCCTGCTGTACGCGCTGGAGGCGATGCACAATGACGGCCCGTGGACGCGGCCGGACGACTACCGCAAGTTCAATGCCGTGCTGCGCTTCAGCCGGGGCTACGCCAACAATGGCTGGAGCGTCACCGCGATGGGCTATCGCGGCGACTGGCATGCCACCGACCAGATCCCGCTGCGCGCGGTGCAGGATGGCCGCCTCGAGCGTTACGACCTGGTCGACGACAGCGATGGCGGCGCGGCGCGGCGCTTCAGCCTGTCGGGCGTCTGGCGCCGGACCGGCGCCGACTCGGCCAGCAAGGTGAGCGCCTACGCGATCCGCAACCAGCTCGCGCTGTTCTCGAACTTCACTTATTTTCTGAACGACCCGGTGAACGGCGACCAGTTCGCCCAGCCGGACCGCCGCGTCACCACCGGCATCGACGCCACCCACACCTGGCACGTGCACCGCACCGAGGCGCTGTCGTCCGACCTGACGGTGGGCGCGCAGCTCCAGAACGACAATATCTTCAACGGCCTGTACGACACGCGCCGGCGCCAGCGCATCGCGACCACGCGCGAAGACCACATCGTCGAGACCAGCGGCGCCGTCTTCATCGAGAGCGCGACGCGCTGGAGCGATGCGCTGCGCACGGTGGCGGGTGTGCGGGCCAGCAACTACCGCTTCCGCGTGGACGGCGACCGGCTTGAAAACGCCGGCAAGGCGCATGACACGCTGGTCACGCCGACCCTGAACATCGTCTATGGGCCATGGGCGGCCACCGAGCTGTACGCCAACTACGGCCACGGCTTTCACAGCAACGACGCGCGCGGGACGGTAGCGACCGTCGACCCGAAGACCCTGGAGGCGGTGGACCCGACGCCTGGCCTGGTGCGTTCGCGCGGGTTCGAACTGGGCGTGCGCACCGAGGCGATCGCGAAGATGCAGACGTCGCTGGCCGTGTACCGGCTCGACTTCGATTCCGAGCTGACCTATATCGGCGACGCCGGCAATACCGAAGCGGGCGATCCGAGCCGGCGCTACGGCATCGAGTTCTCGAACTACTACCGCCCGCTCAAGTGGCTGTCGATCGACCTCGACGCGGCCTGGGCGCGCGCCCGCTCATGTGCCCGCTCATGCGGCGGCAATCCCGACGGCGACAGGATACCCGGCGCCATCGAAGGCGTCGCCCAGCTGGGCGTGACGGTCGACCCGCGCGGCCCGTGGTCGGGCTCCGTGCGCCTGCGCTGGTTCGGCCCGCGTCCGCTGGTCGAGGACGACAGCGTGCGCTCGAACGCGAGCCTGACGCTCAACGGCCGCATCGGCTACCGGCTGGCGAACGACCTGCGCCTGGAGCTGGAGGGCTTCAATCTGGCCAACCGCCGCGCCTCGGCCATCGACTACTTCTACGCGTCGCGCTTGCCGGGCGAGGCCGCGCCGGTGGCCGACGTGCACTTCCACCCGATCGAGCCGCGCTCGCTGCGCCTGACTCTCGTCAAACAGTGGTGACGGCGCCTGCTGTTCGCCTGATCCAGCGCATTGATCGTTCGGCAGGGGCGGTCACTCGTCGACATGAAAAGTGCTACGCTAACGAGATGACCACATTGCAAACCCAACTCCCGTATGTCGCGCCGTCGCAGCTGACGGACGCCCTGCGCAACACCGGTTATGCGGTCCTGCGTCCTCTCGACGTCGCCGCGCTGGCCGGCTGCGGGATCGGCGAGCTGGACTCGCTCGTGCCGAGCTGGGAGCGGCTGGTGCTGGACGAATACCTGAAGGACGGCGGCCGCTACCGCCGCCGCCGCCATTCCTGCTTCATCGACGACGCCGGTAAGCTCGAGCAGACGCCGCACCGCGCGCACTGGCAGCCGGTCGAATACAACGCGCTGCACGGCGGCATGCACCGCCTGTTCGCGCCGATGGAAGCGGCCACCGTCGCCAATCCGGCCTGGGCGAGGCTACTGCGCGCGCTGGGCGGGGTCTGTTCAGAGGTCGCGGGCCGGCAGCGCTGGTTCGTCGAAGCGCACCAGTTCCGCATCGACACCGCCGACGGCATCGGCCGCCCGACGCCGGAAGGCGCGCACCGCGACGGCGTCGATTTCGTGGCCGTGATTCTCATCCATCGCAAGGGCATCAAGGGCGGCGAGACGCGCGTGTTCGACGCCCACGGCCCGGCCGGCCAGCGCTTCACCATGCTCGAACCCTGGACCCTGCTGCTGCTGGACGACGCCGCCGTGATCCACGAATCGACGCCGATCCAGCCGCTGGGCGAGCATGGCTACCGCGACACGCTGGTGCTGACCTGGCGCGCCAATGCCTTCCAAGGCGAAGACGCCTGAGCAAAAAAAAACGCCCGCAAACCTGATGGTTGGCGGGCGGGAATCCAATTTTCGGAGAAAACTGGAGGAGACAGTTCCAATATAGTCTTTTTTATTGTGCAGTGCAATACGGTAGAAGTACTGTAGTTGTTTCAATAGAGTAAGCCCTCTAGATCAGGCGGCGGCCTGGACGTTTGCGGCAGTGCGCCATTCCCCTTCCCCTCGTTTTCCCTCTCTTTCAGCCTTCTTCCGGATCGGCAGACCGCTTTGCCGGGACAAGCGCGCTGGCCATGATGGGGTGCGTGCGCGGCGGCCTGCCGTGTCGCTTTTGCTACACTTGTTTGCTATAGCCAAACGACACAGAGACCATGCCAAACATTCGCGCTCCGCGTACGCTCGTCATCGCCCTGGGCGCCGTTGCCCTGTGCGCCACCGTTGCCCTGGCCACGGCCGAGCGCGCCACTGCGGAAGATGAAAAAGCGGCGCCGCGCCCCGCCCTGAGCGTCACCACCGCCCTCCCCGCCACCACCAGACTGCCGCTCAACCTCACCGCCAACGGCAGCATCGCCGCCTGGCAGGAAGCGGTGATCGGCAGCGAATCGAACGGCCTGCGCCTGTCCGAGGTGCGGGTGAACGTAGGCGACGTGGTCAAGAAGGGGCAAGTGCTGGCGGTGTTCGCCGACGAGACGGTGCGCGCCGAGATCGACATCGCGCGCGCCGCGCTGCTCGAAGCCCGGGCCAACCTGCAGGAAGCGAAGTCGAACGCAGACCGCGCCCGCGCGCTTGAAAGCTCGGGCGCGCTGAGCGCGCAGCAGGTCACCCAGTACGTCACCGGCGAAATGACCGCCGCGGCGCGCGTGAAATCGGCCCAGGCCACCCTCACCCAGCAGCAGCTGCGCCTGAAATACACGCAGGTGGTCGCGCCCGACAGCGGCGTGATCTCGGCGCGCAGCGCCACCGTCGGCGCCGTGGTCGGCGTCGGCGCGGAACTGTTCCGCATGATCCGCCAGGGCCGCCTCGAATGGCGCGCCGAAGTGGTGGCGCAAGACCTGGGCCGCATCAAGCCCGGCGCCAGGGCGACCGTGCTCGCCGCCAGCGGGGCGGAGATCGCCGGCAAGGTGCGCACCGTGGCGCCGTCGGTCGATCCCCAGACCCGCCTGGCCCTGGTCTATGTCGACCTGCCGCCCTCCATGTCCAGCAACACGCCCCTGAAGGCCGGCATGTTCGCCAGCGGCCGCTTCGAGCTGGGCGCCTCGAATGCGCTGACCGTGCCGCAGCAGGCGGTCGCCGTGCGCGACGGCTTCAGCTACGTGTTCCGCCTGAATCCGGACAGCCGCGTGAGCCAGGTGAAAGTGCAACTGGGGCGCCGCCTGGGCGAGCGGGTCGAGGTGGTCAGTGGCCTGAACGCCGACACGCCGATCGTGGTCCAGGGCGCCGGCTTCCTGAACGACGGCGACCTGGTGCGCAATATCGCCGCCACGGCGCCCCGGGCCACGCCGGCGCCGCCGGCCGCGCGCACGAACGCCGCGCGCTGAGGACGCCACGATGAACTTTTCCGCCCTCTCGATCCGCAATCCGATCCCGGCGATCATGCTGTTCGTCCTGCTCACCGTGGCGGGGCTGCTGGCCTTCAATGCCAGCAAGGTGCAGGACTTTCCGGACATCGAGCTGCCGATCGTGACCGTCACCGCGACCCTCGACGGCGCCGCCCCGGCCCAGCTCGAAACCGAGGTCGCGCGCAAGATGGAAGACTCGATCGCCACCCTGCAAGGCATCAAGAACATCTATACCCGCGTGCTCGACGGCGTGGCCACCATCACGGTCGAGTTCATCCTCGAGCGCGATCCGGCCGACGCCGTCAACGACGTGCGCGACGCGGTCTCGCGCGTGCGCGCCGACATGCCGGCCGAGATGCGCGACCCCACCGTCACCAAGACCGCCACCGCCGGCCGCGTGGTCTCGACCTTCACCGTGGAGGCGGCGCAAGGTTCGGGCCTGGACGACCAGGACCTGAGCTGGTTCGTCGACAACGACGTCTCCAAGCGCCTGCTGAGCGTGCCCGGCCTGGGCGCCGTCAAGCGCGTGGGCGGCGTGACGCGCGAAGTGCGGGTCGAACTCGACGATCAACGGATGGCCGCGCTGCGCTTGTCGGCGCTGGACGTCTCGCGTCAGCTGCGCAACGTGCAGCGCGAGGCGCCGGGCGGCCGCGGCGACGTGGCCGGCGTCGAGCAATCGGTGCGCACCCTGGCCACCGTGCAGACCGCGCAGCAGCTGGCGGCGCTGGACATCCCGCTGCCGGACGGCCGCCACGTGCGCCTCGACCAGGTGGCGACGGTGAGCGACACGGTCGAGGAGCAGCGCGCGCTGGCCGAACAGGATGGCCGCAAGGTAGTCGCCTTCGAGGTGTTCCGCACCCGCGGCGCCGGCGAGATCGACGTCGCCAGCGGCGCCCGCGCCGCGATGGAACAGCTGGGCAAGGACAATCCCAGGCTGGTCATCCGCGAAGTGATCGACAACTCCTATTCGGTCGAGGAAAACTTCGACGCCTCGATGCACATGCTGTACGAGGGCGCGCTGCTGGCGGTGCTGGTGGTGTGGTGGTTCCTGCGCGACTGGCGCGCGACCCTGATCGCGGCCGCCGCCCTGCCGCTGTCGGTGATCCCGGCCTTCCTGGGCCAGTACCTGTTCGGCTACACGCTGAACATGGTCACGCTGCTGTCGCTGGCCCTGGTGGTCGGCGTGCTGGTCGACGATGCGATCGTCGAGATCGAGAACATCTCGCGCCACCTTCACATGGGCAAGACGCCGATGCAGGCCGCGCTGGAAGCGGCCGACGAGATCGGGATGGCGGTGATCGCCACCACCTTCGCCCTGGTGGCGGTGTTCCTGCCGACCGCCTTCATGGGCGGCATCCCCGGCAAGTTCTTCAAGCAGTTCGGCTGGACCGCGGTGCTGGCGATCCTGGCGTCGCTGCTGGTCGCGCGCCTGCTCACGCCGATGATGTGCGCCTACCTGATGAAGGCGCCGAAAGACCTGAACAAGGACGCGCATGGCGTCCCGCACGCGCCGCAGGACGGCCCGCTGATGCGCCGCTACCTGGCCGTCATGCAGTGGTGCCTGCGCCGGCGCGGCCTGACCATGCTCGGCGCGGCCCTGTTCTTCGCCGGCTCGCTGGCCCTGGTGCCGCTGCTGCCGACCGGCTTCATGCCGCCGGCCGACCGCTCGCAGACCCAGGTCAACGTCGAGCTGCCGCCGGGCGCCACCCTGGCCCAGACCCATGCGGTGGCCGAGCAGGTGCGCCGGCAAGTCATGACCGTGGCCGGCGTGAAGAGCGTGTTCAGCTCGATCGGCGGCGGCTCCAGCGGCGACGCCTTCTCGCCCGGCGCGGCGGCCGAGGCGCGGCGCGCGGTGCTGACCATCGCCACCGTGCACCGCAGCGAGCGCGACGTGAAGCTGGGCGTGATCGAGAACCGCATCCGGCAAACGCTGGTGGACATCCCCGGCGCCCGCTTCACAGTGGGCATACCGGACGCCGGCACCAAGATGCAGCTGGTGCTGCGCAGCGACGACGCGCAGGCGCTCACGCTGGCGGCGCGCCAAGCCGAGCGCGAACTGCGCACCTTGCGCGGCATCGGCAACGTCAGTTCGAGCGCCTCGCTGGTGCGCCCCGAGATCATCGTGCGACCCGACTTCGCGCGCGCGGCCGACCTGGGCGTGACGGCGGCGTCGATCGGCGAGACGGTGCGCGTGGCCACCGCCGGCGACTACGAGCAAGCGCTGGCCAAGATGAACCTGGACGAGCGCCAGGTGCCGATCCGGGTCAAGCTGCCGGACGCGGTGCGCGCCGACCTGGACGCCATCGGGCGCCTGACGGTGCCCGGCGCGCACGGCCCGGTGCTGCTCTCGACGGTGGCCGACATCACCATGGAAAGCGGCCCGGCCCAGATCGACCGCCTGAACCGCAGCCGCAACGTGACGCTCGACGTCGAGCTGTCCGGCCGCGCGCTGGGCGAAGTCAATGCCGAGGCGCGCGCGCTGCCGGTGTTCCAGTCGCTGCCGTCGTCGGTGACGATCGCCGAGCTGGGCGACGCGCAAGAGATGCAGGCGCTGTTCAACAGCTTCGGGGTGGCGATGCTGATCGGCGTGCTGTGCATCTATGGCGTGCTGGTGCTCCTGTTCTCGGACTTCATGCAGCCGGTGACGATCCTGGCGGCGCTGCCGCTGTCGATCGGCGGCGCGTTCGTCGCCCTCCTGCTCACCAGCAATGCGCTGTCGATGCCGACCATGATCGGCCTGATCATGCTGATGGGGATCGTGACCAAGAACTCGATCCTGCTGGTCGACTACGCGATCCTGGCGCGCAAAGCCGGCATGGGGCGCTTCGACGCACTGGTGGACGCCTGCCACAAGCGCAGCCGCCCGATCGTGATGACCACCATCGCCATGGGCGCCGGCATGCTGCCCCTCGCCCTGGGCTTCTCGGGCGACCCGAGCTTTCGCTCGCCGATGGCGGTGGCGGTGATCGGCGGCCTGATCACCTCGACCTTGCTGAGCCTGCTGGTGGTGCCGGCGGTCTACACCTATATCGACGACCTCGAACACTGGTTCAAGCGCCACGGGCGCAGGCTGCGGCGCCAGCCTGCGCCGGCGCCGGCGAAGGCCGAGGAGCACACGCCCGGCTAGCCGAACAGCAGCGGCAGGACCAGCACACCCCAGGTCAGGGCGGCGAGCATGACGGCCAGCGCGACGGCCGCGCTGCCCAGGTCCTTGGCGCTCTTGGACAGGGGGTGGCGCTCGAGCGAGATGCGATCGACCACCGCTTCGATGGCGGAATTGATCAACTCGACGACCAGCACCCCGACCAGCACCGCGACCAGCGCCAGCCGCTCGAGGGCCGGCAGCGGCAGCAGCGCGGCCACCAGCATGGCGGGCACGGCCACCAGCAGCTCCTGGCGAAACGCGTGTTCCGATTGCCATGCGAACTTCAGGCCTGCGGCCGAATAGCGGGACGCGGACAGTATCCGTCCCAGGCCCTGTTTGCTCTTGAATTCACTGATCTGCGGTTGCGACATTGACGGATTCCGATAAGGGGTTGGATTGCGCCTTGCGGCGGGATGGCCCGGCCCGCAGGGCGGCGACCAGGAACAGGACGATGGCGCTGGCGATCCAGATCGACCACAGGGTGTGGGTCGTGAAGTGGGCCCCGCGCAGCTGCTGCAGATAGCCGACCGCCGCGCCGAACGCGAGCGCGAGGACAGCCGCCGCGCTTGCCATCCGCGGCCGCGCCGGCAGCCAGTAAACCGCCAGCGACAGCAGCCACAAGGCGCTCGACGCATGCCCGGCCGGCAGGCACTGTCCGGCGACGGCGCCGGCCGGCAAGGCCTCGAACAGGCGCACATAGGGCTGGTCGCCGCCATAGCGCAGCAAGTCCCACGGACAATGCGAGGTGCTGAAGTGCTTCAGCATGCTGATCGCCAGGGGCACCAGCAGCGCCGACAGCGCGACGATGCGCAGCCGCAGGCGAGCGCGCCCGCTCATGCCTGCGCGCGGCCAGGCCAGGTCGGCCAGGGCGCGGCCGATGAAGCCCAGCGCGAGCAGCATCAGCAGCCATTTCAGGATCACGTGGCTGAAGGTCTCGGCCAGCCAGGCATGGCGCCAGGGGAAGGCGCCGCTGCCGGCGTCGAACACCGCATCGGCCAGCGCCAGGTCGAGGTCGGTGCAGCGGCCCATCCAGAAGATGGCCGCCGCGGCGACAGCCAGCGCCGCCACCGTGCGCCGGATCGTCCGCGCCGGCAGCAGCGCGGTAGGCGTGACGGCGGCGCCCATCTCACGCGCCCCGTACGCAGGCATGGAAGATATCGAGCCGCGGATTGAGCACCGCCGTATTCACGTCGAGCATGCCGAGCACCGAGTGGAACACGTTGTCGTGCGACAGCGGCTCGTTGCGGCGCTGGCTCAGGCAGCGGCGGTCGATGCGAAAGCGCTCGCTGAAGCCGTCCGACATCCACAGCATCATCGGTACCTCGGTCTGCTCGCGCGGCGCGAACAGATAGGGCGTGCCATGCAGGTAGACGTTGTTCTCGCCCAGCGATTCTCCATGGTCCGAAAAGTACAGCATCGCGGTGTCGACGTCCGCGTCCAGGGCCAGCGCGCGCAGGCGGTCGATGGTCGTGCTCAGGAAGTAGTCGGTATACAGGATGGTGTTGTCGTAGGCGGCGCGGATCGATTCGCGCGAACAGGTCTCGAACTGGTTGCTGGTGCATACCGGACCGAAGCGGCCGAAGGCGCGCGGATAGCGGCTGGCATAGGCAGGACCATGGCTGCCCTTCTGGTGCAGCACGACCACCATGTCCTTGCCGCCGCGGCGCAGCAGCTCCGGCAAGCCGTCGAGCAGGACTTCGTCGTGGCACTCGCCGTCCTCGCAAGGGCCGCCCGGCTTCGGCCGCGACAGGTCCTCGTAGCGCACGCGGTCGCACACGCCCTTGCAGCCCGAATTATTATCGCGCCATACGACGTCGAAACCGGCATGCGCGAGCACGTCGAGCAAGCCTTCCTGGCGCTCGGCCTTCGACTGGCTGTAGTCCTCGCGGCTGAAGGCCGAGAACACGCAGGGCACCGAGACCGCGGTCGCGGTGCCGCAGGAATGCACGCGCGCGAAGTTGACCAGGCCGCTTTGCCGCGCCAGCAGCGGATTGGTGTCGCGGGCATAGCCGTCGAGCGAGAAATTGGCCGCGCGCGCCGTTTCGCCGACCACGAGCACGGTCAGCGTCCGGCGTTGCGCGCCCTTCCACGCGGCGCCCTTGACGGCGTCGCGTCCGAGCGGCGCGACCACGATGGGGGCGGCCCAGCGCGCGCGCAGGTAGCCATGGGTGGCCTGGATGAAGTTGGTCGGCGTGAGCAGGAAACGCAGTTCGCGATGCTCGTGCAGCGCCGGCGCCAGGCTCTTGTACAGCAGCAGCAGGAGCATGAGCGCCAGCAGCAGCGAGCCGCCGGCGATGCCGGCGCGTTCGAGCAGCCCGCGCGCGCCGCGCGGGAACGCGATCCTGGCGCGCCAGATCGCCCACGCGGGCAGCACGCCCAGCAGACCGACCCTGGCCGCCATCTGCCAGCTGATCAGTTCCGTGGCCTCGCGCGTATCGGTCTCGAACACGTTCTGGATCATGGCCTTGTCGATGACGATGCCATAGGTCGCGATGAAATAGCTGGCGGCCGATGCGGCCAGCACCAGCGCGATCAGCACCGGTTTGGCGACCAGGCGGAAGCTGGCCAGCATCAGGCAGGCGTTGAAGAACAGGACCACGATCAGGAACGATCCCGCCAGCAGCGGCAGGCTGGCCAGCGAGACGCCGCCCGCGGCACTGCCCAGGACCGACCAGAACTTGATGTTACCCACGCTGGCCAGCAGCAAGGCCACGACCAGCATCAGCACCGGCGCCTGGATGCGCCTGGCGAACAATCTATCCACTCTCTCCCCTCAAGTAGCGCAGTCCGACACGGAACTGCTGTGCTGGAAGAATAAGGAGGGACGCTTCAGGTCGGCGTCAAGCCGGCGTCAGGATTGCGTGAAATCGCCTGGAAACACGATCGTGAAGCGGCTGCCGCCGCCCTCGCGCTGTTGATAGACCAATCTGGCGCCCAGATATTCGCAAATGCGCTTGACCAGCGACAGCCCCAGCCCGGTGCCGGCCGAGCCGGTCGAGGGAATGGCGGCCGCGTCCCGGTCCAGCGTCTGGCGCACCGCGTCCGGCAAGCCGGGGCCGGTGTCTTCGACGCTGATGCGCCCGGGTTCCAGCACCACCGTCACCTGTCCCTGCTCGGTGTACTGGCAGGCATTGCGGATCAGGTTGGCCACCGCCGACGCGCACAGTTCGGAAGGCGCGCGCACGTCGATGGCAGCCGAGCCGATGCAGCGCAGGGTCACCGGCTTGTCGGCCACCATGTGCTGGTAACGCTCGGTCTCGCGGCGCGCGATGTCGCTCACCGGGACCGGCGCGAACAGGCCGAGCTCGGGCGCGCGCGCCAGCAGCAGCAGGACGGTGACGCATTCGGTCGCTTCCTGCGCGGCGCGGTAGATGCGCCGGGCCGGCGAGCGCACCGCGGGGTCGTCCGTGTTCTCGACCAGGATCTCGGCCGCGCCCATGATGACCGTCAGCGGCGTGCGCAGTTCGTGGCTGACGTCGCCCGTGAAGAAGCGTTCGCGGTCGAGGAAGGCGCGCAGCTCGCTGGTATGCGCGTCCAGGGCGCGCGCCAGGATGCCCAGCTCGTCCTCGCGCGTCGTGTGCGGCAGCGCCAGCGCACCCTGGCCGACCGCGTCCGCCAGTTCGCGGATCGGCGTGACGATGCGCCGGCCCACGAAGCGGCCCAGGAACAGCGCCAGGATGACGAAGCCGGCGAAAAAGGCGGCGAACATCGAGTACACCAGCATCTCGATGTCCTCGTAGTCGCTTTCATGGTCGACCACGACATAGGGCCCCGCCTCGTCGCTGCCGGCCAGCACGTGCAGGCCGATGCCGTCGATCTCGGCCTCGGACACGCCGGCCGGCAAGCCGCGCAGCGACAGCGGGATGTCGTCTCCGCGATGGAAGCGCAGGCCGGCCGGCAGGTCGGCGGTCATGCCCGCGGCGGCGCGCGGACGCGCCCACTTCTCGACTTCGGCCAGGCGCTCGTCGACCAGGTGCACCTCGATGCCCTCGACCGCCAGCGCCGCCAGCACCGCGAAGAACAGCGACAACACGACGCCGAACAGGATGAAGGCCCTGGTGATCGGCCGGCTCAGCGAACTAGCCGCGCGCATCTGGCAGGGCGAGCTTGTAGCCGACGCCGGCGATGGTGTGGACCATAGGGAAGGCGAACGGCTTGTCGATCGCCTGGCGCAGCGCATGGATATGCGTGCGCAAGGCGTCGCTTTCGGGGCGATCATCGCCCCACACGGCTTGCTCGAGCGCTTCGCGCGGCACGATGCGCGGGGCCGCCGCCATCAGGCAGCGCAGCAGCACGTAGCCGGTCCTGGTCAGGACGACCCTGACCCCGTCGCGCGCGGCTTCCTGCTGGTCGGGATCGAACACCAGCGGGCCGAAGCGCAGTTCGCGGCTGAGCGCGTGCTGGCCGCCTGCGCGGCGCGCCAGGGCCTTCAGGCGCACGTCGAGTTCGACCAGCGAGAACGGTTTCACCAGGTAGTCGTCGGCGCCGCTGTCGAAGCCGGCCACCTTGTCGTGCAGGGCGTCACGGGCGGTCAGCATCAGCACCGGCGTGGTGGACAGCAGCTCGGAACGCAGCTTCTGGCACAGCTCCAGGCCGCTCAAGCCTGGCAGCATGACGTCCAGGACGATGACGTCATAGGTGTTCTCGGACGCCAGCGCCAGGCCGCCATAGCCGTTGCGGGCCGAATCGAGCGTGTAGCCCTTCGGCTCGAAGAAGCCGTAGAGGTTGGCCAGGATGTCGGAATTGTCTTCGACGATGAGAATGCGCATGCGTTATTGTAAGACGCCGTCAGCGCGGCCGGTAGCGCTGTTCGCGGTACAGCAGCGACGGCAGCATCACGTGCGCCATCGCCTTGTCCGCCTGGGCCCGGGCCGGCGCGCCGTCGCCTGGATCGAATTGTCCGCTGGCCGCGTCGTAGTGCGCCGCCAGCGGCGCCTGCCCGGGCCGCAGCACGGTCGCCTGCGCTCCTTCCAGGTAGGCGAAATAGTCGTTGAACTGGATCAGCGCGCGGCCCGGCGTCGTCGCGTCCTTCACGAAGTCGCGCCCGATCATCGGGTGCGTGCTGGACACGCCCAGCAGGGACAGCAAGGTGGGCGCCAGGTCGACCTGGCTCGCGATCGTGGCGATGCGCTTCGGTTCGACGTCGGCGCCCAGGATCAGGCCCGGGATGTGGAATTTCTTGATCGGCACCAGACTATCGCCATAGACGCGGTTGTCGTGGTCGGCCACGATCAGGAACACGGTGTCCTTCCAGTAGGCCTGCTGCTTCGCTTCGCGAATGAACTTGCCCAGCGCGTAATCGGCATACTTGACCGCGTTGTTCACGGTCTGCTTGTTCGGCTCGTGCAAGGCGATTTTTCCGTCCGGGAATTCGAACGGCTCGTGGTTCGAGGACGTGAAGATCAGGCTGAAGAACGGTTTATCCTGTGCATGCAGTGTCTTGAGCCGCTCGAGCGACTTGTCGAACAGGTCTTCGTCCGAGGCGCCCCAGCTGCCGACGAATTGCGGTCGCATGTCGCCGATGTCGACGATGTTCTGGAAGCCATTGCCAGTGAAGAAACTGCGCATATTGTCGAAGTGGGCCTCGCCGCCGTAGACGAACTCGGTGTGATAGCCCTGGCGGCCCAGTCCGTCGGCCAGCGTATAGAAATTGTTCTGCGAAAGAGACAATTTCACCGTGCTGCGCGCCGGCGTCGGCGCATAGCCGGCCACCACCGCCTCGATGCCGCGCACCGAGCGGGTGCCGGTGGCGTACAGCTGCTCGAACCACCAGCCCTCGTCCTTGAGCTTGTCGAGTTCCGGCGTGACGGGCAGGCCCCCGAGCGATTTCACGAAGGTGGCGCCCAGGCTTTCCTGCAGCACGATGACCAGGTTGAGCGGTTTGTCGCGCCGGACCGCGGCCTGCTGGTAATGCTGGGTCGGCAGTTCCGGATTCGGGAAGCGGTAGTCGCGCAGCCAGGGCGCCGCCTTGACTTCGGCAAAGACCCGCTCGCGCGGGAAGTCGCCATAGATCTCGGATGACTTCGCCTCGTTGTCCATCGCGTGGATCGCATCGAGCACCGACCAGGCCGAGTTGATGACGAGCGAATTGACCATCGCATCGCTGCTCAGGGCGAACATGGCCGGGTTCGCCGGGCGGTGGCCGGTCGTGGAGCGGACCTGCATGAAGACCAGCAGGCACAGGATGGGCCACACCAGCAGCAGCTTGCGGCTCGGCCACGGCGTCATGCCGGCCGCGGTCCGCTTGAGGAGGCGCACCAGGACGATGCCGAGCACGACGGTCAGCACACAGCCCAGCAGCAGCGCGGTGCGAAAGCCATGCCACAAGGTCGCGAACACTTCTTGCGGATAGCCCAGGTATTCGATGAACAGGCGGTTCGGCCGTACATCGTATTGCATGATGAACTGGGGCGTGGCCACTTCCATGAACACGATGACGATCAGCGCGAAACCGGTCCAGGCCACGCTGGCGCGGCGCCACAGGCGGGCGCTGCGGGCATGCGCGAGCAACGGCGCCAGCAGCAGCGGGACGGCAATGAAGTAGCCAAGCAGGATCAGGTCGGCGCGCATGCCCTGGAGCAGGATCTCGGGCACGATACCGGTCGCCGCCACACGCGGCCATTGCCAAACGACCAGTGCGATCCGAAAAGCCGACAGGAGAATCAGCCCGATGCACAACAACTGGACGAGTGGCGCGAACGGACCGGTCCATTCGGTAATGCGCCCGGGTCCGGCGGCGCGATGCCGCGCGATGGCCGGAGTACCACTGATGCCTTCAGGCAGACGAAGTTTCTCGATGTTCATGGCCTGCATGCTAAGTTGCATGCTGTCATCGAAATGTTAGTGAGGCGTTAAGGAAGCGTTAAATCAGCGAAAAGAAATTGCACGAACGAAAAAAAGCCCGGCCGGCGAAAGCCGACCGGGCATGCGAGAAGCGCGCCGGTGGCACGCTTCTTTGCAATCGAGATCAGTCGCGGTAATCGCGGTAGTTGCGATACTCGTGACGGTCGCTCGAGCCACCCAGCAGCTTGGCCAGGATGAAGCCCACGCCCACCGCGGCCAGCAGTGCGCTGCCCGGGTTGTTCTTGACATATTCCTTGCCCTGGGCCGACAGGTCCGAGCACCGTTCGCTCAGCTGGGCCGAACCGCCACCCAGTTTCTCTTGAGCCGAGCTCAGCAGGCCAGAGACCTTGTCGACGCCGGCATGGGCGCGCGAAGCCAGGTTCTCGACGACCGGCTGGGCGGCTTGCGCTGCCTTGTCGATACCTGCGTGCACCTTATCTGGCGAGATCGACGAGATCGCTGCCTTGATGCCGCCAACCGTCGTTTGCTCGCCGGTCGACGAATCCGACGACGAAGCCGACGATGGGGTCGACGATGCCGACTGGCTCGACGACGAAGCGCCCAGGCCGCTGTTGCCCAGCGAACCGCTGCTGCCTGCGGCCGAGCCCAGGCTCGACGACGAGGACGACGACTGCGACGATTGCGCGCCGATCGACGAACCCGACGACGCGCCGGTGCTGCCCATGCCGGTGCTGCCCATATTGCCGCTCGACGAAGCGCCTTGCTGGCTCGACGACGACGGCGACGAGCCGGTGCTGCCCAGGTTCGACGATGCGCTCTGCAGGCTGCCCGACGAAGCGGTGGTGCCCTTGTTCAGGCTGGAGTCCTGGCTTTTGCCGATGCTCGAACCGGCCTTGTTGGCGTCGATGCCTTTACCCTCGGTAGACTTTTGATTATCCATGATGTATCCCTCATAAAATGTGTGACCAACGCGGAGTAGACCGATATTCGACTATCACCACATTCTTCCTTGAATCAGTCCGATACTTGACGCGGAACGAAAGCTGCCTGCGATACATCAATGGCGGCGCGGCGTCATGCCCAAAATCAGTTTCTTGCATCACTGACCTCAAGCCACCGCAAAGATTCCATCGATCTCCCAGACTGCTCGTCCCTATCTCGGGGCGACGCCCTTCGAGGGTTTCGTCACGAGCGCAGTATCGAACCAACTGCGTCGCGATACCAAAAATACAATGGATCAGTATTAAGAGACCGTGCGCTGACTAACAGAGCCGTTCCATCCGCTGCAAAAGCTGCTTTTTATCCATTGGCGGCAGAGTGAGGGGCGTGTTGGCAGTACCATACGTGGTTTCGCCACACCCGGGCGTCCCGTACGACATCACATGGCAACAGACACCATTCCAGGCAGCCGCCTGCCGCCGCGCCAGGCCATGCCGGCAGCGGACGAGGCGGCGGCAAAACAACAGGCCGACGCCGACAAGGCGGCGCAGGTACGCGGCGTGGCCTCGATCGCCGCCATGCGCGACGCCATCCGCCAGGCCGCGCGGCGGCTTCCCCGGTTTACCGCCGTGCCGCGCCTGGCCCGGCTGGATGCGGCCGGCTTTCGTGCGCGGGCGGCGGCCGGCATGCCTTTCCTGGTCACCGGCATCGTCAAGCGCTGGCCGCTGGCCGACCTCACGGCGCAGGACTTGCGCGAACGATTCGGCCATCTCCCGGTGCGCGCGCGCATCGGCGACTACGTCACGACGGCCTTCGCGCCGGACCGGGCGATGCAGGACATGCTGCTGCGCGACTACCTCGACCTGGCGCCGCCCGATGCCGCCCCGGAGCTGCCGCCCTATGTGGGCAACCTGTCGCTGCGCGAACTGAACCGGCTATGCCACTGGCCGAGCTGGTTCGACAAGATGGGGCCGCCGCGCTTCTGGATCGGCCCGGCGCGCACGGTGACGCCGCTGCACTGCGACTACGACGACAATCTCTTCGCCCAGCTGTGGGGGACCAAACGGATTTTCCTGGCGCCGCCGCACCATGACGCCTTTCTGTATGCACGCGAGGCCAATCCGCTGCTGTTCGGCTCCCCGTTCGACCCGGAAGCCCCGGACTTCGAGGCCCTCCCCCTGGCGCGCCAGGCGGCGCTGGTCGAGATCGTCGTGGAGCCCGGCGACATGCTGTACGTGCCGGCCGGCTGGTATCACCAGGTGCGCGCCCTGAGCTTTTCGCTGTCATCGAACCGCTGGGCACGCGGGCAGCCGCTCGCGCTCCTGAAAGACTAGGAACCTCTAGGCCGCGCGCTGCGATTCCTCGGCTGCCGGCGTGGCGGCTTCGGCGTCGTCCAGCACCAGGAACTCGGTCGATGGCCGGCCATCGGCATTGTGCTGCACGATGCGGCGCGGGCGGCCCTGGGCGTCGAGCCATACCTGGCCGATGCCGGCGCCGTTCCACAGGCGCTCGCCGCGCGTGCGCTGGTCGGGCAGGCGCGGACGCAAGGCCAGGTCGCGGCGCTTGGTGAACCAGTTCAGCGGCGAGCGCGGCGAATACAGCCAGCGGTTCAGGCGGTCGAGCCAGTCGAGCAGGCGGCGCGGGAATTCGTTCTTGATGCCGCTGCTGGTGATCTGCCATACATGCTGCGGGCGGTCCGATTCGCGCACCTCGACGTCGTAGACGAAGGAATAGTGCACGTCGCCCGACAGGATCACGTAGTTGCCCGGGGTGCGCGAATGGCGGAAGATATTGAGCATGCTGCTGGCCGCGCCGCGGTGCGCCATCCAGTTCTCGGCGTCGACCGTGAGGGCCAGGCCGGCGAAGGTGGCGATCCGCTGCACCACTTCGATCAGCTTGACGCCGAACATCGGCGCGGCCGAGACGATCACGGCCGCCGTCTCGTCGAGCAGTTCGTGCTGCAGCTCGCTCAGCGATTCCCAGTCCATCAGCCCCGACGGATGGCCAGGGGTGCGCCGGTTGCGCCAGCGCCGCGTGCGCGTATCGAGCACGATGATGGCGGGCTGGGTGCGGAGCATGTAGTCCCACTGGCGAAACGCGAGCAGGCGGTTGATGAGCGCATCCTGCGCGCCCGGTGCCAGGCGCCCGCCGGCGTCCGGGGTGGCGCTCAGGTCCGCCAGCGCGTCGAGCGCCTCGCCGAACACGTCGGGCCGGTTGCCCCAGCCCTGGCACAGCATGTAGGCCACCAGCGCATTGCCGATGATGCGGCGCGAGAACGGGTGCTCATAGGCGGTGGTCTCCCACTTCGCCGACAGGTTCCAGTCGTCGGTGATGTCGTGGTCGTCGAAGATCATCAGGGTCTGCACGTGCGCCAGCAGGCGCGCGGCTTGCGGCAGGTCGGCGCAGAAACCCCGCATGGCCGCGCCCTCGCGCCGCCAGCGTTCGACGTGCTTCGGCTTCAAGGGCGGCATCGCGGGCTCGCCCACGATCTGCCACGGCGCCGGCGACCACACCAACAGATACATCGCCATCACCTCGGCCAGCGTCACCAGGTGGTTGTGGGCATTGGCGGTGGTGAAGATCGGCTTTTCCGAGCCGCCGAAGAAGCGGTCGCGCAAGGCGTCGTTCGACTTGAACGCGGGCAGCAGGTCTTGGCGCCGGTAGTAGCCGGCCGGGTGGGCATACAGCGCCTCGCTGTCTTCCACCACCGCGCCCTCCAGGCATTCGCCGTACAGGCCCAGGCGCTCGATGAGCGCGTGGATGGCCGCCAGCGTCGGGCCGGCCACGTCGTCGGCATAGACCTGGTCTCCGCACAGCATGAGCATGGCGGGCCGCGCGTCGGCCTCCTTGATGCGGCCGGCCAGCAGCGCGTCGGCGCAGGCCAGGCCGTCGCGCGACTCGTGGTGCGGCTTGCGGCAGGAACCGTAGAGGATGTCGTCCATGCGGCTGCGCAGGACGAAGCTGGGCCGGCTCGTGCCTGCATGCAGCAGGTGCGGCGCCCAGTGCGCGATGCCTGCGCCGCCGTCCAGGACCAGGTCGTACTCGACCAGCACGTCCTGCGCCAGCGGCTCTTCCAGGGCGACGTCGATCAGGTGCACGTATGCATGGCGGCCGACGCGGATGACGCGGCACGCCGCGCCATCCAGCCGCAGGCGGCGCGCCGCAGCGCCCTGCGGCGCCAGCTCCAGGGTCAGGTCGAGCGCCTCGCTGCCGACGAGCCACAGCAGCAGGCGGCCGGGCTCGAGGCGGCGCAGGATCGGGCCGGCCAGCACGGGCGGAAGGTCGGTGGAGGGAACGGTCTGGATCAATGCGGTACGGTCAAGGAAAACAATCGGTCGAGTGTAGCAGATGGCATTCGCTCATCCGCGCACGATCGCCCTGCAGGAAGGCCGGCAGCATCCGGGGCGCCGTGCGCGTACCGGGTCAGGCATCAATAATCGACGCGGGCCGCATCCGTGATGCTCGGCCGCCCCTGCATGTGCGGATAATGGGCGAACGCGACCAGGGCGCGCACCGTCAGGCGTATCGGCAGGTCCACGCGGATCCACGTGTATGCGGGCTGAGGACGCACGGATGAAGATTTCGCTTGCGCGACGCGGTGGGTAAGCTAGAATAATGAATGAGAATCATTATCATTTAATGCCATCATCTGCGTCGAAAGGAACGATATGTGCGACAAACACGCTTCGAAGGTACCCTGCCCTGCGGACGCTGCCCAGGGCTCGCGCCGGCGGCGCGTGTGGGAGCTGTCGCATGCATGCCATTGCCCGCTGGTCGGAGTCGGGTTGCCGCTGGGCGGCTTGCGCAAGCTGGTGGAGAAGGTGACTGGCGGGAAGGTGCTGCATGACGATTACGACATCCACGTCGGCACCGTCAGCGAGTGCGCGATGCGCACGCCGCTCGCCGATGCGGTGCAGAAGGAACTCGAGCGCCGCTATGCGCAGCATGTCCAGCGCTTCCGCGCCGCCAAGACCACCGGAGAGGTCGGGGCCATGTGGGATGCCGCGGTAGCCGCCGGGGACGTCGCCGGGGCGTTCTGGGCCGGGCTGTCGCATCCGCGCTGCACCACCGCGCTCGAAGAAAAGATGTGCCGCGACATCCATATGGTGCAGCACCAGGCCGGGGCTTGCGCGCGCGCCGACATCAACAAGTTCAATGCGGTGCTCGCCGACAACGCGCGCCTCGAACGCGACATGGTGCGCCTGCAGGAGCGCTGCAATGCGCTGGCACACGACAAGGCGCTCGAGAGCGAACGCCTCGACAACCAGCTGCGGGCGGCGCGGGCGGCGACCATCGCGCGCGACGGCGACGTCCAGGCCCTGCGCGCCGAACTGGCGCGGCTGCAGGCCAGCATTCCCGACCTTGAGACGCGCGAGCGCCTGGCCGAGCGGGTGGCGCAGATGGAGGCGCGCGAACAGGCGCTGCGCGCCCAGCTGGCCGAGCTGAAGGCGGTGCGCGCCCCTGCTCCGGCACAGGAAGCCGGGTCCGCGCCCGAACCGGTCCAGGCGGCGCCGGTCGCGACGCCGGTGCGCCTCGACAATCGCAGCGTGCTGTGCGTCGGCGGCCGCAGCAGCAGCGTGCCGGTCTACCGCACCATGATCGAACGCGTCGGCGCGCAGTTCGCCCACCACGACGGCGGCCTGGAGGACAGCAGCAGCCGGCTCGACGCCAGCCTGGCCGCCGCCGACCTGGTGATCTGCCAGACCGGCTGCATCAGCCACAGCGCCTACTGGCGCGTGAAGGACCATTGCAAGCGCCACGGCAAGCGCTGCGTCTTCGTCGACAACCCGAGCGCCTCGAGCCTGGTGCGCGGCCTGCAGGAAGCCGCCACCGAAGACCCCCAGCCGAGCTGAGTCACGTTCACGCGCCAGCACGCGGATCGCTGCCACCAGCGGTCCAGCTGCGCCGTGGTCGTGAAATACGGGGGTGACGCGGATTCAGCTACCGCCCACCGGACAACCGGCTCGGCATGCTCGTCCCAACATGCTGTCAGTGATCTTCCGGGTTGAGCGGGAGTGGCAGGCGATCGATGATCGGAAGTTCGGCATCGGGAACATCAGTGTGCGCGGTGGACGCAGGTTCCTGACCATGATGATCATCGTCACATCGGACATGGGAGCAGCCATGAAGTTCGTTTAGCTTGTCTTGCTGGGGTAGTCCCCCGATCAGTTGCAGTCGCACAAACCAAAGGATAAGTCACGCCAATCCATTGCGCGGTCATAACCCCTGTCAGTGCCACTCGGGAAGAATTGCTGATGGACTCAACCATCGGAGACAGTACATGGCACTCGACGCATACCTGCAAATTGACGGCATCAAAGGGGAGTCGGCCGATTCAGCACATCAAGGCTGGATTGAAGTCGCCTCAACTCACTGGGGCGTGACGCAACCCCGAGTCACCAGCGTGTCGACCGCAGGGGGCCACACGACCGGACACTGCGAGCATCGCACCCTCTCGCTCACCAAACTGGCCGACCTCGCCTCGCCGGTCCTCATGCAGCACTGCTCGATGGGAAAGACCATTCCAAAGGCCAAGCTGGAGTTCATGCGTGCCGACAGCGATGGCAAGCCCGTGAAGTACTACCAGGTCGAACTGGAGAATGTGTTGCTGTCCCACATGGACCAAATAATGCATGACGGTGGCCTGCTCCAGGACGAGATAGGGCTGTGCTTTTCCAAGATCAAGTGGACGTATGTCCAGCAGAAGATCGGCGGCGGAGCCAGTGGCAGTACCTCAGGGGGTTGGGACCTTGCGGCCAAGAAGTGCTGCGCATGAGGGCAAGCCATGCCTATACCCATTCAACCACGCGATCACCTGGGCCACTTCATGCTTCCCCAAGCGCCAGAGGAAGCGGGGTACTACGTGTATGGCAACCTCAAAGGCATTCCCGGAACCGGACACCTGGCTCAATACGCCCATCCCAACATGCTGTCCGTGATCTTCTCGGTTGAACGGGAGTGGCAGGCGATTGATGATCGAAAGTTCGGCATCGGTAACATCAGCGTGGCCGGTGGCCTCAGGTTCGACCACGCCACCCATATGAAGGGTATCGAGATGGACATTCGCCCTGTCCGCAAAGACAAGTTGGTCGGCCAAGCCGCCCGGTGCTCGTATAGGGATCCGATCTATGATCAAGCGGCCACGATCAAACTGGTCGGTCTGTTTTTACAGCACCCGATCGTCAGGATCATTTACTTCAACGACCCCAAGGTACGCGAGGTCTGCGGGCCGCTCGTGAAACCCTGGCCCGACCATGATGATCATCTTCACATCGGACTTTGGGAGCGGCCATGAACCTTCGTTTGACTTGTCTTGCTGGAGCAATAGCGCTGGCATCGATCGCCCATGCAGGCGACAGCAAGAGCCAGGGTCGATACTTGGCCAAACCGCTCACCGGCGATTTTTACATGTACGGCGGCAGCATCGGCGACTCGACGCCGCCGACAGAGAAGGACAGGAAATTGTCATTGATGGTGACCGGGCCGCTCGCGAAGGATTTGTTCGATCATCTTGGCCCGGACTTGAAAGACGCCTGCGGCGCTGGCCCTGACCAACGGCAGCGAAGCAAGGGTGATCTTAGCTGCCTCTGGACGAAGGGCGAAGGCTACTCATGCTACGTCGGCCTCGATGTTCGGACCGGGAAGAGCATGCGAGGATTGACCTGCTGACAGTCCATGCCAAAAATGAAGAATGGCCAGAATAAAGACGCAGCGGACAGGGTCAAGTATTTGCTTAGCCGCTTTACACAGCGTTTACACGACAACATGACTACGCCGAGAAGAAAAAAGGGTTACATGCCGAAGCCTGTAACCCTTCATCCTGCAAATCTTGGTGCCGCTGACCGGAATCGAACTGGTGACCTTCGCATTACGAATGCGCTGCTCTACCGACTGAGCTACAGCGGCGAAACCTGTGCTTCGCCTTGCCTTTCGGCGCACGGCGATGGAGCTGCCGTGACGAAAGAACCATATTCTAGCAAACAATGCGGCAAACTTGCTAGTGCGTATCGCTAGCGTGCCGCATTATCGACCGAAAACCAGCGATTCAGCCCTGGTGATAGCCCGTGACGACTTCGACTTCTTCCTTCGAGCCCAGGAACACCGGCACGCGCTGGTGCAGCTTGGTCGGCGGAATGTCCAGGATGCGGCCCTGGCCGTCGGTGGCGGCGCCGCCGGCCTGCTCGACGATCATCGCCATCGGGTTGGCCTCGTACATCAGGCGCAGCTTGCCGGGCGACTGCGGGTCGCGCAGGTCGGCCGGATACATGAAGATGCCGCCGCGGTTCAGGATGCGGTGCACGTCGGCCACCATCGAGGCCACCCAGCGCATATTGAAATCCTTGCCGCGCGGGCCGGTGCTGCCCGCCAGCAGCTCGTCCACGTAGCGCTGCACCGGCGGATACCAGTGGCGTTTGTTGGACATGTTGATGGCGAATTCGCGGGTTGTGACCGGGATCTGCATGTCGCTCTGGGTCAGCACCCAGGAACCCATCTCGCGGTCCAGCGTGAAGCAGTGCACGCCGTTGCCGGTGGTGAGCACCAGCATGGTCTGCGGACCATAGACCGCATAGCCGGCCGCCACCTGGGCGGTGCCGGGCTGCAGGAAGTCCTGCTCGGTCGGCTGGGCCATGCCTTCCGGCGCCTTCAGCACCGAGAAGATAGTGCCGATCGAGACGTTGACGTCGATGTTCGACGAGCCGTCCAGCGGATCGAACAGCAGCAGGAATTCGCCCATCGGATAACGGCTCGGGATCTGGCGGATGGTTTCCATCTCTTCGGACGCCATCGCCGCCAGGTGACCGCCCCACTCGTTCGCTTCCAGCAGGATCTCATTGGAGATCACGTCCAGCTTCTTCTGGACTTCGCCCTGGATGTTCTCGGTCTCGGCGCTGCCCAGCACTTCGCCCAGCGCGCCCTTGCTCACCGAATAGCTGATGCGCTTGCAGGCGCGGGCAACGACCTCGATCAGCAGGCGCAGCTCGGCGTTGATGTTCTGGTGCAGGCGCTGCTCTTCGACCAGGTACTGCGTCAAACTTACGCGTTTCATGACTTCCTCAGGTTGGGTTTGGATTGTTTTAATTGGCGAGTGCCTTGGTGACCACTTCGCGCACGTCGTTCGACAGCTTGTCCTGCCCCGCCACCCGCTGCAGCGCGACCTGCATCTGCTCCTGCAGCGCCGGCGCGTAACGGCGCCAGCGGTCCATGGCGCGCGCCAGGCGGCTCGCGATCTGCGGGTTGAGCGCGTCGAGCGCGATCACCTGCTCGGCCCAGAAGGCGTAGCCGCTGCCGTCCGGCGCATGGAACTGTACCGGATTGCTCATGCAGAAGGCGGCGACCAGGCTGCGCGCGCGGTTCGGGTTGCGCAGCGTGAAGGCCGGATGGCGCATCAGCGCGCGCACCGCCGCCACGTCGGTGGTCGGAGCCGCGGCCTGCATCATGAACCACTTGTCCACCACCAGGGCCTCGTTCTGGAACTCCTGGTAGAACACGTCCAGCGCGTCGGCGGCTTCCGGCACGCGCGATGCGATCAGCGCGCTCAGCGCGGCGGCGCGGTCGGTCATGTTGTCGGCATCGGCGAACTGGCGCTGGGCCAGCGCCACGCTCTCTTCGTCGGGCGCCGCGTTCAGGTAGGACAGCGCCAGGTTCTTGAGCGCGCGCTTGCCGGCGGACGCCGCGTCCGGGCTGTACGCGCCCGGCGTCAGGTTGGCCTCGTACTGCGCCAGCAGCTCGCGGCGCAGGCGCGCGCCGATGTCGGCGCGGATGAACTGGCGCGCGATGTGCACGGCCAGCGGGTCGACGCCGTCGATCTGCTCGGCCACCATGCCCTCGGACGGCAGCATCAGCGCCTGCTCGCGGAAGGCCGGGTCGAGGGTCTCGTCGACCAGGACCTTGCGCATCGCCTCGATGAAGGTCTCGTCCAGGTTCAGGCTGGCGCCGCTGTTGCCCTTGGCCTGGGCCTCGCCGGTCAGCTTGAGCAGGCGGCTCATGGCCAGGCGCTGGCCCGCTTCCCAGCGGTTGACCGGGTCGCTGTCATGGCTGAACAGGTGCAGCAGGTCGGCGTCGGTATAGCTGCCCTGCAGGACCACGGGCGCCGAGAAGCCGCGCAGCACCGACGGCACCGGCTGCTCCTTCACGTCGGTGAAGACGAAGGTCTGCTCGGCCTGGGTCAGCTCGAGCACCGCCGTCGCGCCGCGGTCGACGCCTCCTTCCACCAGGCGCATGTCGTTGCCGGCGGCGTCGAGCAGGCCGACCGCGACCGGGATGTGGAACGGCAGCTTGTCCGGCTGCCCCGGCGTCGACGGGCAGGACTGGACCAGCTTGAGCGTGTAGGTGTGGGCGGTCTCGTCCCAGCGGCCCTCGAAGCGCAGCACCGGGGTGCCGGCCTGGCTGTACCAGCGTTCGAACTGGGTCAGGTCGCGACCATTGGCGTCGGCCATCGCGCGCCGGAAATCGTCGCACTCGACCGCCTGTTCGTCATGGCGCGCGAAGTACAGGTCCATGCCCTTGCGAAAGCCTTCCTCGCCGAACAGGGTGTGGTACATGCGCACCACTTCGGCGCCCTTCTCGTACACCGTCACCGTATAAAAATTGTTGATCTCCACGAAGGAGTCGGGACGCACCGGGTGCGCCATCGGGCCGGCATCCTCGGGGAACTGGTGCTGGCGCAGCGTGCGCACCTGGTCGATGCGGGTCACGGCGCGGCCGGTGTCGGTGCCGATCATGTCGGCCGTGAATTCCTGGTCGCGAAATACCGTCAGGCCTTCTTTCAGCGACAGCTGGAACCAGTCGCGGCAGGTCACGCGGTTGCCGGTCCAGTTGTGGAAGTATTCGTGCGCCACCACCGCCTCGATGCCCTGGAAGTCGACGTCGGTGGCCACCCGCGGGTTGGCCAGCACGAACTTGGTGTTGAAGATGTTCAGGCCCTTGTTCTCCATCGCGCCCATGTTGAAGTCGCTGGTGGCGACGATCATGAAGCGGTCCAGGTCGAGCTCGAGGCCGTATTTTTCCTCGTCCCAGCGGATGCTGTGCTTGAGCGACTGCATCGCATGGTCGGTCTTGTCCAGGTTGCCCTCTTCGACCCACACCTGCAGCAGGGCGTCGCGGCCGTCCGCCAGGCGGAAGGTTTCTTCCTGGCAAACCAACCTGGCGGCCACCAGCGCGAACAGGTAAGAAGGCTTCTTGAACGGGTCTTCCCACAGCGCATAGTGACGCCCGTCGTCGAGTTCGCCTTCCTGGATCAGGTTGCCGTTCGACAGCAGCACCGGGTAGCGCGCCTTGTCGGCGCGCAGCATCACGGTGTACTTGGCCATCACGTCCGGGCGATCCGGGAAATAGGTGATGCGGCGGAAGCCTTCGGCCTCGCACTGGGTGAAGAAGTTGCCATTCGATACATACAAGCCGCTGAGCGTCGTGTTCTGCTCGGGCACGCAGACCGTTTCGATCTCGAGCACCACCTCGTCGGGCGCCTCGTGGATGACCAGCAGATTGTCGGCCAGCGTGTAGTCGGCCCCGGCGAGGGCCTTGCCGTTCAGGCGCAGCGCCACCAGCTCGATCTCTTCGCCATGCAGCTCGATGGCCCGCCCGCTTGCCGCCGGGTTGCGGCGCATGGTCAGGCGGTTGGCCACGACCGTACGCGCGGGATCCAGGTCGAAGCCGAGCTCGACAGTATCCACGAGATAACTTGGCGGGGTATAGTCTTTGCGGTAAATGGTCTGGGGCGTATCGGTGCGCATAGGAAGAGTCCAAGAACACAGTGGAGAAGTGCTTATTTTACCAACAAGCTTTTCCTGTGCTCCGTTTGATTCCATGTATCGCAGTGTATGCACGGTAACGGGGTGTAAAACCCGGTTCATTGATCTTGAACAAGCAGTAAACTTGATCATCGGGGAAATTCCGCAGAATATTTTGGAGATCGGTATGAAACGCCTCATCATGGTCGCCGCCGGCACGGCGCTTGCGCTGCTCCTGGGCGGCTGCGCGACCACCATCCGCAGCGACGTGACGACCTTCCACCAATGGCCGGCGCAGATGGAAGACAAGAGCTATGTCTTCGAGGTGCCGCCGCCGCAGGACGACACGCTGGAATGGCGCAGCTACCAGGAACTGGTGCGCACCGAGCTGGCGCGCCAGGGCTTTCGCGACGCCGAGGGCGCCACGCCGGCGCTGACGGTGGCGATGCGCTTTACCACCACCGACCTGCCGGTGCGCGTGCTGGAGCCGGTCATGACGCCATATTTCTATCCGAGCGCGCGCTTCGGCTACGGCTACCGCGGCTTGCACCGCCGCTACTGGGGCGGCTGGTACAGCCCGTTCTACGATCCGTTCTGGGGTCCGTATCCGGCCTACCAGACCTCGGTCGAGCACCACTACCGGCGCGAGCTGCAGGTCTCGATCAAGTCGGCGCGCGACGGCAAGCGCCTGTTCGACGTCACGGTGCATAACACCAGCCGCAATATGTCGACGCCGGACATCATGCCGGCCCTGGTGCACAGCGCCTTCGAGGGCTTCCCGGGGCCATCGGGCGTGGCGCGGCGGGTCGAGGTGACGCAGCAGCCGAAGGGCTGATCCCGGCCGCCTGATTCACCACCACCACCACCACCACGTCATCCCCGCGCAGGCGGGGATCCAATTTTGCACGCGTTTCGACAGCGCCGGCGGCACTTGGATTCCCGCCTGCGCGGGGATGACGCCGGCATCTCGAGAAGGAAGTCGATGCGCTGGCGGGCGTGTCAGGTGCTGGCGCGTTCGACGATGGCGAAACCGACGTCGCGCACCGGCTCCTCGACCGGCCGGCCTTCGGCGCGGTCGATGATCAAGCGGGCGGCGGCGGCGCCGATGGCGGTGCCGTCGATGCGCACCGTGGTCAAGGGAGGATGCAGGTCGCACGCGAACGCGTGGTCGCCCAAGCCGACCACGGCCAGCTGCTCGGGCACCCTGATGCCCTGCGCCAGCGCTTCGAGCAGCACGCCCTGGGCCAACATGTCGGAGCTGCAGAACACGGCGTCGATGCCGGGGTCGCGCGCCAGCAGCTCTGCCAGGCCCGCGCGGCCGCTGCCGAGCGAGGCCGGCGCCGGCACGATGCAGGTCGGGACCGCGGCCCGGTCCAGGCCCAGCCCGGGCTGCAGCGCCAGCACGGTGTCGGCGAAATGCCGGTTGCGGCGCGCCGCGCGCTCGTCGTCGCCGCTGATGGCGGCGATCCTGCGGCGCCCGCGCCCATGCAGGTATTCGGCCACGGCCTTGCCGATCTGCTCATGCGAAAAGCCCACCAGCATGTCGATCGGGCTGTCGGTCAGGTCCCAGGTCTCGACCACCGGGATGCCGCTGGCCAGCAGGCGGCGCCGGCCCTGCTCCGAGTGCATGATCCCGGTGAGTACCACGCCGTCCGGACGGCGCCCGATGATGGCCTCGAGCAGCGCGTCCTCGCGCGAGTTCTCGTAGCCGGCCTGGCCCAGCATCAGCTGGTAGCCGCGCGCGGCCAGGCCGTCGGTGAGCGCCTGCACCATCTCGAGGAAGACCGAGCTGCTGATGGTCGGCACCACGGCTGCCACCATGCGGCTTTTCTTGGATGCCAGGCCGCCGGCCAGCAGGTTCGGCACGTAACCCACCCGGTCCACCACCTCGCGCACGCGCCGCAGGATCTCGGGCGAGACCGAATCGGGATGGTTCAGCGCGCGCGAGACGCTCATCGGGGCCACGCCGGCCAGGCGGGCGACGTCGCGCACCGTGGGCGTGGCGCCCTTGCGGCTCTTGCGGACGGCAGCCGGAGCGGCCTTCGGGGCAGGGGTGTCCATGGCCGCGATTCTAGCACCGCCGCTGTGCCGTATGTACACCCCCTGCCCGCATTTCCGCCACATGCCGTCCTGGAAGCGCCTCACAGCATGAAAAGCCTTCTTTTTCCCGGCCGGTGTCCGAGACAAAGCCCTTCGCGGCTCCAGCAATCCTGGCGCCGCGCATGCGGACGGCATGGCGAGCGCAGAACGAATTACGTGGCGGCGCCACCCGTGCCGGCACGCGCCTAGAGCCGCGGCAGGATCTGGGCGCCCAGTTCGTGCAGGACGTCCGCGGCCGGCCGCGCTCCCCGATGCAGGTTGAACAGGATGTGCGCGACGCCGAGGTCGCGCATGCGTTCGAGATAGGCGGCCAGCGCGTGGCGGCCGGTGCGCAGGCCGAGTTCGATCGCTTCGGCCGGCGCCGCCGGATCGTCCAGCAAGTCCAGCTGCACCGACTGGATGAAGGGCTTGCGCAGGCCTGGCGCGCGCTGGTCCTGCGCCATCTGCCACAGGGCGATCCGGCCTTTCTGGCGGTCTTCCTCGCGATGGTAGCTGGCCCAGCCATCGGCATGCGCGGCGATCCACTGCAGCGACTGTCGCGCGCTGCCGACCGCGAGCATCGGGATGCGCGCCTGCGGCGGGGGCAGCACGCGGTACTGCCCGTCGTCCGAAGCGGCGGCCGGCGCCGGTTCGAGCGCGGCGCGCACGGTGTTCCAATGGTCGCGAAAGGCGGCGTCGCGCGTGTCCAGACCGGCCCCGAAACGGGCGAACTCCTCGGGACGATCGCCCGAACCCAGGCCCAGCAGCAGACGGCCGTGACTGATCCGGTCCAGGCTCAGGGCCGCCTTGGCCACGTGCAGCGGATGGCGCAGCGGCAGCACGATGGCCCCGGTGGCGAGCGCGATCCGCTGCGTCACCGCCGCCAGCGCGGCCAGCCACAGGAAGGGATCGTCCAGCGCCACGGTCTCGTTGGCGCTGCCCTGCGGGATCATCAATGGCACGTCGCGGGTCCAGAGGGCGCCAAAGCCCAGCGCATCCGCCAGGCGCGCATGCTGCTGCGCCAGCGCGAGGTCGGCCACGGCGCCGGGTCCGCCCGCCATGGGCGTCATCAGCCCGACCGTCAGGCGGCCCGGGACGAAGACTTGCCCGTATGCGCGGTTGAAGCCCTCCATGGACTCAGGTGAAATAGGCTTCGGAGCCGAAAGTGAGCGCCACCACCACCAGCATGGCCAGGACCAGCACGATCAGCAGGCGCCCGAACTTCGGCGCGCCGTCGCCGGACGGCGGCGCGGACGGCGGCCGCGGCTCGTCATCGCGCGTGTCCCTCATGGCAGCAGCACCGTCGAACCGGTCGTGCGGCGCGCTTCCAGCGCGCGGTGCGCCTTGCCCGCCTCGGCCAGGGAAAAGGTCTGGTGCACCTCGACCGTGACCCTGCCGCTGCCGACCATGTCGAACAGCTCGGCCGTCATCGCCTCTTGCTCTTCCTGGGTGCTCATGTAGTCGAACAGGGTCGGCCGGGTCAGGAACAGCGAGCCGCGCCGCGCCAGCTCGCTCGGCGCGAACGGCTCCACCGCGCCCGAGGCGTTGCCGAAGCTGACCATCAGGCCGCGCCGGCGCAGGCAATCGAGCGAGGCGGTGAAGGTGTCCTTGCCCACCGAGTCGTACACCACCGGCACGCCCTCGCCCCCGGTGAGCTCGCGCACGCGCGCCACGATGTCCTCGGTGTTGTAATTGATGACGTGGGCCGCACCGTGGCGCAGCGCCAGCGCGCCTTTTTCCGTTGACCCCACGGTGCCGATCAGGCGCACGCCGAGCGCGCGCGCCCACTGGCAGGCAATCAGGCCGACGCCGCCGGCCGCGGCGTGGAACAGGACCGTGTCGCCGGCCTTGACCGGATAAGTCTGGCGCAGCAGGTATTGCACCGTCAGGCCCTGCAGCATCATGGCGGCCGCGGTCTCGAAGCCGATCGCGTCGGGCAGTTTGACCAGGAAGCGGGCCGGCATGGTGCGCACGCTGGCATAGGCGCCGAGCGGCCCGCCGGCATAGGCCACGCGGTCGCCCGGCCGCACGTGGGTGACGCCCTCGCCCACCGCCTCGACCACGCCCGCGCCTTCCTTGCCGAGAAAACCGGGCAGCAGCTGCGGATACAGGCCAGTGCGGAAATACACGTCGATGAAGTTCAGGCCGATCGCGTGCTGGACGATGCGCGCCTCGCCCGGCCCGGGCGCCGGCGCCTCGACGTCGACGTATTCCATCACTTCTGGGCCGCCGGTGGCGGCGATCCGGATCGCTTTGGCGAGCATGGTTTCTCCTGTCGGGTGGGTCAAGCGGCGCTGCGCGCGCCCATCAGTTGCGACAGCACCAGGCGCGCGGTCGAGACGTTGGTCGCGCACGGGATGTTGTGCACGTCGCAGGCGCGCACCAGGGCGTTGATGTCGGGTTCGTGCGGCTGCGGCGTCATCGGGTCGCGCAGGAAGATCACGCAATCGATCAGGCCGTCGACCAGCAGGGAACCGATCTGCAGGTCGCCGCCGACCGGCCCCGAATGCTTGCGCTCGACGTTCAGGCCCAGCTCGTTGATCAGGCGCCCGCCGGTGGTGCCGGTGGCCGACAAGGCGCAGCCCTGCAGGAACGCGCGGTACTCGGCGGCGAGCGAGATCATGTCGTCCTTCTTCTTGTCGTGCGCGATCAGCGCGATGCGAGGCATGTTCGGTGCGGCGGCGGTCGGAATCGGGATGGTCATGTCGTGGGCGGCATCTGGCGTGGTCGGGACGCTCATAAGAATACCGCATTCGACCACGCGGTCATATAACTGATGGCGCCGTCGCGTTCTGAAGAAGATCAAGATCAGTGCGAGACCGTGGCGGCGGCGCCGAAGTTCGGCGCCGCGACCGGTCGATTGCGGCGATGTGGCATCGCGCGTGTGGTAAGGGAGTTGCACCGCTGGCGTCAACGCAACGGTTAATCCGGCGACGGCGGCCTCGGCGTCAAGGCGCATCCGGCCGCGCCCGTCGAACGGGGTCGATGCGCGCACGGTCGAAACCATGTATCTCGACCAAAAGGAGAATCCAATCATGACCTGGAAGACAGCGCGCACGGGCCCGCCGGGAGCATCGCAATGAAGCTGCGTGACGCCGAAGCGCGCCGCGAGCGTTTTCTGCTGCTGGTCCTGATCGTCGTATCGCTGCTGGCCAGCCTGTGCTGGGCTGGCCTCGTGCTGGGCGGCCTGGTGCTCAGCGGCCAGCCCTTTGCCGCGAGCGCGGCGGCCGGCGCCGCGCGCGGCGCCGGCGCAGCCGGCGCGGCCACGGCCGCCATGGCCGCGCCCTTTCTCGCCTCCCAGGCCGGCCAGCTGGCGCTGGTCTTCCTGACCTGGGCCGGCCTGTGCACCGCCCTGATGCTGCCGCTGGCCAGCCGCGCCACGGTGCTGTTCGCGCACATCGCCGGGAAGCGCGCCGCCCAGCGCGCGCGCCTGCGCACCACGCTGTTCGTGCTCGGCTACCTGGGCGCCTGGACCGGTTTCGCGCTGCTGGCCGCGATCGCCCAATGGACGCTGCACGAATCCGACCACGGCGGCGCCGTGCGCCACCCGCTCCTGCTCGGCCTGGCCATGGTGGCGGCCGGCGTCTACCAGTGGACACCCGCCAAGCATGCCTGCCTCGAACACTGCCGGGCGCCCCTGCCCGGCATCCTGGCTGGCTGGCGCGACGGCCTGGCCGGCGCGTTCGGGCGCGGCGCAGCCCACGCCCGCCAGTGCCTGGGCTGTTGCTGGCTCCTGATGCTCCTGCTGCTGGCCGCCGGCCCGGACAACCCGGCCGCGATCGCCGTCGTCGGCCTGTTCGTGCTGGCCGAGATCCGCCTCGCCAGCGGCCACTGGATCGCCTGTGCGGGCGGCCTGGCGCTGCTCGCCCTGGGGACCCGGATGCTGTTTCCCTAGGGACACCTCGGAATACCGTCGCGAGCGGCAGCAGTTTCGGTCGGGCCGCGCAGGTCGGGCCGCGCAGGTCGGGCCGCGCAGGTCGAGAAGCGCGGCCATACCAGCGTACAGCGAGCACCGCAGACCTGCGCGGCGCGACCAAAAATGCAACGCGCAGCAGGTTTTCGACGTGCCCATGGGCGAGTTTGCAAGGGGTGCCTATGCTAGAATATCGGCCACTCTTGCATACCGTCTAAGGAATTCTCGACATGGCTGGACACAGCAAATGGGCCAATATCAAGCATAAGAAAGCCGCTACCGACGCCAAGCGCGGCAAGATCTGGACGCGCCTGATCAAGGAGATCACCGTGGCCGCGCGCATGGGCGGGAGCGACATCGCTTCCAACCCGCGCCTGCGCCTGGCGGTCGAGAAGGCCGCGGACGCGAATATGCCGAAGGATAACGTCACCCGTGCGATCCAGCGAGGCTCGGGCGAGCTCGAAGGCGTCAACTACGAAGAAGTGCGCTACGAAGGCTATGGCATCGGCGGCGCGGCGATCATCGTCGATTGCCTGACCGACAACCGCGTGCGCACCGTGGCCGAAGTGCGCCATGCCTTCAGCAAATTCGGTGGCAATATGGGCACCGAAGGCTCGGTCGCCTTCATGTTCAAGCACACCGGCCAGTTCCTGTTCGCGCCGGGCGTCGACGAAGACAAGCTGATGGAAGCCGCGCTCGAAGCCGGCGCCGACGACGTCATGGCCGACGAAGAAGGCGGCTTCGAAGTGCTGTGCGATCCGCACGCCTTCTCCGCCGTGAAAGAAGCGTTGGCGTCCGCCGGCTTCAAGGCCGAAGTGGCCGAAGTCATCATGAAGCCCGCCACCGAGACCGTGTTCACGGGCGAGGACGCGGCCAAGATGCAGAAACTCCTCGACGCGCTGGAAAACCTGGACGATGTCCAGGAAGTCTTCACCAACGCCGTGATTGAAGAATAATTGGTAGAGAATATGAAAATCCTCGTAGTCGGCTCGGGCGGCCGCGAACACGCGCTGGCGTGGAAACTGGCCCAATCGGAACGCATCCAGACGGTCTTCGTCGCGCCCGGCAACGGCGGCACCGCGCTCGATGCGCGCCTGGTGACGGTCGACCTGCTTGACCCGGAGGCGCTGGCCGATTTCGTGGTGCGTGAAGGCGTGGCCCTGACCCTGGTCGGCCCGGAAGCGCCGCTGGCGGCCGGCATCGTCAACCTGTTCCGCTCGCGCGGCCTCAAGATCTTCGGCCCCACCCGCGAGGCGGCCCAGCTCGAGAGTTCGAAGGATTTCGCCAAGGCCTTCATGCACCGCCACGGCATCCCGACCGCGAAGTACGAGACCTTCTCGAGCGCCGCCGCGGCCCACGCCTACATCGACGCCAACGGCGCGCCGATCGTGATCAAGGCCGACGGCCTGGCGGCCGGCAAGGGCGTGGTGGTCGCGATGTCGCTGGACGAAGCCCACGCTGCGGTCGACCACATGCTGTCCGATAACGCCTTCGGCGACGCCGGCGCCCGCATCGTGATCGAAGAATTCCTGGCCGGCGAGGAAGCCAGCTTCATCGTCATGTGCGACGGCAGGAACGTGCTGGCGCTGGCCACCAGCCAGGACCACAAGCGCCTGAAGGACGCCGACCAGGGCCCGAACACGGGCGGCATGGGCGCCTATTCGCCGGCGCCGATCGTGACGCCGTCGATGCATGCGCGCGTGATGCGCGAGATTATCAACCCGACCATCCAGGGCATGGCGCGCGACGGCATCCCGTTCACCGGCTTCCTGTACGCCGGCCTGATGATCGATGCCGACGGCAACCCGCGCACGCTCGAGTTCAACTGCCGCATGGGCGACCCGGAAACCCAGCCGATCATGGCGCGCCTGAAGAGCGACTTCGCCACCGTCCTGGAACACGCCTGCAACGGCACCCTCGACACGGTCGAGCTGGAATGGGACCGCCGCACCGCCGTGGGCGTCGTGATGGCGGCTGCCGGCTACCCGGACAGCCCGCGCAAGGGCGACGTCATCGACGGCATCCCGCCGGAAGCGCCGGAATGCGTCACCTTCCATGCCGGTACCAGACTCGTGGACGGCAAGCTGCAGACCAACGGCGGGCGCGTGCTGTGCGTGGTGGGCCTGGGCGACAGCGTCAAGATGGCGCAGAAGCGGGCGTATGAAACGGTCGAGAAGATCCACTTCAATGGCGCGCAGTACCGGCGCGACATTGGCTGGCGCGGCGTTAAGTAAAAGCCGCCCTCAGAAGGCTTTTACGAGCCGCCCTCAGAAGGCTTTTACGAGCCGCCCTCGGAAGGCTTTTACGGGCCGCCCTCGGAAGGCCCTTACGAGCCGCCCCTGAGTAGGCTCTTGCGAGCCTGCCCCGGCAGGCTCCAAGCCCCGAACCAACGCCAGATAGAGACATCCGGTGGGCCGGTGTACAATCGGCCCACTTTTTCATTTCAGTCGTTCATCATGTCATCCCCCAATCCCGCCGCCGTCAAGGCCTGGCTGCTCGCGCTCCAGGAGCGCATCGTCCACGGTCTCGAGCAGGTCGACGGCAAACCGTTCCTGCGCGAAGAGTGGCAGCGCCCCGAAGGCGGCGGCGGCGTCTCGCGCCTGGTCGAGGAAGGCCATGTGTTCGAACGCGGCGGCGTGAACTTCTCACACGTGCGCGGCGCCGCCCTGCCGCCGTCGGCCACCGCCGTACGCCCGGAGCTGGCCGGCCGCGCCTGGGAAGCGATGGGCGTGTCGCTGGTGCTGCATCCGCGTAACCCCTACGCCCCGACGGTGCACATGAACGTGCGCTTCTTCGAGGCGACGGCGCCCGGCAAGGACCCGGTCTGGTGGTTCGGCGGCGGCATGGACCTGACCCCGTATTACGGCGACGTCGAGGATGCGCGCCACTTCCACCAGGCCTGCCACGATGCGCTGGCGCCGTTCGGCGCCGAACTGCATCCGCGCTTCAAGGCCTGGTGCGACGACTACTTCTACCTGAAGCACCGCAAGGAACCACGCGGCGTCGGCGGCATCTTCTTCGACGATTTCAACGAACTCGGCTTCGAGCAATCGTACGCCATGGTGCGGGCCGTCGGCGAGCGCTTCCTGGACGCCTACCTGCCGATCCTGCAGCGCCGCAAGGACCTGCCGTATGGCGAGCGCGAGCGCGACTTCCAGGCCTACCGGCGCGGCCGCTACGTCGAGTTCAACCTGGTGTGGGACCGCGGCACCCTGTTCGGCCTGCAGTCCGGCGGACGGACCGAAGCGATCCTGATGTCGATGCCGCCGATCGTCAAATGGCGCTACGACTGGCATCCCGAACCCGGCAGCCCGGAGGCACGGCTGTATTCCGACTTCCTGGTGCACCGGGACTGGCTGGCGCCGTGACCGGCACCAGGAGCGCGCCGGAACGCAACCGCTGCATCGCCGTCCTGGGCGGCAGCTTCGATCCCGTGCACCAGGGCCACGTCGCGCTGGCGCGGCTGTTCGCCGGCCTGTTGCGGCCGGACGCGCTGCGCATCCTGCCCGCCGGCCAGCCGTGGCAGAAGAACGGCCTCGCGGCCAGCGACGCCGACCGCGTCGCGATGCTCGAGCTGGCCTTCGCGCCCTTGAACGGCGCCGCCCTGCCGGTCACGATCGACCTGCAGGAAATCGAACGTAACACGCCAACGTATACGGTCGAGACCCTGCGCGCGCTGCGCCGGGAGCTCGGTCCGCGCGCCTCGATCGTGTTCCTGATGGGGGCCGACCAGTTGCGCAAGCTCGACAGCTGGAACGAGTGGCGCGAATTGTTCGCGCTGGCCAACCTGGGCGTGGCGACGCGTCCCGGCTACGAGCTGGCGCAGGAAGCCTTGCCGCCGGCGGTGGCCCAAGAACTGTCGACGCGGCTGGCGACACCCGACACCGTGCGCCTGAGTGCGCACGGAAAAGTCTGTCTTGCGCCGACACTGGACGTGGACCTCTCGTCCAGCCAGCTGCGCGCGGCCTTGCAATCGGGCGCAGATGCAAGCGCGCTTGGGATGGCGCAAGTGCTAGACTATATTCAACAACATAACCTGTACAAAAACTAATGGATATCAAGAAACTGCAAACCCTCGTCGTCGACGCCCTGGAAGACGTGAAAGGGCAGGACATCGTCCTGTTCGACACGACCCACCTGACCAGCCTGTTCGACCGCATCGCGGTGGTCTCGGGTACGTCGAACCGCCAGACCAAGGCGCTGGCCGCCTCGGTGCGCGACAAGGTCAAGGCGGCGGGTGGCGACGTGATCGGCATGGAGGGCGAAGACACCGGCGAATGGGTGCTGGTCGACCTGGGCGACATGATCGTCCACATCATGCAGCCGGCCATCCGCCAATACTACCGCCTCGAGGAAATCTGGGGCGAGAAGCCGGTCAAGCTGGGCGCCGCCAAGCGCAAGTCGACCGTCGAAGGCCTCGAAGCCGAGGCCGCCAAGCCGAAGTCGAAGCACCTGGCCGCCAACCAGGCGCAAGAAGAAGCCAAGCCGGTCAACGAACGCAAGCCGGCCGCCAAGCGCGCGACCAAGGCCGTTGCGGCGACCGACACCGCCGCCAAGCCTGCTGCCAAGAAAGCGGCCGTCAAGAAGACCGCCGCCAAGGCGGTCCCGACCGGCAAGACCGTGAAGGTCGCACCGAGCAAGACCGAAGTCGCCGCCGTCGAAGCGACCAAGGCCAAGCCGCCGAAGCGCGTGAGCAAGGCGGCTGCGCCGAAGGCCGCCCCGGCCGCCGATGCGCCGGTCAAGAAGGTGATCCGCCGCATCAAGAAGGACGCCGAGTAAGGGTCCACATGCAGTTGATTATTGCCGCGGTCGGTCACAAGATGCCGGCCTGGATCGAGTCCGGCTTCACCGAGTATACGAAGCGCATGCCGCCCGAGCTGCGCATCGTGCTCAGGGAGATCAAGCCGGTCGAGCGTTCCGGCAGCAAGACCGCCGCCACCGCGATGGCGCTCGAGCGCGAGCGCATCGAGGCGGCCCTGCCGAAGGGCGTGCGCATCGTCGCCCTGGACGAACGCGGCAAGGACCTGACCAGCGTCGCCTTGTCCCAGCAACTGGAAACCTGGCAGCGCGACGGCCGCGACACCGCCTTCCTGATCGGCGGGGCCGACGGCCTCGATCCCGAACTGAAGGCGCGCGCCGAAGGGCTGATCCGCATCTCCAGCATGACCCTGCCGCACGGAATCGTCCGGGTCATGCTGGCGGAACAGCTGTACCGCGCCTGGTCGATCACCCAGAACCATCCGTACCACCGGGTCTGAGCGGGCCCCACCCAGAACAAGAACAGCGATGAAAAACCAGCACAACAAAATCTACCTCGCATCCAAGAGCCCGCGCCGGCGCGAACTGCTGCGCCAGATCGGGGTCGACTTCGAATTGATGCTGCTGCGCAGCGACCCGGGCCGCGCGGTCGACGTCAGCGAGGACGTGCTGCCGGGCGAAGACGTCCACGATTACGTGGCGCGCGTGGCCAGGGCCAAGGGCGCTTTCGCCTTCAACATCCTGCTGCAGCGGCGCCAGCCGCTGCGCCCGGTCCTGACCGCCGACACCACCGTCACCATCGACGGCGACATCCTCGGCAAGCCGGCGGATAACCGAGAAGCGGTCGCCATGCTGGAGCGCCTGTCGGGGCGCACCCACCAGGTGCTGACCTCGGTGGCCGTGCATTCCCAGCACGTGGCCGAGCAGGTCACGCAAGTGTCGAACGTGCGCTTCGCCACCCTCAGCCCGGCCCAGATCAGGGCGTATTGCGCCACCCTGGAGCCCTATGACAAGGCCGGCGGCTACGGCATCCAGGGACCGGCGGCGCTGTTCATCGAGCACATCGAGGGCAGCCATTCGGGCATCATGGGTTTGCCGCTGTTCGAGACCGCCAACTTGCTGCGCAAGGCGGGCCTGGCGATCTGATTCACCGCTTCGGCCGCAGGGCCGGCGCGTGTATCATGTCCTCCTGAACAATACGCACGGCAGGATCCATGAACGAAGACATCCTCATCAACATCACACCGCAGGAAACGCGCGTGGCGCTGGTCCTGCAGGGCGCGGTACAGGAGCTGCACATCGAGCGCACGCTCACGCGCGGGTTGGCGGGGAACGTCTATCTGGGCAAGGTGGTGCGCGTGCTGCCGGGCATGCAGTCGGCCTTCATCGACATCGGCCTGGAGCGCGCCGCCTTCCTGCACGTGGCCGACATCTGGGAAGCCCGCAGCCACGACGGCGGCAACGCCCCGCCCACTCCGATCGAAAAACTGCTGTTCGACGGCCAGGTGCTGACCGTGCAGGTCATCAAGGACCCGATCGGCACCAAGGGCGCGCGCCTCTCCACCCAGATCTCGATCGCCGGCCGCATGCTGGTGTATCTGCCGCAAGACCACCACATCGGCATCTCGCAGAAGATCGAAAAGGAAGCCGAGCGCGAACGCTTGCGCGCGCATCTGCAAGGCCTGCTGCCGGCCGAGGAAAAGGGCGGCTACATCGTGCGCACAATGGCCGAGGAAGCCTCGAGCGACGACATCGCCGCCGACGTCGACTACCTGCGCAAGACCTGGGGCGCCATCGTGCAGGGCGCGCGCACCCTGCCGCCCACCACCCTGCTGTACCAGGACCTGAGCCTGGCCCAGCGCGTGCTGCGCGACTTCGTGCACGACGAGACGGCCACCATCCAGGTCGACTCGCGCGAGAACTTCCTCAAGCTGGCCGAATTCGCCCAGGTCTACACCCCGAGCGTGCTGTCGCGCCTGACGCACTACACCGGCGAGCGGCCGCTGTTCGACCTGTACGGCGTGGAAGAGGAAATCCTGCGCGCGCTGGGCCGGCGCGTGGACCTGAAATCGGGCGGCTACCTGATCGTCGACCAGACCGAGGCGATGACGACCATCGACGTCAACACCGGCGGCTACGTCGGCGGACGCAATTTCGCCGACACGATTTTCAAGACCAACCTGGAGGCGGCGCACGCCATCGCGCGCCAGCTGCGCCTGCGCAACCTGGGCGGCATCATCATCCTCGACTTCATCGACATGGAGAACAACGAGCACCGCAACGCGGTGCTGGCCGAGCTCAAGAAGACCCTGGCGCGCGACCGCACCAAGGTCTCGGTGAGCAGCTTCTCGGCGCTGGGCCTGGTCGAGATGACGAGGAAGCGCACCCGCGAATCGCTGGCCCATATCCTGTGCGAGCCCTGCCCGGCCTGCTCGGGCAAGGGCCAGGTGAAAACCAGCCGTACGATCTGCTACGAGATCCTGCGCGAACTGCTGCGCGAAGCCAAGCAGTTCAACCCGCGCGAATTCCGCATCGTCGCCTCGCAGGAGGTGGTCGACCTGTTCCTGGAAGAAGAATCGCAGCATCTCGCCATGCTGGGCGACTTCATCGGCAAGCGCATCACGCTGCAGGTGGAAAAAGGGTATCACCAGGAACAATACGACGTGATCCTGATGTAGGTCCGGCCGCTGGAGGGCATCCGATTCGGCAGGGTCCGCGTGGTTCACTACGCGACGACTCACTGAAGAGGATACCCATGCACCGCCTGCTCCACCCGATCCTGCCGAAGTTCTCCTTCTCTCTCGCCTGCTCCCTCGCTGTTGACCTCGCCCTTGACGGTCAGCCCTTGCCCCATGGCGAGGGTCCGCCGGCGCTGCTGTCCGCCGACGACCTGCGCACCGGGTTCGCGCCACGTCAAATGGCTGTGCCGGATTCAGGTGCGGGTGTTCGTCGATCGTGTTTACGATAAAGAGCGCCTATCAAGCTGATAGAAATAATTTGATGCATTTATTGCATTGTGTGTGTCATCTCACAGAGCCAGGCTTTCGTGCTGGGCTATGTTGTTGAGGTTATTTCATAACCCTATAAACAGCGAGGACAAGGATGACCACTTCCAACCATTCCAGCCCGGTCGACGGCGCCGGTTCCATCCTGAGCACCGTGGGCGGCCCATCGGACGCCAATCCACCGAAAAGCCTGGGTGTCAGCAACCCGGTCGCCGACCGCCTGCTCGACAAGATCCCATCCGAGCAGGAACTGGCAGCCGACCGTCCTTACAATGCGACCAAGGCCAGCGAGTACGGCGAGGCCGCGCGCACGCCGACTGAAGGCGAGCAGTTCAAGCCGTCCACGCACGCCGCCACCGGCAGCACCGCCAGCGAGATCATCGCGGGCGACAAGGTGGGCGACGGCAATCCGCCGAAGGGCGAAAACCCGACCACCGACCCGCTCGACCGCGTGCGCGTCGATCCGGCCAAGCGCCACCTGACCACCAACCAGGGCGTGCCGGTGGCCGACAACCAGCATTCGCTCAAGGCCGGCCTGCGCGGCCCGACCCTGCTGGAAGACTTCATCCTGCGCGAGAAGATCAGCCACTTCGACCACGAGCGCATCCCCGAGCGCGTGGTGCATGCGCGCGGCTCGGCCGCCCATGGCTACTTCGAGTCGTATGACGACTTCGGCAAGCTCACCCGCGCGGTGCCGTTCTCGAAGAAGGGCAAGCGCACCCCGGTGTTCCTGCGCTTCTCGACCGTGGCCGGCGAACGCGGCTCGACCGACACCGCGCGCGACGTGCGCGGCTTCGCGGTCAAGTTCTATACCGAGGAAGGCAACTGGGACCTGGTGGGCAACAACATTCCCGTGTTCTTCATCCAGGACGCGATGAAGTTCCCCGACCTGGTGCACGCGGCCAAGCCGGAACCACACCACGCGATGCCGCAGGCGGCCACCGCCCACGACACCTTCTGGGACTTCGCTTCGCTCTCGCCCGAGATCGCGCACATGCTGTTGTGGACGATGTCGGACCGCGCCATCCCGCGCAGCTACCGCACCATGCAGGGCTTCGGCGTGCATACCTTCCGCCTGATCAACGCCCAGGGCGAAGCGCGCTTCGTCAAGTTCCACTGGACCCCGCTGCAGGGCACCCATTCGCTGGTATGGGACGAAGCGGTGCGCATCTCGGGCGCCGATCCCGACTTCCACCGACGCGACCTGTGGGAGGCGATCGAAGCCGGCAACTTCCCTGAATGGGAACTGGGCCTGCAGATCTTCACCGAAGAGCAGGCCGCCAGCTTCCCGTTCGACGTGCTGGACCCGACCAAGATCGTGCCGGAAGAGCTGGTGCCGCTCACGCCGGTGGGCAAGATGGTGCTGGACCGCAACCCGGACAACTTCTTCGCCGAGACCGAGCAGGTGGCGTTCTGCACCTCGCACGTGGTGCCGGGCATCGACTTTTCCAACGATCCGCTGCTGCAGGGCCGTAACTTCTCCTACCAGGATACCCAGCTGACGCGCCTGGGCGGCCCGAACTTCCACGAGATCCCGATCAACTCGCCGATCGTCCAGATCCAGAACAACCAGCGCGACGGCTTCCACCGCCAGGCGATCAACCGCGGCCGCGTGAACTACGAACCGAATTCGCTGGGCGGCGGCGCGCCGTTCCAGGCCGGGAAGGCGGGCTTCACCAGCTTCCCGGAACGCATCGTCAGCGAAGACAAGGTGCGCGGCAAGCCCGAGCTGTTCGCCGACCACTACTCGCAGGCGACCCTGTTCTGGCAAAGCCAGACGCCGGCCGAGCAGAACCACATCGTGAACGCCTTCCGCTTCGAGCTGACCCGGGTGCAGACGCCGGCCGTGCGCATTCGCACGCTGGCCCTGCTGGCCAACGTCGACGCGACCCTGGTGGCGCGCGTGGCCGAGGGCCTGGGACTGGAGGTGCCGGAACCGCTGCCGCTGGCGACCGATGCACCGATCCCGACCTACCCGCCCTCGCCCTCCCTGTCGCTGCTGAGCCGTCCCGGCCAGACCGGCATCAAGGGCCGCCGCGTCGCGGTCCTGATCGCGAGCGGTGTGGACGACAAGGCGGTCAAGAAGCAGTACGCGAGCCTGCTCAAGGACGGCGCCGTACCGCGCATGGTCGGCAATATGCTGGGCAAGGTGACGGCGCGCGACGGCGACCCGATCGACGTTGAAATCTCGGTCGAGGCCGGACCGTCGGTGATGTACGACGCCGTGATCGTGCCGGACGGCGACGCGGCGGTCGAGGCGCTGGCGAAAAATGCCCAGGTGCAGGAATTCCTGCGCGAGCAGTACCGCCACGGCAAGCCGATCCTGGCCTACGGCTCGGGCTCGAACCTGCTGGCGAAAGCCATGATCCCGCAGAAGCTGCCGGACGGTTCGGCCGATCCGGGCCTGGTCCTGGGCGACCCGGCCAATGCCGACGCGGCGCTGGACGCCTTCAAGACGGCGCTGGCCGGCCATCGCGTGTTCGCGCGCGAGACCGATCCGCCATCCGTCTGACCACTACCACGGTGGGAATAAGTTAGATTCCTGCCTGCGACGATCGTTATAATCGTCCAGCGGCGCCGCGCAGTTCGCGGCGCCGTTTTTTTTCCGCTTCCGTTTTTCAACCAGAAGGACTTCGATGCTCTGTTCACATTGCGGCGCGCAGATGGCGCCCGACGCCGCCTTTTGCTCCGTATGCGGCAAGGCCGCCGGCACGGCCCCGGTCAACCTGGACAAGCCCGGCGCGTCCGCGCCGCAGTCGGATGACGGCATTCCCGGCGGCACTCCCGGCAGCATTCCGGATGGCGTCAAAGGCTGGAGCTGGGGCGCCTTCCTGCTCAACTGGATCTGGGCGATCGGCAACCGCAGCTGGATCGGGCTGCTGGCGATGGTGCCCTACGTCGGCTGGATCATGGCGCTCTGGCTCGGCTTCAAGGGACGCGAGATGGCCTGGAAGAACAAGCAGTGGGACAGCCTGGAACACTTCAACCGCGTCCAGAGAAAATGGTCGCAATGGGGGATCGGCATCACGATCGCCGCCATCGTCCTGGCCGTGCTGGCGGCCATGCTCGCGCCCGACGTCGACGAGGCCGGCCGCGCCGTCACGGCGCAGCGCGACCAGGACGAGGCGCCGGCGCGCGCGAACGACGCCGCCGTGACCGCGCGCGGCATCGTCGACAGCAAGGCCGACGACCTGCCGGCCTCGCTGTCGACCGTCGCCGGCCTGCTCGACCGCCGCACGAATGCCGACGGCAGCCGCGCCGTCACCCTGGGCGGCAGGGTCTTGTTCAGCGGCGAAGACGCCGGCTGGCAGTTCCCGCTGCGCAGCTTTGCGCTGTCGGGCGGCAAAGAGGCGATCCTGATGGCCAGCAGCGGCGGCCGTGGCGCCGGCTGCGAGACCCTGTTCTTCTTCCTGCTGGCCGATGCGTCCGGCGTCAGGCCGACGCCGATGTTCGGCACCTGCGCGGCGCGCGGCAGCTTCGTGCAGCGCGGCGACACGATCGCGCTCGAACTGCCGGACGTCAGCGGCGCCTCGACGTTCGTGCTCGAGAATGGGGTCGTGCTCGAGGACGGCCAGGTGGTCAGCCTGACCGGCATGAACGACCCTTCGCGCTGAAGGATCGGGCGGTCGGGGTCAGCGCGGCGGCGCGAAGAACAGCTGCTCCCCGCCCGGCCTGAACGAGGCGATGCGCGCTTGTCCTTCGGGCGAGGTGATCCACTCGATCAGCCGTTTCGCGCCCTTGTAATTCACCCCCGCATGCCTGGCCGGATTGACCGCGATGATGCCGTAGGGGTTGACCATGCGCTTGTCGCCTTCGACCACGATCGCCAGTCCGGTTCTGGCCTTGTAGGCGGAGTAGGTCGCGCGGTCGGTCAGCGTGTAGGCGCGCATCTCGGCGGCCATGTTCAGCACCTCTCCCATGCCCAGGCCTGCCGACACGTAGTTGGCGCCCCGCGGCTTGACGCCGGCGCGCTGCCAGTAGGCCTTTTCCATCACGTCGGTGCCCGAGTTGTCGCCGCGCGAGATGAACCTGACGCCCGCGCCCGCGATGCGCCTGAAGGCGTCGATCACGTCCTTCGATCCCTGGATGCGGGCCGGATCGGACCGGGGGCCGACCACGACGAAGTCGTTGTACATCACGTCGCGCCGGTCGACGCCCCAGCCTTCCTCGACGAATTTGTCTTCCATCTCGCGCGCATGGACCAGGGTCACGTCGACATCGCCGTTCCTGGCCAGTTCGAGCGCCTTGCCGCTGCCGACCGCGATCACGCGGACCCTGGTGTTCGTTTTGGCTTCGAACACCGGCAGCAGGTGCTTGAGCAGGCCCGAGTTCTCGGTGCTGGTGGTGGTCGACAGGCGGATCACTTCCTGCGCCAGCGCCGAAGACGAAGCGAAGGTCGCGCACAGCAGGACGGCCAGTAATGAACGGCGTTGCATGGTTTTTCTCCTTGTTGTCATCGAATGCGTTTCATCGTACTTCCAGCTTCCCTTCGCGCAGCTTGAGCCGCCGCACGCCGGGCAGGTTGATCAGGTCGCGGTCGTGGCAGGCCATCACCACGCTGGCGCCCTGCCCGACCAGGGTCGGGATCAGTCCGATCACCTGCTCGCGCGCCGCGCCGTCGAGGTTGGCCGTGGGTTCGTCCAGCAGCAGCAGGCGCGGCTGCAGCACGCGCGCGCGCGCCAGCGCCACGCGCTGCTTCTCGCCGCCCGACAGGCGCGCAGGATCGTTGTCGCGCAGGTGCAGCACGCCGGCCCAGGCCATCGCCTCGTCGACCAGGCCGCGCACCTGCTGCCTGTTCACGCCGCGCGCCAGTAAGCCATAGGCGATGTTGTGGCCGACGCTGGTCGAGAACATGATCGGATGCTGGTGCACGTAGACGATGCCGCGCCTCAGCTGGCGCGGATACGGATACAGCGGCAGGCGGCTGCCTTCGAATTCGACCGTGCAGGCGTCGCACCGTTCCAGCCCGCCGAGCATGCGCAGCAATGTGCTTTTTCCGGCGCCGTTGGCGCCGGTCAGCACGTAGGCGCTGCCCTTGCCGATGTCGAGCCGGGCGATGTCGAACAGCAGGCGCTCGCCGTAGGCCTTGCGCAAGCCGTGCACGGTGAGCAGCGCGGGCATGGTCGGGGTCATGGTCGGGTTCAAGGTTGGGTTCACGGTCGGGCTCAAGGTCGGGCTTAAAGGCGCGCCCCGGGGTTGTGCGCCTCGCCCTGCAGCAGCACCAGCACGCCGTTCATGAGCAGCGCCAGGGTCACCAGCACGATGCCCAGCGCGATGCCCTGGGCGAACTCGCCCTTGCTGGTCTCGAGCGCGATCGCGGTGGTGATGGTGCGCGTCTCGCCCTCGATATTCCCGCCCACCATCAGCGCGCAGCCGACTTCCGAGATCACGCGCCCGAAGCCGCTGATCACGGCCGCCATCACGCCGTAGCGCGCCTCGTGCAGCACGGTGAACATCACGCCCACGGGCGAAGCGCCGTGGGCGATCGCGGTCTCGGCGTAGCGCGGGTCGAGCGCCTGCACCGCCGCCAGCGTGAAGGCCAGCAGCACCGGCAGGCCGATGATGAGTTGCCCCAGGACGATGCCCGGCTGCGAGAACAGCCATTCGAGCCCTCCCAGCGGCCCGCGCCGCGACAGCATCAGGTAGAGCAGCAGGCCGATCAGGACGGTGGGCAGCGACAGCGCGGCCTGGGCCAGCCAGACCGCGATGCGGCGCCCCGGGAAGCGGTGCATGGCGATCAGGTAGCCGAGCAGCACCGCCGGCGGCGTGGCCAGCATCAGGCCCAGCAGGCTGGTCTTGATCGAGACCCAGACGATGCGCCACAGCGCCGCGTCGCCGCTGAACAGCAGGGCGAAGGCGTGCGCGGTGGCGTCCAGCAGGCCCATCTAGCCACGCGGGTCGTCGTCGCCGCGCAGGTCGGGACGGACGTAGGGCACGTCCAGCAGCTGCGGCTCGAACACCAGGCGTTCGTGCCCGGCCAGCAGCAGGAAATGGCGTCCGCTGCAGCGCGCCAGCAGCGACATGCCGACTCGCTCGGCCACCATCCGGCCCATCTGCGTCGTGCCCGAGCGCGACAGCAGGAAGGGAATGCCCATCTGGGCGCCCTTGATCACCATCTCGGAAGTGAGCCGGCCTGTGGTATAGAACACCTTGTCGGCGCCATCGACGCCGTCGAGCCACATCAGGCCGGCGATGGCGTCGACCGCGTTGTGGCGGCCCACGTCCTCGACGAAGTACAGCAGCTCGCCGCGCTGCGTGAACAGCGCGCAGCCGTGCACCGAGCCGGCCTGCTTGTACACCGACTGGCGGGTGCGGATGGTGTCGACGATGCGGTAGACGGCCGACTGCGCCAGGCGCGCGCCGGCAGGCAGCGCGATCTGGTCCACCTCGTCCATCAGGCCGCCGAACACCGAGCCCTGGCCGCAGCCGGTGGTGACCACCTTCTTCGCGGTGCGCGCTTCGACGTCCTGGATGCCGTGGCGGGTAACCACGGCCACCGCGTCCACCGACCAGTCGACCTGGATCGACACGATGTCGTCCAGCGCGCGCACCAGGCGCTGGTTGCGCAGGTAGCCCAGCACCAGCGCCTCGGGCGCGCCGCCCAGGGTCATCAGGGTGACCAGCTCGCGCCGGTCGACGTAGAGCGTCAGCGCTCGCTCGGCGGGAATGGCGATGGCGCAGCGGCGTCCACGCTCGTCGATGGCCAGCACCTCGTGGGTCAGGACGGCGCGCGCCTCGGACAGCACCGGCCGGCCGGCCGGCGCTCCATGGCGCGCATCGCTGGGCATGATATTGCCGGTTGCGTCCTTCCTGGCCAAGACACTATCTCCTGTCGGTTGTCGCCGGTTCCATAAAATCAGTATAAACCTCCGATGGCGGCGCACGGCTGAACCCATTTACCTTTATGCAAGTTCACTTGCGATGCGCCGCGCCAGGCGGTATAAAGTGTGCCCCCTGTCGATCTACTCATCATCATGCAGTCCACCGCCTTTCGCCGCATCAGCGACATCCTGCGCCACGGCGCCGCCCACGCGCCGCACAACCCGGCGCTGATCGAGGACGGCCGCGCATGGTCGTATGCGCAGCTGGCCGCCGCCGCCGATGCCTGCGCGGCGCTGCTGCGCGAACTCGGCGTGCGTCCCGGCGACCGCGTGATGGTGGTGGCCGAGAACGGCGTGGCCCAGGTGGCGCTGCTGTTCGCCGCCGCCGCCATCGACGCCTGGAGCGTCAGCGTCAACGCGCGCCTGAGCGAGGGCGAGCTCGAGACCATCCGGGCGCACAGCGGCCCGCGCCGCGTGCTCTACGTGACGGGCAATTCACCGGACGCCGCGCGGCACGCGGCGCGCGCCGGCGCCCTGCCCTGCATCAGTGGCGAGGGCCAGATGGACGACCTTGGCGTGCTGGCCGGCCCGCTGGACGACAACTGCGCGCCCGAACCGGTCGATGCCGGCGCCGACCAGGTCGCGGCGCTGGTCTATACCACCGGCACCACCGGCCAGCCCAAGGGCGTGATGCTCAGCCACGCCAGCCTGCTGTTCGTGGCCGCCACGTCGAGCCGCCTGCGCGGGCTGACCCCTGGCGACCGTGCCTGGGGCGCTCTGCCGGTCTCGCACGTGTACGGCCTGACCTCGGTGCTGCTCGGCACCCTGTATGCGGGAGCCTGCCTGCATCTGGCGCCGCGCTTCGACGCAGGCGCCCTGCTGGCGTTGATCCGCGCGGGCGAACTGACCATCGTGCAGGGTGTGCCGGCGATGTATGCGCGCCTGCTGGCGCAGGCCCAGGCAGAGGATCTGGCCGCGCCGATTGCTTCGCGCCTGCGCTTTTGCTACGCCGGCGGCTCGCCGCTCGACCCCACCCTCAAGCGCTCGGTCGAGGCCTTGTTCGGCCTGCCCTTGCACAACGGCTATGGCCTGACCGAAAGCGGCCCGACCGTCAGCCAGACCCGGCTCGACGCGCCGCGCAGCGACAGCGCGGTCGGCCCGCCGATTCCCGGCGTCGAGGTGCGCATCATCAACCGCGACGGACTCGAGGTCGCGCCGGGCGAGGCGGGCGAGCTGTGGATGCGCGGTCCGGGACGGATGCGCGGCTACTACCGCGATCCGGCCGCCACCGCGGCGGCGCTGCGGCCAGGCGGCTGGCTGGCGACCGGCGACCTGGCGCGCCAGGATCCCGACGGCGCCCTGTTCCTGCTCGGCCGCACGCGCGAGCTGATCATTCGATCGGGCTTTAACGTCTACCCGGTGGAGGTCGAGACGGCGCTGAACGCGCACCCGGCGGTCGTGCAATCGGCGGTAGTGGGCCGGCCGTTGCCGGCGGCCGACGAAGAAGTGATGGCCTTCGTCGAGGCGCGCGGGGTCGACGAGGCGGCGCTGCAGGCCTGGCTGTGCCCGCGCCTGGCGCCCTACAAGCGCCCGGCGCGCATCGTGTTCATGGACGCGCTGCCGGCCGCGCCGAGCGGCAAGATCCTCAAGAGCCGTTTGCCCTGACGCGGCATTGTCGCCACTGGCGCGATGGCCCAGGTTTTTTCACTTGCGCCGCTTCTTCCAGTCGTAACCGGGACCGGTGACGTCCACGCCGGGATGCCCGACCAGGTCGGGATGCTCGGAGCACATGGTAACGAAGCGCACGCCTTCGCCGGCGCGCTGGCGCGCGCGCAGCGCTTCCATGAACTGCATCGCCTGCACCATCTCGCTGGTATCGAACGGATGGCAATGCGGCCGCATCTGCTCCTCACCCAGCTCCTCGTCCACGACCGTCCAGTACACCATATACATGCGTCATCCCCTTCCATCTTGTCCTGGCGTGCATTGTCGCCCGAACCGCGGGCCGGCGGCGTACCGACGGGGCAGAAGCGGTTCAGGCAAGGCTTGATGGCAGTGCCCGGATGTCACAAGCCGCACGTAAATAGCTGTAAGTCTTTGAGTTATAAAGGGTAAATAAAGAAATGCTTACAGAAAGTAGGATTTGTCCGAAAAACCCGAATTGTGTTGGCTACCTCACATAGCCAGCTGCATCGGACCGTTAGGCTGGGATCTGTGTTCATCACGCAGGTACGGACTTCATGAATATTCAAACCGACTCTTCCACGCCGGACCTCGCCCTGTGGGGCGGTCTCGAATGCACGGTCAACCGCGTACGCGACAATTACTTCAGCCAGATGGACCGCAACGGCCACGCCGAGCGCCTGCAGGACATCGAGCGTTTCGCCTCCCTCGGCATCGGGGCGATCCGCTATCCGGTGCTGTGGGAGCGCACCGCGCCGGACGGCATCGACAAGGCTGACTGGTCCTGGCCGGACGAGCGCCTGCCGGCGCTGCGTGAACTGGGCGTCAATCCGATCGTGGGCCTGGTCCACCACGGCAGCGGCCCGCGCCACACCAGCCTGGTCGATCCCGCCTTCCCCGACCTGCTGGCCGCCTACGCCGGCGCGGTGGCGGCGCGCTACCCCTGGGTCGAGTACTACACGCCGGTCAACGAGATCTGCACCACGGCGCGCTTTTCGGGGCTGGCCGGGGTCTGGTATCCGCATGGCGGCGACGAAGCCACCTTCATCCGCGCCCTGCTGGTGCAGTGCCGCGCCACCGTGCTGTCGATGCGCGCGATCCGCGCCGTCAATCCGCACGCCAAACTGGTCCAGACCGACGACCTGTCGAAGACCTATGGCACCCCCGAGATGGAAGGAATCAGCGGCTTCTTCAACGAGCGCCGCTGGCTGGCCTGGGACCTGCTGTGCGGGATGATCGACGAGAATCACAAGCTGTGGCGTTACCTGCTCGACTCCGGCGCCGGCGAGGAAGAGCTGCGCTGGTTCCGCGACAACCCCTGCCCGCCGGACGTGATCGGCGTGAACTACTACATCACCAGCGAGCGCTGGCTCGACCACCGTCCCGAGCGCTATCCGGAAACCCATCGCCACGTGTTTCGCGGCGTGCCGCACGCCGACATCGAGGCGCCGCGCGCGCTGGCCACGCCGACCCCGGGCATCGCCCCGCTGCTGATGGAGACCTGGGAACGCTACGGCCTGCCGATCGCGGTCACCGAAGCCCACATCGACGCCAACCGCGAAGACCAGATGCGCTGGCTGCTCGAGATCTGGAACGCCGCGCACAAGGCGCGCCAGCAAGGCGCCGACGTGCGCGCGGTCACGGTGTGGGCCCTGCTCGGCTCCTTCGACTGGAACTGCCTGGTGACCGAATGCCACGGCTACTACGAGCCGGGCCCGTACGACGTGCGCGGCCCGGCGCCGCGGCCGACCGCGGTCGCCACCCTGATGCGCGAGCTGGCCAGCAAGCGGCCGCTGTCCAATCCGGTGCTTCAGGGCGAAGGCTGGTGGCGCCGGCCGGGCCGCTTCCTGTGCAAACCGGTCGCCACCCGCACCGCGGTGGCCGACATCGCCGTGCGCAGCCAGTTCAAGTCGAGCCTGGTGCAGCCGATCCTGATCTCGGGCGCCAGCGGCACGCTGGGGTCGAGCTTCAAGCGCATCTGCGAGAAACGCAACCTGGCCTGCCACGTGCTGACGCGCCAGGAGATGGACATCACCGACCCGGCCTCGGTGGAAGCGGCGATCGTGCGCTTCAAGCCATGGGCGATCGTCAACGCCGGCGGCTACGTGCGGGTCGACGACGCAGAAGCCGACTTTGACCGCTGCATGCGCGAGAACACGCTGGGCCCGACCGTGCTGGCGCTGGCCTGCATCCGCCACGCGCTGCGCTTCATGACCTTCTCGAGCGACCTGGTGTTCGACGGCGCCAGGGACCAGCCGTACGTGGAATCCGACGCCGCCAACCCGCTCGGCGTGTACGGCCGCAGCAAGCTTGAAGCCGAGCAGCGCGTGCTGGACGCCGACCCACAGGCGCTGGTGATCCGCACCAGTGCCTTCTTCGGCCCCTGGGACCAGCACAATTTCGTGACCCAGGCCCTGAACGCGCTCGACGTCGGCCTGCCGTTCCAGGCGGCGGGCGACGTGACGGTGTCGCCGACCTACGTGCCGGACCTGGTCAACGTGTCGCTCGACCTCTTGATCGACCGCGAGCGCGGGGTCTGGCACCTGACGAATGGCGAGCCGGTCAGCTGGTTCGAGCTGGCCCAGCGCGCCTGCGCGGCGGCCGGGGTCTCGAGCGACAAGCTCGTGGAAGTCCCGCTCGGGGAGTGCGGCTACGCCGCCCGCCGGCCGGGCTACAGCGCCCTGGGCAGCGAACGCGGCCTGCTGTTGCCGTCGCTGGACGATGCGCTCAAGCGGTATGTGGAAGCCGTGCAGCAACGCGCCAATGGCGTCAGCCTCGGGCACGAACAGGCGGGGGAGGCGGCGCATTACGCGCGCTGATGCCGCCTACTTGGGTTCCCGCCTGCGCGGGAACGACGTAGCCGGACTGCGGACCATTGGCTTATTTCACCTCGGCCGCCGTGAACTGCAGGTGATACAGATTGGCGTACATGCCCTTGTGCGCCAGCAGTTCGTCGTGCGTCCCCTGCTCCACGATGCGTCCGGCTTCCATCACCACGATGCGGTCGGCGCGTTCGATCGTCGACAGGCGGTGCGCGATCACGATCGTGGTGCGGCCGGCCATCAGGGTGTCGAGCGCCGCCTGCACCGCGCGTTCGCTCTCGTTGTCCAGCGCCGACGTGGCCTCGTCCAGGATCAGCAGCGGCGCGTCCTTGTAGATCGCGCGCGCGATCGCCACCCGCTGGCGCTGGCCGCCCGACAGGCGCGATCCGTTCTCGCCGATGCGGGTGTCGATGCCGTCCGGCAGGCGCGCCACCACGTCCGTCAGATGCGCGGCGCGCACCGCCGCCGCCAGGCGCTCGTAGTCGACCTGCTCGGCGCCATAGGCGATGTTCGCCGCCAGCGTATCGTCGAACAGCACCACGTTCTGGCTCACCATCGCCAGCTGGCTGCGCAGCGAGGCCAGCTTGATGTCGGTATACGGCACGCCGTCGAGCAGCAGGCGGCCCGCTTGCGGATCGTAGAAGCGCGTGACCAGGTTCACAAACGTCGACTTGCCGCCGCCCGAGACGCCCACCAGCGCCACCGTCTGCCCCGGCTTCACCTCGAGCGAGACGCCGTCCATGGCCGGGTTCAGCGCGTTCGGATAGCGAAACACCACGTTCTCGAGCACCAGGTGGCCTTTCGCGCGGCCCAGTTCGCGGCTGCCGGTGTCGACCTCGGGTTCCGAATCGATGATCCCGAACACCGTCTCGGCGGCCGCCATCCCGCGCTGCATCGGGCCGTTCACTTCGGCCAGCGATTTCAGGGGCGTGAGCAGCATCAGCATCATGGTCACGAACTGGGTGAATTCGCCGACCGTCATGTCGGCCTGGATCGCCAGCACGATGACCAGGGACAGCGCCAGCGAGGTCGCGATCTGGGTCACCGGGGTGGTGGCGGCGAAGGCCACCGTCATGCGTTGCGAGAAGCCGCGCAGGGCTTCGCTGCGCTGGTGGAAGCGCTGGCGCTCGTACTTCTCGCCCGAGAACACGCGGATCACCTGGTGGCCGCGCGCGGCTTCCTCGACCACGCCGGTCATTTCGGCGGTGACGCGCTGGCTCTCGCGGTTCAGGTTGCGCAGGCGCTTGGTGGTGGTGCGCACGATGACCGCGGTCAGCGGGATCACGATGATGGCGACCAGCGTCAGCTTCCAGTTCAGGTACAGCAGGGTGCCGAGCAGGCCGATCACCACCAGCACGTCGCGCACGCAGGCCACGAACACCGACTGGATCATGTCCACCACCTGGCGCACGTCGTTGACCACGGTGTTGATGATCTTGCCCGTCGATTCGTCCTGGTAGCGCGCCACCGGCAGGCGCAATACCTTTTCGAAGGCCATGGCGCGCAGGTCGTTAAGAACGCGGGACAGCACCCAGTTGTTGAAGTAGGCGGTGCCGAACGTGCCGATGCCGCGCAGGATGAAGATCGACACCAGCACCGTCGGGATCCACCACAGGCTGAAATCGACCTGCTCCTTGAAGCCGTCGTCGAGCAGGACCTTGAGCGCCTCACCCAGCAGCGGCTGGGTGGCGGCCGTGATGGCCATCGACAGCAGCGCCAACCAGGCGCGCGATTGATACGGTTTGACCAGCGCGAGCAGGCGCCGGACGATCACTTTAGTTTCCACGTTGTTCAACCTTTGCTTGCCTTGCCGGACGGGCGGCAAGGCAGAATCCCATGAGCAGGAACACCATCAGCGCATAGAACATGCTGCCCTTGAGGGACCAGAAAATGACTTCGGTCAGGCCGAAGCTGAAGTAGCACAGCACCACCAGCATGCCGGCCAGCGCCGGCGCGAATTGCGGCAGGCTGGCGCCCAGCGCGCGGTCCGCGTTGCCGCGGCCCAGCTGGCGCGCGAAGAAAATGAAAGGCGCCGCCAGGATGGCGATCCAGGCCGCCAGCCCGAACACGCCGCCGGTGGCGAGCGCCTGCAGGGCGTCGTTATGCAGGTGTTCGAGCGACAGGATCGCCGGATCGAGCGTGCCCTGCTCCACCAGGCGGCGGATCTCGGCGCGCACCGTGTTGCGGTCCAGGCCGAACAGCGGCCGCTCCTCGATCAGGATCGCCGCGCCCTTCCACAATTCAAGCCGGGTGCCGACGTTGGTGAAGACGTTGCCGCCGTCGACCCAGGTCTGGACGTCGTCCACGCCCTGCAGCGCGCGTTCCTGCATGCCGGTGGCCGGCACCAGGAAGGCGGCGCCGACCAGGGCGAAGCTGCCGGCCAGCAGCAGGCGCACCTTGCGGCTGCTCAGCAGCTGGGCGTAGCTCAGGAACAGCAGCGCGGCCAGCGCCAGCGCGACCCAGGCGCCGCGGGTGCCGGTCAGCATGCAGGCGCCCAGGCCGGCCAGCGCCCCGACCCCGGCCAGCAGCGCCTTGCGGGTATGCTGGCGATAATCGATCGCCGCCGTCAGCGCCACCAGGCCCAGCACCAGGGCCAGGTCGCCGAAGGTGATCGCGTTCAGGAAGCCGCCCGGGCGCTCGACCTGCAGCACCACGCGCTGCCAGGCGACGAAGGGCAGCGCGGCCACGCTGCCGGCCACCACGCCCCACCACAGGGTGGACGCGGACGGGCGCGCCAGCAGGACCAGGGCCGTGCAGCTCAGGGCGAGCAGCATGCGCGAGGGCTTGTCCAGGGTGTCGAGGCCGGCCTCGGGCCGGATCAGCACGGCCACGATGGTCAGCGCGAACTGGAAGCAGAAGGCCGCGACCACCCAGCGGATCTCTTTCCAGTGCGGCGTCAACGCGGCCCAGGCCTTGCGCGGCACGCACAGGGCCGACAGCAGGAACAGGAGGCTGGAAAATCCGATGCCGAAAGGCGTGGTCAGGCTAAGGAAGGGAAACAGGAACACCTGGAAACCGATCCAGACCTGCATCGGCGCCAGGGACATCAGCGGCTTATTGTTCATTCAGGTTCATGTGGGATATTCTTGCGGCCTAGGCCTAACATCGGACAGCAATGCAGCAAACACAGACAATTTCGGTCGTGATCACCACGTACAACCGGCCCGACGCCCTGGAGGCGGTGGTGGAAGCCTGTTTTTTACAGGACGACAAGAATTTCGAAATCATTATCGCCGATGATGGCTCGACTGCCAACACGCGGGACTGCATCGAGCGCCTGCGCGCCCGGGCGCCGGTGCCCTTGATCCATGTATGGCAGCCGGATGACGGCTTTCGCGCCGCCATGGCGCGCAACCGCGGCACGCTCGCGGCAACAGGCGACTATATCATCTTCCTGGACGGCGATTGCGTCCCGCAGCGTGACTTCATCCGCCGCCACCGGGCGCTGGCCCAGCCCGGTTTCCTGGTTTCCGGCAGCCGCATCCTCCTGAGCCAGCGGTTGACCGAGCGCGCGCTGCGCGAGCACGTCGACGTCGCCGGCCTGAGCGTGGGCGAACGCCTGCGTCATCGCCTCGCCGGCGACATGAACAAGGTGGTCCAGACGATGCTGCGCTGGCCCGACCTCGGCCGCGTGCGGCGCAAGTTCAGCTGGCGCCGCATCAAGAGCTGCAACCTGGCGGTATGGAAGTCGGATCTGGTGAAAGTGAACGGCTTCGACGAAAGCTTCACCGGCTGGGGCCACGAGGATTCGGACCTGGTGGTGCGCCTGTTCCACGCCGGCGTGCTGCGCAAGGACGGCGCGCTGGCCACCGAGGTGCTGCACCTGTGGCACCGCGAGGCGCAGCGCGACCAGGAATCGAGCAACCGAAAGGTGGTGCTGGCGCGGGCCGCGAACGGGACGACGCAGGCGCGCATCGGCTTGCGCGAGCACCAGTCGTGACTGCTGCCGACGAGGCGCCGGCAGCGTACCCGCACCGCGAAGCGGCGCGGGAATATCCCGAAGGATAGATCAGGAAAAGCTGATCAGACCATGCCGACAGGAAGTTCGGCCGTCGCCACGCCGACGATCTCGATCGCGACCGGCGGCTTGTAGACGTAAGGGATGAACTCCATGCCATCGGAGGTGCTGGCGAGCACCTGGGCCTTGTTTTCCACGCTGTCGCTAAATTCGAGCATGATCTGCTCGCGGCTCGAATCGTCGACACGGGTCAGCCAGTAGGCGTAGCCATCGGCGTCCGGCTTGCGGTTCAGGACGTTCTGGTACAGGCGATCCAGGAATATCTGATCGGTCGGATTTTCGCCGTACTTTTCCTTGAACTCCGGCGCCCAGGTGAATTCGTGGGCGATCTGCTGCAGCGAAGCGCCCTTGTCGACGCGGTCGATCCAGTAGCCCAGGCCGAATGGCTCGGCCTCGCGGCCAAGCGCGGCCTGGTACAGGCGGAACACCGAGGCTGCGCTTTCGTCGATCGCCACCCAGCCATCGCTGAACTGCAGGCGTTCGACGCTGTACAGGCCGTCCACGGCGCCGCTGCGGTCGGCCACCGCATGGCCCCAGCTCTGCTGGGCGATCATGTAGTCGGCGCGCGCGCCCTGGAACACGGCGATGTCGATGCCGGCGCCGCCGCTGATCGCGACATTGTCCGCAGTCATGGTGAAGGTGTCGGCACCGCTCGTGCCGACTTTGTTGAGGGGATTGTCCACCGTGAAGTCGAGGTTGCGCGCGGCGCTGGTGGCGTTGCCCGCCACGTCGACCGAGGCGCCGATCACCTTGTAGACGCCATTCGGCAGCGGCTTCGAGTTCAGTTGCCAGGTGCCGTCGGCGCGCACCTCGGCCTTGCCGATCGTGATGAAATCGCCGTCGCGGTACAACTCGATCGTGCTGCCGGCCTCGCCGGTGCCGGCGAAGATCGGCTGATTGCTGCCTGGATTGAGCCCCATGGTGACCGACGGCGCCACTGGCGGCGTGGCATCGATGTTGAAAGTCACCATGTCGCTGGCGGCGGACACGTTGCCGGCATCGTCGGTGGCCGTCGCGTAGGCGCGGTAGCCCAGGCCGTCCTTGAGCACGATGGACGACTTGGCGCCCCACAGGCCGTCGGCGCCCGCCTTGACGGTGGCGACCAGCTGGTTGTCGATGTACACGCGCACCGTCGAATTGGGTTCGGCGGCGCCGGTCATCGTCGGCATATTGCCGCGCGCGTAGTCCTTCGCGTTGAGCGTCAGGCTCAGCGCGGGCTTGCCGGGCGCCAGCAAATCGGCCAGGTTCGCGCGTTCGACGCTCATGTCCGCGAACTGCAGCACGTCGATATTGCGCAGGGTGGTGGTGCCTTCTGTTGCGTGCGCAACCGCCAGCGCGCCGTCGCCCAGATTGCTGAGCGAATAAGCGCTGCGAATTGCATTGAATACCGCTGTATCGCGGCCCGATCCTCCGTCGATCATGTCGTTTCCTCCATTGCCTTGTAAAGTATCGTTGAATGCGGTGCCCGTCAGGGTGTCGGCCCTGTCGGTGCCAGTGATGTAGCGTCCTCCGGTGGTGCTGTTGATGCCGAGCGCGCCGCGCAGGCCGTCGCCGCCATACAGCCAGTTCAGCGCCGCGATATCGTATGGGCTGTAGGTGCTGTGGGCGCGGCCGTCCGAGGTGTACGACATCAAGGTATTCCCGGTGTGGTCTTCATTCGGGTTCAGCACGATCTGCGCCGTGCCGTCTTCCTCGTGGAACGGGTGCTTCAAACCCAGCACGTGGCCAAGTTCGTGCAGCAGGGTTTCATAACCGTAGCCGCCGGGCGTCAGGTTCTGCGTCATGCTCCGGTACTCGGCGTTATCCAGGTACAGGTAGGCGTTGGCGCTATAGCTGACCAGGGTGCTCGAACCGCTATAACCCGCGCGCCAGCTGGCCAGGCCGGTGGTGTAGGCGCCCGCGATATCGAGATTGGCGAGATGGATCTGCCCCAGAATGCCATCGCCGGTTTCCTGGAACACGATCCCGGTCACCTGATGCAGGTAATCGAACGCGGTGCGCGTCGCCGCCTGCTGGGACACCGAGAACATCTCCTGACCGCTACGCCCGGCTTCGTTTCCCGACGCGATGGAAAAGGTGTAGTACAGCGTATTTCCGTACGGGTTGGGCGTCAGGAAGTTCCAATCCGGACCCTTGTCCAGGAGGGCGTCGATGTGGTTCAAGCCCGAAAGCGGTGTGACGGTGATGTCGGAAATACTGGCCATGACTAAGACGATCGTTTCTGTTTGGAAATTGATATGAAGAACTAGCTAACGATGGAGTATTTCCTGCTCAACAGTTCAAGTCAAATCCCATTTCAATCGTGCGCACCTCTTGCACATAGAGCAACGCTCGCACGCAACAGTTGCCGGCACGTGCTTTGCCCATCCGCAAGAAAAAAACGTGCCCAGGGACACTAATGACGTTAAGTTAAGGCTCAAGTCTTCTTGAGTTAGCGCAAAAACGTCGTCCCCACGAAGGTGGGGACCCAATCGTGCAAGCGTTTTCGACGACGTTTGCAAAACTTGGGTCCCCGCCTGCGCGGGGACGACGTATTTGACGGCTAGCTCAGCTTGCCTAACTTAACGGTATCAGTCCGAGGACACGCCTTTTAGTTCATGCACACGCCTGTCAATACTCGACCGCGACGTCCTTTGCCCCCAGGGTCAGCTCGAGCGCCAGCTTGAGTGTATCGGATGGCGCAACCCGCCAGTCGTCGCCCAGCTGCACGACGTAGGGAATCCCATTGGTCACCAGCCGCAGGCTGACCGGCATCCCGTCCTGCACCCGGTAGGGCTGCAGCACCTCGGCGATCTTCGCCGGATCGACCGTGGTAGCCAGGTCCATCTCCAGCTTGTGCCCGTACTGGATGCGCGAGGCCGCGATGTCGAACACCTTCTCGGCCGTGATGCGCAGGCCGCCGTTGAAGCGGTCTTCGGAGACCTTGCCGACCACCAGCAGGAACTCGTCTTCCTTGAGGGCGTGCTTGTTGGCCTCGGCCACCTCGCTGTAGACCGTCACCTCGTGTACCGCGGTCTTGTCGTCCAGCGCCACGATCAGGATCTTGCCGCGCTGGGTCATCTGGGTACGCACGCCGGTGATCACGCCGCACATCATGCGCGGGTCGCGCGACGGTTCCAGGTCCTTCAATTTGGTCTTGGCGAAGCGCCGCACCTCTTGCGCATACGAGTCGAACATGTGGCCGGACAGGTAGTAGCCGAGCGCGATCTTTTCTTCGGACAGCTTCTGGCGGTCGGTCCAGGGCGTGGCCTTGACGTACTCGGGCGGGGCGACGAGGTCGGAATCGTCGCCGCCGAACAGGCTCACCTGGTTGGCGGCCGCCGCCGCCTGGCCGGCCGCTTCCATCGCGAACGCGACCGAGGCCAGCAACACGGCGCGGTCGACGCCGAAGGCGTCCATCGCTCCGGCACGGATCAGGGATTCGATGGTGCGGCGGTTGATCTGCTTGCGGTCGACGCGCTTGCAGAAATCGAACAGGTCCTTGAACTTGCCCCCTTCGCTGCGCGCGGCGATGATGGCCTCGATCGCGCCCTGCCCCGCGCCCTTGACGCCGCCCAGGCCGTAGCGGATGTTGGTCACCTGCTTGCCGGTCTTCGACTTCGGCTCGCCTTCCGGCGTGAAGCGGAACTGCGATTCGTTGACGTCCGGCGGCAGGATCACGAGCTTGCAGACTTCTTTCGCATCCTCGACCAGGATCTTGATCTTCTCGGTGTCTTCCATCGCCAGCGACATGTTGGCTGCCATGAACGCGGCGGTATGGTGCACCTTCAGGTAGGCGGTGTGGTACGACAGCAGCGCATAGGCGGCCGCGTGCGACTTGTTGAAGCCGTAGCCCGCGAACTTTTCCATCAGGTCGAAGATCTCGTCGGCCTTCTCGGTCGACAGGCCGTCCTTGGCGGCGCCGGCGCGGAAGATCTCGCGGTGCTCGGCCATCTCCTCGGCCTTCTTCTTGCCCATCGCGCGGCGCAGCATGTCGGCGCCGCCCAGCGAATAGCCGCCCACGATCTGCGCCATCTGCATCACCTGCTCCTGGTAGACCATGATGCCGTAGGTCTCGGACAGGATCGACTCGGTGCGCGGATCGGGATAGTCGAATTTCTCGCCGTGCTTGCGCTTGCAGAAGTCGGGAATCAGGTCCATCGGGCCCGGACGGTACAAGGCGACGAGCGCGATGATGTCCTCGAAGCGGTCGGGACGCGCGTCCTTGAGCATGCCCTGCATGCCGCGCGATTCCAGCTGGAAGATCGCGACCGTCTTGGCGTCGCTCAGCAATTTGTACGACGCGCGGTCGTCCAGCGGCAGCCTGGCCAGGTCGAATTCGCTCTCCGCCGGGTCGAGATCCTTGATGTAGTTGACGGCGCGGTCGAGGATGGTCAGCGTGGTCAGGCCCAAAAAGTCGAACTTGACCAGGCCCACGGCCTCCACGTCGTCCTTGTCGTACTGCGACACCACGCCGGCGTCGCCGCCCTGGGTGTACAGCGGGCAGAAGTCGGTGAGTTTACCGGGCGCGATCAGCACGCCGCCGGCGTGCATGCCGATGCCGCGCGTGATGCCCTCGACCTGCTGCGCCAGGTCGAGCAGCTGCTTGACCTCTTCTTCGTTTTCGAGACGCTCCTTGAGCAGCGGTTCTTCTTCGATCGCCTCGGCGATCGAGACCGGCTTGCCCGGCTTGAACGGGATCAGCTTGGAGATGCCGTCGCAGAAGTTGTAGCCGAAGTCGAGCACGCGGCCGACGTCGCGGATCGCGCCCTTGGCCGCCATGGTGCCGAAGGTGGCGATCTGCGACACCGCGTCGCGGCCATACAGGTCCTTCACGTGCTGGATCACCAGTTCGCGCTTTTCCTGGCAAAAGTCGATGTCGAAGTCGGGCATCGAGACGCGCTCGGGGTTCAGGAAACGCTCGAACAGCAGGTTGTACTTGAGCGGATCGAGGTCGGTGATCTTCAGCGCGTAGGCGACCAGCGAGCCCGCGCCCGAGCCGCGGCCCGGGCCGATCGGCACGCCGTTGTTCTTGCCCCACTGGATGAACTCCGCCACGATCAGGAAGTAGCCCGGGAACTTCATGTTGATGATCGTCTTGTTCTCGAACTCCAGGCGCGCCTCGTAGCGCGGACGTTCCTGCTCGCGCTTGACGGGGTCGGGATACAGCTGGACCAGGCGCTCCTCGAGGCCTCGCTTCGTTTCCGCGATCAGGAATTCGTCGATCGTCATGCCCGGGGTCGGGAAGTTCGGCAACTGCGGCTTACCCAGCGTGAGCGTGACGTTGCAGCGCTTGGCGATCTCGACCGAGTTGGCCAGCGCGCCCGGCAAGTCCTTGAACAACTCGAGCATCTCGGCCTGCGACTTGAAGCACATGTTCTCGTTGAAGCGGCGCACGCGCTTGGCGTTGGCCAGCATCTCGCCTTCGGCGATACACACACGCGCTTCGTGGGCGATGAATTCGCTTTTCTCCAGGAACTGCACCGGGTGCGTCGCCACCACCGGCAGCCCCAGGCGGCCGGCCAGCGCCACCGAGTGGCGCACCTGCTGTTCCTGGTTGGGCTGGCCGGCGCGCTGGATCTCGATGTAGAAGTGACCCGGGAAGATCGCCGCCCAGCGCGCGGCATTGGCCTCGGCGCGCGCCAGGTCGCCGTTTTCGATCGCCTGGCCAATGTCGCCGAAGTGGGCGCCCGACAGCACGATCAGGGCGTTGGCCTGGGGCTCGTCGGGATGCAGGGTCGAGGTGGAGGTGGCCAGCGCCTCCAGCCACTCGGTGCGGATCTCGGCGCGGCCCTTGTGCTGGTTGGTGAGCCAGGCGCGCGCCAGCAGGTCGCACAGCTGCAGGTAGCCGGTATGGTTCTTGGCCAGGATCAGGAGGCGATGCGGCTTGTCGCGGTTGTCGTCGTTGGTGATCCAGGCGTCGACCCCGACGATCGGCTTGACGCCCTTGCCGCGCGCCGCCTTGTAGAAACGCACCAGGCAGAAGGTGTTGGCCAGGTCGGTCACGGCCAGCGCCGGCTGGTTGTCCTTGACGGCCGCCTTGACCAGGTCGTCGATGCGGACCAGGCCGTCGACGATGGAGTATTCGGAGTGGACGCGCAGGTGGGTGAAAGTCGGGGAAGTCATCCGGGTATTTTACCGCGCCATCGGCGGTGACGGCACCGCTGCGTTTCTGGCCAGCATGTCGACGTGGCGATTTTGCCAACGTTGCCGCGATGGTGAAAACTGTGGCGCAATCGCCTGCACCATGCAAGCGCCGATGCCTGCTGACTTATAATATCGCCCTACCTTTTCTACAGCCTTTGCAAGGCCTACGACCATGTCCTCCGAAACCCAGTACGTCAACATCGCCGCCTATAAATTCATCACGCTCGACAACCTGGAAGAATTGCGCCCGCAATACCAGGACCTGTGCAACGAGCTGGGCCTGAAGGGCACCGTACTGCTGACGCCGGAGGGCATCAATATGTTCCTGTCGGGCACCCGCGAACATATCGACCAGTACCTGGCCTGGGTCCGTAGCGATGCCCGCCTGAGCGACCTGCAATGCAAGGAAAGCCTGTCGCGCGAGCAGTCGCACAAGCGCATGCTGGTCAAGATCAAGAAGGAAATCATCACCATGCGCATGCCGCTGATCAAGCCAGAGCTGGGCCGGGCGCCGGTGGTGGATGCGCGTACGCTCAAGCGCTGGCTCGACCAGGGGCACGACGACGACGGCGTCGAAGTCGTGATGATGGAAACCCGCAACGCGTTCGAGGTCGACGTGGGCACCTTCAACAACACGCTGGACTACCGCATCGACAAGTTCACCGAATTCCCGGCCGTCGCGGCCGAGCACAAGGACGAGCTGGCCGGCAAGACCGTGGTCACCTTCTGCACCGGCGGCATCCGCTGCGAGAAGGCCGCGATCCACATGAAGGAAATCGGCTACGACCGCGTGTTCCAGCTCGAGGGCGGCATCCTGAAGTATTTCGAGGATGTCGGCGGCGACCATTACACCGGCGACTGCTTCGTGTTCGACTACCGCACCGCGCTCAATCCCAGGCTGGAGCCGACCGAGACCGTGCAGTGCTTCGCCTGCCGCGCCGTGGTGACGCCGCGCCAGCAGCTTGCGCCGGAGTATGTGGTGGGGGTGTCGTGTCCGCATTGCGCGGGCAACGAGGTGGGTTGCGACCAGGCCGCCGGCGCGCCAGCCTGACCAGCGTGTCATGAAAAACGCCCGGTCCGCATGACGCGGCCCGGGCGCTCATGGTTGCGCGGCGCAACGGCTCAACCGGTAATGCCCAGCCCTTTCAGCAAGTCCAGCCGCAGCTCGGCGAAATTGACCGCCTGCTTGCCCAGTTCTTCCAGCTGCTGCTCCAGCGATTCGACCGGCTTGCCTTCGATGAGGACGCGCTGGTTCTGCGCTTCCAGCAGATCGGCGGCGAACTTCGCCCATTCGCCCGGTTGCGCCAGTCCGGCATCCCGCGCCAGCATGAACAGCTGTTCCAGGCGCGTGACGAACACGCCGCCGCCGGTCACGGGCGAGGCCAGGTAGCTGATCTCGGTGGAGTACCGCGCCTGAGCGCACAGGCGGGCGTTCAGCGCGTCGGTTGCCGGGCGCGCCTGCTGGATTGCCGCGTCGTCCTGGGCCGGATACACGGTGCCATTGCCGGCCAGGATGACCAGCGCCTGCAGGATGTGGTTGAGCGTGACGCCGCTGCCCGCCACGGCTTGCTCGATGTCGCTGACATAGTGTGGCTGGTAATCGTTCAACGCGTTCAGGATCGGGCGGTAGATCTCTTCTTTCAGGTCCGCATTGATCAGCAACCCCTTGGCCTTCAACTCGACTTTCGCGAAGGGCATGCCCATCACGATCCGCTGGGCGCGGAACCGTTCGGCCTTCTCGAGCGGCGCCAGGCGGCGCGGACCGCGAATCCAGTAATCGCGCCGGAAACGCTGGTTCACCACGAAATCCTTGGCCGTTTCACGGAAGCGCCGGTCCGGGATCTCGTTGAGGAACGTCACCTGGTCGGCGGTCATGTTCAGCGCATCGACGTGATCGAGGTAGTGCGCGGAACCGGCGAAGCTGAGCTTTTGCGATTCCAGCCACTCGGCCATCCTGGAAAACGGCATCGGCATCCAGTCACGATTGAAGTATTCGTGGGCCAGGTAATTGCTGGGATGCTTGCTGAGCAGCTTCAGGTGCTCCGCCACCGACGGATTGGCGCGGCCATACATGGCGCCGGTGTCCAGCAGCCGGTTGGCGAAATCGAGCGCCGACTCGATGCGCTTGCTCGTCTCGGTGCCGGGCGCCGCCAGGGTGTCGCTATGGCCCGTCAACAAATCGCGCAAGGGCGCCATCGCGGCCCAGCCGGGCTGGGTGTTGTAGCTGATGTAAAGCACCCCGCCGACCTTGAGCTTGCGCCGGATGAAATCGGCAATGACGGCGCGGTTGCTGTCGGAAATCCAGCTCCAGATGCCATGCAGGCTGATGAAATCGAAGTCCGGCAAGTCGCTGCGGTTGCAGAACGCATCGAAGGCGTCATCGAAGATGCGGGCCGCCTTTGCCGGATCGCCGGCCAGGTCTTTCGCGAACGCGGCCTGGGTCGGATTGAAATCGGTGCCATACCACTCGGTCGACGACGCGGCGCCGTGGATATTGATGCTCAAACCCTGGCCAAAGCCGAGTTCACATGCCGTGCCGATCTCGGGATAAGCATAACCTGCGTTCAAAAGCGCAAGCCGGGTGCGTAGGGGATTCAACTCTGCGTAGTATCCGAATGTATATTCAACATCCGTCATGTAACCTTCAGACCAAGCTTGCATGGAAATTCCTGTACTGGTGAATAAGTCGATTCGTGGGGCGGATATGCTCAGCTGGAAACTTTAACATCGATTCACGGCGAATTTGCATCATCATCGCCCTGTCATCGCCCCTGAATGCACAAAGAAAACGGGCATATGCCATTGACATACGCCCGTCGATTTGTTGCGGTTCCCGTTCGAATCAGCGGAAGTAGGCGGCGACTTCGCGCACCGCGTCCGCATTGAGGGTGCCCGCGTCCGCACGCAGGCGCAGCAGGCCGAGCAGATAGCTGTATCGCGCCTGCGCCAGGTCGCGCTGGCTGGTGTACAGCTGCTGCTGGGCGTTCAGCAGGTCGAGGTTGATCCGCACGCCCCCCGCGACGCTTTTCTCGGTGGCGACCATCAGTTCCTTGCCCGAGGCGACCGCCCTTTCCAGCGCGCTGATCATCGCAACGCTGTTCTCCACCAGGTCGTAAGACCTGCGCAACTCGACCATGATCCGGTTGCTCTGCGTGTCGAGTTCGGCCCTGGAGCGCTCGAAATTGGCGGCAGCCTGGCGCGTGGTGGCGCTGATCGCGCCGCCCTGGTAGATCGGGATGTTCACCTGGACGCCGACGGTGCGGTTGATGGAATCCTGCCGGTAGTTCTGGAGCGAGGCCGCATCGTCGCGGCTGTAACCGGCGACCAGGTCGACCGTGGGGAAGTGTCCCGCCTTCTGGCGTTTGATTTCCAGGCGGGCATTTTCGACCGCCAGCCTGCCGGCGGCCAGCAGCGGATTGCGCTCCTCGGCCGTGCGGCGCCAGTCTTCGAACGATTTGAGCGGCAAGTCCTGGAACCGGAACTCCGCACCCAGCTTGTCGAGGGTGCCCGGGTCCATGCCGATGATGCCCGCGAGCGTGTTGCGCATGGCGATCGCATTGTTCCTGGCCTCGACCAGCTGCGCTTCGGCCAGGTCCAGCCGCGCCTGCGTCTCGAGCATGTCGGTCTTGGTGCCCTCGCCTTTTTCGAACAGGCGATCATTGACCTTCATCTGTTCCAGGTACATGTCGCGCTGCACCCGGGACAGCTCGACCTGGTCCTCGGCGAACAGCGCGTCCGCATAGGCCCCGACGACACGGATGATGACGTCATTGGTGTCGGATTCGAATTTTTTCGCGCCCTGGGCGGTCTGCACCTTCCCCTGGCGGTAGCGGAAGATCGAATCCAGGTTCAGGATCGGCTGCTGGAGGTTGATGGATGAGGAGCGGCTGATGTAGCGCGGATACTCGAGTATATTCCTTCCGGCCAAGGTTGAATACGTGTCGGTATCTGCGATATTTCGATTCGCCCTGTAGCTTGCCGACAGCCGCGGCAGCAGGTTCGACCGTCCAAGGTTCACGTTCTCCTTGGTCGCTTCGTTCTCGTAATAATTCATGCGATATTGCGGATCGTTCCTCAATGCCGCTTCATAGGCCTGCTGCAGGCTGACCGCGCCGGCATTGCCGGCGACGAAGGTCAGCAATGCGGCGATGGCAAGTCCACTGCGGCGCAGCGCGCCCGGCTTCCTGATCGCTTGCGCCATGATCAATCCTCGCTCATCGACGACCGGCTGCGGTCCATCAGCGGCTTGAGCAGGTAGCTCATCATCGTGCGTTCGCCGGTCTTGACGAACAGGTCCACCGGCATGCCGGGACGAATAGCCATATTGTGTTGCGCGATCATCTTTGCGCCTTCGGGCGACACTTTCACGCGCACGTGGTAATACGGCGCGCCGGTACGCTCTTCGACGCTGCGGTCGGCCGACACGGTTTCCACGATGCCCGGAATGTGCGGCGTACGGTTGGCGTTGAACGCCGAGAAGATCAGTTCGGTCTCCAGACCTTCGTACACCTTGTCGACCAGGTTGACCGGCAACTGCCCTTCGACGATCAGCAGGTCGTTGGTCGGCACGATATCCATCATCTTGAAGCCCGGCTGCACGACGCCGCCATTGGTGAACACGGCCAGGCCGACCACCGTGCCGTTGACCGGCGCCTTGACGTCGACGTTCGACAGCTCGAATTGCTGGGCGCTCATGCGCGCCGCCTGCGATTCCGATTCCTTCTGCGTCTCGGCCAGCGTGGTGCGCACTTCCTTCTGGTATTCCTGCATGCGCTGCGATTTGCGCAGCGTCAGTTCCATCACCTGGCGCTGGGCGCGGCCGATATTGCCGATGTCCTCGGAGATTTCACCCTGCAGCTGCGCGTAGGTGCGCTCCAGGTCCAGCAGGCGGTTGCGGGCGATATAGCCTTCCTTGGCCAGGTCGCGCATGCCGCCGAGCTGCTCCTTGAGGAAGCCGACCTGCTCCTTCTTGCTGTCGCGCGACTCCTGCAGGCCCTGGATCTGCATCTTGAGGCCGGCGATGTTCTCATCCACGCCGCCCAGTTCGTTCTGCAGCGACGCCTGGCGCGAAGCGAGCAACTGGTTTTGCAAGGCCATCATCTCGGCCACGCGCGCATTGTCGGCGTGTTTCGTCAGGTCTTCGGGGAAACGGATCGTTTTCTGCCCCGCCTGTTCCGCCAGCAGTCGCGCCTCGCTCGCGCGCGCGGCGAGAAATTGCGCTTCGGTAATGTCATAACCCGCCTTGGCAGTAATCGGGTTCATGCGCACCAGCACCTGGCCGGCCTTCACCACGTCGCCGTCCCTGACCAGGATTTCCTGGATGACGCCGCCCGTCGGGTGCTGCACGCTCTTGCGGTTGGTTTCCTTGGCCACCGTGCCCGTCATGGGAACGCCCTTGTCCAGCGGGGCGAAGGACGCCCACAGCAGGAAGCCGAGCACGCCGAACAGCACGATCAGCCAGCCGACGCGCGCGTAGGAACGCGCATCGGTATTCACGGTCAGCGGCGCGACGTCATGACTGACGACTTCGGCAGGCGCATCCTTCTGTTGAATCAGCTTCATTATTTGCTTCCTTGTTCAGTCGTTGCAGCGGCGGCGGCCTGGGCCTGCAGCTGCGCCTGGCGTGCCTGCGCCTGTGCCTGGGCTTGCGCCTGTGCCTGCGCTTGCGCCTTCTGGTTCGCATCCTGGACCGCGGCCAGCACCTGGTCGGTCGGGCCGAAGGCCTGGGCCGCGCCGTCGCGCAGCAGCAGCAGCTTGTTGGTGGCGCCGATGATGCTGGTGCGGTGCGTGACCAGCACGACCGTCTTGCCGCGGCGGCGCATGTCGAGCACGGCCTGGACCAGCGCCTGTTCGCCCACCTCGTCGAGGTTCGAATTCGGCTCGTCGAGCACGAGCAGGGCCGGGTCGCCATACATCGCGCGGGCCAGGCCCAGGCGCTGCTTCTGGCCGCCGGACAGGCCGGCGCCGCCGTCGCCCAGCGGCGTGTCGTAGCCCTTGGGCAGGTGCAGGATCATGTCGTGCACGCCGGCGCGCTTGGCCGCCTCGACGACTTTTTCGGCATCGACGTCGCCGAAGCGGGCGATGTTGTCGCTCACGGTGCCGCCGAACAGTTCGATGTCCTGCGGCAGGTACCCGATGTTCGGGCCGAGTTCGGCCTTGTTCCAGCTATAGATATCGGCGCCGTCCAGGCGCACCTTGCCGCCCGCGGCGGGCCACACGCCGACCAGCAGGCGCGCCAGGGTCGACTTGCCGGATCCCGAAGGACCGATCACGCCCAGGGCGTCGCCCGGTGCGATCGCGAACGACAGGCCGCGCAGGACGGCCTGGGTCGCGCCCGGCGGCGCCGCGGTCACGCCTTCGACGGTCACGGTGCCCTGCGGCTTCGGCAGTTCCATGCCTACGTTACGCTCCGGATTGTCATTCAGCATCTTGGAGAGACGGTCGAAGGCGCTGCGCGTGCTGCTCCACGTCTTCCAGACCGCGATCACCTGCTGCACCGGCGCCAGCGCGCGGCCGATCAGGATCGAGGCCGCAATCATCATGCCCGGGGTGATGTGGCCTTCGATCGCCAGCAGGGCGCCCAGGCCCAGCACCAGCGAGGTCAGCGACGTCTGGAAGAACTTGGTGATCGCGCCGATGACGCCGGCCTTCTGGCTCGCCTCGGCCTGCAGGTTCAGGAAGCGGCTGTGCAATTTGAACCAGCGGCGCATCAGGTTGGGCAGCATGCCCATCGATTCGATGACTTCGGCGTTGCGCAGGTTGTTGGTCGCCAGGTTGCCGGAAGCGATCGACATGGTGTTGGCTTCGCCGAGCGGCCCGCGCGTGATGCGCTCGTTGACGACGGCCAGCACCACCAGGATGATCGTGCCGCACAGGGCGAACAAGCCGAGCCAGACGTCGAAATAGAAGATCACGGCCAGGTAGATCGGGAACCACGGCGCGTCGAAGAACGCGAACACGGCGTTACCGGTCAGGAACTGGCGCAGGTTGGTCAGGTCGCCCAGGGCCTGCCCGGCGTTGCCGCCGGCCCGCTTGAGGTTCTGCTCGAACGCCGCGGTGTACACCCGCTTGTTGAGCAGCATGTCGAACTTGGCGCCCACGCGCACCAGCACGAAGCTGCGCATCATCTCGAGCGAGGACATCAGCACATAGGCGCCGAGCATCATCACCGTCAGCATGAGCAGGGTAAATTCGTTGCGGCTCGCCAGCACGCGGTCGTAGACCTGCAGCATGTACAGGGACGGCACCAGCGCCAGCAGGTTCGTGATGGCGCTGAAGACGCCGACGGTAATGAACGTGCTTTTGAAACCGCGCAGGGCGAGCCCGAGTTCGTTTTTCGATTCGAAGAATTTATTGAGCATTGTAGGCCGTCGTGAAAGTGTGCCTGATGACCGCAATAGAGCCAGCCACAGCCAGAGCGCACATTATCGCCTAAAAGCCCCGTGAAATGTGATGAGCATCACAATTTTGAAGAAGATTAGTTGCGCTGATGCATCAGATGTCGGTACAGCCCATGAAAAAGGCCATGCTCTTCAGCATGGCCTCTGGGATCGATGTCCGTCCCGGGAAAGGCGTCGCGTTATCCATTCGTGCCGAAACTCAGCAGAGCATGCTCCGCATTCGACGGCACTGCAGAAGTCGATCCTGCCTGTCCAGGCCGGTGATTGCTCACCCGGCGGGACGGAACCGCCTGTCTTGACTCATCGCGGTGTACGCGAAAAAACCCTGGCTCCAGGAGCCAGGGTTCGCGTTATCGCAACCCCTTGCCGAGGCAAGGGGCATTTCCGGTGAAGGAAATTAAGGGGCTGGAGCCGGGTTCAGAGCCAGAACCAGCATGTCCAGATCGATGGTGCCGGTCAGCTTGATGACGACGTCGTTGTTGGTCAGGCCATTGGCGCCCACATCCGAGTAGATGTAGGTGTCGCCACCGTACTGGAACACGACGTTGTCGGCAGCGGCTGCGCCCAGTTCGGTCAGTGCCAGGCCGAAGGTTGCAGCGGTCGAGGTTGCCTTGGCGAAGGTAGCGCCGCCAGCGACCGAGATGTCATCCGAAGCAGCCAGATCCAGCGCGCCAGCGGCGGTCTTGACCAGGGTCAGGCCGGTGATGGTGTCCATCTTGTCGTAGGTCGACGACGTGGCGCTGAAGCGCACGATGTCGTTGCCAGCACCCAGCTTGATGGTTTCAGCGACGTTGGCGCTGGTGGTGTAGTCCAGGCCACCGGTGACTGCAGGGCCGCCGAAGGCTGCCTTGCCGGTCATTGCGGTTGCGTCGACGTTAGCCAGCACGCCGGCCGCGCCGTTGACGATGACAGCCGAACCGTTGCCGGTCAGGTTCAGCGTGGTCAGGGCGCCCAGTTCGCTGAAAGCGTTGGTAGCGCCAACTTTAGCACCGCTGGTGGTCAGCGAGAAGTTAGCCAGGACGTCAGCAGTTGCGGTGCTGCTGGTGTTGGCGTTCACACTGTTGGTCAGGTTGACGGTAGCCGACTTGACGTCGCCGGTCAGCTGAGCAAACGTAGCTTCGCCAGCAGCGCCCGCAGTTGCTGCGAGAGCTTTCACGTTCAGGGTGATCGAGTCTGCGTTTGCAGTGACCACAACGTTATTTGCTGGATTGAGAACAGGATCAGCACCAGCGGCGCTGCCACCGGTCGCGTCAACGGTCAGCTTGCCAGCATAGGTCGTCGCGGTTGCGGCAGGGGTACCGGTGCCAGCACCGATGTAACCGGCAGCGCTCACGCTGACGTCGCCAGTGGTGACGATGCTCTGGGTATCAGCAACCTTGGTGATGGCGCTGGCATCTTGCGTGAACGAGAAGGTGCTGAACTGGCTCAGGGCGGCTGCATCGACGCCGGTTGCTTGTGCCGAGAACTTCAGGGTCTCGACGTTGGTCACGACCGCTTTGAGGATTTCGATATCCGCAGCAGCGATGGTACCGTTACCGATCGTCAGGGTGTCCTTGCCTTCGCCGCCGTTGACGATGTCGCTCGCGGTCACTGGACGGGCAGTGGTGAAGGTGATGTTGTCATCGCCAGCGCCAGCGTTGATGTTGACTTTGACTGCGGTAGTGCTGACGTCGATGGTGTCGTTACCAGCGCCCGAATTGACGGTCGCGGTCTTGCCAGCGGTGGTCAGGCCGACGGTGAAGGTATCAGCGCCGTTGCCGGTGGTGATGGTCTCGGCTGCGGTGTATGCGCCCACCAGGGTCACGCCAGCGCTCGAACCGGCTGCATTGATGGTTTTGATCGAAGCGGCTTCAGCCTGGGCGTCCAGGGTAATCGCACCGGTCGCGTTGACGTTCAGCGTCTCGACAGCGCCAGTCGAGTCGATGGTAGCACGGCCGCTGCCATTGACGGTCACGGTCTTGATGCCAGCACCAGTCAGGTTGACAACGGCGTTGGTTGCGCCACCAGCAACGGCCGACGAACCAGTCAGTTGCACGGTTGCAGCAGCAGCGGTGCCGAAGTCACCGGTGATCGCAGCGCTCTTGCCTTGCACGCCCAGGGTCTTGCCGGACAGGCCGGTGACGTTGGTCGCGGTAGCGGTGTTCTGCAGGTTGACGGTGGTCGAACCAGCGAAGTAGCCAGCGTCGACGGTCGCAGCAACGCCGCCGGTGCTGATGAAGTCCGCGCCGGTGATGTTGATGATTTCCACGTTCTTGACGGTGGCAGTGCTTGGCAGCGGGGATGCCTTGCCCACGATCAGGTTCAGGGTGTCGATGCCGGCGCCGCCGTCGATCGCGTCACCGGTGTTCAGGGTGGAAACGCTAGCAGCATCCACGCCAACCAGTGCGGTGATGGTGTCAGCAGCGTTGGTGCCCACGATGTTGTCGACGTTGGCGGTCAGGGCCAGGTTCGACACTGGGGTCGAGCCGGTCACGATGCCGGAGATGGTCGAGTTGATGACCGACTGGTAAGCGGTCACGCTGGTCGACGAGGTCACGCCGGTCAGCAGGCCACGGCCGGCTGCAGCTGCTGCGTCGCCCGAGTAGGCGTTCAGTTCAGCCGGGGTGTCCAGGGCGGTGGTGAAGGCGGTAGCGACGGCAACCTTGTTGGCCACGGTCAGTGCGTCCAGCTGGCCTTGGGCCGAGGTGTTGACGGTAGCAGCCTGCGAGATGGCGGCAGCGGCGTTGGCCTTGCTCAGGGTGCCCGAGGAGATGGCGCTGACCCAGAAGTTGAAACCGGTGATGTCGGCTTCGCGGCCCAGGACGTTCTGGTAGATCGCGGCGACGAACTTCGAGATGCCGACCTGGCTGTTGTCGCTGCCGTACAGGGCGACCGACTCAGCCGAGTTGCTGAAGGTGTTCACCAGCTTCGACAGCGCGGTGGTGCCGGCGGCGTCAGCCTGCACGGCAGCCTGCACTGCGGCGAAGGTCTTCGGTGCGCCCATTGCGTCGAGCTGCGCCGAGAAATTCTGCAGGCCGTAGAAGTCAGCCGGACGGCCGAAGTACGACATGTACAGTTGTTGTACAACGGCGGTGTAATCTTGAGCTGCCATGATGTTTGAATCCTTTAAAGATTGTGGTTGTAACCAAGTCTGCTGTAGGACAACACTGGTGTGTGTCCTATGGGTTATTGCAGAACTGCGGAGTATATTGCCAGATTATGATTTCAAGGTTGTGACCGTCATCACAAAGCCCAAGTTTTTTACGCTATAGATACATTTTTTTACGAATTCTTTCAAAAAACCACCAATTACGGTTACAACTATTCCCGATTCACCGGCTCCACGATGTGGCGCCGCTGACAACTATTCCCGGATTGGCGGAGTTCTTGAAAATATATCCAGCCTGATCCGCATTCGCGCCACCCAGATATCCCCGGATGATCGTATCGGAGCGCCGGTCTTCGTACAGCATGCCTTTGTCCGTCATGATGCCGCTGCCGATGACGTCCGCGCGATCGCCGTCGGCCCTGACGACCAGCGACGTGGCGAAGGTTTTTTTCGCGAAATCCATCGTCAATTGGCCCGAATCGATCGTGGCAAACCGATTGCCATCCGAATTGGTCATGATTGCCTCGCCGCTCATCAATGTAAATGCCGCCGTTCCTTCTTTTGGCATGACCAATGCCGAATTGGAAAGGCGCGTAATCGCATATGGCCCGTAATAAGTGGCAATATCGACATCGGCGTCATCAATACGGCCGATCGCAGGCGCCCGATTGAGCACTGCCTGCCAGCGTCCCCAGAAAACTTCGGGCACGACGGCAACTGGCGGCCGTGGCGGCTCGATCACCACGGGCGGCGGGATGACGGGATCGGTCACCGGCGGGCTCTCCGGCAGTGGTAGCGGCGTCGGAGCCGGCTCCGGCGTCGGGGCCGGCGCCACTGGTCGCACATTGCTCAGCGTCTGCGCCGAACGCTGCGGATCCAGATTCACCTGCGCGAGCGGCGCCGCGGCCGGCTTGGTCGTGGGCTCGTCGCCACGCGGCTTGCCGGCCTGGTCAGGCGCCAGCGCCGGATTGGCCAGCAATTGCGGAATGCTGTTGCCGCGCTCTACCTGCAGCAGCATGCCGCCCTGCCCGGCGAACAGTTCGCGCGCGTCACGTCCCTCGCAAGGCCCGGTTCCCGCCGCCGCGCAGCCGGCGCCGAAGCCGCTCATCACCACGCCGCCGGACAGCACCGTCACGCGCGTCGTCTGCTGATCGGTATACACCGTGAAATCGGTGCCGCGCACGCCGATCGCGGCAACGGGCGTATTGAAACGGAAGTTCTGGCGCGCGCGCTTGACGCCTTCACCCGAAATCGCGCGGGCCACGCCTTGCAACAGCTCGAGCTTGACCTGGGTTTTCGATGGGTCGGCGTTGTCGATCGAATACGCCGTCACACGCGCGACGGTATTGGGACGCAGGATCAGGAAACCGTTGTCGACGGTCTGCACATAGACATAGCCGTCAACGCCGGTCGAGATCTGGTCGCCCTCCGCCACTACCGCATCCTTGAGGGCGACGTGACGGCCGAGCTGGGCATCGCCGGTGACGAACACCACGCGGCCGGCCTCTGCCGCCTGTGCGTTGCCGACCAGCGACAACATCATCGCAACAGCCACCACGATTTTTTTCAACATAGAGTCCTCCATACCTACCATTGTCCAGCGTCAACCGATAAAATCTGTGACGCTCATCACAATCTTGAGTGTATATCGGCATTTGCCTGCAGCAAATTATTTCTGCTGGCAAATGCAACCCGATATACTGCATGTTTTCCGTTTTTCGGTACATTCTGGTTTCATTTTTGCCAATGCCACTCCCCCGCTTCTTGCGCACCGACCTGCGCCATCCAGCCGTCCTGCGCGGCCTGATCGCGCTTGTCGCGGTGGTGCTGGCGGGATGGCTGCAATGGGGTGGCGGCACGCGGCCGACGAGCGCGGTGGACGAGTGGTTGCGCGACAGCTTCATCCAGCTGCGCGCCAGCGCCGTACCGGAACAACGCATCCTGGTGATCGACATCGATGAAAGCAGCGTGGCGAACATCCCCTGGCCCTGGCCGCGCGCCCGCATCGCCGACCTGGTCGAACTCGCCCTGGCCGACGGCGCTCGCGCAGTAGCGCTCGACATCCTGATGGAAAAGCCCGCCGACGCCGACGGCGACATGCGCCTGGCCATGCTGGCCGGCCACGGCCCGGTAGTGCTCGCGCAGATGTTCGACTACCTGCACGCCGATGCGCCGCTGGGGAGCGGCCATCTGGTCGGCGGCGCCCCGGCGCCGGCAGCCGGCAACGCACTGCCCGCCCTCGGTTACCTGGCCAACCACGCCGGCCTGGCCCAGTCGCGCCATGCCGGCAATATCGGCGTGCTGCCCGATGCCGACGGCGCCTTGCGCCGCCTGCCCGTGTTCACCAGTTACCGCGGCCGAGTCTACCCTACCCTCTCGCTCGCCTTGCTACAGTGTTGTGGTGATGCGACAGATAACTTGCCGCTGCGCGCGGTCGAACGCGTGCCCTTTGCGCGCGACTGGGCTGCCTACGACGTCGTCAAGGCTGTCGACTTGCTGTCCGGGAATATGCCGGAAGGCATGGCACGCGGCAGGCTGGTGCTGATCGGCTCTTCGTCGCTGAGCATCGGCGACCGCATCGCAACCCCGCTGGGCGCGTCGAGCGCCGGCCTGCTGGTCCATGCCTCGATGCTCACCTCGCTGCTCGACCGTCAACAGGGCCTTGCGCCGGCCGCGCTGCCAGGCAAGAGCATTGCGTTCGCCTTCGTGCTCGCCGTCGTGTTGCTGACCGCCTATACGCTGCCGCGCATGTCGGCGGCTTCGAACGCGCTGCTGCTGGGCGCCAGCGCCCTGCTGTGGCTGGCCATCGCCTGGCTGCTGGCGCCACACGACCCCGATTTCGCGCCGGCGGCGCCGCTGCTGTGCTGCCTGTACCTGCTGGCGGTGGCCGTGCCATTCCAGTGGGAGCTGGCGCAGCGCCGCTCGCGCCAGCTGCTCGGCACGCTGCGCCAGTACGTGGCCGGCGAAGTCGTCGACGAGTTGTTGCGCAGCGACCTGAAGGACCCGCTGGCGCCGCGGCGCCTGGAAGTGACCACCCTGGTGGCGGACATGCAGGGCTATACCAGCCAGGTCGAGGCGCTGTCGCTGGAAGAAGCGTCGCGCCTGACCACGCAATTCCTGGAATGCCTCACCCAGCCCGTGCTGGCCCAGCGCGGCACCCTCGACAAGTATACTGGTGACGGACTGGTGGCTTTCTGGGGGGCGCCGCTGCCGAATCCCGACCACGCCGACCTGGCGCTCGACGCGGCGGCGCGCATCCTGCGCGAGGTGGCGCAATTTTCCAGCCAGCGCGAAGCCAGCGGACTGCCGCCGCTGCGCGTACGCATCGGCATCGAAAGCGGCGTAGCGATGGCCGGCGACTACGGCACCGCGGCCCGCAGCATCTATACCGCCGTCGGGGACAGCGTGAACACGGCGGCGCGCCTGGAACAGGCGGCGCGCGACTATCCGCACGACGTCATCGTGGGCGAGGGCACGGCTGCGCTGGCCAGGCGCCACCGCCTGCTGCTGCTGGGCGAGCGCCAGCTGCGCGGCAAGGGGCGCCCGACACGCATCTACACGCTGGAGCAAGGCGCATGATGCGCCTGGTCGCAGCCATCGCGCTGGCGGCGGCGTGCTGGTCGTGCCACGCCGTGGCGCAGGACGCCCCGGCCGCCGATTCGCCGCCGAGCGCGGGCGAAGCGGACCAGCAGGAAGAACTGTATCGCGCCGCACTGCGCGCGCTGTCCGACGGGCGGGTCGAAGAAGCGGCGGCCTTGCTCGAGCGCGTCGTGGCCGCCCAGCCGCGCCACGCCGGCGCCTGGCTCGACCTGGCGATCACCCATTGCGAACTCGGCAATTCGAACGAGGCCGAGCGCCTGTTTTCCGGGTTGCAGCAACGCTTCGCGCTGCCGGAACCGATCGTGGAGACGATCGCGCGCTACCGCGCCACCGGCTGCGGCAACAGGACCGCACGCGAGGGCGGCGCCTGGCTGCTGGCGGCCACCCGCGGCCACGACGACAACGTCAACCAGGGCGCGAGCGATCCGCGCTTCGCGATCGGCACCGGCAGCGCACGGACCGAGTACGAACTGGCTCCCGACTTCCTGCCGAAGGGCGACAACTTCAGCCAGCTGACGCTGTCCACCGTGCACCCGCTCGGTGGCGCCGCGACGAACGCCATCGTCCAGGCCTATTCGCGCTGGCACGACCGGGAGCGCAGCCAGGACACCGCCCTGGTGGTGGGGGCGGTCGAGCACACGTGGAAGCCGGGCGGCTGGCTGCTGCGCGGCACGGCGGCGCTTGGGTATGTGACGCTGGACCGCGCCCTGTACCAGCGCCAGAAGCAGTTGCAGATGCGTTTGTCGCCGCCATGGAAAATGCCGGAGGGCGCCGAATTCACCTTGTCGGGCAACCTGAGCCAGGTCGAGTACCCCACCCGCCCCGCCTACGACGGCACGACCATCGAGCTCGGCGGCATTGCCGGTTACCGTGGCGGGCGCAGCCTGACGCAGGCGACGCTGACCCGCCTGCACGACGACAGCACCAACGGCCGGCCGGGCGGCGACCGCGACGGCTGGTTTGGCAGCCTGCAATGGTATGGCGCAGCCACCAGCCGGCTGAGCCTGGAAGGCGGCGTCGCCTGGCAACACTGGCGCAGCCAGGCGCTGTACTCCCCCGGACTGATCGACACGCGGCGTCGGCAGGACACGGCGACCTTGCGCACCGCCGTGAACTGGAAGTTGCATTCACGCTACAGCGTCGTCGTGGAGTGGCGTAGCACGCTCAACCGCGAGAACATCTCGCTCTTCCAATATAATAGTCACGCCCTGCAGATGAGTTTGCGTTGGGATAACTTCTAACGCCAGGATTGGTGTACAAGCAATAGGTCGATATGTCCTGGGAATTGATTGTCTTCGTGGCGGCCGCTGGCGCCGTCGCGCTCGGCTGCCTGCTGCCGGCGCGCTGGCTTCCGCTGCTTCCGCACGACAAGCTGCTGCACTTCATTGCATTCGCGGGACTGAGCACCCTGGCGCTGCTGATCGAACCCGCCTGGGCGCGCCGCATGGTCTGGCTGCTGGGTTTGCTTTCAGCCGGATTTGCCATCGAATTACTGCAGAAGCTGGTGCCCGGACGTAGTTTTTGCTGGCGCGACATGGGGGCGAACACGGCCGGCATTGCCGCCGCCACCGCTGCGTTCGGACTGTTACAGGTGATTTGAGAACCGCATGACATCGTCGACCAACCGCAAGAACGATCCCGAGAAAGAAGCCGCTCCCGGCGACCCGACGCCCGTGCCGGCCGTTCCCGCGGCCAACGAACCGACGGCGCAGGAACATGAAGTCCAGATCCATCTGCGCAAGATCCCGCTGCTCGCCAACCTCAACGAAGAAGACATGCTGCGGGTGAAAACGAACCTGCGCATCCGCGAATACGCCAAGCGCGACATCGTGCTGCAAAAAGGCGCGCCCGGCGACAGCCTGCTGTTCCTGCTGAGCGGTTCGCTGCAGGTCATCGACGTCACCGAGGACGGCCGCGCAATCGGCCTGCGCATGCTGCAGCCGGGCGACTTTTTCGGCGAGATCGCCGTCATCAGCGGCGCCATGCGTTCGGCATCGGTCGTGGCGCTGACACCCGTGCTGGTCGCCCTGCTGCCGCGCGCCGTCGCGCTGCACATGTTTACGCATTCGCCGCCGGTGGCCCACGAGATGCTGCGGTTCCTGGCCGAGAAGGTGCAACGCGACTCGGAATTCCGCGCCCTGCTCAGTATTCACAATACCTCACGCCGCATCTTCACCTTCCTGAACCTGCTCAAGGAGAAAAAGGAAGGCAATGTCCACGTGGTGGAAAACCTGCCGACGCACCAGGACATCGCCAACATGATCAACACCAGCCGCGAGACCGTCACCCGCGCCTTGCTGACGCTGGTGCAGCAGGGAATCATCAAGAAGGGCTCGCACAGCATCACGATCATGAAGCCGGAAGAGCTGCAAAAGCTCATCGAGGGCAACGGTTGACGGCATGCCGCACGCTGCACCGGCATGCCCTCCCGAGTTACTGTATGGCAAAGTAACAAGTAGTAACTCGTAAATTCCTAGTCAGCATCATGTTATAATCAGCAACTTATCTTCGGGGCCATCCCGAATAAGGACGCTTATCGCGCGTCCCGATTCCTGATCATGATCAAGCCCCAATACCTATGATTTCCCGTAATATGCTGGGCGGCGTCTGGCGCTACCGCGGTTTCATCGCGGGCAGCGTGCGCCGAGAATTCCAGGCCAAGTACCGCAATTCCCTGCTCGGCGCCGCCTGGACCGTGCTCAATCCGCTGGCCATGATCGTGGTCTATACCGTGATCTTTTCGCAGGTGATGGGCACCCGCCTGCCTGGCGGCACCGGCAACTTTGCCTACAGCATCTACCTGTGCGCCGGCGTGCTGACCTGGGGCCTGTTTGCCGAGATCACCACGCGCGGCCAGAACGTCTTCCTCGAACACGCCAACCTGATCAAGAAGCTGCAGTTCCCGCGCATCTGCCTGCCCATCGTGGTCGTGCTCAATGCGCTGGTGAACTTTGCCATCATCTTCGGCCTCTTCCTCGTATTCCTGGTCGCCACCGGTTCCTTCCCGGGCTGGAGCGCCCTGGCCCTGCTACCGGTGCTGGCGATCCAGATCCTGTTCGCCATCGGCCTGGCCATGGTGCTGGGCGTGCTGAACGTGTTCTTCCGCGACGTCGGCCAGTTCTTCGCCATCCTGCTGCAATTCTGGTTCTGGTTTACGCCGGTGGTGTATCCGGTCACCGCGCTGCCGGCCGAGGTGCGGCCGCTGCTGGTGTGGAACCCGATGGCCTCGGTGGTGCAGGCCTATCAGGGCATCCTGCTGCGCGGCGAGCTGCCGGATTGGCCGAGCCTGCTGCCAGTTACCGTGCTTGCCCTGCTGCTGTGCGCGCTGGGGATGCACCTGTTCCGCAAGCGCGCCGGCGAAATGGTGGATGAACTCTGATGGGCTCGATTATCGTCAAGGACCTGGGCAAGGCCTACAAGCAATACGGAAACCGCTGGAGCCGGCTGGCCGAATGGATCCTGCCCGGCAATAAGCCGCGCCACAAGCTCAAGTGGGTGCTGCAGGACATCAATTTTCAGCTGGCGCCGGGCGATGCGGTCGGCATCATCGGCATCAACGGCGCCGGCAAGAGCACGCTGCTCAAGCTGATCACCGGCACCGCCCAGCCCACCACCGGCGGCGTGGCGATCCATGGCCGGGTGGCCGCCCTGCTCGAACTCGGCATGGGCTTCCATCCCGACTTCACGGGCCGCCAGAACGTGTTCATGTCGGGGCAGCTGCTCGGACTCGCGGTCGACGAGATCGTCCGGCTGATGCCGCAGATCGAGGCCTTCGCCGAGATCGGCGACTACATCGACCAGCCGGTGCGGGTGTATTCGTCGGGCATGCAGATGCGGCTGGCCTTCTCCGTGGCCACCGTGGTCCGTCCGGACGTGCTGATCGTCGACGAGGCGCTGTCGGTCGGCGACGCCTATTTCCAGCACAAGAGCTTCGAGCGCATCCGCGAGTTCCGCAAGCAGGGCACCACGCTGCTGATCGTCAGCCATGACCGCGCCGCCATGCAGTCGATCTGCGACCGCGCGATCCTGCTCGACAGCGGCCGCCTGGCCAAGCAGGGCACGCCCGAGGAAGTGATGGACTACTACAACGCCCTGATCGCCGAGCGCGAAGGCAGCACCGTCGAGCAGGTGCGCACGCCGGAAGGCCGGGTCCAGACCACGTCGGGCACCGGCCACGCCAGCGTGCTCGAGGTGGCGCTCGAGAACGAGAACGGCCAGGCGCTCGAGGTGCTCAACGTCGGCGTGCCGGCCCAGCTGCGCATCCGCGTCAGGATCAACAAATCGGTGCCGCGCCTGGTGCTGGGCTACATGATCAAGGACCGCCTGGGGCAGCAGATCTTCGGCACCAACACCCATTATCTCGACCAGGCCCTCACCGGCCTGCGCGCCGGCGAAGTCATCGAATACCGCTTCCGCTTTCCGCTCAACCTGGGGCCGGGCAGCTACTCGGTGACCACCGCGCTCACCAGCAGCGAGACCCACCTGGCCGACAACTACGAGTGGCGCGACCTGGCCGCCATCTTCATGGTCATGAACATGAACCGGCGCGAATTCGTCGGCAGCAGCTGGCTCGAACCGCAAGTGGAGATCCAACGATGAACCAGACCTCGTTCTACCGCGCCTTCGAGGACCGCTACCGCGGCTCGCGCGAGACCATCAAGGACCGGCTGCGCGCCTATGCCGGCTTCACCGCCCCCCTGCGTGCGCTGGCGCCGGCGCCGGCCGCGCTCGACCTCGGCTGCGGACGCGGCGAGTGGCTGGAGCTGCTGGGTGAAAACGGCTTCCAGGCCGAGGGCGTCGACCTGGACGACGGCATGCTGGCCGCCTGCCGCGAACGCGGCCTGGCCGCGCGCCGCGACGACGCCCTGGCGGCGCTGCGCGCACGTCCGGACGCCAGCCTGGCGCTGGTGTCGGCCTTCCACCTGGTCGAGCACCTGCCGTTCGACCTGGTGCGCGAATTGATCGCCGAATCCTTGCGCGTGCTGCAACCGGGCGGGCTGCTCATCATGGAGACGCCGAACCCGGAAAACCTCACCGTCGGCGCCACCAGCTTCTACCTCGATCCGTCGCACGAACATCCGCTGCCGCCCGGCCTGCTCGGCTTCGCCGCCGAGCACGCCGGCTTCGCGCGCCAGCGCATCGTGCGCCTGCAGGAAGACCCGCGCCTGCATACCGAGGCGCCGGTAGGCCTGATCACGGTGCTCGAAGGCGTCAGCCCCGACTACGCGGTGGTGGCGCAGAAGGCCGCGCCGCAGCCGGTGCTGGCGCCGTTCGACGACGCCTTCGAGGCGCCGTGGGGCATCACGCTGGCGCAACTCGCCCAGCGCTACCAGGAGCAGCTGGCGGCGCAGCACGCCGAGATCCACCAGATCCTGGGCCGGATCGGCGAGCAGGGCGTGCAGACGGCCATCGCGCTGGCCGACGAACGCAAGCACGGCAGCGAACTGGCGCGCGCCCAGGCCCTGGCGGCCGAACAGCAGTCCGCGCTCGCCCGGCAGCTCGACGAACTGCGCCAGCAGGCGGCGCGCCAGGAAGCGCGGCTGTCGCAGGCCGAAGCCCACGCGGCCGAGATGGGCCAGCGCGTGGTCGACCTGCTGTCGAGCACTTCGTGGCGCATCACCGAGCCGCTGCGGCGCGCGATGACGCTGGCCTACCGCCTGCGCAACGCGCAGCGCGAAGGACGCCTGGGCAGCGCCGCGAAGTCGCGCGGCCTGCGCCTGGCGCGCCGGCTCGGCGGCGCCGTGCTGCGCCGCCCTGCGCTCAAGCGCGCCGCGCGCGCCGCGTTGCGGCGCGTGCCGGCGCTCGAGGCGCGCCTCTACAAGCTCATGCTCGACAACAGCGACGCCGTGCGCGTGGTGGTCGACCAGCAACCGGGCGAACTGTCGCCGCGCGCGGCGCGCGTGTACCACCAGCTGCAACAGCTGCAGAAACGGCAGCATCCACCGAAACAGGAACAGGCAAGGACCAGCGATGCGGATAGTCATTGATCTCCAGGGCGCCCAGTCGGAAAGCCGCTATCGCGGCATCGGGCGCTATTCGCTGGCACTGGCCCTCGGGGTCGCGCGCAACGCCGGCGGGCACGAGGTGTGGCTGGTCCTGAACGCGGCCCTCGGCGGCGCGATCGAGGACATCCGCCAGGCGTTCGACGGCCTGGTGCCGCGCGAGCGCATCTGCCTGTTCGACGGCGCCGGCGCCAGCGCAGAGGCGCACCCGGTCAACTCGCCGCGCGCGCGCGCCGGCGAGCTGCTGCGTGAATACGCGATCGCCCAATTGCGCCCGGACGCGGTGCTGGTCACCAGCCTGTTCGAAGGCTACGTCGACGACGCCGTGGTCTCGATCGGCCGCTTCGGCGACGGCGTCGCCACCGCCGCCGTGCTGTACGACCTGATTCCCTTCCTGAATCCCGAGCAGTACCTGCGCCAGCCCGAGCAGCGCAACTACTACGAGCGCAAGATCGCCTCGCTGCGCCAGGCCGGCCTGCTGCTGGCGATCTCGGACTATTCGCGCCAGGAGGCGATCGACGCCCTCGGCCTGGATCCGGAGCGCGTGGTCTCGATCTCCACCGCGGTGGACGAAACCTTCTGCAAGGCCGAGCTCGATCCCGGCCACCTGGCGGCGCTGCGCGCGCGCTTCGGCATCAATCGCCCGGCCCTGATGTGCGCCCCGGGCGGCTTCGACGCGCGCAAGAACATCGACGGCCTGATCGCGGCCTGGGCGCTGCTGCCGGCGCCCGTGCGCGGCGCGCACCAGCTCGTTATCGCCGGCAAGATCAACGACGGCGAACGCCAGCGCCTGGGGCAGCTGGCGCGCCAGCACGGCCTGGCGCCGGACGAGATGGTGCTGACCGGTTACCTGAGCGACGCCGACCTGATCGACCTGTACCGCAGCGCGGCGCTGTTCGTGTTCCCGTCGCTGCACGAAGGCTTCGGCCTGCCGGCGCTGGAGGCGATGGCCTGCGGCGCGCCGGTGATCGGCGCCGACAGCACCAGCATCCCGGAAGTGATCGGCCACCCCGACGCCCTGTTCGATGGCCGCCAGCCGGCCGCCATCGCGCAGCGCATCGCCGAGGTGCTGGGCGACCCGGCGCTGCAGGCGCGCCTGCGCGCGCATGGCGCGCTCCAGGCGCGCAAGTTCAGCTGGGACCGCAGCGCGCAGCGCGCCATTGCCGCGCTGGAAGCGCATGTGGCGCGGATCGCCGCGGCAGCCGCCGCCACGGCGGGTGCGGCCGCGCGCCGGCCGCGCATCGCCTTCCTGTCGCCGCTGCCGCCCGAGCGCACCGGCATCGCCGACTACGCGGTGCGCGTGCTGCCCACCCTGCTGCCCCACTTCGAGGTGGAACTGATCGTGCACCAGGCCGAGGTGGCGCTGCCGCCCGAACTGGCGCACCTGCCACAGCATCCGCCGGCCTGGCTCGACCAGCATCCGGAGCGCTACGAGCACGTCATCTACCAGTTCGGCAACAGTCCCTATCACAGCCACATGATGCCGCTGTTGCAGCGCCATCCGGGCGTGGTGGTGCTGCACGACTTCTACCTGAGCAGCATGATCTCGTACGAGCAGATCACCGGCGCGATGCCGGGCGCCTGGACCCGCAGCCTGCTGCATTCGCACGGCTACGCCGCGGTGCAGGCCAGCGTGGCGCCGGACGGCCTCGAGCAAGCCAAGCACGACTGGCCGAGCAACCTGGAGATCCTGCAGGACGCCAGCCACGTGATCGTGCATTCCGAATATGCGCGCCAGCTGGCGCGCGACTGGTACGGGCCGCAGGCCGGCGCCGACTGGAGCCCGGGCCAGCTGCCGCGCGCGGCGCCACGCGTGAACGATCGCGCGGCTGCGCGCCGCGCGCTGGGCATCGGCGCCGACGATTTCGTGGTCTGCAATTTCGGCTTCATCGCTCCCACCAAGCATTGCCTGGCCCTGCTGCAGGCCTGGCTTGCGTCGACGCTGCACGCCGACCGCCGGTGCCACCTGGTGTTCGTCGGCGCCAACCATGGCGGCGACTACGGCCGCCAGATGAGCGAGACCATCGACGCCGCGGGCGGCGGGCGGGTGCGCATCTCGGGCTGGACCTCGGACGAGGATTACTTCCACTATCTGCAGGCCGCCGACGTCGGCGTGCAACTGCGTACCGGCTCGCGCGGCGAGACCTCGGGCACGGTGCTCGACTGCATGATCTACGGCCTGCCGACCATCATCAACGCCAATGGCGCGATGGCCGAGTTCCCGCACGACGCGGTCTGGATGCTGCCCGACGCCTTCGAGCAACAGGAGCTGGTGCGGGCGCTGGAAACCCTGCGCGCCGACGACGCGCGCCGGCTGGCGCTGGCCGCCGCCGGCTTCGCGCTGATGGGCACGCGCAACAGCCCGGAACGGGTCGGCCTGATGTACAAGGCGGCGCTGGAGCGCGACGCCGTGCGCCGCCGCCTGGGCCAGCGCGCCCTGCAGGGCGCCCTGCTGGCCACGCCCGGCCTGGCGCCGGACGACGCCATGCTGCAGCACCTGGCGCGCGCGGTGGCGCGCGCTCCCGATCCGCTGCAGCCGCGCCAGTTGCTGCTGGACGTCACCACCATCGCGCGCAACGATCTCAAGACCGGCATCGAGCGCGTGGTGCGCAACCAGCTGATGGAGCTGCTGCAGCTGCGCGCCAGCGGCTACCGCGTCGAACCGGTCTATCTCGACAACAGCGGCGAGCATCCCCAGTACCGCTATGCGCGCAACTACGCCGCGCGCCTGCTCGGCATCGAGGACGTGCTGCAGGGCCAGGACCCGGTGGTCGACGTGCTGGCCGGCGACATCTATTACTGCGCAGACCACTCGCCGCACGCCGCGATGGAGGCCGCGCGCAGCGGCCTGTACGCCGCATGGCGCGCGCGCGGGGTGTCGATCAACTTCGTGGTCTACGACCTGCTGCCGGTGCTGCGTCCCGAATTCTTCCCGCCCCATGCCGACGTCACCCACGCGGCCTGGCTCGAATGCGTGGCGGCCGAGGCCGACCGCCTGATCTGCATTTCGCACGCGGTGTGCGCCGACCTCGACGCCTGGCTGGCCGAACGCGGCCTGGCCACGCGCGTGGGCCAGGTGCGCACCGGGCTGCACCTGGGCGCCGACCTCGAGCTCGCGGCGCATGCCGCAGCCGCCGAGTCGCCGCTCGCGCGCCAGGTCGCCGCGCGACCGAGCTTTTTGATGGTGGGCACGATCGAGCCGCGCAAGGGCCACCTGCAGGCGCTCGAGGCCTTCGAGCAGCTGTGGGCCGAAGGCGCCGACCTGAACCTGGTGATCGTCGGACGCGAAGGCTGGAAAGGCCTGGCCGACGCCGACCGCCGCACCCTGCCGCGCATCCTGGAGCGCCTGCGCGCGAGCCCCGAACTGGGCCGCCGCCTGCTGTGGCTGGACGGGATCGACGACGACACCCTGCAGCAGGTCTACCTGGCCAGCAGTTGCCTGCTGTTCCCGAGCGAGGGCGAAGGCTTCGGCCTGCCCCTGATCGAAGCCGCCCACCACGGCCTGCCGCTGCTGGCGCGCGACCTGCCGGTGTTCCGCGAGGTGGCGGGCGATCACGCCCACTATTTCGCCGGCATGCAGGGCGCCGACCTGGCCGCCGCGGTGCGCGAATGGCTGGCGCTGCATGCCGAGGGCCGCCACCCGACGCCGCAAGGCATGGACTGGATGACCTGGCGCGAGCAGGCGCGCGCGCTGCTGGCGCTGCTGGACCCGGCGTCGACGCCGCCCGCCGCGTGACGCCGCTGCAGTGCATGCGCGCGCTCCAGGCCCGGCCCGGCCTGCGCCGCGCCGCCTGGTGGCTCGACATCCACGGCCCCGCCGGACTGCTGCTGGCGGCCGCGCTCGCCCTGGGCTACGCCTGGTGGCTGTACGGCTACCCGATATTGCGCGGCACGGCCCCATTCTGGTGGCGCGACAACGCCGACATCACCCAGTACCTGGCCGGCTTCAATGCCTACGCCAGCGACGCCTGGCGCTGGCCGCTGCTGCGCTTCGAGACCCTCAACACCCCCGAGGGCACGGTCGCGACCTTCCTCGACACGGTGCCGCTCTATGCGCTGTTCCTCAAGCTGGTGCGCCACGGGGCGCCTTACTGGAACCCCTACGGCCTGTGGATCGCGCTGTGCTTCATCCTGCAGGGCGTGGGCGCGTGGTGGATCTGCCGCGAGGCGCGCGTGCGCAACTGGGCCGCGCTGGCGGCGCTGGCCGTGCTGCTGGCCAGCTTCCCGGCCCTGACCTTCCGCATCTCGCACACCAGCCTGATGTCGCAATGGATCCTGGTGTTCGCCTTCGCGGCCTACCTGCGCGGCTCGCGCCTGGGCCGGCTGGACGCGCCGGCCTGGATGGCGCTGCTGGTGGGCGCCTTCTACGTCAACATCTACCTGTTCGTGATGGCATCGGCGATCTTTGGCGCCGACGTGCTGCGCCAGCTGCTGCGCGCGCCGGCCAGCCGCGCCACGCTCGGACGCGCGCTGCTGACGCCGCTGGCCGTCTATGGCCTCCTGTTCGCGACGATGTGGGTCACCGTGCTGCCCCTGCCGCCTGGCGCGGGCAGCCGCGAATGGGGCTTCGGCTATTTTTCGATGAACCTGCTCGCGCCGCTCTATGGCGGCTACCTGCTGCAACTGGAGCATCCGATGGCGCACGACGGCCAGGGCGAGGGGTTCAACTACCTCGGCGTGTTCCTGCTGCTGCTGACGGTCGTCGCGTACAAGGTGCTGCAAGGCCGCGATCCGGGATTCTGGCGGCGCCATGGCGCCCTGCTGGGCGTGCTGGTCGTGCTGTGGCTGTTCGCACTGTCGAACCTCGTCTGGCTGGGCAACGCCCGGCTGTACGCCCTGCAGCTGCCGGAATGGATGCAGACCGTGACCACCACCTTCCGTGCGTCCGGCCGGTTCTTCTGGCCGGTCGGCTATGCGGTCATCCTGTTCACCGTCATCGGCGTCGCGCGCCACGTGCCGGCGTGGCGCGCAGCGGCATTGCTGGCGGCGGTGACGGCGCTGCAGATGTGGGACCTGCAGGCGCACCACCACTACGTGCGGCAAGTGGTGGCGCAACAGTCCGCTCCGTTGATCGACGAGGCGCGCTGGAACGAATTCCTGGGCGCGCAGACGCGCGCCCTGCATTACTATCCGCCGTTCCGCTGCAACCAGGTGGCCGGATCGAACGCCCTGCTGCCCGTGATGGCGTATGCGGTCAAGCACGGCTATCCATTTTCCACCGGCTATATCGCACGCGCGACCAAGGCCTGCGACAACTATGACGTCACGATCGCCGGCCTGCCCGCCTCGACGGCGATCGCGTTCGAAAAGCTTTACTTCAAGCAGCAGCAGGAAGCCGAACGGCTGGCCGGCCCGGGCGCCGTCTGCGCCGACATGGAGATCGTTTTCCTGTGCCGTAAAAGCACCCACCCTGACACCGACAGACAATGAAGAAACGTGTATCCCTGGTCGCTCCGTTCTATAACGAATCGGGCAATGTGTCCGAGTTCTTCCGGCGCATCGCCGCGATCGCCGTCGAACTGCCCCGGTACGAGATCGACGTCATCGCCGTGAACGACGGCAGCCACGACGCCACCTGGACCGAACTGCAGGAGGCGCGCGCCAGCTATCCCTGGGTACACCTGGTCGACCTGTCGCGCAATTTCGGCAAGGAGGCCGCGCTGACGGCGGGGCTCGACCGGGCCACGGGCGACGCGGTGGTGCCGATCGACAGCGACCTGCAGCACCCCCCGGAACTGTTGTCCGAGATGCTGGCGCAGTGGGAACTGGGCGCCGAAGTGGTGCTGGCGCGCCGCACCGACCGCGCCACCGACGGCCACCTGCAGAAACTGTCGGCGCTGTCGTTCTACCGCTTTCACAACATGATCTCCAAGGTCGAGGTGCCGATCGACGTGGGCGACTTCCGCCTGATGGACCGGCGCGTGGTCGAGGCCCTGCGCCAGTTGCCGGAAAACCACCGCTTCATGAAGGGCCTGTTCGCCTGGGTGGGCTTTCGCACCGTGACCGTGCCCTACACGCCGGCGCCGCGCCATGCCGGCGCCTCCAGCTTCAATGCCTGGAAACTGTGGAACCTGGCGCTGGAAGGCATCACCAGCTTTTCGACCGTGCCGCTCAAGGTCTGGACCTATCTCGGCATGGGCGTGTCGCTGCTGTCGCTGATGTACGCCGCCCTGATCGTGCTCGACACCGTGTTCGCGGGCGTCGACGTGCCCGGCTACGCCTCGCTGATGGCGGGCGGCATGTTCATCGGCGGTGTGCAGCTGATCGGCATCGGCGTCCTGGGCGAGTATGTCGGCCGCATCTACCACGAGGTCAAGCGCCGTCCGGTCTATCTGGTGCGCGAGGAACAGCCTGGCGAAAACGTCGATGAAGCTCGTTGACTTGTTCCGGCGCTTGCTGGCGCGTCATCGCGCCTTCGTCATATTCGGCCTGATCGGCGTCTTCAACACCGTCCTGCATTCGGGCACCGTGATCGCGCTCGTCGAAACGGCGCTGGCCGGACCGGTCGCGGCCAACGTGGCCGGCTTTGCCCTGGCCAACACCTGCTCGTTCTTCGCCAACTGCCGCTTCACCTTCAAGCAGCCGCCGAGCTGGAGCCGCTACCGCAAGTTCCTGGCCGTATCGATGCTCAGCCTGGCGCTGACGGTCGCGCTGTCGGCACTGGCCGAGGCGCTGCGCTGGCACTACCTCGTCGGCCTGGCGCTGGTGCTCCTGTGCGGCCCGGTACTGACCTTCGCGCTGCACAAGGCAGTGACCTTCCGCCATCCGGCCTGACCCCATGACGCCCATCGCCACCACCCCGCCACGCGACCATGCGCTCGACACCATGCGCGTGGTCGCCACCCTGCTCGTGATCGTCATCCATGTCAGCGCCAAGGGCTTCGGCCTGATGGGGGAGCGCAACTGGTGGGCCGTGAACGCCTGGGAGAGCGTGGCGCGGGTGGCGGTGCCGCTGTTCTTCATGATCAGCGGCGCGCTCCTGCTGACGCGCGCGCCCACGGTCGCCGCGATCGGCCGCCGCGAATGGCGCATCCTGCTGCCGCTGGCCGCCTGGTCGCTGCTGTACCTGCTGTGGTTCCGCCATACCGGCCAGCGCCAGGACGACTGGCTGGCGCTGATCGTGAACGGGCCGGTCGCCGGCCACCTGTGGTACCTGTACGCGCTGGCCGGGGTCTACGTGTTCCTCCCGGTGCTGGTCGCGTTCCACCAGCACGTCGCCCCGCGCACCCAGCTGTTCTGCCTGCTGTTCTGGTTCATCGCCGCCAGCGTGGTGCCGCTGGAGATCGCGCTGACTGGACGCCGGGTGGCCGGCATCGACTGGGCGGCGCTGCATCTCTATCCGGGCTATATGGCGGTGGGGGCGCTGCTGTACCACCGCCTGCCGGCGGTCCCCCGGCGCCTCCACCTGGCCTTCGCCTGGGCCGCCTGGGCCCTGCTGGCGCTTGCCATTGCGCTGGCAACATGGTGGCGAAGCCATACGCTGGCCCAGGCCAACGAAGCCTTCTATACTTACTCGAGTCCGCTGGTGCTGCTGGCCAGCCTGGCCGCTTTCGTCGCCCTGCGCGCGCTGGGTGCGACCTGGGCGCCGCCGGGCAGCCGCAGGATGCGCGCCGTCGCCTGGTTCGCGGCGACCAGCTTTGGCGTCTATCTCATCCACGTCTGGGTGCTGTTCGCGCTGGAGACGGTGGGGATCGACTACCGCTACGTCAATCCCTGGTTCGGCATTCCACTGCTGGCCCTGTGCGCGGCCTCCGGCTCGGCCGTGCTGGTGCGCGGCATGCAGGCGATTCCCGGAGTGCGCGCGATCGTGCCGCGCTGAGTGGCGCAGCGCCAACGCCAGACCAGCGCGCCGGCGCCGGCGGCGCGCTAGAATGAACCCGCGGGCCCCCTTGCCGCCGCATTTCCAGTCCCTGTCCAGCACATCCGACTTCGATGCATACCGACGGCGCCGCCCTGTTCCTGTTCGCGCACCAGGACGATGAATTCGGGGTCTTGCAGCACATTGCCGACTACCGGCGCTGCGGCGTGCCGGTCGCCTGCGCCTACCTGACCGACGGCCAGGGCCGGCGCGCGCGCGCGGCGCGCCGCAATGCGGAGTCGCGCGCAGTGCTGGGCCGGCTCGGCGTTGCGCCGCAAGCCATCGTCTTCGCCGGCGAGGCGCTCGGCATCGCCGACGCCAACCTTCCCCTCCAGCTCGACGCGGCCCAGGCCTGGATCACGCGCTGGCTCGATACCCATGGCCCGGTCGCCGCCCTTCACATCCCCGCCTGGGAGGGCGGCCACCAGGACCATGACGCCCTGCACGCGCTCGCGGTGGCGCTGGCGGAGCAGCACGGCCTGCTCGCCCGCACCTGGCAATTTCCGCTTTACCGTGCGGCCGGCGTGCCGGTTCCGCTGGCGCGCGTGCTGGCGCCGCTCTCCGCCAACGGCCAGGTGCACGCCAGGCGTATCGCCTGGCATGACCGCCTGCGCAACCTGCATTGTTGCCTGTCGTATCCGTCCCAGGCAAGCACCTGGCTGCTGCTGTTTCCACCGGTGCTCTGGCATTACCTGGCGCATGGCGTCGAATCGCTGCAGCCGGTTGCGCCGGCGCGCACCCTCGAGCGTCCGCACGACGGACCGCTGTACTACGAGCAACGGCGGTTCTTTACCTGGCCCAGGATGCAGCTGGCGCTGGCGGCCTGGCGCGCGCGGCTGTCCACCGGCCAGCCCCCGGAAGGTAAGCGGTAGTGCTCGATGATGCAGGTCGACCCTCGTCCAGGCCTGCTCGGTGGCAAGACCGAATGCAGCGGGGCCCATCCAGATCCCCGGCCATCCACGTTCTGAGAGCGCTATCACGCACGGCGCGGTGACCGCTGCCGTTTGCCAGTCAAACGGAAGCGGTCACATGGGCGCCTCTGTGCGCTTACGAACGGAGCATCGGCCGGGTGTCCGATTACAGTGGAGGCGACATATCCGGGCCCGTACGATGCGGGCACGCCGGCGCCCAACCCGCAAGAACACCCCATGGTACTCGGACCGCCGAAGGACGATTTACTCAAGAAAGATCTCGACGTGCAGGGCTGCGGGCAGAGCCGCGGCGTGCCGGCCAATGGCGAGGTCGAGGGCAATGCCGTCCATCCGATGGGTTCGCCCGAGGACAATCCCGGCACCCACCACTGGCAGTCCAGCCACATCGAACACGGCGGCCTGGACGAGCGCGGCAACATCTTCTTCGCCGCGGTCGAGATGACGCGCATGCCGATGCTGATCACCGATCCGCACCAGGACGACAACCCGATCGTGTTCGCCAACGGCGCCTTCACGGACCTGACCGGCTACTCGCAAGAACAGATCCTGGGCCGCAACTGCCGCTTCCTGCAAGGGCCCGACACCGACCGCGCCACCGTGGCCGAGCTGCGCAGCGCGGTCGAGGAACAGCGCGCGGCGGCGGTCGACATCCTGAACTACAAGGCCGACGGCACGCCGTTCTGGAACGCCCTGTTCTTCGGCCTGATCTTCGACCAGCAAGGCAAGCTGCTTTACTTCTTCGCCTCGCAGATGGACATCACCGAGCGCCGCAGCAGCCAGGAGTCCTGGCTGCAGGCGCAGAAGATGGAAGCCATCGGCCAGCTCTCGGCCGGCATGGCCCATGACTTCAACAACCTGCTGCAGGTGATCAACGGCAACCTCGAAGTCGCCCTGCTGGGCGCCGGCCCCGAGCACAAGGCGGTCGAACCGATCCGGCGCGCCCAGCGCGCCACCATGCAGGCCGGAAAACTGACCCAGCAGCTACTCACCTTCGCCCGCAAGCAGCGCCTGGAACCGAAGCGCCTGAGCCTGAACAGCCTGGTGGTCGAGTTCTCCGACATGCTGGTGCGCACCCTGGGCGACAAGATCGACCTGCGGCTCGACCTGCGGCCCGGCTTGCCTGCCTGCAGCATCGACCCGACCTATCTCGAGATGGCGCTCCTGAACGTGGTGCTCAATGCGCGCGACGCCATGCCGGGCGGCGGCGCGGTCTCGGTCGGCACCGCCGTGCTGGGCGAGCAGCGCCGCCGCCTGCTGGGCCTCCCCCCCGGCGACTACGTCTGCATCTGCGTGAACGACGAGGGCGAAGGCATGACCCCCGAGGTCAAGCGCCGCGCCACCGAGCCCTTCTTTACGACCAAGGGACCGGGCACCGGCCTGGGCCTGGCGATGGTGCATGGCTTCGTGCAGCAATCGCACGGCAAGCTCGACATCGAGAGCGAGCCGGGCCGGGGCACCCAGGTGCGCATGGTGTTCCGGGTCGCCGAGCTGGGCGCCGGCGCCGGCGAGGATGCCGCGCTGGCCGGACGGCGCGGCGCGCGCGAAGACACGCAAGAGCGGCGCTGCCGCATCCTGGTGGTCGAGGACAACGATGACGTACGCGAACTGGCCGAGAGCATGCTCGCAATGGCCGGCTACGAGGTGCTGTCGGCCCCCAGCGGCGAGCGCGCCCTCGGCCTGCTGGAAAACGGCGAGCAGGCCGACCTGCTGTTTACCGATGTGATCATGCCGGGCGGGATGAACGGGCTGGAACTGATCGAGCGCGTGCACGCCAGGCGCCCCGACCTGCCGGTGCTGGTCACCACCGGCTATATGGACGAACTGCCCGGCAGTGGCAAGCCCAGCGGCGTCCTCGACGTGCTGTCCAAGCCCTACCAGCACCAGGACTTGCTGGAGCGGGTCGGGGCCGCGCTCGAGCGGACTGCCTGAGCCAGGCTCTCCGGCTACGTGCCGACGCGAGGCCGCGCCATCACGCCGGACGCATCTCCGGCCTGGAAGCGGCCGTTCCCGCCTTCGCCGGGCGGGAACGGCGTCGGCCGCTGGCGCTCAGGCCTGCGCCTTCGGTCCGCCGCCCAGCAGGAAAGCCAGCTTCTGCTTGGCCGGCTTGGCCGCCGCGTGCGGCGCCGCATCGAGATCCTTGCGCGGGCTGCTGGTCGGTTCGTACGGCTTGAGGAACCACGGATCGATCCTGTCGCGGCGCGCGCCCGGACCGAGTCCGGAGCGCGGCGCACGCGCCGGGCCGCGCTCGTCGCTGCGGCGGGCGCCGCGTTCGCCGTCGCGCGCAGCGTAGTCGCGACCGCCGTCGCGGCCGCCGTCGCGTCCACTGTCACGGCCAGCCTCGCGGCCGCCTTCCCGAGCACCTTCGCGACCGCTCTCGCGACCACCTTCGCGCCCACGGCTGGCGGGGGCCACGAAGCCTTCCAGCGTGCCGCGCGTGATGGTCTGCTTGATCAGCTTCTCGATGTCGGCCAGCAGGCGCTCGTCCTTGTCCGAGTAGACCGACAAGGCGTCGCCCGAGGCGCCGGCGCGGCCGGTGCGGCCGATGCGGTGCACGTAGTCTTCGGCGTTGTACGGCAGGTCGTAGTTGATCACGGCCGGCAGGTCCGAGATGTCCAGGCCACGCGCGGCGACGTCGGTCGCCACCAGCACTTCGACGCTGCCGTTCTTGAACGCGTCCAGCGCCGCCATGCGCTCCTGCTGGGTCTTGTCGCCGTGGATCGCCGACGCCTTGACGCCGCGCTTCTCGAGGTGGATCGACAGGCGCGAGGCGCCGATCTTGGTGTTCGAGAAGATGATCACCTGCTTCATGTCGCGCGAGCGGATCAGGTGCTCGACCACGTCGCGCTTGGCTTCTTCGTCGACCTTGTAGACGATCTGCGTCACTTTCTCGGCGGTCGCATTGCTGCGCGCCACTTCGATCGTCAGCGGGTTGTTCAGGAAGGTGTTGGCCAGCTTCTTGATTTCTGGCGAGAAGGTGGCCGAGAACATCAGGTTCTGGCGTGATTTCGGCAACAGGTTGATGATGCGCTGCAGGTCGGGCAGGAAGCCCATGTCGAGCATGCGGTCGGCTTCGTCCATCACCAGCATCTGCACCTGGCCCAGGCTGACGTTCTTCTGTTCGATGTGGTCCAGCAACCGGCCCGGGGTGGCGATCACGATCTCGACGCCGCGGCGCAGGATCTCGGTCTGCGGCTTCATGTCCATGCCGCCGAACACCACGGTCGCGCGCAGCGGCGTATGCCGGGCATAGGCCTTGACGTTCTCGGCCACCTGCACCGCCAGTTCGCGGGTCGGCACCAGCACCAGGGCGCGCACCGGATGGCGCGCCGGCGACATGCTGGCGTTCGCGTGCGGCATCAGCAGTTGCAGGATCGGCAGCGAGAAGCCGGCGGTCTTGCCGGTGCCGGTCTGGGCCGCGCCCATCACGTCGCGGCCCTGCAGCACCACCGGAATCGCCTGGGCCTGGATCGGGGTCGGATGGACGTAGCCCTGGTCCGAGAGCGCGCGCAGGATTTCCGGCGCCAGGCCGAAGTCGGCGAAGCGCACCGTGGGAGCCTCGGCGGCGGCCGGTGCCGCGACCGGGGCGGCGGGCATGGGAGGCGTGGCACCAGTGGCGGCGGCGACGTCGTTGTTCGCGATGTTGCTCGGAGAATCAGACATATTATTTAGTTGCATTCATTCGTTCAGCTCTACGATCGGGCAGGTCCTCCCCGTTGCGGGTCGAAGGACGCGCAGCGCAGGGCGAACGGGAACCGGGCTCCGGCGCGCATGGCAGGCAGGGGACCGGGGATAAGCCGGCAAGCGGGACAGCCCGGCGGCAGGCCGGCGGCAAGCCGGAGTAACGGATGTAGAGACACTTTTAGCGGGTGACACGATACCCGAAATCGCCGCCCATGTATATGCCGGCCTGTTTTTTAGACAGTTTATCAAAAGATACGCACAAGCAAGCAAACCGCGCCGCGCGGCGGCGTGGACCGGCTTTCGCGGTGGGCCTTATCACCGCGTCCAGCCGCGTTGCTGGGCCGTGCGTTCGGCCACCGGATCGAGCACGGCGCCGGCGATGCGCGCGTCGATCGCCTCGCGCACGACGGGCGGCGGCTGGCTGCCGTCGACCCAGGCGGCCCCGCCGCCATCCTGGGCCAGCACCGGAATGGTCCAGCGCCCGTTCTTCAGGCAGGCCAGGCCGGCGGTGGTGTCGACCACGAAGCTGCGGCAATAGCCGCCATCCTTCGCGACGAAGGTGACGCCGATGCGCACCCCGCTATCGGACGGGCCGGGGCTGGCCAGCTGGCCATCCAGCGCCGCCACCAGCGGCCCGCGCGCCACCAGGACGCCGTCGACGTGGTCGAGCGTGGCCAGGCCAGGCGCCCGCGCCAGGCTGTGCCAGCCGAAGGCGCCCACGGCGGCGCCCGTCAGCAGCGCGGCGCCGACCGCCACCCAGTGGCGCTTGCACCAGTTACTGTAGGCAATTTGTGGCGGCGGCACCGTGCGTCCGGGGCGCAGGCTGTTGAGCTGCACCACCTTGGCGCCGCAGGGCGGCGCGGCGCGCTGGCCATGGTTGCCGTCGTGGCCGTTGGCCGAGACGCCGATGCGTCCGTTGCGGGTATGGCCCTTGAGCTGCAGCTCGGCCCGGTGGTGGGCGATGCGCGCCGCCAGCACCGGATCGGCGCGCATGGCCCGTTCGACCGCCAACCGCGCCGGTTCGGCGAGTTCGCCGTTGATGTACCCGATGAGAAGATCGTCAGAAAATGTCATGCCGGGCCCCTGCGCTGTTGGCTACGACGTGATCAAGCCATGTTCATCCAGCACGTCATGCAGTAATTCGAGCCGGATCACGGGGTTATCGAGCATCAGCATATGATGCTTTTGCTGGTTGGGCAGCGGCAGCAGCTCGCACCAGCGGTTGGCCACCCAGCCGCAGTCGTCGAGCCGGAACGGCGGCTGCACCGGCCAGCGGTGCTGGGGAACGTCGTGCAGCGAATTCAATACCCGGTCGAGCGCGTCGGAGGCGCCCTGCAGCTCGGACGGGATGTTCACGCTGCTGTCGTCGTCGACCAGTTGCGCCTCGGCCATCCACAAGCCGTTGACGTGCTGCTCGGCGGTGACGACGGAAAAGCGCGCGCCGCCGCGGCACAGCACCTGCAGCAGGCCGGGCGTCTCGGTGGTGGTCTCGGTGACCGAGGCGATGGTGCCGGCGGCCACGAAGCGCTCCTGCTCGGCATCGGGCCGGCGCACCTCTTGCCCATGCGTCAGCAGCACCACGCCGAACGGTGTGCCGTCGAGGATGCAGCGGCTGATCATGTCGAGATAGCGCACCTCGAACACCTGCAGCGGCAACACCCCGTCCGGAAACAGCACCGTACTGAGCGGGAACAGTGGCATGGAAATCGTCGACATGGGTTCCATGATGACAGAATCGGGGCCATCGCGGGTGTACGATTGCGCCCGGCGGGGGCCCGATTCACGACCTCCCGGCATGGTTTCCTAGTCTTCTGGGGACCTCAGCGGCAGGTAGCGCACCCACTGGCGCAGATCGTCCAGGCGCCAGCGAAGCCGGCCCCAGCCGGGGCCGGGCGCGTCCACCACCCGCACCCGCACCATCTTGCCGGCGACCGGCGGACAGGCATAGAGATACAGGCCGGCCTCGCCGAACGGCAGGCGCAGTTCGCGCCCCGGGCCGACCTTGAGCGGGCCGAACACCACGGGCGCCCTGCCGTCGTTGCGCAGCAGCAGCACGTCACGCACGCCGCGCGTCAGCCGGATCTCCGACGGCAGCGCCAGCTCTCCGCCACCCGCGGTCGGAAAGGCCAGCAGCAGTTCATGGCTGCCGCCCCGCAATGGCGCCAGCATACCCAGCAGCAGCGCCAGGCCGCACAGGCCGGCCAGCACGGTCAGCGGCCAATGGCGTTTCAACAAGGACGACAAGGCGGCACTCATTGCGCGCTTCCGCTCTCGCGAGAAGGGTATTTCAGATTAGAATGTTTCATTTAACCAAGAGCATCTCTTGTGCCCGATTGACAAACTTCATTGACAAAGGCGCAAAGTCGCGTGCGCCTCATCAATCCAAGGATGCGTATGCTACGTAGTCCGGTCTCTCCGATCAACCCCGCCGCCCCGGCTGCCACGCGCAAGGACATGCAGCAGACCGCCACCCCTACGCCAGAACCTACGCCGCCGTTCCATGCCGGCCACGCGCCATTGCTGATGGCGCTGCTGGTGTTCGCGCTGACCCTGCTGGTCACCTTCGCCGCCTGGTCCAGCGCCCAGCGCAGCGCCGAGGCCCAGCTGCGTGAAGCCTTCGACTACCGCACGCGCGACATGGACTACGCCATCGGACGCCGGCTGCTGGTCTACGAGCAGGTGCTGCGCGGCGTGCGCGGCTACCTGCGCGGCTCGGTCGACCTGAGCCGGGCCGAGTTCGCCGACTATTACGAGGTGCTGCGCCTGGAGCAGTCGTTCCCCGGCCTGGAGGCGCTGGCGATCGCCGCCGCGATCCCGCCCGGCGCCCTCGCCGCCCACGAGGCCCGGGTGCGCGCCGAGGGCTTTCCCGACTACCGGGTCCACCCGGGGGCCGACGGCCAGCCGCGCACGGCCATTTCGCACATCCAGCCGTTCAATGCGCGCAACCTGCGCGCCTTCGGCTACGACATGTACAGCGAGCCGGTGCGGCGCGCGGCGATGGCGGCGGCGCGCGACAGCGGCCAGGCCGCGCTCAGCGGCAAGGTGGTGCTGGTGCAGGAAGGCGGCGCCAGCCTCGATGCGGGCTTCCTGATGTACCTGCCGGTGTACCGCAGCGGGCGCGACGTCGACACCGTCGAGGAGCGCCGCGCGGCGCTGGTGGGCTGGGTCTACGCCCCGTTCCGCATGAACGACCTGTTGCGCGGCGTGGGCGGCATCACCGCGCCCCAGCTCGACGTCGAGATCTACGACGGCGACCACATGGCCCCGGGCGCGCTGCTGTACCGCTCGCCCGGCGCCGGCCGCGCCGCGGCGCCGCGCTTTGCCACCGTCACCCGCATGACGATGGCCGGCCGCACCTGGACCGTGCGGATGGCGTCCAGCGCCAGCCTCGAGGCCACGCTGGACCACGACCGCCCGCAGATGGTGGCCGTCACCGGGGTCGTGCTGGGCTTTCTCGTGAGCCTGGTGGTGTGGCTGCTGGCCGGCTCGCGCCGCCGCGCGCTGCAGCTGGCGCAGGCGATGACGTTCGAGCTGCGCGAATCGCACGGCCGCATCGCGGCCGACCAGCGCCGCTTCAGGACGATCCTCGAAACCGCCTACGACGGCTTCGTCGCCGTCGACCGCGAGGGCCGCATCACCGACTGGAATGCGCAGGCCACGCACATCTTCGGCATGGACGCCGCGCATGCGATCGGCAGCCCGGCCGAGCTGCTGCTGCCGGAGGAAAAGCGCGTCGCCTTCCGCACCGCCTTCGACGCCCTCGCGCGCGGCGGCGCCGGCGCGGTTGCCGGCGCCCTGGCGGGCCCGCCGACCGAGACCGAGGTGCTGCACGCCAGCGGCCGGCGGGTGCCGGTGGAGCTGGCGGTGGCCCTGCTGCCGCCGGGCGACGGCGCGGGCGCCACCGTGTTCGTGCGCGACATCACGCCGCGCCGCGAAGCCGAGGCGCGCGAGCTGCAGCGCCAGCAGCGCCTGGATGAAGCGCGCCAGGCCCTGGCCCGGGCCCAGAAACTGGAAGCGGTCGGCAAGCTCACCGGCGGCGTGGCGCACGACTTCAACAACATCCTGCACATCATCAGCGCCAACGTGCAGCTGATGCTGCGCGCCGAAGGCCCGCCCAGCCGCAAGCGCCTGCACAACGTGCTCGACGCGGTGGAGCGCGGCGCGAAGCTGGTCGGCCAGCTGCTCGCCTTCGCGCGCCGCCAGCCGCTGCATCCGAGCGTGGTCGACGTGGCCCAGCTGCTCGAGCGCAGCGACAGCCTGCTGCAACGCGCCGCCGGCGACGACATCGTGCTCGAGCGCAGCGCTGCGCCTGATCTGTGGCCGACCCTGGTCGACCCGAACCAGCTCGAACACGTGCTATTGAACCTGGTGATCAATGCGCGCGACGCGATGGAAGGCAACGGACGCATCGCGCTGCGGCTGGCCAACCTGACGGTGGGCGCCGGCGCCAGCCAGCTCGAAGGCGAACCGGCGCCCGGCGACTACGTCGTGATCTCCGTCGCCGACGACGGCCACGGCATGCCGCCGGAAGTGATGGAGCACGCCTTCGAGCCCTTCTTCACCACCAAGCCCGAGGGCAAGGGCACGGGACTCGGGCTGTCGATGGCGCACGGCTTCGTGCGCCAGAGCGGCGGCCAGATCCGGCTCGACAGCACGCCGGGCGCCGGCACCACGGTGACCATCTACCTGCCGCGCCATGTCGCGCCGGTGGTGCCGGCGCTGGCGGAGCCGAATATCGGCGCGCATCCCTGGCCTTGACAGCGCCGTCCTCGAACGGCCGCTCCTTTCGCGGCGCCGGGTGCTAGAGTGACGGGTATGAAACTGTTCTATAACGTGGCCGGGGTACTGGCCGTCCTGCTGGGCATCCTCGGCATCTTCCTGCCGCTGCTGCCGACCACGCCCTTCCTGCTGCTGGCCTCGGCCTGTTTCGCGCGCGGGTCCGTACGCCTGCACCGCTGGCTGCTGGCGCACCCCGTATTCGGCAAGTATCTCGCGAACTTCGAGGCCGGGCACGGCATTCCGCTGAAAGGCAAGATCGTCGCCACCGTGATGCTGTGGGGTTCGATGGCGTGGTCGACGCGCCATTTCGACAGCGTCGCGATCCTGATCTCGATGGTCGTGATCGGCGCCTGCGTGAGCACCTATATGTGGTGGTATCTGCCGACGCTCAAGCTGCCGCCGAAGACCTTGCCGGTCAAGGAATCCCAGCCGGGACGTTAGAAAATTTCATTTTGCCGCCGATTTTGTAATAATATTAATTACATACAACGCGACAGCGGCGCGCTGACACGTCAAACGGCGCTAGCAGGCATCGACGTAGCGGCCGCGCGCATCGGCCGGATAGCTGACCACGATGCGCTCGATGTCTGCGTCGGCCTCGTAGCGCACCCACACCAGGCCGTCGCGCGATTCGAAGCGCTCGGGCGCGGTCGCCACCAGCGGGATCTGGTGCCGGCGGCCGAAGTCGGCCACCACCTGCTGGCCGCTGGCGGCGATCCCGAGCTTCTGGCCGTTGGACAGCCGGTAGACGCCGTCGATCGAGCCGATCACTTCGGCGCTGGGCGTAACCCGCCGCGGTGGCGGCCCGACGCGCGAACAGCTGATGCCGGCCACCGGCACCTGCATCTCTTGCAGCGCCGGCGCGGCCGGATCGGCTGCTGCGGGCGGCGATGAACCCAGCAATGCGACCACGCCGGCCGCGGACGCGGCGGCAACGAAGCTCGTGCGCATGTCGTTCTCCTCGCTCAAAAGCGGGCATGGCCGCGTCATCGGCGGCGCTCCCGTCCCGTATGACACTGCCCTGCATCCCGAGTTCTGGCTGCGCGCCGGCCAGGGCCGTGTTGCCGGATAATGAAGCATCCCCACTCCAACAGCATGCATGGAACTGATCTTTCTCGGCACGTCGTCCGGCACGCCGACCCGGCAACGCAATATGTCCGGCCTGGCGCTGCGCCTGCGCGGCGCGCGCTCGTGGGTGCTGGTCGACTGCGCCGAAGGCACCCAGCACCGCGTCCTGCGCACGCCGCTGTCGGTAATGAGCCTGCGCGCCGTGTTCATCACCCATATGCACGGCGACCACTGCTATGGCCTGCCTGGCCTCCTGGCCAGCGCCGGCCTGCTGGGCCGCAGCGAACCGCTGACGATCGTCGGCCCGCCGCCGCTGCGGCCCATGATCGAATGCATCATGCGGGCCAGCGAATTGGAGCTGCCGTTTCCCCTCGCCTGGCGCACTCCCGACGAGCTGGCGCATGGGCCGCTGCTGGATGAATTTGAGGTCGACGCCACCGCGCTGTCGCACCGCATCCCGTCCTGGGCCTATGGCTTTACCGAGACCGCGATCGAACGCCGGCTCGATACCGAGAAACTGCGCGCCGATGCGGTTCCCTCGTCGGCGCTGTGGGGCGAGATCCAGCAGGGGCGCGACGTGGTCTTGCCGGACGGCCGCGCCATCACGGCGCTTGATTACCTGCTGCCGCCGCGGCGTGCGCGCCGCATCGTGGTAGCCGGCGACAACGACAGCCCGGATCTGCTGGCCGCCAGCGCGCACGGCGCCGACGTGCTGGTGCACGAGGCGACCTACACCGAGGAAGTGCTGCAGAAGATCGGCCCGGGCCCGCAGCACAGCTCGGCCATGCGGGTTGGCCGGTTTGCCGAAGGGGCCGGCGTGCGCAACCTGGTGCTGACGCATTTCAGTCCGCGCTACCAGGATGGCGGCCCGCTGCCGCTGGCGCTGCTCGAGGAGGAGGCGCGCGCGCAGTATGGCGGTCACCTGCTGCTGGCGCGCGATCTTGATCACTATGTGCTCGATCGCACTGGCGAACTGCGGCTGGCCGTGGGATAAGGGCTGCTTTCGATTGCCCGCAGCCGTCGCTGCGGTTCCTTGAACAGCTCGGGGATGGTGTCGCGCGCGAGCGGGTCGACGGCTTCGCGGTCGCGGAAGAAGTGGCTCATCCCGATCAGCATGTCGTCGGGGCGCGCCTTGTCGATCACGTAAAACTAATTTCCACATAACCAAATTCGCAGGTTCGTGCTTACCGGCGTTGTTACGCCACGCAGGCGCCGCCCCCGACCAGCTTTCCATTCTTCGCGCCAATCCATTCACCATGCATGCTGATCGATTCGGCATGCGCCGCGGCGCTCACCAGCCCGGCTTGTGCGGCGCCAAATCCATCGCCCGGTGACGGCGTACCTTGATCGACGTGCTCGCCAATCAGACGCAAGCCCTTGTTTATCAAGGAAAATATTCATGTGGAAGAGAAACTTCCTGCCAATGATCATGCCTGCCGCGGCAGCCGGCATGGCAAGCGCGGCCAATCCCTGGATCGAATACACGGTGAGCCCGATCGCGCCCCTGACCAGCGACGGCGCCGCCATCGACCACGCCGGCGTCACCGTGGCGCCTGCCAGTTCACCGGCGCTGGCGCGCTGACCGCCGTGCAGCCGGTCGCGCAATGACCGACGCCGCCCCGGCGGCGCCACGCTCACCCATCGAGGAGATCGTCATGTACATGCTTCATCGCCTGTCGCTCGCCCTGCTGTCGTTCAGCATGGCCGGCGCCGCCAGCGCCTACCCCGAGTACCGGGTGACGGTGGTCGGCCCGGCCAACAGCTGGGTCCATGGCATCAACAACGCCGGCGTGGTGGTCGGCGACTATCCCGTGGGTGGCGACCGGCGGCGCGCCTTCCTCAACCGCGGCAAGGGCCTGGTCGACCTGGGCGCCCTGAAGGGCGTGTGGAGTTCGGCCACCGGCATCAACGCGCGCGGCGAAGTGGTCGGCAACTGGCGCAGCGCCGACGGGAGCCAGCGCGGCTTCATCTACGCCTGCGGCAGGGCGCGCGACATCGGTACCATTCCCGGCAAGGTCACCGGCTACAGCGACATCAACGATGCCGGCTACATCACCGCCTCCGGCCGCGATCCGGCCACCGGTGAAACGCGCGGCTACCTGCGCGCGCCGAACGGCGCCTTCACCCACCTGGGCGCGATTGCCTGGGACGGCAACGGCGCGCCGGAAACCGTTCCCGCCGCGCTCAACAACCGCAACCAGATCACCGGACGGTCCGGGCGCTTCAATTCCCCGGAGCCGGGTTACCGCGCTTTTATCTGGCGCCGCGGCGTGATCCGCGACCTGGGCGACCTGGGCTCCACGCCCAATCTCGGCATCGACATCAACGACCGGGGCCAGATCACCGGCCAGGCCTATCTGCCGGCCGGACCGCGCGACAGCGTCGCCTTCCTGTACCGCCACGGGCGCATGGTCGGCATCGACGATCGCCCGGCGACCGCATACAGGTTCAGCGCCGGCGCCGGCATCAACAACCGCGGCCACGTGGTCGGCACCAGCGACCACCTGTCGGGCTTCATCTGGCGCGGCAAGCGCATGGAAAGCATCAACGCGCTGATCGACCCGGCATCGGGCTGGGATATCGACAACCCGGTCGCCATCAATGACGCCGGCCAGATCGCGGCCGTCGCCGTCCGCAACGGCGTGCGCTACGCGGTGCGCCTGGACCTGATACGTCCCCACGTCGACGCGGCGCCGGCGCTGGAACCCGAGGCCCGGGCCGAGCTGCTGACCTTCCAGGCGTCGCCGGCGCTGGAGGCGGCGCTGGCCAAGGCCGAGGCCCAGGCCCAGGAACGCGAGGTGGCGCGGCCCATTGCGCAGTAGAAGTCCCCCAGCAGTTGTCCTGTTACCGAAGGAGATCGTCATGCATCTGCATCATCGGCTGTCGCTGGTACTGATGTCGTTCACCCTGGCTGGCGCGGCCTCGGCCTACCCCGAATACAAGGTCACGGTGGTGGGGCCGGCCAACAGCTCCGCCGCCGACATCAACAACGCCGGCGTGGTAGTCGGCTCCTATCCCTATTCCCCGACGGCCAATCATGCCTTCCTCAATCGCGGCAAGGGCCTGGTCGACCTGGGCACCTTGAGAGGCACGGCCAGCGTCGCCGTCGCCATCAACGACAAGGGCCAGGTGCTGGGCCAGTGGACCACCAGCGGCGGCCAGCAGCGCGGCTTCGTCTACGACTGCGCCAGGCTGCGCGATATCGGCGTCATCGGCGGCAGGCCCACCACCTGGCGCGACATCAACAATGCCGGCTACATCACCGCCTTCGTGTCCGATACGCCCCCCAATGAAGGCATCAGCAGCTTCCTGCGCGCGCCCAACGGCGCGCTGACGGATATCGGCGACCTGCCCAACGATTTCCCGGGCACGTACCCGATCACCTTCGCCGCTTCCCTCAACAACAAGAACCAGATCGCCGGCGAATCCGGGCCGCTGACCTTCCCCGACCAGCCGTTGCGTTCCTTCATCTGGACCAAGGGCAGGATGCGCGACCTGGGCGACTTTGGCTGGACGCCCAACGGTGCGCGGTCCATCAACGACCGCGGCCAGGCCACCGGCTATGCCGGGGTGCCGACCTTCTTCCGCAACCGGGTCGCCTTCCTGTACAGCCGCGGGCGCCTGATCGACATCGACGGCCGCCCCCCCACCGTGGAACGCTCGAGCGAAGGCACCGGCATCAACAACCGCGGCCACGTCGTCGGCATCAGCGATCACCTGTCCGGCTTCATCTGGCGCGGCAAGAAGATGCAGAGCCTGAACGCGCTGATCAATCCAGCCGCGGGGTGGGACATCCGCGATCCCCGCGCCATCAACGATGCGGGGCAGATCGCGGCCAACGCCTATCGCAAAGGGGTACGGTACGCGGTGCGGCTGGATCTGATCAGGCCGCACGTGGACGCCGTGCCGCCGGCCGAGCATGACGAAGAGCCGTCGGTGGAGGCGCCGCTGACGCCGCAGGCGGCGGCGAAGCGGGCGCAGGAAGAGGCTGAGGGCATCGCGAAAGAGGTGGCCAAGCCGGTAGAGCAATAAAGCCGGCGCGGCCGGCCGGGGTTCATGGCGGCGCCGGCGAATCCGACGCCGACGCCGACAAATCAGCGCCGGATTCGGCCTTCGCGGCCTGGACACGCTTGAGCGCGCTCTCCGGATCCAGGCCCGCCATGATCAGGTTGATGATTTCCTGCTTGTCTTCCGAGCCGATCCACGCGCATTCCTTGCGATGCGAGCAGAAATAGGCATACCAGGACACGTCGGCCGGACGCTCCTTGCGCGGCTTCAGGCGGGCCGGCACGGCGGCGCGCCGCGCGCTGGCGAACGCCGGCAGCTGCGCGTCGGCGCCCGACCAGTCGAATGCGGCGGCGGCGCGCCGGTCGGCCTCCCAATCGCCGTCGTAACCCTTAACCGGCAGCATGCTTTCCTGGTCGACCGCGAGACTCGACAGCCTGGGGTAGGCATGGGCGGCGCAGAAGTCGTCGACGAAGCGCAGCTTCATGCCGATGCCGATCGGGACCGCCCGGCCGAGCACCGCGTCCTTCGGGTGCAGCGAGCGCGCCAGCGTCAGCAAGTCCTTGCAGCCGATCGGCGCGCCCTGGCGCGATCCTGCTTGGTGCGCCAGCGCTTCGTAGACGCGCACGCCGACCTCGATGTCGTTGACGGTGATTTGCTGCTCTGCTCTGGCGTTGCCGGTCATGCGCGCCTTCCTGGGAGGTGTGGTCGATGGCCGCCATTATGCATGATCGCGATCGGCCGCCTGCCCCGGACGCGCCGGCTCAGCGGCTGACCTGGCCCTCGTCACAGGCGTTGCCATTCTGGACCACGATGGCGCTGATGCGCTCCGGATGGCTGGCGGCGAGCCGATAGCCGATCGGCGCGCCATCGTCGATCACATACGTGGCGTAGCCGGTCAGGCCGACCTCCGTGGTGAACTTGTCGATCGTTGCAACCAGGTTGTCGCGCAGACGTGCGCTGCCGAGCTGCAATATGCGATCAATGGAAAGGCCCAAGCCAGAGCCGGCCTCGCCACGCGCCATGCCCGCCAGACCGAAAATGGTCAGCTATCGACTATTTCGCGTGCCCCGGTCGTCCGTGCGCCCTATTGGCTCACTGATCTTGGCTTGACGTCGCCGCAGTCGCTACTCAGCCAATTGCCCGAGCCGCTGCCCTTGAGCGTCATGGACTGGCCGTCGATACCAGGCGTCGTCGTCACCGATTCGATGTCAAAGGCTTTCTCGCCGCGGTACGTCAAGCGCATATCCATGGTCATGACCATCTCCGGAGCAGCGCACGCCATGCGGACATCCACCCCGTCAGGTCGTGGCGATTTTTGCACTGAACAAGACTCCGGTGCTTCCTGGCCGAGAACGTCGAATCTGGCAATCTGCTCTTTTGTAATGCACTCTTTGGTGCGCATGCCCATGCCGTTACCCGTGATTTCCACGCCTTTGGCAGCAAGCTGCGCCTTTGCCTCCGCCATTTCTTTACGCGCCTCGGGGCTCATCAGGCTGTCTACCAACTGTTGAATACCATCCCCAAGCGCACCGCCTTGCGTCTCACTGACGGTCCTGATGTCGACTTGCCACAACCCCGGCTTGATCTGGGCATGTTGCGCCAAAGCATTTGGAACCGTAATAGCGGCCAACGTCAGGAGGACTGTTGAGGTCAGGGTGCGTTTCATGGCAGCTTTCGATCGGGAGTTCACTGCAGTTTTGCTTTTGCGGAAAAACCAGGCTGCCAAAGTCGGCATTGGTTTAATTGGTAGGCCTCCCGTGAGTCGAACACGGCACCAACGGATTATGAGTATGTAGATCTAATGAACACAACGCTTCATCGCAGACATAAGATTTTGTCGAAAACTCTTACAACCCGCATTAATACTGGCTTTTAGCCCAAATATATTTTACACATTCCGACTTTCTCTGCTAATTTGGCTCTGAAATATTGAATCGCCACGAGTTTCCTAGACACTCGCGAGCCGCTTGAAATACTGCTTTTCATACTCGACCGGCGACAAGTCATTGCTGGAGCTGTGCCGGC
>NZ_JBNDJE010000014.1:0-119695 GCF_050434805.1 Massilia sp. UYP11
CCGGCGTCATTCCACTATCGGCTACATCAGCCCGGTACAGTTTGAAAATCTAAAATGCGCCTAACGGAAGTGTCCGTGACGATGGGGGAAGGCCAATTACCAGCTGATCAAAGCGAAGCTGGGTTAAGCAATGATTCGCGCGTAGCATTCATGTGCAGGCTGTAGTTGCGTTGAGCGGGCACTTGCATCAACTTTGTAAATCGGGCAAACTCAGCCAGGACGTACCATGAGGTCGTTCGATGTGCCACCTAGACTGAGTCTGGTGGTTCCCGCGATGTTCTGAGAGCAGACGGGTTTCTCTAACAAAGGAGCCTTGATGCCCAAAACTCTACAGCGCGTTCGCGCACGTGCATTTCTGCGCCAGCATGGTCGCTGCATCTACTGTCACAGTCCAATGTGGCTTTCAGAACCTTCACGCTTCGCGGCCAAACACAAGCTCACAGTAAAACAAGCTCGCCGTTTTCAGTGCACGGCGGAGCATCTCTGCGCAAAAAAAGATGGCGGTAGCAACCTGGCTTCCAACATCGCTGCCGCCTGCCGGTTCTGCAACCTGCACCGTCATTCCCGCAAAGCTGAGCTGACTCCGGAGCAGTTTAAAGTTCACGTACGCACAAGAATTGAGAGTGGCGGATGGCATCCATGATCAATAATGCCAACACATCATGCGCTAATCGGCCGAGTGGTCGCCTACCTAGCGCGACACTCAGCCCGGGTTCTACGCCTTAATGATGATCTCAATCTGGTTTTCGCTGACACCGAATTTTGCAGCGAGACCAGTCTTAGCCTGAGCGATGGTTAATACGAGCCCTTCGCTTGGCTCAAAATCGCCGTCAAGTTGAGTATCTTCAGCAGCTTCTGAATGCTCAACATCAGGAGCAGGCACTGGCACAAAGTCGAGCGTATCGGGATCGATACCGAACTCCTTTTGGATGTCTAAGTAGCGCACTGGATTGCTTCCGCGCCACTTGGACGGTACGCTGATGCGCGCGTATTCACTAATCCTGACTAAGTACCGTCCCTTAGACTTAGGCTCAGGACTCGGAACGACCGCAGAGATTTTTCCGATCAGGAACGCAGTGCCGTGAGGTTCTGTAGCACCGCCCCACTGGCCGTTGTGACGGTTCTGGACCGTAATGAGGTAGTCATGTTTGACTGCATTCTTAGGGTTGAGTACCCATGCTTGGCTTCCACCCTCCTGGAGGATACGGTCCGGCCCACGGGCCGTCATCACGACTACTGCGGTTATATTTCCCATTTCTTGCTCCATGAGGTGATTGTTAGCGAGTACGCATCGATGCGCCATCGATGACCTAACGATATCGCATCACTCGCAACAATGCAAGCAGATTCTGAACCATCACTTCCATAAATGATGCGGACGATGGCGCAACGCTGACGCATGGGGAAGTAGATAGTCTTGTGAAAGGCTATATCAAGCCCTTCGAAGGCCTGAACCCAAATCCTTCGCCATCTATGCCATATAAGATGCGATAGATGGCACAACGCTGATGCATTGGGGACGAGGCAGTCCAATGAGTAGCTATGCAAAGCTCATCGAGCGGGGAAGAATTTGCTGCGATGTCTGAACTGGGTATCTCCTAGCAGCGAGGGCGATGTGCCAGGTCAAGCCTGGCCCAGCACAGCTAAGAAATTTCGCCCACCGGCAGCTGCCGGCCCTCGGCAATTAGTTTCGTCAGCCATTGTCTGAGGAAATTATTTAGCTCTGCCTTAGCCAAGGGGCTGATAGCCATCAGTTCCGGACAGAACACTCTCCGCGAGCCAAAGCAATCGCAGTAGGTCAGCGCACTGACGGTTTCGGCCACCGAGTACACCTCGAGGGTCATGTCAGGATCAGGTATCGCTGTACCATCCCGCCGCTCGAGGTAGTGGCTCATACGAAGCACTAGGCGGTGACGATTCCGCTTTATCACATCCACATGTACATCTCCGTACCCTAGCGCAACGAGCCTCACTGGCCCGGTTATCTCATGCAGAGCAGGAATGAGTTGAATTAGATTTTTGTAGTTCAGATGATGCTGATCCATTGACGGCTTCCGATTATTGCAATACGGGAACCATCTAGGAAAACGGTGAACCGGACAACGCGAACGACTCCACGTTCTTTATTGATCACATCAACAGCTTTTCGAAAACAATGAGGGGTCGAAAATGTGATGGTACCTAACCCCTTGATTTAAGTGGTTTTTTGGTCGAACGGATGTCTCGCGTGGGGGAAACGTGCATGAACAGTGGTTGTTCTTGATGTGGAGGGGCTTGGGAAGCTGCCGTTCTACCATTGAACTACACCCGCGTTGGCAACATTCTACGCGCGTTCGGGGCGGTTTGACAATTTTCCGCCCAACCCGCGTCTGCCGGGGATCAATCCGGCTGCTCGACCGCATATCCCTTCGCCGCCAGCGCCGCGATCACGCCGCCCGGGTCGAGGATATCGCCAATCTTCAGCACGGCGAAGGTCGAAGCATTGGCCGCGAGCGCCTTCTCGGCCGAGGCGATCCATTTCTCGTTCGCACGCGTCTTCATATGCCTGAATTCGGGTTCGGCATCGAACGCCGTACTGTTCATCAGCGCGCCGAAGCAAGCCTCTTCGCGGCTGGCGAAGTCCAGCTTGCGCATCGCTTCGATGTCGCCCTTGGCCCAGGCATCGGCGCGCCGGCTGGCGGCCTCGATGTCCTGCTCCAGCGTGGCCATCGTGCGCGCCAGGCAGGCGGCGTCGCCCAGGGTCGACTTCTTGAAGTTCTTCAGCACCGTGCGCGCATTGTCCATCGGCAGCTGGTACGTCGACGAGGTCTCCTTCAACTTCGCCTTCTGCACCAGGTCCAGCACCTGCTTGCGCACCACGTAACCGTCGACCAGGCCGGCCTGCTTGCGCGCGGCGTTCGCCAGCACCTCGGCCGCGAAGATCGGGCGCTCGCGCTCGACGTCGTCGTCGTTGTCCGGCAAGTACCTGGCCTTGAGCGCGCTCCAGCGCGCATATTCGTCAGCCGGCATCAGGTCGCGCAAGGTGGCGCCGTCCGGATTCTTGCGCACCCCGATCATGCTTGGCAGCAGCGTGATCGACTTGAAGAAACCCGGCTTGGCCGAGGCGCTTGGCGCCGACAGGTATTCCTGCGAATTCCGGATGACGTTTTCGACCTCATGCGAGCGCCACTGCATGTCTTTCGGCAGCGGACCGTACATGCCGAACACCCACAGCACGTGCTCGCCCTTCGACACTTTCCACATGCCCGGACCTGGGCGCTGGGCCACGACGTGGGATCCGTTCCGGCGCCGGTTCGGCCGCGCCGGCATCGACGGCGGCCTGCGCCGGGGTTGGCACGTCTTCCGATTGCGCCCATGCGGGTGCAGCCAGCAGGGATAGACAGAAAGCGGATACGGCAAGTTTGCTCATGAAAAAATCCGGTTGTGGAACACCACCAGATCTTACGTCAAGGACCGCGTCGGCCACCCGGCTGTAACGCGGCTGTTTCAATTACATGAGCGGCGCATAGTGTGCATATGTCAGCTTTCCGGCGGTTCCGGCGCATCTGGCCGGGCCAATAATTCCTGCGCCAGCCGCAAGCCCTTGACCATCACCGAGAACGCCTCCTGCTTGGACGCTTCGTCCGGCACGCGCAGCACGTACGACGGATGGTAGATCGTCACCACCCAGCTGTCGCCATGGCGCACGGGCCGCCCCAGCTTGTCCTTCAGGGTCACGCTGCCGGTCTGCAGCACCGACTTGAGCGCGGTCGCGCCCATGGCGACGATGACCTTGGGTTTGCGCGAGGCGACCTCTTTCTCGAGCCAGTAGTGGCAGGCCTCGATCTCCTTCTGCGCCGGCGTCTTGTGCAGGCGCCGCTTGCCGCGCGGCTCCCACTTGAAATGCTTGACGGCGTTGGTGATGTAGACACTCTTGCGCTCCACGCCGGCCTCTTCGAACACGCGGTCGAGCAGCTTGCCGGCCGGGCCGACGAAGGGCTGGCCGGCCAGGTCTTCCTGGTCGCCCGGCTGCTCGCCGACGAGCATGATCTGCGCGTGTCGCGGCCCTTCGCCGCCGACCGCCTGGGTCGCGTGTTCCCACAGCGCGCAGCGCCGGCACTCGTCCAGCTTCGACGGCTGCTGCCGCTCGGGCTGCGCCTGCTCGGCGTCGATCGGGATCGTGCGGCCGCTGCGCCGGCCTACCGCCTCGACCTGGCCGATGCGGCGCGCGCCGAGGCCGGCCTGGCTCACCAGGGACGGCACCAGCGCGCCTTCCGGCAGGTTCTTCCAGAAGCGCGACGGGATGTGGCTGTTCATGACCTGGGTATTCAGGCGCGCCGGGTTGAAGATGCTGCGGTAATAGGTCAGCCACAGCGCCTCGCCGGCATCAGTCAGGTCGGCCGCGCTCGACAGCAGCGGGCCGGTATGGTGCAGGGTGGCGCCGTCCCACAGCACGCTGGCGTCGGGCGTGGCGATCATCCAGCTCACCTTGCCCATGCGCGCCACGAAATGCTCGGCCACCTGCGGCAGGACGTCGTGGGCGGGTTCGAACCAGGCCACGAAATGGGGCGCGCCGGCCTCGAACGGCCGTTCGCGGAAACGGATGTAGGCATGCATATCGTGTACCTCGCGGCGCACCGCCTTGACCATCGCATGCAGCCGCTGCCCGTCCGGGTCGGCCGGCGACTGCACGTCGTGCTCGCCCTGCTGCCAGCGCCAGATCACCCGGTACAGGAAGGCCCAGCGGTCATGGTCGCGGTAGCAGGCGGCGGTCTGCAGCATCTCCATCAGGGAGCGCGGAATGTGTGGCCTCGGCGGCCTTGGCGCCGTTGCATTGGAAGGCTCCTGCCCGGCCGCTTGCGGTTCAGTCGGGGACGACAGGAGGTCGCCCCCATTATGCGCAGCCGCGTTGGAAGCCGGCGCACCCGAGAACAGGTCGGCGCCCGGCGCGCCCCAGGTCACCGCCTCGGGCGGCACGCCGGCGTGCAGCAGTTCGCGCGCCACCGCGCGCCATGTGGTGAAGCCGTCCACCAGCAGCGGCCGGCCCGCATGCACGCTCGCCACCGCCGTGGCGGCGAGGGCCGCGGCGTTGGACTGGGAATTCATGCGGCCTGCAATTCGGGCCACAGGTTCATCTGCTGCGGCGCATCGGCCATGTGCTTGCGCAGCAGGTCGGAACTGGTCGCGCCCTGCGCCGGCTTGTAGTCGGCGGTGACGACGAAGGGCGCGAGCTTCTTGAGGCTGCAGCGCAGGCGCGACAGGTCTTCCCAGCGGATGCGGCGCAGGCGGCGCAGGTCCACCAGGCGCTTGGCATTGCGCAGGCCAATGCCGGGAATGCGCGGGATCAGGGAGGCGTCGACCCGGTTCAGGTCCATCGGGAAGTGCTCGCGGTTGGCCAGGGCCCAGGCCAGCTTGGGATCGACGTCCAGCGCCAGGTTGCCCGACGTCGGCATCAGTTCGCCGGCCGTGAAGCCGTAGCCGCGCAACAGGAAGTCGGCCTGGTACAGGCGGTGCTCGCGCAGCAGCGGCGGCGGCGCCAGCGGCACGCTGCCGGGGCTTTGCGGGATCGGGCTGAAGGCCGAGTAGTACACGCGCTTGAGCTTGTAGCTGCCGTACAGCGTCTCGGCCGTGTTCAGGATGGTGTGGTCGTCGCTGGCGTCGGCGCCGACGATCATCTGCGTGCTCTGGCCGGCCGGCGCGAAGGCCGGCGCCTTCGGCTCTTCGGCTTTTTCGTCCAGCTTGCGCCGGATCGAGCCCATCGCCAGCTTGATCGTGTGGACGCTTTTTTCGGGCGCGAGGCGGGTCACGCTGTCGTGGGTCGGCAGCTCGATGTTCACCGACAGGCGGTCGGCCCAGCGGCCGGCTTCCTGGATCAGCAATGGATCGGCGTCGGGGATGGTCTTGAGGTGGATGTAGCCACGGAACTGGTGCACCTCGCGCAACTGGCGCGCCACCGCGACCAGCTGCTCCATCGTGTAGTCGGCCGACTGGATGATGCCCGAGCTGAGGAACAGGCCGTCGATGTAGTTGCGCAGGTAAAAATCCTGGGTCAGCTTGACCACTTCATCGACCGCGAAGCGCGCCCGCGGCACGTTCGAAGTGCGCCGGTTGATGCAGTACTGGCAGTCGTAGATGCAGAAGTTGGTGAGCAGGATCTTGAGCAGCGAAACGCAGCGGCCGTCCGGCGTATAGCTGTGGCAGATGCCCATGCCGGTGGTGGCGCCCAGGCCGTCCTTGCCCTCGGAGCCGCGCTTGGGTGCGCCGCTGCTGGCGCAGGATGCGTCGTACTTGGCCGCGTCGGCCAGGATTTCGAGCTTGTCGTTGAGTTCCATCGCGCGCACCTGACTGTATGGGCATACAGTATAACGCGGCGTGCATACGTGTACGGTGCGCTGGCGCAGGGATGTGCGCCTGCCGACGGTTCAAATGCGGGACGTCAGGCCGAAATCAAGCGCTCCGCCTGGGACAACTGATGCGCTTCCATCCTGCGCGCGACCTTCGTCAGGTAGGCGCTGGCCGGCGCCACGCCGGCGGCGCCGGCCCGGTGCAGCCAGGCGTAGGCCTCGACCAGGTCGCGCTGGGCGCCCTGCCCCGCCGCGTACATCACGCCGAGGTTGAACTGGGCCCGCGCATGGCCCTGGCGCGCGGCGCACAGGTACCAGAAATGGGCCGCCTCGTAGTCGCGCTCCACGCCCTTGCCGCAGTCGTAGCGCAACCCCAGCTCGAACTGCGCCAGCGCGTGCTTCTGGTCGGCCGCCTTGTGGAACCAGTCGGTCGCTTCGAACGGGTCGCCGTTTTCCAGCCGGTCGAGCAGCGCGCCGACCATGTACTGGGCCGGCGCGTAATCCTGGCCGGCCGCGCGCCGGTACCAGGCCAGGGCTTGCGCGCTGTCCTGTTCGACGCCGTTGCCGGCCTCGAAACGCAGGCCCAGGTCGAACTGGGCCCGCAAGTGGCCTTGCTCGGCCGCCTTGCGATACCACCCGGTCGCCTCGGCCGGATCCTGCCCGACCCCGTTGCCGGCATCGAGCAACTGTCCCAGGTGATACTGGGCCGCCGGCAGTCCCTGCTCGGCCGCGCGCCGGTACCAGGCGGCCGCCTGCGCCGCGTCAACCGCCACGCCCTGCCCATGTTCATGGCGCATGCCGAGGCTGTTCTGGGCGCCGGCATGCCCCTGCTCCGCCGCGCGCCGGTACCAGGCCAGGGCCAGCGCCTCGTCGCGCGCCACGCCGTGGCCGCCGCTGTCGCCCGAGTCGTAGATGAGCGCGAGATTGAACTGCGAGCTGGCGTGCCCCTGTTCGCCGGCGCGGCCGTACCACAGGATCGCCTGACGGCTGTCCTGCTCGACGTCCTGACCCTTGTCGTAGCGCAGGCCGAGGTTGAACTGGGCCGGCGCGTGGCCCTGCTCCGCCGCCTTGCGCATCCAGGCCAGCGCTTCGCGTGCGTCGCGCGCCACGCCCTGGCCGGCCTCGTAGCGCAGACCCAGGTTGTACTGCGAGCGCGCATAACCCTGCTCGGCGGCGCGCCGGTACCAGCGCAGCGCCGCTTCCTGGTCCTGGGCCACGCCCTTGCCGGTCTCGAACATCATGCCCAGATTGTGCTGCGCACCGGGCTCGCCCTGGTCGGCCGCCTGGCTGAACCAGTGCAGCGCGCGGCCCACGTCGCTGGTCACGCCATGGCCCTTCGCGTACAGCCAGCCCAGGTTGTACTGGGCCGGGGCATAACCCTGGTCGGCCGCGCGCCCGTACCAGTGGGCCGCCTGGCCGAAGTCCTGCTCGACGCCCTGGCCCTTCTGGAACATCACGCCGAGGTTGTACTGGGCCTGCGCCAGGCCCGCCGCCGCCGCCATCCGGTACCAGGCCACCGCCAGCTCGTCGCTCTTCGGCACGCCCTGGCCGCTCGCGTACATGAAGCCCAGGCTGTGCTGGGCCTGGGCCACGCCGCGCTCGGCCTGCGCTTTTACGCGCAGGAATTCGGCGGAATGCGCGGCGGAATGCGCGGCGGAACGCGCAGCGAAATGCGCGGCGCTATCAGCCGGCGCGGCGCTCGCTCGCAGCGGGGCGTCGGGCATGGGCGGTCAGGCCTGCACCGCGCGCAGGCTGCCGCCCGACTGGGTGCGCAGCGCGGCCATGAAGTCCTGCAGCGGGATCGGACGGTAGAACAGGTAGCCCTGCATCGTCAGGCAGCCGTTGGCGCGCAGGTAGCGCGCCTGCTCCTCGGTCTCGACGCCTTCGGCGATCAGGTTCAGGCCCAGGCCGCGCGCGATCGAGATGATCGCCAGGATCACCGGATAGTGGCCGTCTTCCTGGTGGATCTCCTTGACGAAGGACTGGTCGATCTTGACGGTGTGAATCGGGAAGCGGTGCAGGTACGACAAGGACGAGTAGCCGGTGCCGAAGTCGTCGATCGCGATCGACACCCCGAGTTGGCACAGCTTGTTGAGCTGCTCGATCGCGTACTGCGGATTGCGGATGCAGATGTTCTCGGTGATCTCGACCTCGATCTGCTGCGGAGAAATACCGTAGCGCACCAGCGCGCCGCGCATCTTCTCGAAAAAGTCGCCGCGGTCGAGGTATTGCGGCGACAGATTCAGCGACAGGCGGATCTCGCTGCCGCCGATCGCATTCCACTTCAGCATGTCGCGGCACAGCGCGCCGATCATCCAGTCCGAGATCGGCAGCATCAGGCCGTTCTCTTCGGCGAACGGCAGGAACTCGCCGGCCGACAGGCGGCCGCGGGTCGGATGGTTCCAGCGCATCAGGGCTTCGGCGCCGGTGATGCGGCCGGTCATGGCGTCGATCTGCGGCTGGTAGAACATCTCCAGCTCGTCGTGCTCGAGCGCGCGGCGCAGCGCCTGCTCCAGCGCGATCTTCTGATGCGACACTTCGAGCATCGAGTCGTGGTAGAAGCTGTGGCCGTTCTTGCCCAGCGCCTTGACCTGGTACATCGCGATGTCGGCGTGGCGCAGCAGCTCGTCGATCGATTCGCCGTCCTTCGGATAGATCGCGATGCCGATCGAGGCCGAGATGTGCACCTGATGGCCGTCCAGGTCGAACGGTTCCTGCAGCACCTCCAGGAATGCATCGGCCACCATGCGCGCATCGTCGCGGTCGCGCAGCTCGGGCAGCACGATGGTGAATTCGTCGCCGCCCTGGCGCGCCAGGGTGTCGCCCTTGCGCAGGCACTCCTTCAGGCGGCCGGCCGCCTGCTGCAGCAATTCGTCGCCCTTCACGTGGCCCAGGGTGTCGTTCACCAGCTTGAAGCGATCCAGGTCGATGAACATCACCGCCAGCTCGGTCTGCTTGCGCTTGGCCTGGATCACGGCCAGGCCGAGGCGGTCCTTGAACAGGATACGGTTCGGCAGGTCGGTCAGGATGTCGTGATAGGCCTGGTAGGAGATGACTTCTTCGGCGCGCTTGCGGTCGGTGATGTCGCGCGCCACGCCATAGGTGCCGAAGAATTCGAGCTTCTTCACTTCCTGGTCCGGCACGTGCATGCCGATCGCGTTGAGCGAGATCGTCATCAGGGTGGTGTTGAAGGTGCGGTCATGGCCAATGCCGCCGCGGCATTTCAGGCGCAGCTCGACGTTGCGCGAGGCGCGCTCGTCGACGCGGCGCTCGTTGAACACGTAGCGCGCCCGCTCCAGGTCTTCCTCGTGCACCAGGATCGAGTAATGCTGGCCGATCAGCTCTTCGCGGGTGTAGCCGAGCAGCTGGTAGGCGCGGTCGTTCACGAAAGTGAAGCGGCCCTCGTGGTTCAGGGTATAGATGATGTCCGGCGACGAGTCCACCAGGTAGCGGTACATCTTCTCGGAGTTCTCGAGCTGGTTCGCGATGCGCGCGTTGTCCAGCGTCAGGCGGCGCCGCTGCAGCGCATTGCTCACGGTGGAGAGCAGCTCCTCGCGGCTGTAGGGCTTGCGCAGGTAGCTGTAGGCGCCGCGCTTGAGCGCGCCGATCGCGGCGTCGATGCCGACCTCCCCGCTCATCACGATGACGTCGGCGTCGATGCCCTTCTCGTTGATGAAGTCCATGATCTCGTGGCCGCCGATGTCGGGCAGGCGCAGGTCGAGCAGGACGAGGTCGAAGTGCTGACGCGAAAGGTGAGCGAGAGCATCAGTTCCTGACGGCGCCGTCACAAGACGGTAGCCGCGTCCCTGCAGCAGTTCGTACAGCGAGGACAGCAGGCGTGGCTCGTCGTCGACCAGCAGCAGGCGTGGCTGGCTGTCGGTGTCGAGGGTCTGGGAAAGGGGAGCGGGGTCGCCGGGAGGCATGGTGGCGGTGGCGGGATGGGCGTGCATGTGCGGGTTAAGCGGAACCGAGGGCGCGCGCCGGGAACGCGGGGGTCGCGCCGGCGCCGGACCACGCCGGCAGGAGGATTTCAAAGGAAGTGCCGGCGCTGCCGCTGCGGCAGGCGATGTGGCCGTCGAGCTGCTTGACCAGGCCATGGACGATCGACAGGCCCAGGCCGCGGTTGGCGCCGGCCTCGAGGCCGTCCTTGGCGCTCCTGACCGGAGAAAACAGGTTGGCCAGCACCTCGCGCGACAGGCCCGGGCCGTTGTCGCTGACGACGAGTTCCAGGTAGACCCGGCGCTCGCGGTTCACGTGGCCGCGGTTGACGATCTCGATCCGCCCGTCCGGGCGCGAGCCCAGGGCCTCGACCGCGTTCTTGACCAGGTTGACCAGGATCTGCTTGAGCAGGTCGGGATCGCCCTCGATCGCGCCATCGCCTTCCATGCGCGCCACGACCTGGATCGTGGCCGGCATGTAGCCGCTGCCGCGGAACAGCCGCAGCACGTCGTCCACCACCTTGGCCGCATCGAGCGGGCGGGGAGCGGCGTCCGGCGTGCGCTGGTCGGCAAGGCTGCCGATCAGCTGGCCGACGCGGTCGATCTCTTCGCTCAGGATCGCCAGCTCGCCGCCCACCGGCTCCTGGCGCGCCAGCTTGCCGTCCAGGACACTGAGGTAGTTCTTGATGATCGCCAGCGGATTGTTCACCTCGTGGATCACGCGGCGCGAGGCGTCGCGGAATTCCTCGGCCACGCTGGCCAGCTGGCGCCGCGCGTGGCCGCGCTCGAGCAGCAGGTTTTCGAGCGCGGCGGCGGCTTGTCCGCCGAAGGCCTGCATGAAGCGCTCGCGGCGCTGGCAATGCGGCAGCTGCCAGCCGGGCACGCCGCCGACCAGCACGCCCAGGCAGCGCGGGCCGACGACCAGCGGCACCACCACCAGGCTGTCGGTACCCAGCATGCGCAGCAGCTGTTCCTCGGCCAGGCCCAGCTGGTCCTGGTGGCGCGCGCGCTGCACGAAGGCCGGACGGCGCTCCAGCGCGCTGCGCGCGACCGGGCCGCCCTTCGACAGCGGCAGCGTAAACTCGGCGATGCGCTGCACGCCGAAGGTCGGCGCGCCGGACAGCAGCTGGCCGGTCGGGTTCTCGAGCAGCACCACGGCGCTGTCGAAGTCGAACAGGATGCGCGCGGTGCGCGTCATCGCGTCCAGCAGGCCCGACTCGCCCTGCTGGCGCGCCAGGCTCTGGCCGACTTCGGACACCAGCACCATATTGCGCACTTCCTCGTTCAGGCGCTGTTGCACCGGATCGGCAGGCGCTGGCGGCGCATAGGCCGGCGGACTCGGGATGTCGTCGGCGCCCGTCAGGTCGATGCCCAGGTGGGCGGCGGCCTGCTCGACCTGGCGCGCGGCGCTCTCGACCATCCGGGCCGCTTGTCCGGCGTGCAGGCCGCACAGCGCGCTGGCGTCGACCACCATCGTCGCATCGTCCGCATGATGGGACAGCACATGCGCCAGGCGCACGATGCGGATCAGGGGATGGCTGGACTCGAGCCGCTCGCTCGGTTCGTGGTGGTACAGCACCGCGTCGGCCAGGAACGAATCGAGCTGCCAGCGCTCGATCAGCCAGGCGCCGGCCTCGGTGTGGGTGATCTGCAGGGTGCGCTGCTCGACCGCGCACAGGTCGTCGTCGTCGCGCGCGGTGAAATTGAAGGCGTATTCCTTGGGCGCCGCGGCCAGCAGCGCCAGCCGGCCGACGTTGTGCAGCAGGCCGCCCAGATAGGCTTCTTCGGGATGCGCGTAGCCCAGCGCGCGCGCCGCGTCGCGCGCCAGCACCGCCGCACTGAGCGAATGCTTCCAGAACGCGCGCAGGTCGATGCTGTTCGAATGGGGGAAGCTGTTGAAGGTCTGGAACACCGAATCGCTGATGACCAGGGTCTTGATCATGTCGGTGCCGAGCGCCACCAGCGATTGCTCGAGGTCGGCGTTGCGCGTGTGGCGGTGGTAGGCGGAGCTGTTGGCCACCGCCAGCAGCTTGCCGGTCATGCCGGCATCCTTCGCGATCAGGGCGGCCAGTTCCGGCATGCCGAGGTCATCGGCCTGCAGGTGCTCGATCAGCTTGACCAGGATCTGCGGCATGGCCGGCAGACGGGCAATCAGCAAGCGATTGCGGATGTCCTGGTCGGATTGGTGCATGTTTTCTAGCACGGCCGCCACTTGTCGAAGGTTTGGTTGGTGGCGTTGCCCACCGTTCCGGGCGGCCACGACATCTGACACTTCAGTCCATGGAACAGGCGAGTGATTTGCCCTCTGCTCCAGACGTAAAAAACGTATCGTAGCATATATACATTTCCGACTAGGAACAATAGTTACAGTAGTAACTATTGCCGAGGGTGCGCTCTAACCGTACGGCAGAGGGAAAGCAAACATATGCTTGTTGCATCAATACGACTGTTGCATAAAAAATCTTAAGTTTCAGACATAAAGCCCCGCCCCTGGCGGGTTCGTGCTCAGGGGATGTGTTCTCCCTGCGCCCGCAATTTTCGCCGGTGGCGCCGCGCCGTGTCCCAGAACGCCAGCGAGACCAGCACGAAGGACATCTGGCCGACGGCCAGCGCCAGCACCGAGTGCGACAGCGCCGGGGCGACCACGCCGGCCACCACCGCGCCGAGCAGGGTCGAGACGAAGGACTGGCACGAGGCCACGGTGCCGCGGATGTGCGGGAACAGGTCGAGCGCCAGCAGGGTCGCGCCGGGCGCGATCAGCGAGCTGCCGAAGGTGAAGAAGAACATCGGCGCCACCGTCCACGGCAGCGCCGGCGGCAGGAAGGCGTGGTAGGCCACGTTGAACGTCACGGCCCCCAGCATGAAGAAGTAGCCGATGCGGATCTGGCGCGGGAAGTCCATCCTGCCGGCAAGGCGGTTGGCCATCAGCGAACCGAGGAAGATCCCGCTCACGGTCGGCACGAACAGCCAGGCGAATTGCGACGGCCCCAGGCCCAGGCTTTCGGGCAGCATGACGGGCGCCGCCGCGATGTACAGGAACAGGCCGCCGAAGTTCAGGGCGGTCACGCCGGCCTTCATGTGGAACAGGAAGGAGCCGAAGATGGCGCCGTAGTTCCTGGCCAGGAAGCGCGGGTTGAACGGCTGGCGCTTCGGTGCGGGGATGGTCTCGGGCAGGTGCTTCCAGCAGAACCAGCCGAGCAGCACGGTGTACAGGCAGAGCGCCAGGAAGATCGCGCGCCAGTCGAACCACAGCACGATCCAGCCGCCCACCACCGGCGCGATGGCCGGCGCGATCGAGAAGATCATGGTCACCATCGACAGCAGGCGCGCTGCCGCGGTGCCGGAATACAGGTCGCGGATGATGGCGCGCCCCACCACCACGCCCGCCCCTGCCGACACGCCCTGCATGATGCGGAACACCCACAGGTAATGCACCGAGGACGCCGAGGCGCAGCCGAAGGTGCCGATCGCGAACACCACCAGCGCCACCAGGATCACGTTGCGGCGCCCGAAGGCGTCCGACAGCGCGCCATGCCACAGCACCATGCCGGCGAAGGCCAGCATGTAGGCGGTCAGGGTCTGCTGCACTTCGAGCGGGGTGGCGCGCAGCTCGGCCTGGATCTGCGGGAAGGCCGGCAGATAGGCGTCGATCGAGAACGGCCCCAGCATCGCCAGGGCCGCCAGCAGGGTCGCCAGGCCGCCCGCCGACAGCATCACGATCTTGTGGGGAGTGGGCGGTGGAACCGGGGTGACGGGGTCCTTGGGAAGATCGGGCGGGTCGGTTGGCGTCAGCATCGCGGTCCAGTCGGGTTCAGTCCTGTTTCGGCTTCGCTTCTTCACGGCGATTGAAACCGGCCACCATGTCGAAGCGGAACAGGCGGCATTCGAGCGCGCCGTTGAAGAACGGCGTCTTGCGCGATTCCTTCAGGCGCAGCATCTTGGGCAATCCCAGGTCGGCGGTGAACAGGTAGGCGGTCCAGCCGGCGAAGCGCTGCTTGAGCGTGGTACTGAAGGCCGAGTAGAAGCCCAGCGCCATCTCGTCCTGCGGCACGGTGCTGTCGCCGCGCACGCCGATCCGTTCGCCGTACGGCGGGTTGGTGAGCAGGATGCCGGGTTGTTCGGTCGGCGCCGACACGTGCTGGGCTTCGATCTGCTTGAGCGGCACCTCGAACAGGATGCCGGCCACCTTCAGGTTATGGCGCGTCATGGCGACCATGTCGCCCGAGATGTCGGAGCCGAAGATGGTCGGCTCGCCCGGCAGCGGGTTCGGCTTGATGGCGGCCTTCATCGCGGCCCAGGCCTGACGGTCGTGATCGGCGAACTGCTCGAAGGCGAACCGGCGGCGCGCGCCGGGCGGGATGCCCTGCACCATCTGGGCCGCCTCGACCAGGATCGTGCCCGAGCCGCACATCGGGTCGAACAGCGGCACGCCCGGCTTCCAGCCCGAGACGCGCAGCAGGCCGGCGGCCAGGTTTTCGCGCAGCGGCGCGTCGCCCGTCTCTTCGCGCCAGCCGCGCTTGAACAGCGCTTCGCCCGAGGTGTCGAGGTAGATGATGAAGTTGCGCTGGTCGAGGAAGCCGACGATGCGCATGTCCGGTTCGCGCGTGTTGACCGAAGGACGCTTGTCGAACTGGTCGCGGAAGCGGTCGCAGATCGCGTCCTTGATCTTGAGCGTGGTGAATTCGAGGCTCTTGAGCGGCGACTTGACGGCGGTGACGTCCACGCGGATCGTGTGGTCGGGGCCGAACCAGTCTTCCCAGGGCTGCTCGAGCACCAGGTCGTAGATGTCGTTCTCGTTGCTGTAGCTGCGTTGGCCCATGCGCATCAGCACGCGCGAGGCGATGCGCGAATGCAGGTTGACCAGCCAGGCGTCCTGCATCGTGCCCGAGCAGTGCACGCCGCCCGGCACCTGGTTGTGCACCTTGAAGGTGGTGGAAAGCTGGGCGATCTCGCCCAGTTCTTCGGCCAGCGCCGCTTCCATGCCGCGCGGGCATGGGCAAAAATAAGAAGCCATGAGGGGAACCCTTTGTCCGTTGATGAAACTGTGTTGATAACGCGTCAGCCACATCAGTGGATGACCGTTTGATTATTTAAAGCCACCTGCTCCAAAACGTCATCCCCGCACAGGCGGGGATCCAAGTTTGCCCGCTCGGCCACTAGCGCATGCAACAGCGGCTGAGCAAAGGACTTGGATCCCCGCCTGCGCGGGGAGTCGTTACTGCCAGTGGCAGTAACGACGGTGCGAGCTTTGGTGGTGGTGCTTAGAACGGCTTGACCGTCGCCAGGATCACGATCACCAGCAGCAGCACTACCGGCACTTCATTGAACCAGCGGAACCACGTGTGGCTGCGCGTATTGACGCCGCGCTCGAATTTCTTCAGGATCGAGCCGCAGGCGTGATGGTAGCCGATCGCCAGGATCACCAGCAGCAGCTTCGCGTGCAGCCAGCCGTGCTTCATGCCGATCATCATCGCCAGCCACAGGCCGAGCAGCAGCGCCGGCACCATCAGGATCGTGGTGAAGCGGTACAGGCGGCGCGCCATGCCTTGCAGGCGCTCGAGCGCCGCCGGGTTGGTTTCCTGGGCCATGTTCACGAAGATGCGCGGCAGGTAGAACAGGCCGGCGAACCATGAGGCGATGAAGACGATGTGCAGGGCTTTGATCCAGAGGTACATGCGGTTCCTTGTTGTTGATTATTGACGAACTTCGCCGTGTCCGAACACGACGTACTTGAGCGACGTAAGGCCTTCCAGCCCGACCGGGCCGCGCGCATGCAGCTTGTCGTTCGAGATCCCGATCTCGGCGCCCAGGCCGTATTCGAAGCCATCGGCAAAGCGGGTCGAGGCGTTGACCATCACCGAGGCCGAGTCTACTTCGCGCAGGAAACGCATGGCGCTCGTGTAGTCCTCGGTGATGATGGCCTCGGTGTGCTTGGACGAATAGGCGGTGATGTGGTCGATCGCCCCATCCATGTCGGCCACCACCTTGACCGCCAGGATCGGGGCCAGGTATTCGGTGCTCCAGTCCTCTTCGCTCGCGTTGGCCAGATGCGGGTAGCCGGCCAGGATCGCGCGCGACTCCGGGTCGGCGCGCAGCTCGACCTCTTTCGTCGCATACAGCGCGGCCAGGCGCGGCAGCACGATGGGGGCGATCCCGCGCGCGACCAGCAGGGTTTCCATCGTGTTGCAGGTGCCGTAGCGATGGCACTTGGCGTTGAACGCGACCGCCACCGCCTTCTCGATATCGGCCTTGTCGTCGATATAGACGTGGCAGATGCCGTCCAGGTGCTTGATCATCGGCACCGTGCTTTCCTTCATCAGGCGCGCGATCAGGCCCTTGCCGCCGCGCGGGACGATCACGTCGACGTATTCCGGCATCGTGATCAGGGCGCCGACGGCGGCGCGGTCGGTCGTGTCGACCACCTGCACCGCGGCCGCGGGCAGGCCGGCGCCTGCCAGGCCCTCGGCCACGAGCTTGGCCAGCGCGCGGTTGCAGTGGATCGCTTCCGAACCGCCGCGCAGGATGGCGGCGTTGCCGCTCTTGATGCACAGGCCGGCCGCGTCGACCGTCACGTTCGGGCGCGCTTCGTAGATGATGCCGATCACGCCCAGCGGCACGCGCATCTGGCCGACCTGGATGCCGCTCGGACGCACCTTCATGTTCGAGATCTCCCCGACCGGATCGGGCAAGGTGGCGATCTGGCGCAGGCCGGCGACCATGGTGGCGATCGCGCCATCCGACAATGCCAGGCGGTCCATCAGGGCCGGGGCCAGGCCGGCGGCCTGCGCGGCGTCCAGGTCTTGTTGGTTGGCCACGCGCAGTAACCCGGCGTCGCGCTCGATGGCGGTCGCGATCAGCTCGAGTGCGCGGTTGCGGGTCGCCGTGTCGGCGCGCGCCATGGCACGCGAGGCGGTTCTGGCCTGGCGGCCCAGTTGGTGCATGTGTGCGGTGATGTCCATCGTATTCCCGTTGCGTTATCGATCAGGCGCGCCGAGCGATGCACATCCGTATCGAGAGCGGCTGCCTTGGAACCTGTTCCGGCAGGTTCTTAGCGCGCCACCTTCAACGCCAGCTGCAACATCGCATCCCACGCATCGCCCGCGAATCCCTTCGCGCGCAAGCCCTTGACCATGCGGTCGACCTGCGCCGCGTCCTGCAGCGCCGCCTCGAGCGTGCCGAGCGACACGCGGCGCAGCGCCGGTTCCATCATCCGCTCGCGCGGTCCCCAGATCCGGTATTCCTTCAGCAGTGCGCCCAGCGGGCGGCCCTGCGCCATGCCGGACTTTAATTTTAGCAGCGTGCGGATCTCTTCGGATACCGCCCAGAGCACCAGCGGCAGCGCCTCGCCCTCGCCCTTCAAGCCTTCGAGCATGCGCGCCAGGCGCGCCGGATCGCCGCCGAGCATCGCCTCGGACAGCTTGAACACGTCGTAGCGCGCCACGTTCAGCACCGCGTCGTGCACCTGCTCGAAACTGAGCTTGCCCGGTTCGTACAGCAGCCCCAGCTTCTGGATTTCCTGGTGCGCCGCCAGCAGGTTGCCCTCGACCCGGTCGGCGATGAAGTCCAGGCTCTGGCGCTCGGCGCTCTGGCCCTGGATCGACAGCCGCTGGCCGATCCAGCCCGGCAGCTGGGCGCGCTCGACGTTCGGGATCTCGATATACACCGCCGCCCCCTGCAGCGCCGTCACCCACGACGACTTGGCGGTCTGCCAATCCAGCTTCGGCAGCGTGATCAGGGTGAGGTTGTCGGGGCTGAGATCCTTCGCGTAGCTCTGCAGCGCGGCGCTGCCGTCCTTGCCCGGCTTGCCGGTCGGGATGCGCAGCTCGATCAGCTTCTTGTCGCCGAACAGCGACAGCGCCTGGTTGGCGGCCAGCAGCTCTCCCCATTTGAAGCTGCGCTCGACCGTGAGCACGTCGCGCTCGGTGTAGCCTTGCGCGCGCGCCGTCCTGCGGATCCGGTCGGCCGCTTCCAGCGCGAGCAGGTGCTCGTCGCTGGTGATCACGTACAAGGGCGCCAGGCCTTTGCCCAGGTGGCCGTCGAGCGCCTCGAGCCGCAACTGCATCGTGACTTGTTTCCTTATGCCGGCTTGATCGCCGTCAGGCGGCGCAGGATCTGCTGCACCAGGTCGGACTGCATGTCGCGGTACAGCAGCGCTTCTTCCGATTCCTTGGCCAGCACCTGCGATTCGTCGAAGGCGATGTTGCGGCGCAGGGTGATCTCGGTCGGGGCCAGGAGCTGGCGGTTGTTGGCGTCGCGCACCTGGAACACCAGGGTGTAGCTCAGCGAGTACTCGCGTACCCGGCCCAGGCTGTTGAGCGACAGGATCGATTTGCCGCGCGTTTCGCTGATTACGTCGAACAGGGCCTGGGCCTTCGAGGCATCGGTCTCGATGCGCACGGTGTCGCCCGCGCGCAGGTTGCGCTTGAGCTCAGTGCCCAGCGGCGAGGACTCGTTGAACGACAGCCAGATGCTCTGGAACGGCATGTTGTACTGGCCGTCGCTGCCGCGCAGCTGGAAGCCGCAGCCGGCCAGCACGGCCGCCGTCAACATCGCGGCCAGGGCGCGCACCAGGGTCTTGTTCGACGCGGATTTGATCATACGACTCCTTACACCACGATATTGACGAGTTTACCCGGCACCACGATGACCTTCTTCGGCGTGCCTTCGATGAACTTCTGCACCGCTTCCGATGCCAGCGCGGCGGCTTCGATGGCGGCCTTGTCGGCTTCCTTCGGCACCTTGACCGAGCCGCGCAGCTTGCCGTTCACCTGGATCATCATCTCGATCTCGGACTGCTCCAGCGCGGCCGGGTCGACCTGCGGCCAGGCGGCGTTCAGGATGTCGCCATGGGCGCCGGCAAAGCCCAGCTCCTGCCACAGCGCGTGGGTGATGTGCGGTGCGACCGGGTTCAACAGGCGCAGGAAGATCGAGAAGCCTTCGGCGACGATCGCGTTCGAGGCCGCCGAGTCGTCCAGCTTCGCCGACTCGAGCGTGTTGAGCATCTTCATGCAGGCCGAGACCACGGTGTTGTACTGGATGCGCTTGAGGTCGTAGTCGGCCTGCTGCAGCACCTTGTGCACTTCGCGGCGCAGGGTTTTCTGCCCGTCGTTCAGGGTGCCTTGCGCTTCGCCGTTGAAGCTCGCCGCGATGCGCTCGCGCTGCGCGTAGCCGAAGGCCCACACGCGGCGCAGGAAGCGGCTGGCGCCTTCGACGCCGCTGTTCGACCATTCCAGGGTCTGCTCGGGCGGCGAGGCGAACATCGTGAACAGGCGCGCGGTGTCGGCGCCGTACTGCTCGATCTGGGCCTGCGGGTCGATGCCGTTGTTCTTGGACTTCGACATCTTCTCGGTGCCGCCGATCTCCACCGGCTGGCCATCGGCCTTCAGGATGGCGCTGTGCGGACGGCCCTTGTCGTCGAAGGTGAGCTCGACGTCGGCCGGGTTGAACCAGGTCTTCTTGCCCGATGCGTCTTCGCGGTAATAGGTCTCGTTGAGCACCATGCCCTGGGTGAGCAGGTTGACGAAGGGCTCGTCGAACTTCACCAGGCCGAAGTCGCGCATCACCTTGGTCCAGAAGCGCGCGTACAGCAGGTGCATGACGGCGTGCTCGATGCCGCCAATGTACTGGTCCATCGGCATCCAGTAATCGTTGCGGGCGTCGACCATCGCATCGTTCGAGCCCGGCGAGGTATAGCGCATGTAGTACCACGACGAATCGATGAAGGTGTCCATCGTGTCGGTCTCGCGGCGCGCCGGCTTGCCGCAGGTCGGGCAGTCGCACTTGAGGAAGGCTTCGTCCTTGTTCAAGGGGTTGCCGGTGCCGTCCGGGACCAGGTGCTCGGGCAGCACGACCGGCAGGTCGCTCTCGGGGACCGGCACCGCGCCGCACTCGTCGCAGTGGATCATCGGGATCGGGGTGCCCCAGTAGCGCTGGCGCGAGATGCCCCAGTCGCGCAGGCGGAAGGTGGTCTTCTTCTCGCCCAGGCCCTGCTCCGCCAGTTCGCCCGCGACCGCATTGACGGCCGAGGTGTAATCGAGGCCATCGTACTTGCCCGAGTTGATGGTGCGGCCGTTTTCCTTGTCGCCGTACCACTCCTGCCAGGCTTCCAGCGAGAATTCCTGGCCCTCGACCGCCACCACCTGCTTGATCGGCAGGTTGTATTTTTTCGCGAAGCCGAAGTCGCGCTCGTCGTGCGCCGGCACGCCCATCACGGCGCCGTCGCCATAGGTGATCAGGACGTAGTTGCCGACCCAGACCGGGATCTGCTCTTGCGTGACCGGATGGGTGACGAACAGGCCGGTCGGCATGCCCTTCTTCTCCATGGTCGCCATGTCGGCTTCGATCACCGAACCCATCTTGCACTCGGCGATGAACTCCTGCAGGGCCGGGTTGTTGCGGGCCGCGTGCTGGGCCAGCGGGTGTTCCGGCGCCACGGCGCAGAAGGTCACGCCCATGATGGTGTCGGCGCGGGTGGTGAACACGTACAGGCGGCCGTCGTTGATCGGTTCGCCGTTGTCGTCCTTGACGTTGTGCGGGAAGGCGAAGCGCACGCCGGTCGACTTGCCGATCCAGTTGGCCTGCATGGTGCGCACGCGCTCCGGCCAGCCCGGCAGCTTGTTGTCGACGTGGTCGAGCAGCTCGTCGGCGTAGTCGGTGATGCGCACGTAGTACATCGGGATCTCGCGCTTCTCGATCAGCGCGCCCGAGCGCCAGCCGCGGCCATCCACGACCTGTTCGTTGGCCAGCACGGTCTGGTCGACCGGGTCCCAGTTCACGGTGCCGGTCTTCTGGTAGATGATGCCCTTCTCGAGCATCTTGAGGAACATCCACTGGTTCCACTTGTAGTAATCCGGCTTGCAGGCGGTCATCTCGCGCGACCAGTCGATCGCCAGGCCCATCGATTCCATCTGGCCGCGCATGTGGGCGATGTTCGAATAGGTCCATTCGGCCGGCGGCACGTTGTTGGCCATCGCCGCGTTTTCGGCCGGCATGCCGAACGCGTCCCAGCCCATCGGCATCAGCACGTTGTAGCCGTTCATCCGCAGGTAGCGGTACATCACGTCGTTGATCGTATAGTTGCGCACGTGACCCATGTGCAGCTTGCCCGACGGGTATGGCAGCATCGAGCAGGCGTAATATTTGCCTTTCGGGAAACGCGGGTCGTTTTCGACGGCTTTATAGGCGTCGATCGACTTCCAGTAGGCCTGGGCGGCCTGTTCTACTTCAGCTGGACTATATTTTTCTTGCATGATTCTGCAGACGTAATGTGGGAGGTGGAACCGGTCATTATAACCCGTTCATTTTGCACCGCGGCGCCGGCGCGGTGCGTGAGGGAAAGTGCAAAAAAGGCAGCATCGATTGACCGCTGCCTTCGAGGATCAACGCAGGATCAGTTCCAGCGCCGGCTTCTCGCCGTAGTCCTCATAACGCTCGTTGATGCCGCCGACGCAATAGGCCAGTTCGTCGAGCAGGTCCGGCGCCGCCGCCTTCATCTTGTCGGCGTCCGTAATGACGATTTCCAGCACTTCGTTCGCTTTCAGCCGGAACTTGGTCATGTTCTCGTCGTCGCGCAGATAGCTCATGCAGTCGACCCAGGCGTCGATACTGTCCGCATACGAGGCCGGGAAACCGAAGGCCTCGCGGCTCTGCCGGTGGAACGACGCTTCGTCGGTGATGACGGCGCCGTTCAGTTCTGCCACCGCCATGATCACCCCTTCAGGCCCAGCACGTCCTGCATGTCGAACAGGCCGCTGGCCTTGTCCGCCAGGAAGCGCGCCGCGCGCAGCGAGCCGTGGGCATAGGTCACGCGGCTGCTCGACTTGTGGCTGATCTCGATGCGCTCGCCGGTGCCGAGGAACATCACGGTATGGTCACCCACCACGTCGCCGCCGCGCACGGTGGCGAACCCGATGGTCGACGGATCGCGCTCGCCGGTCACGCCTTCGCGGCCATAGACGGCGCACTCCTTCAGGTCGCGGCCGATGGCGTCGGCAATCACTTCGCCCATCTTGAGCGCGGTGCCGGACGGCGCATCGACCTTGTGGCGGTGGTGCGCCTCGACGATCTCGATGTCATAGCCTTCCGAAAAACTCCGGGCCGCCATTTCGAGCAGCTTGAGCGTCACGTTCACGCCCACGCTCATGTTCGGGGCGAACACGATGCCGATTTTTTCGCCGGCGGCGCGGATCGCGGCCTTGCCGGCCTCGTCGAAGCCGGTGGTGCCGATCACCATCCGCTTGCCGTTGGCGGCGCAGTATTCCAGGTGCTGCAGGGTGCCCTCGGGGCGGGTGAAGTCGATCAGCACGTCGGCATTGTGCAGGCCGTGCTTGATGCTGTCCTCGATCATCACACCGGTCAGGATGCCGGCGAAGGCGCCCGCGTCCTGGCCGATGAAGAGCGAGCCCGGCACGTCGAGGGCGCCGGCCAGGCGCATGTCGGGTGCGTACTGGATGGCTTCGATCAGCATGCGGCCCATGCGGCCGCTGGCGCCGGCAACGGCGATATTCAACATGGTCATGGTGTGTGTCCTTACTGCTGGGTTGCCGGCGCGGTGACCGTGACCGGCTGGACCGGGCGGCTGTCGGGCTTCGCCTTGGCGACCTTGACTGGACCGGCGATGCGGTCGATGTACTCGCGCTCGCTCGGCAGGTTGCCGCCCTCGAAGCGCTCGACCACGTCGTTCTTGAAGAACACGGTCACGCGGCTGGTGGTCAGCTCGCCATTACCGCGCGCCAGGTAGAACGGGTAATCCCAGCGGTCGGCATGGAAGGCATCCATCAGCAGCGGCGAACCGAGCAGGAAGCGCACCTGGTCGCGGGTCTGGCCGGCCTTGAGCTGGTTCAGCATCTCTTGCGAGACGAAGTTGCCCTGCTGGATGTCCGGGCGGTAGGGCGAGAAGATCCACAGGAACTTCTGCAGGCGCGTCGCCTGGACGGTCTGCGCGCCGGCATTGGCGATGGCGGCCGATTTTTCCGCGTCGGACGCACTGGCGGCCGCATCCGTCGCCACCGGCGGCGCCGGACGCGTCTGGTTGCGCCAGGAGGCGCAGCCGGACAGCGCCAACGTGCAGGCGAGACCCGCCGCCAGCGCCGCTTTGGCGGTGAATCGATGGAATACGGCTTGTTTGACAGGCATAGTTAACCTCAATACGTTCGAGCGGGAGCGTTCAAAACGCTATATCATAAAGCACTCCGCCAATATTCGAGTGACAAACATGAGTAACAACCCGACCGACCTGAAGGCGAGCGGCCTCAAGGCCACGCTGCCGCGACTGAAAATCCTGGAAATCTTCCAGAACAGCTCCGTGCGGCATTTGACGGCGGAAGATGTCTACAAGATCCTTCTTGCTGACAATATGGACGTGGGCCTTGCCACCGTCTACCGGGTATTGACCCAGTTCGAGCAGGCTGGCCTGCTCAACCGCAACCATTTCGAGACCGGCAAGGCCATCTATGAGCTCAACGCCGGTTCCCACCATGACCACCTGGTGTGCGTCACCTGCGGCCGCGTCGAAGAATTCTATGACGACGAGATCGAGAAGCGCCAACAGATGATTGCGGAGCAGCACGGCTTCACGATCGTCGAGCATGCGCTGGCGATCTATGGCAGCTGCCCGCAGTGCCGGGGCATCAGCAAGCCGGAATAACATCGGCAGCGTGCCTCCCTGGCATATAAAAGAAAAGGCGCATGAGAACTTCTCGATGCGCCTTTTTTTCGTCCGATGGCGGTCGATGTCAGGAGTGGCTGAGGGCGTTCGACAGCAGCTTGGCCGTGATGTCGACGATCGGGATCACCCTTTCATAGGCCATCCGCGTCGGGCCGATCACGCCCAGGGTGCCGACGATGCGGCCGTCGACCGCATACGGCGCCGTCACCACGCTCATCTGGTCCATCGGCACCAGCTTCGATTCGCCGCCGATGAAGATCTGCACGCCGCCGGCCTTGCTCGAAACGTCGAGCAATTGCATCAAGCCAGTCTTTTGCTCGAACATCTCGAACATCTGTCGTAGCGAACTCATGTTGGACGACAGGTCGGACACCGACAGCAGGTTGCGCTCGCCGGAGATGACCATGTCGTCGCCCTCGGCCATCGCCTCGCTGCCGGCCTCGACCGCCGCCTGCATCAGGCGGCCCATATCATCGCGCAATTGCTTCAGCTCGCCGCTCAGGCGCTTGCGCACCGCGTCGAAGGACAGGCCGGCGAAATTCTGGTTCAGGTAATTGGCCGACTGGGTCAGTTGGGCCGGAGAATAATCCTTGTCGAGCTGCAGCAGCCGGTTCTGGACATCGCCGCGCGGATCGACGATCACGAGCAGGATGCGCTTTTCGCCCAGGCGCAGGAATTCGATCTGCTGGAATACCGACTCGCGGCGCGGACTCTGCACCACGCCGGCGAATTGCGACAGCGAAGACAGCATCTGCGCCGCGTTGGCGATCAGCTTCTGCGGATGTTGCACCGGCAGGCGCATGCGCTCGGCGTCGACCGCCATGTCGTCGATCGGCCCCACCGTCAGCAGGGTGTCGACGAACACGCGATAGCCGCGCGGAGTCGGGATGCGGCCGGCCGAGGTATGCGGACTGGCGACGAAGCCCATTTCCTCGAGATCGGCCATGACGTTGCGGATGGTCGCTGGCGACAATTCCAGGCCTGACAGCTTGGACAGCGCGCGCGAGCCTACCGGTTGGCCGTCGGCGATATAGCGCTCGACGAGGGCTCTGAGCAGGGTTTGGGCACGTTGGTCGAGTTGCATGATTCCGGGAAAAGTTCGGTGACGCTCGTATTAGAGCCTATCCCGGTCGGTGGGGGAAGCTCATGTCGATGCATGGCGAGCGCGAGCAAGGCGCGAGGAGGTCGCATGGTGGCGCCATGCAACGACGAGCAACGCAGCGCACGCTTGCCAGGCGCTCTCGGCCCGACTCCCACCTACGGGACAGGCTCTCAGTGTGTGCATTATAGGCAGGTTGGGGCGTGGCGCGACAGCACAAGGCTTGCTGTGACGCATGGTCAACCGTTGTATTTGTGCGCGTGGGCAGCGTCGAGCCAGTCGAGCAGCGCGTCGAGGCTGGCCACTTCGACGTCGGGCCGGACTTCATGGGCGAGGTCGTTGACCTTGCCGGTCCGGTTCATCCAGGCCGCGCGCAGGCCGGCGCGCTGGGCGCCCTGCACGTCCAGCAACAGGTCGTCGCCCACGTACAGGGTCTCGCCGGGCTGGACGCCGAGCGCGGCGCAGCCGGCCAGGAAAATGCCCGGGTCGGGCTTGGCGCGGCCAAACTGCCGCGCCGCCACCGAGGCCTGGAAATGGTGGGCCAGGCCGATGGTCTGCAGGTCGGCCACGCCATTGGTGACCGAGCCGACCAGCACGCGTTTTTTCAGGCGCTCGAGGCCCGGCACGACATCGTCGTAAGGCGTCACGGCATTGCGGGCGGCGAAGAATTCGGTCATCGCCAGTTCGACCTTGCCAGCGTCCTCGCCCACCTGCTCGAATGCGGCGACCAACCCGGCATGGCGCAGCGCGCCCAGGTCGATCCCGAATTCGGGGCGCGCGGCCAGCAATTCCAGGCGCGCCGCTCGTAAGCTGTCGATCGTGAAGCGTTCGGCGACCCGCGGCGCGTGCTCGCCGAGCCAGGCATACAACAGTTTTTCGGCTTCCAGGATCACGGGCGCGATTGGCCACAGGGTATCGTCGAGGTCGAACAGGACGGCTTTCGGCCAGGGTTGGCGGGTCATCGGTTTCCAGACTAGGAGCAAGGTGCGCCCCAAGCATAGCGATGCGCTACGCTGAATGCAATGCGCACGCCGTCTATCCCATGGAATATTGCGCTTGTTAAATTCTGGTTACACCAAGATACAAAACCAAATGCGCCCGAAATGGTCCAGCTGCTTGCCAAATGAACTAAAATGTTGAGCGATTTTTCAATTCTTACCGCGCAGCTGCGCGTTCCCGCTCGATTTTTTGGAGATGTTATGAAGAGTTCCTACCTGCGTGCCGGCGCGGCGCTGGCATGCGCGGTCGCCTTGTCTGCCTGTGGCGGCAGCGATGGCCAGCTGGTCTTGGGCGGCGATTTCGTCGGCGTGACCAAGGCCGGCCTGGTCGTGACCAGTGACGGCCAGGAAAAGGCGATCACCCCGCCGGCCGATGGTACCGGCGCCGGCCGATGGACGTTCGACAACCTGATCTCGACCGACGACCGCTACGACGTCGTCATCAAGTCCAAGCCGTCGAACGTCAAGGATTGCACAGTCACCAATGGGAGCGGTCGTGCGGGCTACCACGTCTATTCCGTCTACATCGCGTGTGAGCTCAACCGCCATGCGCTGTCCGGCACCGTCAGCAACCTGAAGGGCAACCTGGTCCTGGTCAACGGTTCAGACCGCGTCACCCTGCAGGCCGGCGCCACCTCGTTCAGGATGGCCGACATTGCCGAAGATTCGCCATATGGCATCACGGTCCTGGAACAACCGGCCGGCCAGACTTGCACTGTCAGCAATGGCAGCGGTACCGTTGGTCCGGCCCCTGTCACCAACGTGGCCGTTAGCTGCACCCCTTAATTTTCCTGGAGCGTTACGCATGAAGTCTTCCCTGATCCGTCCGGCGCTCGCGCTGGCGCTGGCCGCTGGCCTGGCCGGCTGTGGCGGCAGCGACAAAGCCGAGTTCGTCGTCAAAGGCACGATCACCGGCATCGTCTATCCAGGCGCCGTCCTGACCACCAATGGCATGAAAATCGCCGTCCCGCCGCCAGCCACGCCACGCGACACGGTCAGTTTCGCATTCCCTGACAAGCTGGAATATGGCGACGTATATAACGTCCAGTTCGAAAGTTTCCCGGATAATCAGCGATGCGATACGCCATTCCAGACTATTCCGAACTTTAACGATACCGCCGGCCGCCTGGCGGAGATCAACATCACCTTCGCATGCCAGGTCAATGCCTACTCGATCGGCGGCACTGTGAGCGGCCTCACCGCGGATGGCCTGGTGCTGGCCAATGGCAGTACCGGGGGAACGGTTCCAGTCGCCAAGCCGGCAGCAGGTGTCACGACGCCGGTCAGCTACGTTTTCGCCGGACTGGTTGAATACGATCAGACCTATGGCGTGACCGTCATCACCCAGCCGACCGGCCAGATTTGCACGGTGGCAAATGCCGCCGGCGTCATGAGAGCCGCGAACGTCAGCAATATCAACGTCACTTGCGTGGCTGCGTCGAACTGATCAGATATACACAATTCTTATGTCGAGTATTTGAAAGGAAAATTGGATTTATATGCTGTCGCGCAGCATAATAACTCCTGTCTCCTCCAACTCTCCTCAGAAAAGAATTGGATTTCAGCCCGCTCTTCTAGAGCGGGCTTTTTTTTGCCCGCGTCATGGGCCCCTGCCGACGACGATCAGCGTGCGGCGCGCACCTTCACCCTGGCGATCTTGCCCATGCCGATCGCCACCTGCGACATGGGCGACCGGGCACGCGGAAGTACGTGATAACCCGTATGCTGCGGCGCAACAAGGCGTGGTCGGACGCAAAAAAGCGCCGGCGAGGCGGCGCTTAGGGGCGGAAGGGGTCGCCGCAGCGACCACGCCGGGTCAGGACACGGGCAGGTTAGCCAGCGCCACGTATTGCTCCAGGCTGACCGCTTCCGGACGTACGCCCGGATCGATGCCCGCCTCGACCAGCTGCGCCTCGGTGAACATGCCGGCCACGCAGTTGCGGATCACCTTGCGCCGTTGCGAGAAGGCCTTGGCCACCACCGCCTCCAGGCGCTTGCCGTCGCACGGCAACTGGCGGCGGGTGGGCACCATGCGCACGATGGCCGACTCGACCCGCGGCGGCGGATCGAAGGCGGTCGGCGGCACGATGAACAGCATGGCCATGTCGTAGCGCCATTGCAACATCACCGACAGGCGGCTATAGGCCTTGGTGCCCGGCTCGGCCACCATGCGCTCGACCACTTCCTTCTGCAGCATGAAGTGCTGGTCCTCGACCAGATGGGCGAATTCGGCCAGGTGGAACAGCAGCGGGCTGGAGATGTTGTACGGCAGGTTGCCGACCACGCGCAGTTTTTGCCCGTCCGGGACCGGGATCGATCCGAAATCGAATTTGAGCGCGTCGCCCGAATGCACGGTGAGGCGTTCGCGCGGATAGGCTTTTTCCAGGCGCGCCACCAGGTCGCGGTCGAGCTCGACGACGTGCATATGGTCGAGCGACTTGAGCAGCAGCGCCGTCATCGCCGCCAGGCCCGGGCCGATCTCGACCATCGTTTCAGCGCGCCGCGGTGCGATGGCGTCGATGATATTGTTCAGGACATTGTCGTCGGTCAGGAAGTTCTGGCCGAAGCGCTTGCGTGCGACGTGTTTCATGCTTGCTTTCTTGATTATTCGGTGGTGGCCTGGCGGCGCGCCGCCACCATGTGCATGGCGGCGCGGATCGCCTCTTCCATGCTGCCGCAATCGGCCAGGCCCAGGCCCCGGGCCGCCAGGTCGAGGGCGGTGCCGTGGTCGACCGAGGTGCGGATCAGGGGCAGGCCCAGCGTGACGTTGATGCCGCGCCCGAAGGTCGCGTACTTCAGCACCGGCAGGCCCTGGTCGTGGTACATCGCCAGCACGCAGTCGGCATCCTTCAGGTATGCCGGCTGGAACAGGGTGTCGGCCGGATACGGGCCGCGCGCGTCGATGCCGCGGCTGCGCGCCTCCATCAGCACCGGCGTGATGACGTCGATCTCCTCGCGGCCCAGATAGCCGTTCTCGCCGGCGTGGGGATTGAGGCCGGTGACCAGGATCACGGGCGCCGCGATGCCGAATTTGTCGCGCAGATCGGCGTGCAGGATGTCCAGCACCCGGGTCAGGTTGTCGCGCGTGAGCGCGCCCGGCACGTCCTTCAAAGGCAGGTGGGTGGTGGCCAGGGCGACGCGCAGGTAGGGCAGGTCTTGTCCCGGCGCGCCGGCCAGCATCATGACCACCTTGGGCGTGCCGGTCTTCTCGGCCAGGTATTCGGTGTGGCCGGAGAAAGCGATGCCGGCATCGTTGATCGTGCTTTTTTGCAGCGGCGCGGTGACCATGGCGTCGAACCACCCGCGATCGTTGACGCCCCGGCACCCTTCGATCGCCAGGTCGAGCGTGGCCAGCACCGCCAGGCCATTGTCGGGATTGAGCTGGCCCGGCACCACGTGCGCGGCCAGCGGCACGTCGACCACCGCCAGGCGCTGGGCGCCGAAGTGCGGCAGGCCGCCGTTACGGAGGGCCTGGGTCGATAGCGCCGCCAGGCGGATGGCTGGATCGATCAGGCTGGCGGTGAGCGCCAGGAAGGCGGCGTCGCCGATCAGCACGCAATTGGCCTGCTCGCGCAGGGCCCAGGCGGCGCGGATCGCGATCTCGGGGCCGATCCCGGCCGGCTCGCCGACCGTGATCGCCAAGGTTGGGCGAGATGCGGGCCGTGCTGCTGCCGACTGCGGCGCCAACGGGCGCCCGGGCGCCTGTGGCGCAACCATGGTGTTACTGCTCCTCGCGGAACTCGACGTAGGCGCGGTCGCGCACCTGGCGCATCCAGTCTTCCATCGCTTCCTGCATCTTGCGGTCGCGCAGCACCTGGCGCGCCATGTTGCGTTCCTTCTGCTGGGTCACGTCTTCGCTCTTGCGTCCGATGACCTGGATCAGGTGGAAGCCGAACGGCGACTGGATCACGTCCGACACCTCGCCCGGCTTCAGCGCGTTCATCGCGGTCTCGAATTCCGGGACCGTGTCGCCCGGGTACAGCCAGCCCAGGTCACCGCCCTTGGACGCCGAACCGTCCTGCGAGTGCAGGCGCGCCAGGTCCTCGAAGGTGCCGGCGTTGTTGTCCATCTTTTCCTTCAGCTCGAGCAGCTTGCGCTTGACCTCGCCCTCGGTCATGGTCGGGGTGACCTTGATCAGGATGTGGCGCGCGTGGGTCTGCTCGACCACCGACTTCTCGGCCTCGCCGCCCAGCGGGCGCTTGCCCGACAGCTTGAGGATGTGGAAACCGACGTTGGTCTTGAGGACCGGCGTGACCTGGCCCGCCTGGAGCTTGCGCAGCTCGGTCGCGAACATCGGCGGCAGGCGGTCGGCGTCGCGCCAGCCGATCTCGCCGCCCTTGAGCGCATCGGGCGCGTCGGAATAGGTCGAGGCCATGCGCGCGAAGTCGGCGCCGGTGCGCAACTGACGCATCACTTCCTCGGCGCGCGCGGCGCGCGCGGCGATCTGCTCGGGCGAGGCGTTCTCTGGCACACGCACCAGGATCTGGGCGATGTCGACCTCGACGCGGTCGGCCTCGGCAGCCTTGGCGGCGGCCATATAGGTGTCGATCTCGGCCTCGGAGACCTGGATCTTGCTGTCGACCTCGTGCTCGCGCAGGCGCTGCATCATGATCTCGTTACGAATGTCTTCGCGGAACTGGGCGAACGGCATGCCCTCTTTTTCCATCTGGTTGCGCATGTCCTGCACCGACATCTTTTGATTCTCGGCGATACGGCCGATGGTGGCGTCCAGGGTGCGGTCGTCGACCTTGACGCCCATCTCTTTCGCCAGCTGCAGCTGGGCGCGTTCGACGATCATCGCCTCGAGCACCTGGCGCTCCATCGTTGCCGGATCGGGTATCTGGGCGTTGCGCGCCTTCATGTTCTGGCTGACCTGGGCCACGCGGCCGGCCACTTCGTTGCGGGTGATCACTTCGTCATTGACGACGACCTGGATCGAATCGATCACCTTGGCGCTGGCCGATGCCGGCGGCAGGAAGCCGCCGCTGGTGGCGGCCGATGGCCCGGTCTGGGCGGCGGGCGCCGCGCCGGTGGCGGCCTGGGCCAGCGCCTGGCCGGCGGTGAGCGCGCACAGCAGTGCTGCCGCCATCTGGAGGGACTGCAAACGGGTAGTACGCATCATCTGGAAAGCACTCATTTCAGGATAGTTCACTTGATGGACGAATCATGGACGGCCAGTATGGGCTGCTAGTCTGAACGCTAGCTTATGGACGTCCAATTCCGGTATTCAGTCGCGTATAGCCCGGGATGCTCTTGTTGAACGACTCGAGCGGATTACCCAGGCCCAGGCGCGACAAGCCATTGAGCTCGAGCTGGAAGAAGATCGGCGTCGACGTCTCTTGCGCGGCGGTCACGAAGCGCTGCGCGCCCATCCGGAACACCCAGCAATCGGCCTTGTATTCGAGGCCGATCAGGCTCTCGATCAGCTTGCCGCCAGTGGCCGGATTGACTTCCTGCCCCACGCCATACGAACGCAGCGCATAGCTGACCCGCCCCACGCCATACCAGCGGCGGCCGATCGGCCACTGCGCCGAGAAGTCGATATTGCGGAAGCTGTCACGCTGATAACGGTATTCGGCGTTCAACACCTTCATCTGCCCCGGACGCCACTGTACACCCACATTCGAGCTGTACAAACTGCTTCCGTTCGCATCGTATTGTACGCCGCTATCGAAGGTCCAGGCCTCGGAAATGGTGCCGGCGGCGGCCAGCAGCAGGTCGGAGCGGCTCTTGTGCAGTTCTTCGCCAGGGATGCGCACGCGCGGCTGTTCGAGATACAGGCGCTGGCCGAAGGCCAGGCGCAGGCGCTCGGCGCCGTCTTCCTGGATGAAGCGCGACACCAGCGCGGCCGTGACCTGGTTGGCGTCGGACACGCGGTCCAGGCCCACGTAGCGGTTTTCGGAGAACAGCTGGGCGTAGTTGAAGCCGGCGCGGCCGGTGTCGAACAGCGGCACGTCGTCCTGGTTCTCGTACGGCGTATAGACGTAGAACAGGCGCGGCTCGAGGGTCTGGGTGGCGGCGCCGCCGAACAGCGTGGTCCGGCGCTCGAACACCATGCCGCTGTCGACCGAGAAGGTCGGGATCGTGCGCGTCAGCCTGGTGTCCCTGCCGACCCGGTCGGGATGGTCCTGGATCTCGTACTTGGCCGCGTTGTACATCAGCTTGGGCGTGACGAACCAGCCCGGACGCACGATCGGATAACTCACCTGGCCCTGCATCACGGCGCGGTTGCCGGTGACCCAGGTAGGGTGGTCGAAGCGGGTCGCCTCGGCGTCGATCGCCCAGTCGAAACCGGCCACGTCGTAGCGCGCCGCGCGGAAATTAATCTGCGGCAGGCGGTCGTAGGGACGCGGCACCGTCAGGCTCGGATTGGTCACGGCGGCCGGGTCCTGCAACACCTGGTAGTTCTGGGCGCGCGCGGTCAGGCTCCAGAACTGGCCATAGTAATCGGTGCGCACTTCGCGCAGCAGCTGGCGCTCGGCGCTGGCGGCAACGGTGCGCGAGAAGTCGGACGGGTATTCGTCGTCCGAGGCGCCGTGCAGGTTCCAGCCATACGACCAGTTCGGCCTGATCGACTGGCTGTGCAGCGAGTCGACGCGCCAGCGCGTGGTATTGGTCTCGCGGTCGTCCGGCAAGACCTCGACGTGGGTCTCGCCCTGGTAGGTGCTGCCCAGGTAGCGGCCGGTGGCGCCCATCTGGAAGCCGCGGTCGAACATCATGCGCGGATACAGCGTCAGGTCACGGTTCGGGGCGATGTTGACGTAGTACGGCACCATCACCTCGGCCTTGCCCTGGGAGCCGAAGCCCACCGTGGGCGGCAGCCAGCCGGAGCGGCGCTGGCCCGACAGCGAGAACGACATCGCCGGGGTGCCGATGATCGGGACATCCTTGAAATAGATGATGGTCTTGCCGGCGGTGCCGACGTCACGGCCGCGGTCCAGGCGCAGCGTGCTCGACTTGAGGTACCAGTCGGGATCGGGGCCTTCGCAGGTGCTGTACGTGCCGTTGCGCACCACGGCCTGCTGCTCGCCCAGGAAGTCGATGCGGTCGGCCCGTCCCTGGCCATTGCTGTCGGCCAGGAAATAAGTCGGATTGAGCAGGTAGCCCTTGCCGGTCTCGAGGTTCAGCTGCAGCTCGTCGCCCTTGTAGCGGTCGCCGAAGCGCCACATGTTCACGTTGCCGGTGGCCGTGACTTCGTCCTCGACCCGCAGGTAGCAGGCGGTATCGGCGGTGATGCCGCTCTGGCCGCGCGTGATCTCGACGTTGCGGTTGAGATCCACCCGCCGGTCGGGACGGCCGCCGATCTCCTCGGCCTGGATGATGACGGGAAGTTCGTCTTCGGCTTGGGGCGCAGGGGGGACACTCTGGGCGAATGCCGGGATCGCGGTTGCGGAAACCAGTGCATAGAGCGCGAGCACCTGCCGCGGTGGGAAAGGTTGGCTTGACGACCAGCTCATGGAAAATCGCAGCTCACGGAAAATCGGACATGCACCATAAAGGGCGGTTTTTTTAGAATGAATCCCTTATTATATGGGAATTAGTTCAACCAACCGGATTCGTCAGGCCGCTCCATGTCATCTTTGTATCAAAATTCTTCCACTTCGGTCGGCGCCGCGCACGAGACCGATCCGCGCCTGGCACAGCTGAACGACTGGCTGGCCTCGACCGGCCTGGTGGAAGTCGGAAGCGGCCGCCCTGCCTCCGTCGATGCGAGCTTTCGCCGCTATTTCCGCTACGACGTCGTGCCCGCCATGCAGGACAAGCTGGGCGCGACCCTGGTCGCCATGGATGCGCCGCCGGAACGCGAGAACGTGCCGGCCTTCGTCCACGTGCAGGGCCTGCTGTTCGACGCCGGCGTGACCGTGCCGGCGATTGCCGCGCGCAACGTCGAACAGGGCTTCCTGCTGCTGGGCGACCTGGGCGGCACCACCTACCTGGCGCGCCTTTCCAGCGACAACGCCGCGTTCATGTATTCGGACGCGGTCGACGCCCTGCTCAAGTTCCAGATGGCCAGCCAGCCCGGCGTGCTGCCCGAGTTCGACCGCGCCTTCATCCTGCGCGAGCTGAACATCTTCCCGGAGTGGTACCTGAACCGCCACCTGGGCGTGACCCTGGACGACAAGCAGCAGGCGCAGCTGGACAAGGTATTCGAGGCGATCGCCTCGAACGTGCTGGCGCAGCAGCAGGTGTTCATGCACCGCGATTTCCATTCGCGCAACCTGATGTTCCTCGACCAGGGCAACCCCGGCGTGCTCGATTTCCAGGACGCCGTGTACGGCCCGGTGACCTACGACCTGGCTTCGCTGCTGCGCGACGCCTATATCCAGTGGGACGAAGAGATCGTGCTGGACTGGGTGGTGCGCTACTGGCAGAGCGCCAAGGGGGCCGGCCTGCCGGTCAACCCGGACATCGACGCCTTCTACCGCGACTTCGAGTTCATGGCCATGCAGCGCCACCTGAAGATCCTCGGTATCTTCTGCCGCCTGAACTACCGCGACAACAAGTCGCACTACATGGGCGACCTGCCGACGGTGCTTGACTACGTGCGCAAGACCGCCAACCGCTACGCCGAACTCAAGCCGCTGCTGCGTCTGCTCGACGCCGTGGAAAACAAGGCGCCCCAAGTCGGCTACACCTTCTGAGGTCCAGCATGAAAGCAATGATTTTCGCCGCCGGCCGCGGCGAGCGCATGCGGCCCCTGACCGACAGCTGCCCCAAGCCCTTGCTGAAAGTGCGCGGGCGGCCCCTGATCACCTGGCACGTGCTGAACCTGGTGCGCGCCGGGATCACCGACATCGTGATCAACCACTCCCACCTCGGCCACATGATCGAGGAAGAACTGGGCGACGGCAGCCGCTACGGCGCGCGCATCGTGTACTCGCACGAGCCGACGCCGCTCGAGACGGCGGGCGGCATCGTCAATGCGCTGCACCTGCTGGGCGACGAGCCGTTCCTGGCCGTGTCGGGCGACATCTATGCACCCTACTTCGATTTCTCGCTGGCGCTCGACGCGCTCAAGGATATCGATGCGGTAGGCGTTCCCTACCCGGTCGACCGGCGCGACATCGCCTGGCTGTGGCTGACGCCGAACCCGTGGCACAACCCCGAGGGCGACTTCGCGCTCGACATGTACACGCTCAAGAACGACGGCGCCACCAAATGGAACTTCGCGGGCATCGGCGTGTACCGCGCCGAGATGTTCGACGGGCTCCGCGCCGGCGAATTCCTCAAGTTCGGCCCCCTGATGCGCAAGTTCATCGAGCAGGGCCGCGTCGGCGGCGAGATCTACCAGGGCCAGTGGGTCAACGTCGGCACCGTGGGCCAGCTGGAAGAACTGAACGCGCCGCTGCGGGCGGCCAAGACGGCTTCATGATGCCGCATTGCGCTGCGCATGCGGCCCGGCGCGCGCAGCTGCTGGGCCGCATGCAACCGGGCGCGGTCGCCGTGCTGGGCACCGCGTTGACGGCGCCGCGCAACGGCGACAGCGACTATCCCTACCGCCACGACAGCCATTTCTATTACCTGACCGGGTTCGCCGAACCGGAAAGCTTCGTCGTGCTGGTCGCGGCCCGAGGAGAACTGCCGGCGCGCACGATTCTGTTCTGCCGCGAGAAGAATGTCGAGCGCGAGATCTGGGACGGTTTCCGCTTCGGCCCCGAAGCGGCGCGCGATGCCTTCGGCTTCGACGAGGCCTGGCCGATCGACGAACTCGACGCGCGCATGGCCGACGTGCTGGCCGATGCGCCGGCGCTGTACTACGCGCTGGGCCACGGCGCCGAACTCGACGCCCGAGTGGCCGGCTGGCTCAGGGCGGTGCGCGCACGCGGCCGCAGCGGCGTCGCCGCGCCGCAGACGATGCACCACCTGCTGGGCATGCTGGACGAGATGCGGCTCGTGAAGGACGAGCACGAAATCGCCCTGATGGCGCGCGCCGGCGCGATCTCGGGGGAGGCCCATGCGCGCGCGATGCGCGCCACCCGGCCCGGCATGTTCGAGTACGAGATCGAGGCCGAGCTGCTGCACGAATTCCGCCGCAACGGGGCGCAATTCCCGGCCTATCCCCCGATCGTCGCCGCGGGAGCGCGCGCCTGCGTGCTGCATTACAGCGCCAACGACCGGCGCGTCGAGGACGGCGACCTGGTGCTGATCGACGCCGGCTGCGAGCTGGACGGCTACGCCAGCGACATCACGCGCACTTATCCGGCCAATGGCCGCTTCGGCGACGCCCAGCGCACCCTGTACGCGCTGGTGCTGCGCGCGCAGGCCGCGGCGCTTGCGGCCATCCATCCCGGCCGCCTGTACAGCGCGATCCACGATGCGGCGGTGCGGGTGCTCACCGAAGGCATGCTCGACCTGGGCCTGCTGGACCGGAACAAGGTGGGCTCGCTCGACGACGCGATCGGATCGCGCGCCTATGCGCAGTTCTACATGCACGGCACCGGCCACTGGCTGGGCATGGACGTGCACGACGTCGGCGCCTACCGCGACCCGAGCCTGCCCGACAAGCCGTCGCGGCCCCTGCAGCCGGGGATGGCGCTGACGGTGGAGCCGGGCATCTATGTGCGGCCCGGCGAAGGCGTGCCGGAACAATACTGGAACATCGGCATCCGGATCGAGGACGACGTGGTCGTGACCGACGCCGGCTGCCGCATCCTGACCGCCGGCGCGCCGAAGGACATGGCGGAGATCGAAGCACTGATGCGGGAGACACGATGACGCCAGCAGACCTGGACTTCGACGTGGCGATCTGCGGCGCCGGCCCGGTGGGCCTGGCGCTGGCGGCCTTCCTGGTGCGGCGCGGCGTGCCGGGTGCGCGTATCGCCCTGATCGACGGCAAGTCGCTGGGCCAGGCGATCTCGGACCCGCGCTCGATCGCGCTGTCCTGGGGCAGCGTGCAGCTGCTGGACGAGCTCAAGGCCTGGCCGTTGCCGGCCACCGCGATCCACCAGATCCACGTCTCGCGCCGCGGCCATCTGGGTCGCAGCCTGATGGACCGCCGCGACCACGACGTCGCGGCACTGGGCTACGTCACGCGCTACGGCGCCGTGGTCGACGCCCTGGCGCGGCGCTGCGAGGCGGCCGGCGTCGCCATGCTGCGCCCGGCGCGCGTGCAGGCGCTGGACGACACCCCCATTGGCGTGCAGTTGGCGCTGGACGACGGCCGCCTGGTGCGCGCGCAGGTGGCGGTCCAGGCCGAGGGCGGCATCTTCGGCCGGCAAGACCAGCGCGCCAGGAGCCGCGACTACGAACAGAGCGCCGTGATCGCGCGCGTGACGAGCGACGCGCCGATCGCCCACCGCGCCTTCGAGCGCTTCACCGGCGAAGGCCCGCTGGCCCTGCTGCCGGAAGACGGTCCCGACGGCCACCAGTATGCGCTGGTGTGGTGCGTGCGCCGCGCGCGCGCCGGCACGATCCTCGCGCTGGACGAAACGGCGTTCCTGAAGCAGCTGGGCGAAGCCTTCGGCACGCGCCTCGGCGCGTTCACCAAGGCGTCCCCCCGCGTCGCCTTCCCCCTCGGCCTGAACGCCGAAGCGCGCGCCACGGCGCGCACGGTCGCCATCGGCAATGCCGCGCAAACCCTGCATCCAGTCGCCGGGCAGGGCCTGAACCTGGGCCTGCGCGACGCCGCCGTCCTGGCGCGCCAGCTGGCGCGCGACGCCAGTCCGGCCGCGATCGAACGCTTCCAGGAAGAGCGCGCGCAAGACCGCAAGCTGACGATCGGCCTGACCGACACCATGGCCCGCGCCTTCACCGGCAGCAAGCCGCTGCAACCACTGCTGGGCCTGGGCCTGGCGGCGCTCGACCTGGCCAGACCCGCGCGCACGCTCCTGGCCGACCTGATGATGTTCGGTCGCCGCTAACCGTTCCTGCCGGGTGGATGCGCGGCCCTGCCGCCGGCTGGCGGCAGGGCGCCGGGAGCGGATTCGCTCCCGGTTCAAAAATTCCTGGTCAGAATTCCTGTGCGGTCGGTCGCAGTACGATTTCATTGATGTCGACGTCGGCCGGCTGCTCGATCGCGAAGGCGATCGCCCGCGCCACCGAAGCGGCCGGAATCGCTTGCCGGTAGAAGTCGAGCACGGTCTGGGTCGCGCCGCCCGTGGTGCTGTGCTTGAGATCGCTTTCCACGGCGCCGGGCTCGATCGAGGTGACGCGGACCTTGCTTCCGACTTCGTGGCGCAGACCTTCCGAGATGGCCCGGACCGCGAACTTGGTGCCCGAGTACACCGTGCCGCCCGGCGAGAACACCTTGACCCCGGCGACCGAGCTCAGATTGATGATGTGTCCGCTTTGCTGGGCCAGGAAGCGCGGCAGGGCCGCGGCGATCCCGTACAGGACGCCCTTGATGTTCACGTCGATCATGGCGTCCCATTCGTCGGTATTGACCTCGGCCATCGGACGAATCGGCATCAGGCCGGCGTTGTTGATCAGGACGTCGATCCGGCCGAAGTCGGCGACCACGGCGGCCACGACCGCCTCCACCTGCTTCTTGTCGGTGACGTCGAGGACATAGCCCCTGGCCTCGCCGCCGGCGGCGGCGATCTCGGCGACGACGCCGTCGATCTTGTCCTTGCGGCGGGCCGCGACCGCGACCCGGGCGCCGCGTTCGGCGAGCAGGCGCGCAGCCTCCGCGCCGATGCCGGTGCCGCCGCCGGTGATCAGGACTACTTTGCCTTCGATTTGCTGGTTCATGTGCTGATTCATGCTGGTTCTCCTTGGTTGATGGTTTGCGCATGGCGCGGGTAATCGGTAAAGCCGGCCTCGCCGCCGCCGTACATGGTGGCGGCGTTGAGCGGATTGAGCGGCCAGCCCTGGGCGATGCGCTCGGGCAGGTCCGGGTTGGCGATGAAGGGGCGACCGAAAGCGATCAGGTCGGCCAGGCCGGCCTCGACCAGGCGCGCGCCCTTCTCGGCGGTATAGCGGCCGGCGTACAGGATCTTGCCGCTGAAGGCGGCGCGCACTGCTTGCCGGAACGCGAGCGGCAGGTCGGGCGCCCCGTCCCAGTCGGCCTCGGCGATCGACAGGTAGCCGACGCCGGCGCGTTCGAGTACCGCGATCGCTTCCAGATAGGTCTGGTGCGGATCGTCCTCGACCAGGCCGATGTAGACGCGTTCTTCGTCGGTGCCGGAAAACAGCGGCGCGAAGCGCACCCCGAGCCGGTCGGGTCCGACCACCTCGCCCACCGCCTGCACGATCTCGCGCAGGAAGCGCAGGCGGTTCTGCAGCGAGCCGCCGTATTCGTCGCTGCGGTGGTTAGAGTGGGCCGAGATGAATTGGTTGACCAGGTAGCCGTTGGCGGCATGGATCTCGACGCCGTCGAAGCCGGCGGCCAGCGCGTTGCGCGCCGCCTGGGCGTACAGGGCGACCAGCTCGCCGATCTCGGTCACGCTCAGCTCGCGCGGCACCGATGGCTCCACCAGCTCGCCGGCGCCGGGGCCGGTCTCGATGAAGACCTTGACCCCGGCGGCCCGGATGGCGGACGGCGCCACCGGCGCGCCGCCGTCGGGTTGCAGCGCGGCGTGCGAGACCCGGCCGACGTGCCACAGCTGGGCGAAGATGATGCCGCCCTCGGCATGCACGGCCTCGGTCACCTTGCGCCAGCCGGCGATGTGCGCGGCGTCATGGATACCCGGCGTCCAGGCGTAGCCCTTGCCGCGCGGCTCGATCTGCGTGCCTTCGGTGATGATCAGTCCGGCGCTGGCGCGCTGGCGATAATAGCTCGCCATCAGGTCGTTGGCGACGTCGCCGGGCTGGGTGGAGCGCTGGCGGGTCAGGGGCGGCAGCACGATGCGGTTCTTCAGCGTATGGCGCCCGAGGGGCGCCGGCGCGAACAAGGATGGATGATGGGACATGTAGGAGTCTTTCGGTTCGGTGGCGGGCTCAATGGGCTCGGCCTGGGTTACGGTCAGTTTATTCATGGGCTTGCTCCTGCAATTTATGAAGTAGACCAGTCGTCTAATCCTGGCGCCGAAAAAAGACGCTTCGCTGGGAAGCGTCCGGTGCGACCCGCGTTCAGCGGGCCAGGCGCAGCAGGCGTTGTGTTGTTTCCATCGCGGCATCGAATGGCGATGCATCGCGCACGATCTTGACCATGACGCTGGCGCCGAGCCAGAGCTGGTACAGGGTTGCCGCCAATTGCGCGGGATCTGCCTGCGCCGCGAGCGAACCATCGGCTGCACCGCCTTCGATCGCCTGTGCCAGGCGAGTCACGATGCCGTCGGTACCTTGCTTGAGGGTCAGGCGCATCGGTTCCGACAGGTCCGCGACTTCCGCGCCCAGCTTGACTGCAAGGCATTTGCCCTGGCAATCGTAAAACGATTGGTTGGCGCGCCAGGACTCGAAGTACGCGACCACGCGCTCCGCCATGGTCTTGTCGGCCTGCTGGAACATGCGGTCCATGTCGGCCAGGTAATCCTCGAAATACTTTGCCAGCAGCGCTTCGCCGAAGGCGTCCTTCGACCCGAAGTAATGATAGAAGGATCCTTTCGGCACACCCGCCGTGGCCAGGATCTCGTTCAAGCCGACCGCCGAGAAACCCTTGCCGGCCATGATGCGCTGCCCGACCGCGACAATATTGTCACGGACGTCGGAAGAGTCATGTGTCGTTGTCTTGGCCATGACGGCACTATAGATCGAATTAGACCAGTCGTCTAGAACTTTCTCACATTATTTTTCTGGCCGGCGCCCGCACCGAGGGCGGGAATGGATGATCGGATCACTTCCTGGCCGGAAGTTGTCATTCCATTCCCACGCCGCCCTCTTAGTCGATGGCCTTGACCATCGATTCGATGACCTTCTTGGCGTCGCCGAACACCATCATCGTGTTGGGCTGGTAGAACAGGTCGTTGTCCAGGCCGGCATAGCCGGAAGCCATCGAGCGCTTGTTGACGATGATGCTCTTGGCGCGGTAGGCCTCCAGGATCGGCATGCCGGCGATCGGCGATTTCGGGTCCTTCGCGGCCGGGTTCACCACGTCGTTGGCGCCCAGCACCAGCACCACGTCGGTCTGGCCGAATTCGCCGTTGATGTCTTCCATCTCGACCACCTGGTCATAGGGCACCTCGGCCTCGGCCAGCAGCACGTTCATGTGGCCCGGCATGCGGCCGGCAACCGGGTGGATCGCATAGCGCACCGTCACGCCGCGCTCCGTGAGCTTGTCGACCAGTTCCTTGACCGTGTGCTGGGCGCGCGCCACCGCCAGGCCGTAGCCGGGGACGATGATCACCGACTCGGCGTTCTGCAGGATGAAGGCGGCGTCTTCGGCGGAACCGGATTTCACGGGACGCTGCTCTTTTTCGCCGCCGGCGTCGCTCACCGCCTCGCCGCCGAAGCCGCCCAGGATCACGTTGAAGAAGGAGCGGTTCATCGCCTTGCACATGATGTACGACAGGATCGCGCCGCTCGAGCCGACCAGCGAGCCGGCGATGATCAGCATCGAGTTGTTCAGCGAGAAGCCGATGCCGGCCGCCGCCCAGCCGGAATAGGAGTTCAGCATCGACACCACCACCGGCATGTCGGCGCCGCCGATCGGGATGATGATCAGGACGCCCAGCACGAAGGCCAGCGCCGCCATCGCGATGAAGGGCGTCCAGGCCGGCGCCACGCCGTCGGCGAAGCAGAACATCAATCCCAGCGCCACGATCGCGATCGCGATCGCCAGGTTCAGGATGTGCTGCCCGACGAAGCGCACCGGCGCCCCCTGGAACAGGCGAAATTTGTATTTGCCCGACAACTTGCCGAAGGCGATCACCGAACCCGAGAAGGTCACCGCGCCGACGAAGGTGCCGATGAACAGCTCCAGCCGGTTGCCGAACGGCAGCGGCGTCTCGCGGGTGGCGATATTGAAGGCCCAGGGCTCGGACACGGCGGCGATCGCGATGCACACCGCCGCCAGGCCGATCAGCGAGTGCATGGCCGCCACCAGCTCGGGCATCTTGGTCATCTCGACCTTCTTCGCGGCATAGGCGCCGATCGCGCCGCCGACCACGACGCCCAGCAGCACCAGGACGAAGCCCGAGCCGCCGCCCTGCCCCAGGCTGTCCTGCAGCTTGAGCATCAGCGCCACGGTGGTCACCACGGCGATCGCCATGCCGGCCATGCCGAAGGCGTTGCCGATGCGCGCGGTCGAGGGCGAGGACAGGCCCTTGAGCGCCTGGATGAAGCATACCGAGGCGACCAGGTAGAACAGGGTGACGACGTTCATGCTGATGCCGTTCATGACTGCTTCTCCCCGGTCTTCGCCTCGGGCGTTTCCTTCGCGGCTTTCGGCGCCTTCTTCTTGAACATCTCCAGCATGCGCTGGGTGACCAGGAAGCCGCCGAACACGTTGACCGCCGCCAGCGCCACCGCGACCGTGCCGGACACGCGCCCGGCCAGGCCCTCGGTCAAGCCGGCGGCCAGCATGGCGCCGACGATCACGATCGCCGAGATGGCGTTGGTGACCGCCATCAGGGGCGTGTGCAGCGCGGGGGTGACGGTCCAGACCACGTGGTAGCCGACGTAGATCGCCAGCACGAAGATGATCAGGTTGATGATGGTGTGGCTGATTTCCATGCCTAGTCTCCTGTCCTGTCCTGTCCAGTCCTGTTCCGGACTTGTCTGAAGCAATCTATTTACGCAGCACTTCCCCGCCGGCGCACATCAGCGTCGCGGCCACGATCTCGTCCTCGCGGTCGATGAAGAACCGGTCGTCCTTGTCGATCACGAGCTTGAGGAAGTCCAGCACGTTGCGCGCATACAGGGCCGACGCATCGGCCGGCACCAGCGCCGCGAGGTTCGGCTCGCCGATGATGTGCACCCCGTGCCTGATCACGGTCTTGCCCAGCTCCGTCAGCGGGCAGTTGCCGCCCTGGGAGATGGCCATGTCGACGATCACGGAACCCGGCTTCATGGCGCGCACCGTCTCCTCGCCGATCAGGACCGGCGCCTTGCGGCCCGGGATCAGGGCGGTGGTGACGACGATGTCGGCCAGTTTCGCGCGCTCGTGCACCAGTTCGGCCTGGCGCCGCATCCAGTCGGCAGGCATCGGCCGCGCATAGCCGCCGCTGCCCTGGGCGATCTCGCGTTCTTCATCGGTCAGATACGGCACGTCGATGAATTTGGCCCCGAGCGACTCTACCTGTTCCTTCACCGGCGGACGCACGTCGGACGCTTCGATCACGGCGCCCAGGCGCTTGGCGGTGGCGATCGCCTGCAGCCCGGCCACGCCCACGCCCATGATCAGCACGCGCGCCGCCTTGACCGTGCCGGCCGCCGTCATCAGCATCGGCATGAAACGCCCGTAGGTATTGGCGGCCAGGAGGATGGCCTTGTAGCCGGCGATATTGGCCTGCGAAGAGAGCACGTCGAGCGACTGCGCGCGCGTGATGCGCGGCGCCGCTTCCAGCGCGAAGGCGATGAGGCCGCTCGCGGCCAGCGCGGCGAGGTTCTCGGCATCGAAGGGATCGAGCATCCCGACCAGCACCGATTCGCTGCGCATCAGGCCGCGTTCGGCGCTGTCCGGGCTGCGCACCTTGAGGACGATGTCGGCGCCGAATGCGGCGGCGGCATCGACGATGCTGGCGCCGGCCGCCTCATAGGCAGCATCGGGCGCCGCGGCATGAAGGCCGGCCCCGGATTGCACCAGGACCTGGTGCTTGGCGGCCAGTTTTTTGACAGTTTCAGGAGTTGCTGCAACACGGGTCTCGCCCGGCCTGGTCTCGGCCGGTATGCCTATCCTCATGACACCTCCGTACGTTGGAATACTCGAGTGCACAGCTTGTCTTTACAGCAAATACAACAATATACGCCTCCTTTTATTGATCTTGCAATGCTTATGACAAAACTCATGCCGCTCGGGAGATTTGCCAACATTTTTGCGACAGATCAAGCGCAATTAACGTCAGGCAAGCGCCACAGGGAGGGGGAGGCTGAGCAGAGCAGCCGCCGCCCGAGGTAGAATACCGGCTCATTTTCAAGGACAGGCATGAGCGACATCTTCAAACCATCGGTTACCGTGGCTGCGATCATCGAGCACGAGGGCCGTTTCCTGCTGATCGAAGAAGAGACGAGCGAGGGCGTCAAGCTGAACCAGCCCGCCGGCCATCTCGACCCGCACGAATCGCTGGAACAGGCGGTCGTGCGCGAGGCGCTCGAGGAAACCGCCCACGAGTTCATCCCGCGCAGCCTGGTGGGGATGTACATGTCGCGCTACCACTCGAAGTCGCGCAATGCCGATGTCACCTACCTGCGCTTCACCTTCGCCGGGACCGTCGGCCGCAAGTTCGACCAGCCGCTCGACGAAGGCATCCTGCGCACCCTGTGGATGACCCGCGACGAGATCGCCGCCACCGCCGACCGCCACCGCAGCCCGATCGTGCTCAAGTGCGTGGACGACTACCTGGCCGGCAGCAGTACGCCGCTGTCCCTGCTATACACCCATTCCTCGGTATTCGAGGGCGGGATCTGAATTCGATACGGACGCAACATGAGCAAGAAAAAAGTCGTGATCGGGATGTCGGGCGGAGTCGACTCCTCGGTCGCGGCGTGGATGCTGAAAGAACAAGGCTACGACGTGGTCGGCCTGTTCATGAAGAACTGGGAAGACGACGACGACTCCGAATACTGCTCGACGCGCCAGGACTGGATCGACGCGGCCAGCGTGGCCGACGTGGTCGGGGTCGACATCGAGGCGGTCAACTTCGCCTCGGAATACAAGGACCGCGTGTTCGCGGAGTTCCTGCGCGAATACCAGGCCGGCCGCACGCCCAACCCGGACGTGCTGTGCAATGCCGAAATCAAGTTCAAGGCCTTCCTCGACCATGCGCTGAAGCTGGGCGCCGACCTGATCGCGACCGGGCACTACGCGCGCGTGCGCCAGAACACGGGCAGCGGCAGGTTCGAACTGCTCAAGGCGTTTGACGCCACCAAGGACCAGAGTTACTTCCTGCATCGCCTGAACCAGGCGCAGCTCTCGAAGTCGCTGTTCCCGCTGGGCGAGATCCCGAAAACCGAAGTGCGCAAGATCGCCGAAAAGCTCAAGCTCCCGAACGCCGCCAAGAAGGATTCGACCGGCATCTGCTTCATCGGCGAGCGCCCGTTCCGCGATTTCCTGAACCGCTACCTGTCCTACAAGCCGGGCCCGATCAGGCTCGACGACGGCACCACGGTCGGCGAACACGTCGGGCTGTCGTTCTACACGCTGGGCCAGCGCAAGGGCATCGGCATCGGCGGCCTGAAATCGCGCAGGAATGCGGACGGCACCAGCGAGCCATGGTTCGTGGCGCGCAAGGACATCGAGGCCAACACCCTGTACATCGTGCAGGGCCATGACCACCCATGGCTGCTGTCGAACCGGCTGGAAGCCGGCCAGGCCAGCTGGATCGCGGGCCAGGCCCCGGATCCGCGCGAGTTGTCGGCCAAGACCCGCTATCGCCAGGCCGACGTGGCCTGCAGGATGCAGGCTGCAAGCGACGGCCGCTTCGCGCTCGATTTCGCGGATCCGCAATGGGCGGTCACCCCTGGCCAGTCGGCCGTGCTGTACGACGGCGACGTCTGCCTGGGCGGCGGCATCATCGACGCGCGCTCGGGCGTGGCCTGACGCTGGCGCATCAAGGGGCGCGCCCGGCCTAATGACGTTAAGTTAAGGCGAAAGTCTTCTTGAGTTAGCGTAAAAACGTCGTTACTGCCACTGGCAGTAACGACTCCCCACGAAGGTGGGGACCCAATCTTGCAAGCGTTTCGACGACGTTTGCAGAACTTGGGTCCCCGCCTGCGCGGGGACGACGTATTTGACGGCTAGCTCAGCTAGCTTAACTTAACGGCATTAGCGCGCCCGGCCAGCCATGTGGCCAGCGCGCCAGGCGCCAGCGGGCGCGCATGCAGGTAGCCCTGCACCTCGTCGCAGCCCGCCGCGCGCAAGAAGTCTTCCACTTCCACCGTCTCCACGCCTTCGGCCACCACCTTGTGGCCCAGGTCGTGCGACAGCTTGATCATCGTCCCCACCAGCGCGCGCCGGCGCTCGTCGTGCGCCAGGTTGCGCATGAAGCTCTGGTCGATCTTGACCACGTTCGCCGGCAGGCTTTGCAGGTAGGACAGGCTGCTGTAGCCGGTGCCGAAATCGTCGATCGCCAGCTGCACGCCGGCGTGCGCCAGGCGCTCCAGCGTGGCCTGCGCCACCTTCGGGTTGCGCATCAGCGCACTCTCGGTCAGCTCGATCGCCAGGTTTGACGGCGCCAGGCCGTGGCGCACCAGGCGCTTCAATACGCGGTCGCAGAAATCCGGTTCTTCCAGGTTCACCGCCGACACGTTCACCGCCACCTGCAACGTCACGCCGTCGTGACGCCACGCGGCCATCTGGCGCATGGCGGCGCCCAGCACCCATTCGGTGGTGGCGCGCGCGAGCGAGGTGCCCTCGATCACGGGAATGAATTCGCCCGGCGAGATCGCGCCCTGCTCGGGATGGTTCCAGCGCAGCAGCGCCTCGACGCCGGAGCAGGCGCCGTCGCGCAGGCCGACCTTGGGCTGGTACACCAGGTGCAGCTGGTCGCGGCTCTCGAGCGCGGCGCCGAAGGCGTTCACCAGCCAGAAGCTGCGCTGCAGGATTGCGTCGTGCTCGGAGGAGAACACGCGCACGCAGCCCTCGGTCGCCAGGGCGTCGTAGGCAGCGCTGTGCATATTGCGCAGCAGGTCCAGGCCTTCGGTCTGGCCAACCGTGAACGGCGCGATGCCGACCGTGGTGGTGGTGATGAAGCGCCCCTGGCCGCAACTGGCGCGGGCGTCGAGCCAGGACTGCAGCTGGACGCGGAAGGTATCGAGCGAGACGCCGGGCGGCGCGAAGAAGGCGAACTGGGTGCTGGCCACGTGGTAGATCTTGCTGGCGCCGCCCAGGCGCAGCTGCGGCACCGCGTCGCGCATCATCTCGTCGAGATAGCCGGAACCCATCACGCGCTGGGCGTCGCTGAGCTCCTGCGGGCTGGCCAGGCTGACCAGGGCCGCCAGGCGCATGTCGCCCGCCGGTCCGGCCAGCTCGAGATCGGTGAAGTCGCCGATGAACTGGTTACGGTTGGGCAGGCCGCTGGTCGGATCGATCCGGCCCAGCGCATGCTGCAACTCGACCTGCGCCATCACCATCGTCGCCAGGTCCTGCAGCGTCTGCCTCTCGGCCGCCGTCACCTGGCGCGGTTCGGTGCCCAGCACGCACATCGCGCCCAGCGCAAAGCCGTCGCTGGTCACGAGCGGGGCGCCGGCATAGAAGCGGATGCCGTCCGCGGCCAGCCTGCTGTCGCGAAAGAAGGCGTTTTCAAGCAGGTCAGGCACCACCAGCACGTGGGCCGTGTCGGTAACCGTCGCGCACGGCGCGCGCAGTCGCGGGATCGAATCATGCGGAACGCCGACCTTCGACTTGAACCACTGGCGATCGCTGTCGGTCAGCGACACCGCCGCGATCGGCAGATTGAACAGCTGGGCCGCCATCCGCGTGATGCGGTCGAAGGCCTCGCTGGGCGGCGTGTCCAGCAATTCGAGCCGATGCAGGGCTTCGAGACGCGCCGCTTCATGGATGGACGGGGCCAATAGTGCTGGTTTGATCGGTAAGTTCATGCGCGGGCCCTGGCTGGCGCACATGCACCAGAAATGACGGAATTGACGAATTTTGATTCATTGTTGCAATAAAAATTCTTACAGTCAACAAGTATTGTCAATTTTTCGTCAAATCCGTCATTTTTTGTTGCTTGGTATAAAATCCCTGTATTGCAGCAATACACCACATCATGACAACGAGACACGACGACGATCCGATCCTGACCACGCGCGATGCGGCGCGGCTGCTGGGCGTGGCGGTGAGCACCGCCCAGGTCTGGATGGAAGGCGGTGCGCTGCCCACCTGGAAGACCCCAGGCGGCCATCGCAGGGTGCGCCTGAGCGCGGTGACGCAGCTGATGCGGCAGCGCGAAGCCGGCCTGCCCGCGGCGCAGTCCGCGCGGCTCGCCGCCGAATTACTCCCCTCGCCGGCCCCCGCTTATCCGGTGGCGCCCAACGAAGCGCAGCGCCTGGCGGCGCTGGCCGCGTCCAGGCTGATGGGCTCGCCCGAGGAAGCCGTGTTCGACCGCGTGACCTGGCTGGCCAGCCACGTGACCGAATGCCCGATGGCCCTGCTCACGCTACTGTCCGGGCAACGCCAATGGTTCAAGTCGCGCATCGGCATCGCGCTGCGCGAATCCCCGCGCGAAGTGGCCTTCTGCAGCCACACGATCATGCAGGACGGGGTTTTCGTGGTGGAAGATGCGGGCGCCGACCCGCGCTTCGCCGCCAATCCCCTGGTAACGGGCGCGCCGTACATCCGCTTCTATGCCGGCTATCCGGTGCGGGGCGCCGACGGGCTGGCGCTCGGTTCGCTGTGCGTGCTTGACCGCGAACCGCGGCGCCTGCGCGAACGCGAATTGCGTGCGCTGCGCGAACTGGCGGCCATCGCGTCCGACGAAGTCGGGCGCCGCGGCTAGTCCGCCTTGGGCGCCGCCTGCTGCTTCTTGACGAAGGAGATCACGGTATTGCGAATGGTCTTGAGCACGGTGTCGGCCTTGAACGGCTTGACGATGAAGCCGTGCACGCCGCGCGACGCTGCCGACTGCACGGCCTGCGCATCGAGCGTGCCCGAGACCAGGAAGATCAGGGTCTTGGGCAGCTCGGCGCGCAGCTGTTCGACCACGTTGTTGCCGTCCTCGACCTGCTCGCGCGCGATGCAGATCACGTGCGGGCGGTGCTTGATCGCCAGGGCGTAGCCGAGCGCGCTGGTATGGGTCGCGCCCACCACCTCATAGCTGCCGTCGGCCAGCACGGTGCCCAGCATCGAACGCGACAGCGCGTTTCCATCCACGATTACCGCCTTGAGCATCGCGTCGTTTCCCTCTTAATTCGATTCATAGGCCAGCATGTTCCAGGTCACGCCCAGGCGCACGTCGAGCTTGAGCGACACCAGGCAGCGCGAGATCTCGAGTATCTCACGCTCGGCGCGCAGCCTTTCGCCCAGCGGCGTCTTGAGGATGCCGGCGCCGGCAATGACGGCGTCGAGGCTGCCATAGGCATTGAGCAGGCGCGCGGCCGTCTTCATGCCGATCTTGGACACGCCCGGCACGCCGTCGGTCGGATCGCCCATCAGCGCCAGCAGGTCGTGCAGCCGCTCGGGCGCGACGCCGAAGCGCTGGCGCACCCAGGCGTCGTCGTGCCATTCGTTCTTGAAATGGTCCCACACCAGCGCGCCATGCGCGATCAAGGGGTGCAGGTCCTTGTCGGTGGTGGCGACGATGGCTTCGCCGCGTCCTTCCGACAGCCAGCGCATCACGCCGGTGGCGATCACGTCGTCGGCCTCGACCTCGGGAATCGACACCACGTGCAGGCCGGCGCCGCGCAGGCGCTCGTGGAACTCGGGCAGCGCCGCGCGCAGTTCGCGCGGCATCGCCGCCCTGCCCTCGCGGTAGCGCGGATAGAGGGCGTGGCGCCAGTTCTCGCCGCCGTGGTCGAACGCCGCCAGCACGTGGGTCGGCGCATGCGTCTCGAGCAGGTTGCGAAACGACGAGAAGGCGTGGCGCAAGGCGATGCTGGCCTTCAGATCCGAATCCGGTTCGGGACTGGCCTCGTACACCCGGCGCACGATGTTCAGGCCGTCGATGGCGAGCAGCTTGGCCATGCGCTGGACTCCGTCAGGCCTTGCCGATCTCGTACTTGCCGCCGCGCGCGAGCGCGCGCTGGTAGGCCGGCCGCGCATGGATGCGCTTCAGGAAGTCGCTCAGGTTCGGATACTTGCCATCCAGTCCGCCGCGCGAGGCCGCCGCCTCCAGCGGGAAGCTGAGCTGGATGTCGGCCGCCGTGAATTCCTCGCCGGTGAACCAGGGATGCTTGCCCAGTTCCGCTTCCAGATAGCCCAGGTGCAGCGCGATCTGCGGCAGCACGAAGCTGCCCTTGATCTTTTGCGCGATGCCGCGCGCGATCGGCTTGACGAAGAACGGCATCGGGCTGCTCTCGACCTTGTCGAACACCAGCTTGAGCAGCAGCGGCGGCATCGCCGACCCTTCCGCATAATGCAGGAAGTGGGTATAGCGCAGGCGCGCCGGGGTGCCGGCAGCGGGCCGCAGGCGGCCGTCGCCATGACGTTCGACCAGGTACTCGACGATGGCGCCCGACTCGGCCACGACCAGGCCGCCGTCGCTGATGACGGGCGACTTGCCCAGTGGGTGCACCGCCTTCAGCTCGGGCGGGGCCAGCATGGTGCGGGGATCGCGCTGGTAGCGCTTGATCTCGTACTCCAGGCCCAGCTCTTCCAGCAGCCACAGGATGCGCTGCGAGCGCGAATTGTTCAGGTGGTGGACGACGATCATGGCGGCTCTGGGAGTGACGATGGGCGCTAGCTTAGCACTGTTGCGCCTTTGCCAAAAGGGCGCAGCCGCCCGGTGGACCGGCGGCGCGCGCTTCGACGGCACGGGCGCCGGCTGGGTGCGCCAGCGTACGACCACGCGCCGGCGCGCCGTGTATCGTGGCAGGCATGAGCGGATCGACCCATATCGGCATCTCGGGGTGGCGCTACGCGCCGTGGCGCGGCAAGTTCTATCCGCCCGGCCTGGTCCAGCGCCGCGAGCTCGAATACGCGTCCGGCCAGCTCCCCAGCATCGAGATCAACGGCTCCTTCTACGCGCTGCAGCGGCCGGAGAGCTATGCTGCCTGGTACACGGCCACGCCGCCCGGCTTCGTGTTCGCGGTCAAGGGCAACCGCTTCATCACCCACATGCTGCGCCTGAAGGTCGCCGGCAAACCGCTGGCCAATGTGCTGGCCTCGGGCGTGTTCATGCTGCGCGAAAAGCTCGGTCCCATGCTGTGGCAGTTCCCGCCCAATTTTTCTTTTGAGCCGGAGCGCTTCGAAGCCTTTCTCGCGCTGCTGCCGCACGACACCCATGCCGCGGCCGAACTGGCCAAGGGGCACGAAAAACGCATGGAAGGCCGGGTCGCGCTCGATCCGGGACCCAGGAGACCGATGCGCCATGCGGTCGAGATCCGCCACGACAGCTTCATCGACCCCGTCTTCATCGCCCTGCTGCGCAAGTACAAGGTGGCGCTGGTGGTGGCCGACACGGCCGGAAAATGGCCGCGGATCGAGGATGTGACGGCCGACTTCATGTACGTGCGCCTGCATGGCGACAAGGAACTGTATGCGAGCGGCTACGACGACCGGGCCATCGAACACTGGGCAAGGAAGATTCGCGCCTGGCGCGATGGCGGACAGCCGCACGACGCCTGCCTGGCGTCGGACAAGGCGCCGCGCAAGCGCAGCAAGCGCGACGTCTACTGCTACTTCGACAACGACATCAAGGTGCATGCGCCGTTCGACGCGCAGCGCCTGATCGCGGCGCTGCGGGATTGAAGAAGAAAACTCAGTGTTTCTGGTGCAGCTTGATCACGCGGTGCTTGCCGGGCGAATCCGGTTGCTTGGGCGCGCAGCCGCTGCCGCAGCCGCCGCCGCCGCAACCGCCGCCTCCCGCCTTGTCGAGCCAGCGCGCCAAGACCGACGTGCGCCCGCCCCGGGTCAGGTGCCTGACCAGACGCACGCGCAGGCCAGCCGGCATGGTTTTCGCGCCCAGGTACAGCGCCGAGGCAAGCACGATGACGGCAACCAGCAGTTCCTGCATGATTCAGGCTCCAGTGACGGCGAGGGTGACGCGATAGACGATGAAGGCGGCCACGTAGGCCAGGCCGAACATGTAGCCGGCCATGATCCAGGCGTACTTGCGGCTGCCGGTTTCGCGGGCCACGGTGGCCAGCGTCGGCAGGCAGTGCGGCGCGTAGACGTACCAGGCCAGCAGCGCCAGGCCCGTGGCCAGCGACCACGATTGCGCGATCAGCGGCGCCAGCGTGTCGCCGACCTCGTCGCCGCCGGACAGCGCGTACACGGTGCCCAGCGCGCCGACCGCCACTTCGCGCGCGGCCATGCCGGGCACCAGGGCGATCGCGATCTGCCAGTTGAAGCCGATCGGCGCCAGGATCACTTCCAGCGCGCGGCCGATCATGCCGGCCACGCTGTAGTAGATCGGCGGCTCGGCCGCGCCTTCCGGCGCGCCCGGGAAACTCGACAGCAGCCAGAGCAGGACCATCATGGTCAGGATCAGCGTGCCGACCCGCATCAGGAAGATCCTGGTGCGTTCCAGCAGGCCCGAGGCCAGGGCGCTCAGCTGCGGCCAGTGGTAGGCCGGCAGTTCGAGCATCAGCGCGTGCTGCTTGTAGGTGCTGCGGCGCTTCATGAACCAGGCCACGCCCATCGCCGACAGGATGCCGGCCATGTACAGAATGAACAGCACCAGGCCCTGCAGGTTGAGGATGCCGGCCACGGTCTGGTCGGGGATGAAGGCCGCGATCAGCAGCGCATACACCGGCAGGCGCGCCGAACACGTCATCAGGGGCGCGATCATGATCGTCACCAGGCGGTCGCGCGGATTCTGGATCGTGCGCGCGGCCATCACGCCGGGGATCGCGCAGGCGAAGGAGGACAGGAGCGGCAGGAAGGAGCGGCCCGACAGGCCGACGCTGCCCATGATGCGGTCGAGCAGGAAGGCCGCGCGCGGCAGGTAGCCCACGTCTTCGAGCAGCAGGATGAAGAAGAACAGGATCAGGATCTGCGGCAGGAACACCAGCACGCTGCCCACGCCGGCGATGATGCCGTCCACGATCAGGCTGTGCAGGATGCCTTCGCCGAGCAGGTCGCCGACGAATCCGCCCAGGGCGCCGACGCCGGCCTCGATCAGGTCCATCGGCGTGCCGGCCCAGCTGAACACGGCCTGGAAGATCAGGAACATCAGCGCGGCCAGGATGACCAGTCCCGCAATCGGATGCATCACGACATTGTCGATTTTTTCGGTCAGGTTGCCGCTGTCCTTCGCGGTGGAGACGGCGATCGACAGGATGCGGCGCACCTCGCGCTGGGTCTCTTCGACCGGCACCGCATCGATCGCCGACAGCGGATTGACCTTGACCGGCGCGTCGAAGGTCATGCGCTCGAGCTCGGCCAGCAGCGCCTGTTCGCCGCCCGACTGGATGGCGACGGTTTCCACCACCGGCATGCCCAGTTCCTGCGCCAGCTTCGCGGTGTCGATCTCGATGCCGCGCTTCCGGGCGACGTCGACCATGTTCAGGGTCAGCACCATCGGCAGGCCGAGGCGCTTGAGTTCCAGCACCAGGCGCAGGTTCAGGCGCAGATTGGTGGCGTTGACCACGCACAGCACCGCGTCCGGCGCCTGTTCTCCCGCGCGCAGGCCGACCACCACGTCGCGTGTGATGCCCTCGTCCGGCGTCTGCGCATTCAGGCTGTAGGCGCCCGGCAGGTCGAGCACGCGGAACGCCCGGCCGGATGGCAACTTGAAGCTGCCTTCCTTGCGCTCGATGGTGACGCCGGCATAGTTCGCGACCTTCTGGCGCGAGCCGGTGAGACGGTTGAAGAGCGCGGTCTTGCCGCAGTTGGGGTTGCCGAGCAGTGCGACCAGCGGAGTGCGGGCGGCCACTTGTTGTTCCATGACTCCCATGCGTTCAGTCCGCCTTGATCGAATTGACCGAATCGATCGAGATCAGGGCAGCTTCGAAGCGACGCAGCGCGAAGGTCGACTCGCCGACCTTGACCGCCAGCGGACCACCCAGCACCCGCTTGAGCACGCGGATGCGCTCGCCCGGCACGAAGCCCAGCTCCATCAGGCGGCGCTGGACGTCGACGCCGCCCTGCGCATGCGGCGCCAGCTGGACGACGGTGGCACTCTGGCCCGCTTTCAGCGAGTCGAGTGTGGACAGGGTGGGGGCTAGGGTCATGGCAGCTTCCAGATGGTTGTTGCGCTTATGAGACAGCGACAAGAATGATGCCGACATCATAGCTCTAAATGCGAATTATTTCTATTTGCAGCTTGTCATTGCATGAGCGGAAAGCGCAAAAAAAGTGTCCATGACACGTAAAAATCACTTGATTTCGCGGTCCGGTTTACAGAAAATAGCAACGCAAATGAGAATGATTCGCATTTTTGTAGTGTAAACAGCAAGGGTAGTCTCGATGATCGTCTGTGTCTGCAACAACATCTCCGACCGTGAAATCCGCCAGGCCGCCGACCTGGGCATCTCCTCGATGGCAGAGCTGCGCAAGGAACTGGGCGTCGGCACCATGTGCGGCAAATGCGTCAGCTATGCGCGCGAAGTCCTGCATGAGCACATCGACAGCAAGACCACGATCACCGAAGTTCGCCGCATCCCCCAAGCGGCCTGAACTGCCGAATAGCGCCGCTTCTGTCCCGCCACGCGGCGGGGCTTGTCCGGTCCGCGACCGTCGCTTGAACAGCCGTTCATCGCGCCCGGCCAGCCTGGCCGGTCAACCATTTTCCTGTCCGTCATTGAATGCGCGCTGCTGCGGCGCGCCGGCGTCGACCTGACGCCGCAATTCCGACGAACTCGCGACCCTGCTGCGCGGGCGCGTCATACCGAGCGGCCATGGTTTTTAATCGATAAAACATGCTCCGAAAGATGCACGTGCGGGTGAAATGAGAAGTGCTTTCATTTTCATTCTGGCGGTAGCGAGAAGCGTTCCCAGTATGGAGTGAGAACGGTTTCTATTACGCCGTATTTTTTGGCATTTTCTGCGATTTAATGCGCTTTTTTGGCGAAAATTCTCTCTTTTGAGGCCATATTGCAGCGGCTTGTTTGCTATCATGGTGTCCATTCAAAATCAATTAGGGGCACTCCAATGAAAGGCGATCAAAACGTCATCCGTCTGCTGAACGCACAGCTGACCAACGAACTCACCGCAGTCAACCAGTATTTCCTGCATGCGCGCATGTACCGCCATTGGGGCCTGGAAAAACTGGGCAAGAAAGAATACGAAGAATCGATCGGCGAAATGAAACATGCCGACAAACTGATCGACCGCATCCTGATGCTGGACGGCCTGCCGAACCTGCAGGCGCTGCACAAGCTCCTGATCGGCGAATCGACCCAGGAAATGCTGGAATGCGACCTGAAGCTGGAACGCGCCGCGCAAGTGACCGTCAAGGAAGGCATCGCCGCCTGCGAAGCGGCTGCCGACTACGTGTCGCGCGACCTGTTCCTGGAAATCCTGGAAGACACCGAAGAACACATCGAGTGGCTGGAAACCCAGCTCGACCTGATCGTCAAGGTCGGCATCCAGAACTACCTGCAGAGCCAGATCGCGCCGTGATCGCGACTTGAACGTAAAGGGCCGGCTTGCGCCGGCCCTTTTTCATTGCATGCCCGGCCTGGCGTTCAGCGCCAGCGCGTCATCCACTTGTCGTAGAACCCCATATCCCTCGGCACCGCGCCGGGAATCGCGCAGATGGCGCCGGCGAATTCGTTCGCACGCGCCAGGCTCAGCTCGAGCGGCCAGCCGCGCATGCGTCCCAGCAGGAAGATCGCCGCGAAGGCGTCGCCCGCCCCCACCGTATCGATCACGAACGGCGGGGCCGGATGATCGCGCTGGGACAGGACCCGGCCCTCGCTGTCGAAGTACGCCGAGCCGCGGTGGCCCAGGGTGACGATCAGGGCGTCGAGCGAGAACATCTTCAGCAAAACCTGGCACGAGGCATGCACCTCGTCGGCCGCCAGCGGCGGATCGTCGGGCTTGATCTGGCAGTACCAGCCGAGCAGCGCCTGCAATTCTTCTTCGTTGACCTTGACGACGTTCGCCGCCTGCAGCGAGCGGGTGACGCCGCACTCGTCGTACTGGCCATCGCGCAGGTTCAGGTCGAGGAAGCGCAGGACCGTGCCGGCGCCCCTGTCCAGCACCGCCTCGAGCGCGCCGCGCGCCACTTCGTGGCGCTGGGCCAGCATGCCGAAATAGACGATGCCCGGCGCGACACCGTCCATGCTCGCCACCGCCGCGGCGCGGTCGATGAAGTCGTAGGCCTGGTTCGGCAGGATCGTGAAACGGTGGCCGCGCGGGCCGCGCTCGACCACCACGCGGCCGGTTTCTTCGAGCGGGTCGAGCTGCAGGCCGGCCTCGCTCATGGCGAAGCGCTCGAATTCGGCGCGCACCAGCCGGCCGTTCTTGTCCTCGCCAATGCGGGTAATGACCGCTACCCTCGCCATGAAGGCGGCCAGGTGGCGCGCCACGTTGAACGGCGCCCCGCCGACGACCTGCTCGGACTGAAAATCGTCGACCAGCGCTTCGCCGAACACCACGGCAGTGGACATGCCCGGCGCGCCGTTCATGCGAGGGAGGGGACGGTGTCCTTGAACGACTGACGCTCGGACAATTTATCGAACAGGCGGGCCAGGTTCGGATAGTCGCCGCGCCAGTCGATGTCGGGGAAGCGGAAGGCGATCCAGCCCAGGGCGCAGCCGACGGCGACGTCGGCCAGCGAATAGTGGTTGCCGGCGCAGAAGCTTGACTCGCCCAGGCGCTCGGACATCACGCGCAGGCCGGCGTGCACCTTGCCCCATTGGCGGGCGATCCATTCCGGGCTCTGCTGGGCTTCGGGACGCAGGGTGGTTTCCAGGCGCACCAGGATGCCGGCGTCGAGCACGCCGTCGGCCAGGGCTTCCCAGACCTTGACCTCGGCCCGGTCACGGCCGTTCGGCGGCAGCAGCTTGCAGACCGGGGTGAGCGTGTCGAGGTATTCGGCGATCACGCGCGAGTCGTACAGGGTGCTGCCGTCTTCCATCACCAGGCATGGAACCTTGCCCAGCGGATTCGTCTGCTGGATGGTGGTGTCGGCGGCCCAGACGTTCTCTTGAATAAAGGAATAGTCGAGCTTTTTATCCGCCATCACGACACGGACCTTGCGGACGTAGGGGCTGGTGACAGAACCGATGAGTTTCATGGGAGGTCGCAGTTGGGAATCGAAGCCCAGTATAACATCGGGCCCTGCAGCAAAACCTGCGCTGTCGCCGCCCCAACACAGTCGTGCACCGCAGCATGCGCAAGGGTTCGCCGCCCGTCCGGTGGTAAAATCCGCGTTTTTGACCGCCACTGCTGCCATGACCTCTACCGCCCTGTCCCCTACCTTGTCGGCCCTGTCCCCGCTCGACGGCCGTTACGCTTCGAAAACCGACAAGCTGCGCCCGATCCTGTCGGAAACTGGTTTCATGCACCACCGCGTGAAGGTCGAGATCGCGTGGCTGCAGGCGCTGTCGCAGGCCGGCTTTGCCGAGATCAAGCCGTTCTCGGCTGACGCGATCGCTCACCTCGACAAGCTCGCCGCGCAATTTGGCGAACAGGATGCCGCGCGCATCAAGGAAATCGAAGCGGTCACCAACCATGACGTCAAGGCGGTCGAATACTGGCTCAAGGAACAGGTCAAGGACGTGCCGGAACTGGTCGCGGCCAGCGAGTTCATCCACTTCGCCTGCACCTCGGAAGACATCAACAACACCTCGCACGGCATGATGCTGAAAAGCGCGCGCGACGGCGTGCTGCTGCCGGCCCTGCAGGCCATCATCGCGAAACTGACCGAGATCGCCCACGCCAACGCGGCGCTGCCAATGCTGTCGCGCACCCACGGCCAGACCGCCAGCCCGACGACGCTCGGCAAGGAATTCGCCAACGTGGTCGCGCGCCTGCAACGCGCGGTCAAGCGCATCGCCGACGTCGAGATCCTGGGCAAGATGAATGGCGCGGTCGGCAACTACAACGCGCACCTGTCGGCGTATCCGGAATTCGACTGGCCAAGCTTCTCGAAGAACGTGATCGAGCAGCGCCTGGGCTTGAGCTTCAATCCGTACACGATCCAGATCGAGCCGCACGACTACATGGCCGAGATGTTCGACGCGATCGCGCGCACCAACACCATCCTGCTCGACCTGAACCGCGACATCTGGACCTATGTGTCGCTGGGCTACTTCAAGCAGAAGCTGCGGGCCGGCGAAATCGGTTCGTCGACCATGCCGCACAAGGTCAACCCGATCGACTTCGAGAACTCGGAAGGCAACCTGGGCCTGGCCAATGCGATGCTGCGCCACATGGCCGACAAGCTGCCGGTCTCGCGCATGCAGCGCGACCTGACCGATTCGACGGTGCTGCGCAATATCGGCGTCGGCTTCGGCTACGCCCTGCTGGCCTACGACAGCTGCCTGCGCGGCCTGAACAAGCTCGAAGTCAACGCCGCCCGCCTGGAGCAGGACCTGGATGCGAACTGGGAAGTGCTGGCCGAGCCGGTGCAGACCGTGATGCGCCGCTACGGCATCGCCAATCCCTACGAGCAGCTGAAGGAACTGACCCGCGGCAAGGGCATCACGCGCGACGCACTGCGCGAGTTCATCGAGACCCTGGCCGTGCCGCAGGAAGCCAAGGACCTGATGCTGGCGATGACGCCGGCAAACTACACCGGCCTGGCGGCAAAGCTGGCGGCCGATATCTGACACCGCGTCGATCGATGCCGCCGCTGCGGCGGCATCGCCTCAGTAACCTACCTCAGTAACCCACCTCAGCTCCCCACCCGCCCGCGGCTCGCACCGCGCGCGGTACATCACGCCGACGCGCGCGTCCAGCGCCATGCAAGAAGGCATGGCGACGGCCGCCGGCCAGACAGGCGGCCGCCCCCGTGACCGACACGAGGCCAAGGCAACAATCAGCAACAAAAATTCATCGCCGGCTGGTCATGCGGTCGCGCCGGATACTGCGTTTTTTACAAGTCCGTGCTAGTGTTGCGACAGAAATTCAAGCCCGGCAGCAGCGTGAGCGCTTTTTTGCTATAGTTGGTTAGTTCTAACTCGTACTAATTGCCTGAACACAAACATGCGCCGCTATACGATGCCCGCAATCGTGCTGCACTGGCTGATCGCCATCGCCATCGTCGGCACCTTCACGCTCGGCCTGGTCATGACCGACATCCAGGGCATCAGCATGGCCAAGATCCGCTACACCAACTGGCATAAATGGGCTGGCGTCACCGTGCTCGGCCTGGCGGCGCTGCGCCTCTTGTGGCGCCTGTTCAACCACCCGCCGCAGTATGCCGACGCCATGCCGGCCTGGCAGCGCGGCGCCGCGCATGGCCTGCACGGCCTGCTGTACGTGCTGATGTTCGCGGTGCCGCTGTCGGGCTATTTCTTCAGCCTGGCGGCCGGCTTCCCGGTCGTCTATTTCAGCGAGATCCCGCTGCCGGTGCTGATCGGGCCCGATCCCGCGCTGCGCGCCGTGCTGCGCGACGTGCACTACTGGCTCAATATGCTGCTGGCCGCCCTGGTGGCCCTGCACGTGCTGGCCGCGTTCAAGCACCTGCTGGTCGACCGCGACGGCGTGATGCAGCGCATGCTCCCCATCCCTACCCCGAAGGAAAAACGATGAACCCATTCAAGGCTCTGCTGGTGGCAACCCTGGTCGGCGCCAGCGCCATCGCCGCCGCCGTCCCGCTCAAGACCGACCCGGCCAGGAGCAGCGTCTCGGCCGTGTTCAAGCAGATGAACGTGCCGGTGGAAGCGCCGTTTCGCAGCTTCAGCGCCAGCATCGACTATGACGCGGCCAAGCCGGCCGCCTCGAAAGCGAGCGTCGAGATCAATACCGCCAGCTTCGACATCGGCGACCCGATGTACAACAAGGAAGTCGCCAAGAAGGAATGGTTCAATTCCGCGCAATTCCCTAAGGCCAGCTTCGTGTCCACCAGCATCGCACCAAACGGCGCCGGCAAGCTGACCGTGTCGGGCAAGCTGACCCTGAAAGGGAAAACCGCCGACGTCAGCTTCCCGCTGGCGGTCAAGGCCGAAGGCGGCAAACAGGTATTCGAGGGTCAGTTGCCGATCAGGCGGCTGGCCTTCAACATCGGCGAAGGCGAGTGGAAGGACACGAGCATGGTCGCCGACGAAGTCGTGATCAAGTTCCGCGTCACCGCGGCGCCTTGACCCCAATCACACACCTCACCACACCTCACCACCCACTCACAAAAGGGAACATCACCACATGAAGATCAAGCACCTGATCGCGGCCGCCGCCGCCCTCGCCGCCAGCACCGCCTTCGCCGCGCCGGTCACCTATGACATCGAGCCGAACCACACCTACCCGAGCTTCGAAGCCGACCACATGGGCCTGTCGGTATGGCGCGGCAAGTTCAACAAGTCGAGCGGCACCGTGACCCTGGACCGCGAAGCCAAGACCGGCTCGCTGGACATCACCGTCGACATCAACAGCATCGACTTCGGCCATGAAAAGATGAACGAGCACGCCAAGAAGCCGGACATTTTCGATGCCGCCAAGTACCCGACCGCGACCTTCAAGTCGAAGTCGATCAAGTACACCGGCGACGTGCCGACCTCGGTCGACGGCGAGCTGACCCTGCACGGCGTGACCAAGCCGCTGACCCTGCAGATCAACAAGTTCAAGTGCATCATGCACCCGATGCTCAAGAAAGAAGCCTGCGGCGCCGACGTGGTGGGCACCTTCAAGCGCGACGACTTCGGCATCAGCTTCGGCCTGCCGAACTTCTCGCCGGAAGTGAAGCTGGCGATCCAGGTCGAAGCCGTCAAGCGCTGATCGGTCGCACAATCGATCGCATCATATAAAAAACCCCATGTAAAAAGCCCCGCCGGACAAGCCGGCGGGGCTTTTTTACGTGCGTTTCAACGCCGTGCGATCAGCGTCCGTCGCGGTCGAAATCGCCCGGAATCGCGCGCTCGACGCGGTGCCAACCAGCGCGGGTGGCCGCCTTGGCCTGGTCCCACTGCAGGCGCGAGTTGCCCTTCGAGCGTTCCCACTCGCCGGCCAGGTGGCTTTCGTTGGCGTCATAGCCGCCATCGTACTTGCCATAGCTGTTGTAGCCCAGCGCATAGGCCGGCTCATAGTCGTCGTAGGTGTAGCCCGGCGAGTAATACGGCTGAGTCTGGTACTGGGTGCGCCAGTACTCGTTTTCCTCGTGCGGATTGACCATGTGGCCGACGCCCTTGCCGGCTGCGCCGCCCGCCAGGCCGCCGATCGCCGCGCCCGCCGCCACGCCCAGCGGGCCGGCCGCGGCGCCGATGATCGCGCCCGCGGTGGCGCCGCCGCCGGCGCCCACGCCCTGCGCCAGGTTATGGTCATGCAGTTCGTCGCTGGCTTTCGGATTGACGACCTCGCCCGCGCCGCGGCCCGCCGCACCGCCGGCCAGGCCGCCGACCACGGCGCCCGCCGCCATCCCGATCGGGCCGCCCACGGCGCCGACCGCCGCACCGGCGGCCGCGCCGGTGCCGGCGCCCACGCCCTTGGCCAGGTGGTGTTCAGCCAGGTCGTCGCCGGCCTTCGGATTGACCACTTCGCCCACACCCTTGCCGGCGATGCCGCCAGCCACGCCGCCGACCACGGCGCCGGCCACGGTGCCGATCGGACCGGCCACGGTGCCGACCGTGGCGCCCAGCGCCGCGCCGCCCGCGATGCCCAGGCCGGCGCCGATCACGTGCGAGCCGCCCTGCTTGGTCCAGTTTTCCTCGATATGGGCCGCGTCCTCGTCCGAGCGGGCATGCACGCCCATCAGGATGCCGCCGTTCTTGATGCCTTCTTCATAGTGCGCGGCGCGTTCTTCGGGAATGCCGGCGCCGATCAGCGCACCGATCAGGCCGCCCGTGATGCCGCCTGCGCCGGCGCCGGCCAGGGCCGCCGCCAGTGGACCAGCGACGACCACGCCCAGGCCCGGCAGCACCAGGGTCGTGCCCACGGCAGCGATACCGGCCAGCACGGCGCCGATGGTGCCGCCGATGCCGGCGCCGATGCCCGCGCCTTCGGCCGCCTTGCTGCCCAGTTCCGTATCTTTATCCGCGAAGTGGGTCTGGCGGGTAGCGTCGGACATCATCAGGTTGACGTCGTCGCGGCTGTAGCCGCGGTCGGACACGGTGCCATAGGCACGCTCGGCGCTGGCGCGGTCGGGGAACAGGCCCGTGACCATGCGCTGGTTCTGGTTCTGACGATTGGTGTCGAAGCTGCTCATGACGAATCCTTTCTGGTAGATGGGTGGCCAGGCGCTGTGAAGCGGCACTGCCAGGGACGTCCACCTTATTCCGCTCTGCCTTATGGCTCTGTTCGTTCACGCACCCTTCGGCGCTGACCCGCCGTATTCCGCAGCAACAGTGAGATGACACCGGGCCGGTGCATGAACAGCGATGCAAAAACGCTATCTAACGTGAGTTGCCGCACCGACTTGATGGGGGAGCATCTCTAGACTTTTTCCCATGGTCACGGCAATTGTTGGGCCTGGGAGTATGTCTTTCAACTTGAGGAGGAAGCACCATGTTATTCATCATCTGGATCGTCGTCGGCGGCATCCTTGGCTGGCTTGCCAGCATGGTCATGAAGACCGACGCAGAGCAAGGCATCATTCTTAATGTGGTCGTTGGTATCATCGGCGCCTTCCTGGGCGGCTGGCTGCTGTCGCCGCTGTTTGGCACCGGCACCATCAACTCGGACGACTTCAGCGTCGCTTCGCTCCTGGTATCGTTCCTGGGCGCGGTCATCCTGTTGGCCATCGTCAACCTGCTGCGTCGCGGCCGCGTTCGTTAATGCGGGCAAGGCGCTATTCCTAAAAACCAACGCTGCGGCGTTGGTTTTTTTTCCTCTGTGGTTTTATTGATGAGCTCAAAAATGTTCTGGACAGTGTTGATCACGATCGCCGCGACGCTGGTACTCGGTGTGCTGGCGCTGAATTTCATGCCGAGCGAAAAGCAGATCGAGCGGCAGCTGACGCGGCAGTACGATACCCACGACCCGCAATTCCGGCGCTCGATGGGCGTCCTGCTGGGACCACCGATTCTCGAAGGTAACAAGGTCGATGCCCTGGTCAATGGCGACGAGATCTTCCCGGCCATGCTGGCCGCGATCCGCCAGGCGGAAAAGACGATCACGCTGGAAACCTATATCTACTGGTCGGAATCGATCGGCAAGGAATTCTCCGAAGCGCTGTCCGAGCGCGCACGCGCCGGCGTCAAGGTCCACGTCATGCTCGACTTCATGGGCAGCATGAAGATGGACAATGCGCTGGTGGACGAGATGAAGAAAGCCGGCGTACGCGTGCAGCGCTACCACAAGCCGGTCTGGTGGAAGCTGGCGCGCATGAACAACCGCACCCACCGCAAGCTGCTGGTCATCGACGGCAAGATCGGCTTCACCGGCGGCGTCGGCATCGCCGACCAGTGGCTCGGCAATGCCGAAGACGAAGATCACTGGCGCGACAGCCACTTCCGCGTGGAAGGCCCGGTCGTCGGCCAGATCCAGGCGGTGTTCAACGACAACTGGGTCAAGGCCACCGGCGTGGTGCTGGACGGGCCCGATTATTTCCCGGCGCTGGAGCCGAAGGGCACGATGCCGGCGCAGATGTTCTCCAGCTCGCCGACCGGCGGCAGCGAGAGCATGCACCTGATGTACCTGATGTCGATCACCGCCGCGCGCGAAACGATCGACCTGTCGGCGGCCTATTTCGTGCCGGACGACCTGACCATCCGCACCCTGATCGCGGCGGCGAAACGCGGTGTGCGCGTGCGCCTGATCACGCCCGGCCCGATCATCGATTCCGACCTGGTCAAGGCAGCCTCGCGCGACCGCTGGCCGGAGCTGCTCGACGCCGGCGTGCAGATCTCGGAGTACAAGCCGACCATGTACCACGTCAAGACGCTGATCGTCGACAAGCTGCTGGTGTCGGTCGGCTCGACCAATTTCGACAACCGTTCGTTCAGCATCAACGACGAAGCCAACCTGAACGTGATGGACGAAGGCTTCGCCATGCAGATGAGCGAGATCTACGAACACGACTGGGCCCGGGCGACGCCAGTGACCGAACACAAGTTCGCCAAGCGGCCATGGTGGCAGCGCCTGGCGACATGGGCGGCCTCGCTGGTGGACAAGCAGCTGTAATAAAGATGGAACAAACCACGGCCATTTGACGAAAAAAGGGTTTTTGATTGCGCGCTCGAAATAGCGGTTGACGATCCATCATGGGATTAACGATACTCATGGACGCTTTCCAATCCGAGTATCCCATCCCAACCAGATCACGCGCATGAAAAAGACCCTTCTCTCGCTCGCCATCCTGAGCAGCTTCGCCGCCCACGCGGACGAAGGCATGTGGATGCCGCAACAGCTGCCACAAGTAGCCAAGCAACTGAAAGCCGCCGGCCTCAAGCTGGATCCGGCCAACCTGACCCGCCTGACCGAGTTCCCGATGGGCGCCATCGTCAGCCTGGGCGGGTGCTCGGCTTCGTTCGTGTCGCCGCAAGGCCTGGTGGTCACCAACCACCACTGCGTCTACAACAGCATCGCCGTCAATTCGACCCCGGAGCGCGACCTGCTCAAGAACGGCTTCCTGGCCAAGACCATGGCCGACGAACTGCCGGCCGCGCCCGGCAGCCGCATCTTCGTCACCGACGAGGTCACCAACGTCACCAACCAGATCATCACCCCTGTGGTTGCCAAGCTGACCGGCAAGGCCCGCATCGACGCCATCGAGAAGAACCAGAAGACCCTGGTGGCGGCCTGCGAACAGGATGCCGGCTACCGCTGCACCGTGGCCAGCTTCTACGGCGGCCTGGAGTTCTACCGCCTGAAGCAGCTCGAGATCCGCGACGTGCGCCTGGTGCATGCGCCGGCCGAAGGCGTCGGCAAGTTCGGCGGCGACACCGACAACTGGATGTGGCCGCGCCACACCGGCGACTACGGCTTTTACCGCGCCTATGTGAGCCGCGACGGCAAATCGGCCGAGTTCTCGAAGGACAACGTGCCGTACAAGCCGAAGCACGTCATCAAGCTGGCGCAAGACCACGCCAAGGAAGGCGACTTCGTGATGGTGCTGGGCTACCCTGGCCGCACCAACCGCCACCGCCTGCCGTCCGAAGTGGCGTTCACCTTCGACTGGAACTACCCGGCCTTCGTGCGGGCATCCGGCGAGACCCTGGCCATCATCGACCGCGAGACCAGGAACGATCCGGCCGCGCGCCTGAAATATGCCGGCCAGATCGCCGGCGTGAACAACTACTACAAGAACCGCAAGGGCATGCTGGTCTCGTACCAGAACAGCGACTTCTTGCAGCGCAAGACCGCCGAGCACAACGCGCTCAAGGCCTGGGTGAACGCCGATGCATCGCGCAAGGCGCAATACGGCGCCGACATCGAAGCGGCCGAAAAGCTGATCGCCGAGCGCGACGCCGGCACCAAAAAGGGCTTCTTCCTGACCTACTCGCAGCCGAAGTTCCTGACCTCGGCGCGCACGCTGTACCGCCTGGCCAACGAACGCGCCAAGCCGGACACCGAGCGCAAGACCGGCTACCAGGAACGCGACCTGCCGCGCCTGACCTCGGTCATCGAAGGCCAGGACCGCACCTACGACGAAAAAGTCGACAAGGCGCTGGTGCTGAACTTCCTGAAGCAGTACAACGCGCAGCCGGCCGCCGAGCATGACGCGGCGTTCGACGCCGCCCTCGGCATCAAGCCGGGCATGAGCGAAGCCGAGCTGAAGTCGGCGCTGGACCGCATCTATGCCGGCTCCAGGCTGGCCAACAAGGAAGAGCGCACCGCGTGGCTGAAGAAGTCGCCGGCCGAGTTCAAGGCATCGAACGACAGCTTCATCAAGGCCGCGGTCGCGATGTACGACGCCGACATCAAGGACGAGGAAAAAGGCGAGGAAGCCGCCGGCAAGATCCAGCAAGCCTACGGCAACTATATGAAGGCAAAGATCGCCTACATGAACAGCCGTGGCCAGGCCGTCTACCCGGACGCCAATTCCACGCTGCGCGTCACCTTCGGCAAGATCGCCGGCCGCGACGTGGGCGCCGACGGCACCACCGGCTGGACCGCCTTCACCACCGTGGCCGGCGTGACCGCCAAGCACACCGATGAAGGCGAGTTCGACGCACCGGACAACCAGCTGGCCGCGATCCGGGCGAAGAACTTCGGCAAGTATCAGGACCCGAAACTCAGGACCCTGCCGGTCAACTTCCTGGCGACGCTGGACATCACCGGCGGCAATTCGGGTTCGGCCGCGCTGAACGCCAAGGGCGAGCTGATTGGCCTGGCCTTCGACGGCACCCTGGATTCGATCATCTCGGACTGGGACTTCAACAAGGCCATGACCCGCTCGATCCAGGTCGACAGCCGCTACATGCTGTGGAATATGAAGGAAGTCGACAAGGCGGATAATCTGCTCAAAGAGATGAACGTGCAGTAATCGTTCCTGCATCCCATACAGGCCGCGTCACCGCAAGGGGCGCGGCCTTTTTCATGGGATGTTGCGCAGTTTATTCCTTCGGCGCTGAAAGACTACGCGGCCGCCGGCGAAGCGGCGCGCATCATCGCCGCCAGTTCGGCCGCCATCTGCTGGCCCAGCTGGTAGATGTGGAACCCGTCGACGAAGCCGTGGTGGGCCTGCACCGAGAACGGCAGCACGAGCTTGCCGTCCGCCCCGTCGCGAAAGCGCCCCCAGGCCAGCGACGGAATGTCCGAGCGGCCGACGCGCGTGGTCGGATGCTGGATCGAGGTGAAGTCGAGCCACGGAATGCAGGTGACGAACACCTGGTCCTTGGCGTCGCGCGGCGACAGCGTGGCGTAGCGCTGGTTCAAACCCGTCATGCCCATCGCCTCGAGGCCGGCCGCGCGGCCGCGCGCGACGAATTCGCGCAGGTCGTCGGACCAGTCGAAGGTGGCGAAATTGAGGTCGTCGTTGCGGTTCTTGACGGTGAACGACGGAATCAGGCGCTCGATGCGGATCACGTCGTCGTCGTGGATGCGGTAGCAAAAATTCTCGATCTTCAGGACCGAGCGCAGCGCCGCGCACAGCAGCACGTGGAAGGGCGCCAGGCCCTGCGCCTTGCACCACGGGCGAAAGTCCGGCAGCTCGAGCGGAAAGCACAGGTTGACCGCGGGGCTGTCCATGCCGTCGAACAGCGCGAAACGGTCGCGCCGTCGTTCGAACTTGTCCATCCTGGTTGCCAACTTACCTGGCCTTGTTCAGGCGGCTGTTGCGCATGCCGTATCCGAAGTAGGCAACGACCGCCACCGCCATCCAGATGAAGAACACGCGGAAGGTCGCGGGCGACAGGTCCTTCATGATGTACAGGCAGGCCAGCACCGACAGGCCCGGGATCACGTAGGGGCCGAACGGCACGCGAAAGCCCGGCGGCGCATCAGGCCCCTGGCGCTTGCGGATTACCGGCACCGCGATCGAGACCACCATGAAGGCGGTCAGGGTGCCCATGCTCACCATATCCCACAAGAAGGTGGCGTCGACGCTGCCGGCCACCAGCCCGACCACCACGCACACGATCATGGTGTTCTTCACCGGCGCCTGGGTGCGCGCGCTCACCTTCTGGAACACCTGCGGGATCAGGCCGTCGCGGCTGATCGCGTACAGGATGCGGGTCTGGCCGTAGATCGTCACCAGGGTCACCGAGAACACCGACACCACGGCGCCGGCCGACAGCACCAGCGCCGGCCAGGCCTGGCCGGTGACGTTCTGCAGGATCACCGACAGGCCGGCCTGCTGGCCTTCGAACATATGGGCCGGCTGGGCGCCCATGGCGGCCACCGCGACCAGCATGTAGAACACGGTCACGATGATCAGGGCGGCCAGGATCCCGATCGGCACGTTGCGGCGCGGGTCCTTCACTTCTTCGCCGGCGGTGGCGATGGTGTCCAGGCCGATGAAGGAAAAGAACACGGTGCCGGCGGCGGCGGTCACGCCGGCCATGCCTGCGTAGCCCGAGGCCTCGTTCGTGTTGAAGAAGGGCTCGAAGTTGTTGGCGTCGAAACCGGTGAAGGCGATCGCGGCGAAGAACACCAGGATCGCCAGCTTGATGATCACCATGATGGCGTTGGTGGTGGCCGATTCCCTGGCGCCGCGCACCAGCAGGAAGCCGCACATGATGACCAGGAGGATCGGCGGCAGGTTGATGTTCCCCGGATGGAAGCTCACGGCATGGTGGTCCGAGACGAACATCGGCGAGCGTAGCTGCTCCGGTATCTGCCAGCCGAAGGCATTCATCAGGAAGTTGTTCAGGTAGTCGGACCAGCCGATCGAGGTCGCGCTCGCCGCCAGCCCGTATTCGAGCAGCAGGCAGGCGGCGACGACGAAGGCCGCGAATTCGCCGACGGTGGCGTAGGCGAAGGAATACGAGGAACCCGAGGCCGGGACGCGGCCGGCCAGTTCGGCGTAGCACAGCGCGGTCAGGCCGGCGGTCAGCGCCGCCAGCAGGAACGACAGCACGACCGCGGGACCGGCCTTCGGCACCGCTTCGACCATCGTGAAGAAGATGCCGGTGCCGATCGTGGCGCCCACGCCGATCATGGTCAGGGGGAACAGGCCGAGCGAACGATGCAGGCCGGGCACGGCGCCGGCGACGCCGACGCTGGCGGTCTCCTCGTGATGGCTTGCCGCCGATTTGGTACGTAACAGCTTCTGGCCCAGGGTCTGGTTCACGGCGAGTCCTTCGATGCGCGGTAGTGATCGCGGCGACGGCCGCAGCTCAACAGTCTCAAAACGAAGATGCGATTATAGGTGAGTCCGCCTCCCCCGCAATAAATTGTTTAATAAGATGCATCAGGATGAAGGGGCGCCGCCGCTGCGGCGCCGGGCCGGGTGGCCAACCATGCGGATACCGCCCGCGCCCGAGTTCGAGGCGCGGGCGAACGGATCAGCGCTGGCCCAGCCGGGTTTCGCCGAACAGTTCCTTGTGCTCGCGCGGCTGCGAACGCCAGTACTGCGGCGGCGCGACCACCTGGTCGCCCAGTTCGGCCGCCGCATGCCAGGGCCAGCGCGGGTCGTACAGCATGGCGCGCGCCAGGGCGATGACGTCGGCCTGGTCCCGCTGCAGAATCTCCTCGGCCTGGCGCGCCTCGGTGATCAGGCCCACGCCGATGGTCGGCAAGCCCGTCTCGCGCTTGATGCGCTCGGCGAATTCGATCTGGTAGCCCGGCCCCACCGGAATCTTCTGGAGGGGCGAGACGCCGCCGGTCGAGACGTGGATGAAGTCGCAGCCCTGGGCCTTGAGCGCGTGGGCGAAGCGCACGCTCTGCTCCAGGTCCCAGCCGCCCTCGACCCAGTCGGTGGCCGAGATGCGCATCCCCACCGTCATCCCCGGCACCGCCGCGCGCACGGCGGCCAGCACCTCAAGCGGGTAGCGCATGCGGTTTTCCAGCGAACCGCCATACGCGTCGTCGCGGTGGTTGGCCAGCGGCGACAGGAACTGGTGCAGCAGGTAGCCATGGGCGCCGTGCAGCTCGATCGAGTCCAGGCCCAGCGCCTGGGCGCGGCGGGCGGCGGCCACGAAGGCGTCCTTCACGCGCGCGAGTCCCGCGTCGTCCAGCGCCAGCGGCACGGTCTCGCCGTCGGCATGCGGCACGGCGGACGGGGCTTCGGTCTGCCAGCCGCGCGGCTGGTCGGGCGGGATGTTCGCCCCACCTTCCCACGGCGCTTCGCTCGACGCCTTGCGGCCGGCGTGGGCCAGCTGGACGGCGACCTTGATCGGGGAATGGCGGCGGATCGCGGCGATGACCGGTTCCAGGGCGGCGGCATGTGCGTCGGACCACAGGCCCAGGTCGTCCGGAGAGATGCGGCCTTCGGGGGTGACGGCCGTGGCTTCGATGATCAGGAGCGCGGCGCCGGACAGGGCCAGGCTGCCGAGGTGGATCATGTGCCAGTCGGTAGCTAGGCCGTCGACGGCCGAATATTGGCACATCGGGGCGATGGTGATGCGGTTGGACAGCTCGAGTGAGCCCAGGGAATACGGGGAAAACAGCTTGCTCATGATGACTCCTGCAGATCGGGAATCACCAGTCTAGCCCGGCGGGCGGATTCGTGCAGAAGGCAGCTCGGCGCGCCGCGGCGCGCCTGTGCCAACTGCGCTTGCTAGTCAATCCGCACCACCATGATCCCGGCGCGCAAACCGACGCGCACGTCGGGGTTCGGGAACACGACCAGCTCCTCGTCGTGCTCGACCCGGTAGACCGTGTCGCCATCGACGGCGATCACCTCGCCCCGTTGCAGCGGCGTGAAGTTCCAGGTCTCGCGACCCACGCGCATGCTGAACGCATCGGACAGCTTGGTGATCGACTGCGCCGTCGCGAACACGTGCGGCGCGGCCTTTGCCGCTTGCGCGGGCTGGCCGCGCAGCAAGCGCTCCAGCGCGCCCGACGCATCCGCGAACTGCGACAGGTCGTTCTGCCCCAGCGTGCCGACCCGCCCCAGCTCGACCGTGCTGCCGGCCGCGCCGAGGTGCTCGGACGTGAAATAGCTGTAGGTGCCGGCGGAGGCCGGATTCATGATGATGGCCTGGATCCCGGCCTCGCCCATCCACGCGATCAGGGCGTCGCGCGCCCGGTCCTCGATCAGCTCGGGCACGATCGCGAACATCGGATAGTGCGAGGGCCGGATCGCCGTGTGCAGGTCGAGGTGCCAGCGCCGCGGCCCGCTGCCTTCGAAAAAGGCGCGGGTGACGTCGATCAGCACGTCGGCGCGGCCGGCCTCGAAGGTTCCGGCCAGCGCACCACGCTCGGGACGGAACATGCGGTTCAGGTCCGCATCGACGAAGCGCCTGGCCGCACGGATGGCGTCGATGTTGCCGACGCACAGCATCAAGTCCACCGCCAGCGCTTGCGGCGTGCGCGACAGCGCCTCGACCAGCCAGGCGACCATCTCGATCGGCCCGGTCTCGTCGCCATGCACGCCGACCGACACCAGCACGCTGGGACGGCCGGCATCCGGCAGCGCCGCCTTGACGGTCAGCACGCCGGACGCCGGCTGCGCGACCGCGAAGCCGGCGCGCTCGAAGCGCTGCGCGACCGCGGCGAAATCCGCCTCGGCCAGCGCGCGCACTGCTTCAGGCAATGCGCTCATGACTCAGGCCGCCAGCCGTTCGGGGCTCAGGCCTTCGGACAAGGCCCACACGTCCAGCATCGCCTGCTCCAGGTCGGCCGGCTGGGCGAAGCCGGTCAGGCCGCGCGCGGCCATCACTTCCTCGACCGCCGCTTCCATATTGCCGCCGCTCTCGCCATCCTTGCCGGCACGCTCGATCACCTGCAGCAGCAAACGCTGCTGGGCGCGGCGCAGCGACTGCAGCGCGTAGTTGCGCAGCTGTTCCTGCGACTTGCTCTGCGCCGGCAGCTTCAGGCCCAGTTCCAGCGTGTCGATGCCGACCTTCTGGCGCAGCACGGTGCCGATCTGCAGGAACTGCAGCAGGGTCATGCCGGCAGGACGCTGCACCGACACGGCGGCGAACAGGAACGAGGCCTGCGACTCGATGATCTCGACCGCCTTCCAGGCCGCCGCGAACGGCGCCGGCAGGCCGGTGTGGCCGTCGGCTTCCGAACGGATCTGCGGCGCCTGGCTCTGGTCGGCCTCGGCGAACAAGGTCGACAGTTCCTTGAGGCCGTCCGAATTGGCCGGCAGCGACAGCACGCCTTCGACCGTGGCGCGCAGCATGGCGCGGCTGCGGTTGTCGACCGAGACCGAGACGTCGCGCGGCACCACCAGCGCGTCGGCGTCGAGCGCCTCGAATACCGGCGCCAGGTGCAGCGCCGCCCAGGCGCGCGCCCATGCCTTGACCACTTCGGTCTCGTCGATGCGGTGTTCCAGCGCCAGGTCGCGCAGCATCAGGGGACCGCAGCGGTTGACCGCCTCGTTGGCCAGCACGGTGGCCAGGATGGTGTTGGCCAGCGGATGGTCCAGCGGATCGCGGGTCGCCACCAGCTGGGCCGGGAAGTAGGGACGCAGCAGCGAATCGGCCCATACTTCGTCGGTCAGCGGCAGCGCCGCCAGCGTGCGCTTGAAGCGGTTCTTGACGTTGGCGATGACCACCGCCAGTTCCGGCGCCGTCAGGCCCAGGCCCAGCGACTTGCGGCGCTGCAGTTCGGCGTCCAGCGGCAGTTGTTCGAGCTCGCGCGAAACCGCGCCTTCGGCTTCCAGGTTGCCGATCAGGGCCATGTAGCCGTCGACCACCGCGCTATTGGCCTGCGCCTGCACTTCGCGCGTCAGCAAATGGGTCTGCAGCGTATTGTCGCGCAGGACCAGGCGCTCGATCTCGCCCGTCATCTCGTTCAGGATGCGGTTGCGGTCGGACGCCGGGAGCTTGCCGGCGTTGACTTCGGTGTCGAGCCAGATCTTGACGTTGACTTCGTGGTCCGAGCAATCCACGCCGGCCGAATTGTCGATCGCATCGGTGAAGATGCGGCCGCCGGCGAGCGCGAATTCGATGCGGCCGGCCTGGGTCGCGCCCAGATTGCCGCCCTCGGCCACCACCTTGCAGCGCAGCTCGTTGCCGTTGACGCGGATCGCGTCGTTGGCGCGGTCCTTCACCTGGGCGTGCGTCTCGGTCGAGGCCTTGATGTAGGTGCCGATGCCGCCGTTGTAGAACAGGTCGACCGGGGCCTTGACGATGCGGTGCATCAGTTCCTGCGGCGCCAGCGCCGTCTCTTCGATGCCCAGCACTTCGCGGATCTGCGGCGACAGCGCGATCGAGCGGGCGTTGCGCGGGTACACGCCGCCCCCTGGCGAGATCAGGTTCTTGTCATAGTCTTCCCACGACGAGCGCGGCAGCGCGAACATGCGCTCGCGCTCCTTGAACGACACTTCCACGTCGGGCGTCGGATCGAGGAAGATGTGGCGGTGGTCGAACGCGGCCACCAGCTTCAGTTGGCGCGACAGCAGCACGCCGTTGCCGAACACGTCGCCCGACATGTCGCCCACGCCGGTCATGGTGATCGGGTTGTTGGCCAGGTCGTGGCCCAGTTCGTAGAAGTGGCGCTTGACCGCCTCGAACGCGCCCTTGGCGGTGATGCCCATCTTCTTGTGGTCGTAGCCGTTCGAGCCGCCCGAGGCGAAGGCGTCGCCCAGCCAGAAGCCGCGCTCGACCGCGATGCTGTTGGCGATGTCGGAGAAGGTCGCGGTGCCCTTGTCGGCGGCCACCACCAGGTAAGGATCGTCCCCGTCATGGCGCGTGGTGGCCGCGGGCGGCACGATCGCGCCCTGCACGCGGTTGTCGGTCACTTCCAGCAGGCTGGCGATGAACAGGCGATAGACTGCTTCGCCTTCAGCCGCCACGACCTCGCGCGGGGCGCCGGTCGGCATCTGCTTGCACACGAAGCCGCCCTTCGAGCCGGCCGGCACGATGACGGCGTTCTTGACCATCTGCGCCTTCACCAGGCCCAGCACCTCGGTGCGGTAGTCTTCCATGCGGTCCGACCAGCGCAGGCCGCCGCGCGCGACCGGGCCGCCGCGCAGGTGCACGCCCTCGAAGCGGCGCGAGAACACATAGATCTCGCGGTAGGGACGCGGCTCCGGCGCCAGCGCCAGGTTGCTGGTGTCGACCTTGAAGATGATCTTTTCGCCGCTGTTCTGGAAGTAGTTGGTGCGCACGGTGGCCAGCGCCAAGTCGACCAGCGCGCCCATGATTTCTTCGGTGTCGGCGTGGTTCACGCTCGGCAAGCCGGTCTTGAGGGAGGTCAGCCTGCTGCTGCCTTCGTTGCGCTGATCAAGGCTCAGGCTCGGGTCGAAGCGCTGGATGAAGCCGGCGACGAACTCCTTCACCAGGGCCGGCTGGGTGCGCAGGGTCTCGGCCATGTAGCGCACCGAGAACTTCGAGCCCAGCTGGCGCCAGTAGCTGATGTAGGCGCGCACCAGCTGCACTTCGCGCAGCGACAGGCCGCCTTCGATGGTCAGGCCGTTCATGCGGCCGTCTTCGGCTTCGTCGTTGAACAGGGCACTGAACAATTCTTCGGCCACGGGGGCGATGCCCGGCTTGGCCAGCTTGGCCGCGCTCTCGGCATCGACCGTCAGCGCGGTCACGTAGCGGCGCACGCCGTCCAGGCCGGTGTGGCGGAAGGTCTGCTCGCGGTCGACCGCGATGCCGGCGTTCTGCAGCGCCGGCAGGATGCGCGACAGCGACGGCACGGTCTCGCTCGAATACAGGCGGATCGAGGCGCCGGCGGCGTCCTCGTTCTCGATGCGCGCGGTCACGCGGTCGGGGCGGCATTTGGTGAGCAGCGCATGCACGTCGCGAAACGCCGTTTCGGGCGCGGTCGCGGTCACGAAGTTGACCGGCAGGGTCGGCACGATCTTGCGCATCAGGCTGCGCTGGCGGCTGTCGTCGACCGAGTTGATCAACTCGGCGAAACGGTCGTGCCAGCCATCGAGCACGCCCAGCAGCGGACGCTGGATGTCGCTTTCCAGGTCGAGCGGATAGCGCGCGGCGTGCGCGATCAGGTAGACGCGCGCCAGCGGGCCGTCGGCCACCAGGGTCTGGACGTCGACCTCGCGCGCGCCCGCGCTTTCCTTCAGGGCGCCGGCCAGGCTGGCGGCCACCGCGGCCGAAAAGCGCTCGCGCGGCAGGTAGACCAGCACGTTCAGGTGGCGCTGGTAGACGTCGCGTCGCGCAAAGACCTTCGCGCGCGGCTGCTTGTACAGCGAGACCACGGCGCTGCAGACTTCGGCCAGCCATTCGGGCTCGGCTTCCAGCGCTTCGGTGCGCGGCAGCGACTCGAGGATCTCGATGAACTTCTCGGCGCGGAAGCCTTCCTGGCGCACGCCGGCGATCGTCAGCACGCGCGCCACGCGGCCGCGCGCGAACGGCAGGCGCGCCAGCGGGGTCGAGGTGGCGGCGCGGGTGAACAGGCCGATGAAGCAGTGCTCGCCCAGGATCTTGCCTTGCGCATCCAGGTCGCGCACGCCGATGAAGTCCAGCGGCGCGTCGCGGTGCAGGGTGCCGGCCACGTCGGCCTTGACGATCGACAGGTTTTCGGCGCGCAGCGACAGGGTCTCGAAGTCGCCCGGAATGCTGGCCAGGCAAGTGCCGTAGACCGGGTGCGCGGTATCCTTCAGCACGCCGATGCGGCTCGGGATGTCGCGTTCGAGTTCGCGCGCGCCCGGCTTGACGACGTAGTAGGCATAGCCGAACGGCTCGAAGCCCTCGTTCTTGGCCCACTCGAGGAAGGCCGCGACTTCCTGGCCTTCCGGGGTGCCGGCGGCAGCGGCGGCGGCGGCCACGGCGGTCAGGCGGTCGCCCATGGCGACGGCGTCGCGCTGCACGGTGGCGGCGTCGCTGGCGACCATGCGCAGGCGCGCGGTCAGCTTGTCCAGTTCTTCGAACTGCAATTCATCGTTCAGCAGGCACAGCACGATCGATTCCAGCGGGCTGCCGGCTTCGCCGACCCCGGCCACCGCGCCTTGTCCGTCGCGGCGCACCGGCAGCACGGCGTTCATCACGCCGGCGGCGGTGAGACGTTCGCGGCGCAAGGCCATGACGAAGGAGTCGACCAGGTAGGGGCGGTCGTCGTTCAGAATCAAGAGCGCGGTGGCGATGCCGCCGCGGCCGTCCGAGTAGCGCATGGTGGCGATCTGGGCGCCGGGACCGCTGCGCCTGGCCAGCTGCGAGAACCCTTCCACCAGCACCGGCGCCAGGCTGTGCGGCGCGGTGCCGGCCAGGTCTTCGTCGTCGAGCGAACCGAGCCAGGCGGCGATCAGGGTATTGACCTGCGCGCTGTCGGCGGACTGGTTTGCACCGACCAGAGCGAGCGTCTGGTTGCGCAAATCGTGGGGCATGTCTTTCATCTTGCTTCTCCAAAGTTGGGTGCCTGGTGCGTCTCGGGCTCGTGGCCCGACGCGGCCCTGCTTTTCTAGGCTTACATTCGAGGACAGGGATCTTCCCGCCCGACTACTACATCGTTACAAATCGTATAACCCCGGCAATCGGAGGATGCGGGTGAGTTCTTCCAGCGCCGTCGCGCACTCGAGCGCCAGCTGCGGATCGGCCAGGTCCTTCGGCTCGATGCGGTCGCGGTAATGGCGCTCGACCCAGGCCACCAACTGCGCATACAGCGCCTCGGTCATGATCACGCCCTGGTGCATGGCGGCGGCTTCTTCGGCGGTCAGCGCCACGCGCAGGCGCAGGCAGGCCGGTCCGCCGCCATTGCGCATGCTCTGGCGCAGGTCGAATTCGACCAGTTCGTCGATCGGGCCGCCGCTGGCGACCAGGCCGGCCAGGTAGTTCGACACGGCCGCGTTCTCGCGGCATTCGTGCGGCACCACCAGCGCCATGCGGCCGTCCGGCTTGGACAGCAGCTGGCTGTTGAACAGGTAGCTGGCCACGGCGTCGGCCACCGGCACCTGGCCGCTCGCCACGCGCACCGCCTGCAGCTCGGTATCGACGCCGGCCAGGGCCCGGCGCAGCGCGTCCAGGGTGCCCTGTTCGTCGGCGAACGCCTGCTCGTGGTAGAACAGCACGTTGCCATTGCCGACCGCGATCACGTCGTTGTGGAACACGCCCTGGTCGATCACGTCCGGATTCTGCGCGGCGAACACGGTGCGCGCCGGGTCCAGGCCATGCAGGCGCGCGATCGCCTGCGAGGCTTCCAGCGTCTGGCGCGCCGGGTATTTCCTGGGGCTCGGCGCCGATGGGTCGAACTCCACGCGGCCATAGACGAAGAACTCGACGCCGGCCGCGCCATGGCTGGCGGCAAAGCGCGTGTGGTTGGCGGCGCCCTCGTCGGCGAAGGCCGGCACCGACGGCAAGGCGTCATGCACCACGAAGTGATTGGCGTCGGCGAAGATCGCGCGCAGGGTGCGGGTCGCCTGCAGGTGCTCTTCGGCGCGGTGCAGCTTGTTGTTCAGGTTGGCGGCGGTAAAGTGCACGCGGCCGTCGAGCGAGTCGGCCGATGGGCTGACGGTGCCGGCATTCGCGGTCCACATCGGCGCGGCCGACCAGGCGCAGGCCAGGATCACCGGCGCTTCGCGCCAGGCGCGCGCCAACACATCGGAATCAAGGCCCGAGAAGCCCAGGCTGCGCAGCAACCGGAAGTTCGGCCGGCCCTGCGGCGGCATCACCGCCTGGGCGAAGCCGCGCGCGGCCAGTTCGCGCATCTTGGCCAGACCCTGCAGCGCGGCCTGGCGCGGATTCGAGGCCGAGCGCACGTTGCTGAACGAGGCGACGTTACCGAACGAGAGGCCGGCGTAGTTGTGCGACGGGCCGACCAGGCCGTCGAAGTTGAATTCACGGGCGTCACGCATGCTTCAAGCTCCTTGCGCCGGGAAGACCAGGCCAGGCGACAGCCTGGCCGGCATCTCGAGTTCGGCCGTCTCGATCGAGGCCACCGGATAGGCGCAGTAGTCGGCCGCGTAATAGGCGCTCGGACGGTGGTTGCCCGACTTGCCGACGCCGCCGAACGGCGCCGAGCTGGCCGCGCCCGTGGTCGGGCGGTTCCAGTTGACGATGCCGGCCCTGGCGCGCACGGCAAACCGCTTCCACAAGTCTTCCGACGGCGACAGCAACGCGGCAGCCAGGCCGAATTCGGTGGCGTTGGCCACGCGCAGGGCGTGGTCGAAGTCGTTCACGCGGATCACCTGCAGCAGCGGGCCGAACCATTCTTCATCCGGGATGCCGATGGCATCGGTGGTGTCGACGATGCCGGCGGTGACGAAACCGGCCCTGGTGTCGAGCTGGCGCATCTGCAGCAGGATCGTGCCGCCTTTCGTCGCCATGTCGGCCTGCGCCTGCACCAGGCGCGCCGCGACGGCGCTCGAGACCACCGGCCCCATGAACGGTTGGGGCTCGGCGTTCGACGGGCCGACCTGCAGGTTCGCCGCGACCTCGACCAGACGCTTCAGGAAGGCCTGCCCCGCCTCGTTGTCCTGGATCACCAGGCGGCGCGCGCAGGTGCAGCGCTGGCCGGCCGAGATGAAGGCCGACATCACGGTGTGGTGGACGGCGGCGTCGATATCGAGCGGGTTGTCATTGAGATCCCACACGACCAGCGGATTGTTGCCGCCCATTTCCAGCGCCAGCATCTTGCCCGGCTGGCCGCCGAACTGTTGATGCAAGGCCGCGCCGGTCTGGCTGCTGCCGGTGAACAGCACGCCATCGACCAGCGGCTCCCGTCCCAGCGCGATACCGGTCTCGCGGCCGCCGTTGACCAGATTGAGCACGCCCTTCGGCAGGCCGGCTTTCTCCCATAATTCGACGGTCTTCACCGCGGTGCGCGGCGCGTACTCGCTCGGCTTGAACACCACCGTGTTCCCGGCAATCAGGGCCGGCACGATGTGGCCGTTCGGCAGGTGGCCGGGGAAGTTATAGGGACCATAGACGGCGAACACGCCGTGCGGACGGTGGCGCAGCACGGCGCTGCCGTCGGCGACCTTGCTGGCGCTCTCTCCCGTGCGGGCGCCGTACGCCTGCACCGAGATGTCGATCTTGTTGGCCATGGTCGCCACTTCCGTGCGCGCTTCCCACAGCGGCTTGCCAACCTCCTCGGCGATGGTCGCCGCCAGTTCCTCGGCGTTTTCCTTCAGCAGGTCGCGAAAACGCGTGGCGATGGCGATGCGTTCTTCCAATGGGCGCAGCGCCCAGGCCTCGAAGCTGTCGCGCGCCGCCTGGGCCGCGCGCGCCACGTCTTCTTGCGTCGATTCGTTGCTGGTCCAGGTCTGGCGGCCGGTCGAGGGATCGACGGTGGCCAGTTCGCGACCGCTGCCGGCGAGCCACTCGCCGTTGATGTAGTTCGAGAGATTAGCCATGGGAAGTCTTCCTGGTATTGAGTGTCAGGGTACGCACCTTGTCGCCCGCGCGGCAGCCCAGCTGGGCCAGCTCCTCGGGCTTGAGCACGACGCTGGCGGCGCCCGGCACGGCGCGGGTCAGGATCATCCGGAAGTCGCCGAGGCGGGTGTTCGACACCAGCATGTGCTCGGTGTCCGGCGCAGGTTCGGCCCCGGCGTGATCCTCGACCGGCAGCCCTTCGGCCGCCACCGCCAGCACGCTGTCGCGCACCGCGCGCAGTTCGGACACGCGGCCCTGCAGCACCGGACCTGCGTCGAAGATGTCGACGTAGCCCTCGTAGTGCATGCCCTCCTGCTCCAGCAGGCGCCGCGCCGGCTGGGTCGAGGTGTGCACCTTGCCGATCACGTCGATCGCCGACTGCGGCAGGTAGTCGACGTACAGCGGCTGGCGCGGCATCAGCTCGGCGATGAAGGACTTCTTGCCGATCGCGGTCAGGTCGTCGACGTGGTTGAAGTCCATCTTGAAGAAGTGGCGGCCCAGGCCTTCGTAGAACGGCGAATTGCCCGTTTCGTCCTGGTAGCCGCGCATCTCGGCGATGATCTTTTCGGTGAACAGGTGCTGGAACTGGGCGATGAACAGGAAGCGGCTCTTGGACAGCCACTTGCCGTTGAAGCCGGCGCGGTACTGCGGCAGCAGGAACAGCGAACACAGTTCGGTCGAGCCGGTGAGGTCGTTCGACAGGTACAGCGTCTCCATCCGGGTGAACACGTTCAGCTCGCGGCTGCAGTGCACCAGGGTGCCGATGCGGTAGTTGTAGAACGGCTCGGTCAGGCCGACCGCGCCCTTGATCGCGCACACGCCGGCGATGCTGCGGGCCTCGCCGGCAGGCCCGGTGTGCTCGAGCACGAACATGTAGTCGCGCTGCTCGGGCGGGACGGTTTCGGCGAACGACGCCTCGGACGTGGCCAGGCGCTGGCCCAGCATCGCGGGATCGGGCTTGAGCGTCGTCATGCCGCTGCCGGCCTGGCGCGCCATCTCGATCAGGGCGTCGAGGTCGGAGGACTTGGCGGAACGGATCACGAGCATGCGGGTTCTCCCTGGATGCGCACGCACACCACTTCGTCGCCCGGCGCCACGCCCAGCGCCTGCTGGACGTCGCGCGGCAACGCGATGGTGTGCGCATGTTCGATCGGCGCCGTGCGCACGGTCACGGCGCGAAAACCATTGTCGATGGTGGCCACGGCGTAGTCGACCGGTTCCACGTCCGCTGCGAAGGGCGGGCCGGATTCGGGCCCCGCGCCCACGCGCAGCCGGTGCGAGGCGCAGAACGAGCGCAGCGCGTTCCTGTGCGCCTGCAGGATCGGGCCGCCGTCGAAGATGTCGATGTATTCGTCGGCTTCGAAGCCTTCTTGCGCCAGCAGGTCGAAGGCCATCTGGCCGCCGGGATGGATCTGGCCCAGCGCGGCCTGGGCGTCGCCCGGCAGCAGCGGCACGTAGACCGGGTAGTGCGGCATCAGCTCGACGATCAGGGTGCGGTTGCGGGCGCCCTCGATCAGGCGCTCGGCCTCGAGGAAATCCATCTTGAAGAACTTGCGGCCCAGCGCATTCCAGAACGGCGACTCGCCGTCGCTGTCCAGGCGCCCGGCCAGCGGCACGAAGAAGCGGTCGCCGAAGCGGTGCGGCGCCAGCATGGCGTACAGCAGGCGCGCGCGCGACAGCAGCGCGGCCTCGACGCCGGCGCTGTCGCGGTGGCGCAGGAAGAATCCGGACAGCTGCGAATAGGCGGTCAGCTCGGAGCACAGGGTCAGCGCATGCACGCTGTGGCTGATGTTCAGGTCGCGCGAGACCTGCTGGATCACGTCGTTGCGGAAGGCGAAATAGGTGCCGTTCGAGCCGGCCGAGGCGTGGATGATGGCGGTGCCGACCACTTCGCGCGAGCGCAGGTCTTCCAGCACGAACAGATACGATTCTTCGCTCGGGATATCGACCTGGGCCGCGAACGAGGCGATCGAGCGCTCGACCGCCGCGTTGACGCCCTCGCGCGTGCGCGGCAGCGTGTGCACGCCCGGCATCGAGAGGGCAGCCATCGCTTCCAGCGCGCCGATATCGGCGCGATCTACCGCACGGACAACATACATGGGTACTCCCTGGCGAAACGTAGGTGGAGACAATATGTGGAGACGATGCCCGCGGCCGGCCCGCCCTCGCAGGCGGGCCGGCCGCGACCGGAGCCTGGCGATCAGGCGCCGGTGAATTCCGCCACCGCCGCGCGCATGATGCGGTCGGCCTCGAGGATCTGCTCGTCCGACACCACCAGCGCCGGCGCCAGGCGCACGACGTCGGGACCTGCGATCAGCAGCATCAGTCCCAGCTTTTCGCACAGCTTGGTGTAGTCCTTCGAGCGGCCCTTGAAGCCTTCGGCCATCGGCAGGCCGATGAGCAGGCCCATGCCGCGCGGCTGGCCGAACACGTTCGGATAATCCGCCGCCAGCTGCTGCAGATTGGCCATGACCCTGGCGCTGGCTTCCTTGACGCGGCCCAGGAAGGCCGGCTGGTTGATCAGCTCGAGAACCTTGAGGCCCACGGTCGACGCCAGCGGATTGCCGCCGTAGGTGGTGCCGTGGGTGCCGACCGCCAGGTACTGGGCGATCTCGGTGGTGGTCAGCATGGCGCCGATCGGATAGCCGTTGCCCAGCGCCTTGGCCGAGGTCAGCACGTCCGGCACCACGCCCATCTGTTCATAGGCGAACAGCGAACCGGTGCGGCCCATGCCCGACTGCACTTCGTCGAACACCAGCAGCGCGCCGGTCTTGTCGCAGAACTCGCGCAGCGCTTTCAGGTAGTCCGGGTTGCCCGGGATGACGCCGCCCTCGCCCTGGATCGGCTCGACGATCACGGCGGCGACGTCATCGAGGATGGCGGCGCGCGCCGCCTCGATGTCGTTGTACGGGATGTGGGAGAGGTCTTGCGGCAGCGGCTCGAAGCCTTCGGTGTACTTCGGCTGGCCGCCGACCGAGACGGTAAACAGGGTGCGGCCGTGGAACGACGACAGGCAGGAGACGATACGCGACTTGTGCGGGCCGAACTTGCCGTGCGCGTATTTGCGCGCCAGCTTGAGGGCCGCTTCGTTGGCTTCGGCGCCCGAGTTGCAGAAGAAGGCGCGTTCGGCGAAGGTGGCGTCGATCAGGGCCGAGGCCAGGCGCAGCACCGGCTCGTTGGTGTAGCCGTTGCCGACGTGCCACAGGGTGTTCAGTTGCCTGGTCAGCGCTTCGATCACTTCCGGATTGGCGTGGCCCAGGGCGGTGACGGCGATGCCCGAGGTGAAGTCGAGGTAATGCTTGCCTTCCTGGTCCCACAGGTCGAGGCCCGACGCGCGCACCGGCACCATCTCGGCCGGAGCATAGGTGGGAACCAGGACCTCGTCGAAGGTCTGCCGAGTGACAGGCCGCGTGGCGATACCCGAATCAAGCTTTGCGTTCATGGCTTCTTTTCCTCATCCAATCAGTGTGGGTGGCGCGGGATGGAATCACCGCATGATCGGGCCATTATAGAAACGCTTCCTGACAACTTCTTTTAGAAGTGCGACAGGCATTTTCATTTTTGACGCTGCTTGACTATTGAGCAAGCTTTCTCTGCCGTTCTTCCCGTGGCGTATTGCCGAACAGCGAACCGAATGCGGTCGAGAAATGCGATCCGGACGAAAAGCCGCACATCAGCCCCACCTGCACGATCGAGTGATTGGTGTCGAGCAGCAGTTGGCGTGCGCGGCGCAGGCGCAGCTCCAGGTAGTAGCGCGACGGCAGGCTGCCCAGGTATTGCTTGAACAGGCGCTCCAGCTGGCGCCGCGAGACGCCGGCCAGCTGGGCGATCTCGTCGGTCGAGAGCGGCTCTTCGATGTTCGCCTCCATCAGCGCCACCGCCTCGGACAGCTTCGGCTGCAGGACGCCGAAGCGGGCCTGCAGCGCCACCCGCTGGCGCTCGTCCGGGCCGCGCACCCGGTCGATGCACAGGGTTTCCTTGACCTGGGCCTGGACCGTGGCGCCGAACAGCAGCTCGACCAGCATCAGGGCGAAGTCGATGCTGGCCGCGCCGCCGCAGCAGGTGAGGCGGTGGCCGTCGAACTCGTACAGGTGGGGACTGAGCAGGGCTTGCTCGGCCTGGGCATTGACGTCCGGATACAGCGCCCAGGGCAGCGCGGCGCGGGCGCCGTGCAGCACGCCGGCATCGGCCAGCCACAGTACCCCGGCCCCCACCCCGCCCCAATACGGCGCGGCGCGGCAGCGCTCGACCAGCGCGCGCAGATTGGCCGGCCGCAGGGCGGCCTCGGCCTCGTCGGCCACCAGCAGCACCAGGTGCCAGTGGCGCCCGGCGTCGCTCATGAACTTGTCCGGGCCGCGCACGTCGACGTGCAGCCGGTCCGGCCCCAGCACCTTGGCCGCCAGGCGCAGCGGCTGGTACAGCCCGGACCAGGTCAGCGCATCGGGCTCGCCGGCATTGACCAGCAGGACGCGCAACGGCCGTTCCTGCGCCAGCACGGACAGGTCAGGCTGCATCGCAACGGACGGTCGATGCCATGGCGGGGAAGGCAAATTCGCGGCGGACGTGGTTGGACATGGTCGTCTATCATACCGGAGAACAATAGCGCCGTTCCGGGCGTGTTGCACCATGGAGATATTGCGTAGCGGGCAACGGAAGGCGCGGTGGGCGGCTATAATCCCGGCCCATGGGGGAACGATATCTAAAAAGCGTCCGGCTGCTGGCCGAGTGCATGCAGGGCTTCGAGCGCGTCTCGGGCGATGCCGTACGCCAGCACGGGTTGACGCATGCGCAGTTCGATATCATCGCCACCCTGGGCAATACCACCGGCATGAGCTACAAGGAACTGGGCGAACGGACCCTGATCACCAAAGGCACCCTGACCGGCGTCATCGAGCGGCTGGAACAAAAAGGCCTGGTGCTGCGCGAGCGCAGCAACGACGACAAGCGATCGTTCTTCGTGCGTCTGACGCCGGCCGGCGACCAGGTGTTCTGCAATGTGTTCCCAAAAGTGATTGCACGTGGAAAAGAATTATTCACCGCTTACAGCGATGCCGATTTCGCCGCGCTCGAGCAGGCGCTCGACCTGCTGCGCACCCGCATCCACGGCGACGGCAGCTGCATCGACCTGGGCGGCAACCCGACGCCATTCCCCTCCCAACTGAAGGAAACGCCTTGAAAACTTCTCTCATCGACGGCAAGAAGCCGGCCCATTTCGACAAGCACATCATCGGCAACATCCTGCTCGACGTCGCCCCGCTGGACGAAGTGCGCCAGGAACCGATGCTGATCGGCGTGCGCAACGAGACGGGCGAGATCTATCGCCTCATCGGTGCAACCAAACTCAATAGTTACATGAACGCGGTCGAGGAACTGCTCGACCTCGGCCTGGTCGACGAGCTGGAAAACCTCGAAGAACAGAAGGAAGGCTGCGACGCCATCTTCAGCGAAGAGTAACGACGCCTGGATGCCACGGCCCCACCGAAATCAATACTGTGGGGCAATATTTTTGCATGCAAGGTGTTGCGTTGAGGGTATAATTTTTTCATGGACCCAGTCTCCGCACTCGACAGCATTGCCGCCGAAGCCAGCCGCGGCGAACTTGCCTTCCCCACCAGCGTCAACGCCTCGCTGACCCTGCAGCGGGCGCTGGGCGAACCCGACTGCCATATCGAAGCCGCCGCCCGCCTGGTGCAGGCCGAGCCGCTACTGGCGGCGCGCACGGTCGCGATCGCCAACTCGGTGGCCTATAACCGCAGCGGCAACGACGTCACCAACGTGCGCGCGGCGGTCCAGCGCGTGGGCTTTCGCACCCTGGGCGCCCTGGCGGCCTCGGTCATCGTGCGCCAGCTGGCCAGCGAGATCCGCGATCCGGGCCTGCGTCACAAGGCCGACCAGCTATGGGCCCATTCGGCCCACGTGGCTGCGCTGGCCCAGGTGATCGCGCGCCGCGTGTCCTTCGTCGATCCCGACACCGCGCTGTTCGCCGGCATCGTGCACGAGGTCGGCGGCTTCTACCTGCTGTCGCGCGCCGAAGCCCTCCCTGGCCTGCTGGACGACAACCTCGACGCCTGGCTCGACCATGGCGAAGCGGCCGTCGGCCGCGGCGTGCTGCACAAGCTGGGCGTCCCGGCGCCGGTCATGAGCGCGATCGAGGCGCTGTGGGACGGCATGCGCGCGCTGCCGCCGGAAACCCTGGGCGACACCCTGCTGCTGGCCAACGACCTGGCGCCCCTGCCTTCTCCGCTGTTCGCGCCGCCCGGCGCCACCACCCATACCGCGGCCGCGACCATCGACTTCGTGTTCGGCGCGGGCACGCTCAAGGGCGTGCTGGAAGAGTCAAGCGAGGAAGTCAAGAGCCTGACGTCGGCGCTGCTGTAAGCGACGTCCGTTCCCCAAAAAAAAGGCGCTGTGCTCGTTAGGTGTTGATGACCCCGAATGCGATGCGCAGCAATTGCTCGACAGATGGTACCCGCCCGCCATCGAGCGCCCAATGCCAGCCCAGGTAGTTGGGCAGTCGGCATGAAGCTACGCCATGGAAGCGCGCCAGCCATTCCTTGAAGCGCCGGTGGTAGGCGTTGATATTCTGCACATGGATGGCGCCCTCGACGCCCTTGCGCACCCGTTCGCCGGCACTGAGATTGACCGCTTGATGCGCGATGCCGTGGGTACGGGCGAAGGCGGCATAGGCGGCGTTGGCGTCCGTTACCAGCAGCGCCTGGGGATCGAGTTTCGGCAGCAGGTGCCTGACCAGCTGCGCTGCCTTCAAGGCGCCGCGTCCGGTCACGGCGTCGATGGTCTGGCCGCTGCGGTCGCGTGCCACCAGGATGCAGTCGAGATGATGCGAGATCCCGCGCAGGGCAGCCCTGCCGCCGCGCTTGCGCGGCTGGCGATCGAGCTTGCGTGATCCTTTTTGCGATTCGAGCAGGAACATCTCGTCGGCCTCGACGATGCCTGAAAGACGCGCCGGGCGGTCGTCCTTGGCCCGCTCGAGAAAGCGATGACGCCAGCGAAAGGCGGTATTGCGGTGCACGCCGACACGCCTGGCCGCAGAGCGGACCGAGCGGGAATCAAGCACCGTTTCCAGATAGTCGAGCCACTTGCCCTTGAGCCTGAGCCGTGCCAGCGGCGTGCCGGTCAGGTCGTTGAAAGTGCGGCCGCACGCGCAGCAGCGATAGCGTTGCAGACCATTGGCCTGGCCATGCCGGTGGCAACGTTCGCAGGCACAGCCCGGGCAGCGCCGGCCCTTTGACCGGATCTCGCCGATAAGGCCGGTCACCCGGTCCAGCCCGGCTGCCGGATGCAGGGCGGCGAGCACCTTCTGGCGCTGCGGCTGGTTCAGCTTTAGCAGCTGGGCGAACAGCTTCGTAAACTGCGGCGCTTTCATCGTACGCTCCCGATCGATGACGACCGGGATTGGACCGCGGGTCAGCTCAGCAGTTCAATGCTCATCCACAGCTAACGAGGACAGCGTCAAAAAAAACGCCCGCTCGGTAAGGAGCGGGCCAAGTCCAAAACTAGGGATGTCCTGAAAGAGACAGCCTCATCTTATGCCGGTGGCGTGGCGCACTCCGTACGCTCACGCACACTATCGGCCAGGCTCCGCGTTTCATTTGCCGTGCACCACACGCCACCCAGGCGTGCATGTCCGATCCCTACTTTCTGCTAAGGTCGTCCAGCCAGGACGCGACTGCAGAGCGCGTCCGGCGCAATCACGCTCTGGAGGACATTTCATGAAAATCAGCCTGAACGACCAGGTGGCGCTCGTGACCGGCGGCGACTCCGGCATCGGCCGCGCCATCTGCATCGCCTTCGCCGCAGCCGGCGCCAAGGTGGTGGTCAACTACAACAGCAGCCAGGACAAGGCCGACGAAGTCGTGCGCCAAATCCAGCAAGCCGGCGGCCAGGCGCTGGCGGTGCAGTGCGATGTGTCCAGCGAGGACGACGTCGCACGCCTGTTCGACGAGACCGACCAGGCCTTCGGCGGCCTCGATATCCTGGTCGCCAACGCGGGCATGCAGAAGGATGCGCGGATCGCCGACATGTCGCTGGAAGAGTGGAAGACCGTGCTCGACGTTAACCTGACCGGCCAGTTCCTGTGCGCCCGCGCGGCGGTGCGGCGCTTTCGGCGCCAGGGCAACCGTGGCCGCATGCGCGCCAATGGCGTCATCCTGTGCATGAGTTCGGTCCATGAAACGATTCCCTGGGCCGGCCACGTCAACTATGCCGCGTCCAAGGGCGGCATCGGCATGTTCATGCGCTCGCTGGCCCAGGAAGTGGCGCGGGAACGCATCCGCGTCAACGGCATCGCGCCCGGCGCCATCCGCACCCCGATCAACGAGGACGCCACCGAAGGCGAGGCGGGCAAGAAGCTGCTCGAGCTGATTCCGTATGGACGCATCGGCGAGGCCGACGACGTGGCCAGCCTGGCGCTGTTCATGGCGTCCGACCTGGCCGACTACATGACCGGCGCCACGGTCTACGTCGACGGCGGCATGTCGCTCTATCCAGGATTCGAAGACAATGGCTGAACTCAAGGCAACCCGCCCGCCGCGCCCGATCGGCGACCATGGCGCCATCGGCAACATGGCCACGATCGCGCTGGTGGCGCTCGACGGCACGGTCGACTTCCTGTGCTGGCCCGACTTCGACAGTCCCAGCATCTTCGCCGCCCTGCTCGACCCCGAGCAGGGCGGACACTTCACCATCGCGCCCGAGGACCCGGACATGCGCGTGGTGCAGACCTATGTGCCCGACACCAATGTGCTGCTGACCCAGTGGCTGGGCGAGACGTCCAACGTCGAACTCATCGATTTCATGGCCGGTCCCGAGGAACTCGGCCATGGCGCGGCGCGCCTGGTGCGCCGGGTGCGGGTCGGCAGCGGCGAAGCCCGCATCCGGATCAATTGCCAGCCGCGCTTCGACTACGCCCGCCAGCGACCCGACGTCACGGTGGGGCAGGACCATGTGGTATTCGCCACCCCTGATGCCACCGGCGGCCTGCGCCTGCGCTTGTCGGCGCCGGTCAACTTCACGGCAACCGACGGCGGCGCCGGCGCATCGATCGTCTTGCGCGCCGGCGACGTGATGGATTTCGTGCTCGACGAGGACGGCGACTCGGCGCTCGATGCCAGCGCACGCGACGCCCTGCTCGCCGAAGTCGTGCGGCGCTGGCAGGACTGGACCCGACGCTCGACCTACAAGGGCCGCTGGCGCGAAGCGGTCAACCGCTCGGCGCTGGTGCTCAAGCTGATGACCTCGTGCCGCCACGGCTCGATGGTCGCAGCCGCGACCTTCGGCCTGCCCGAGGTGCTGGGCGGTTCGCGCAACTGGGACTACCGCGCCACCTGGATCCGCGACGCCTCGTTCACCGTGTACGCGCTGATGCGGCTCGGCTACGTCGACGAGGCCAAGGCGTTCACGCGCTGGTCGGCCGAACGGCCGAAGCACGATTCGACCGACAGCCACCTGCGCATCATGTATGCGCTGGACGGCAGCCCGGTGAAGGAGGAAATCGACCTCGACCACCTGGCGGGCTACGCCGGCTCCAAACCGGTTCGCATCGGCAATGCCGCCGCCACCCAGTTGCAGCTCGATATCTTCGGCGCCCTGCTCGATTCGATCTACCTCAGCAATAAATATGGCGAGGCGATTTCCCATGCCGACTGGGTCGGCGTGTGTCAGGTCGTCAATTTTGTCTGCGAAAACTGGCAGCGTCCGGATGCCGGCATCTGGGAAGGACGCGAGCCGCCACGCGAGCATTTGCATTCCCAACTCATGTGCTGGGTGGCGGTCGACCGCGCGGTGCGGCTGGCCGGCAAGCGCTCGCTCAGGGCGCCGTTCGAGCGCTGGATCGCGACGCGCAACGAGATCTCGCGCTATATCTGGGACACGTTCTGGAACGAGGAGCTGGGCCACTTCGTGCGCAGCAAGGGTTCGCGCGACCTGGACGGCGCGCTGCTGATGATGCCGCTGGTGCGCTTCGTCGGCTCGACAGATCCGCAGTGGCTGGCCACCCTGGACGCGATCGGCGAACAGCTCGGCGACGATGCGCTGGTGCTGCGCTACGACCGCGACGACGGCCTCGAGGGCCAGGAAGGCGCGTTCGCGGCCTGCTCCTTCTGGTACGTCGAATGCCTGGCGCGCGCCGGCCGCATCGACCAGGCCCGCAACAATATGGAAAAGCTGCTCGCCTACGGCAACCACGTCCACTTGTATGCCGAAGAGTTTACCAACCAGGCTGAGCTGCTCGGCAACTTCCCGCAAGCGTTTACCCACCTGGCCTTGATCAGCGCCGCGACCTATCTGGATGCGGCGCTCGACGGCGATATCAAGCATCCCTGGCAGCTCTAGGACAAAAAAAACCCGCGCCGTTGCCGGTGCGGGTAAAGTCCAAAACTAGGAATGTCCTGAAAGAGACGAGTCCATCTTATGCGAGCGGCGCCCGGCCCTCGGTGCGTCATTTCACACTGAACATGTCTTTTTAATATTCTCAATCCAAGGCAAGAAATGCCGGCCAAAAAAAACCCGCTTCGTTACCGAAGCGGGTGAAGTCCAAAACTAGGGATGTCCTGAAAGAGACAGGTTCACTATAGGCGCGCCAGAAAGGCAAATCCGTGCGCTGCCACACACAACACTGTCAAATTCGCCGTATAACGGAGTCGCATCAAACAACATGCCGCCGCGACAGGGCCGGGGCGGCATGTTCATGCGGGGGACGGCGGCTCAGACCACCGCGCCGTCGGTCTCGTCTTTTTCCTTGACCGGCTTGATCAGGTCTTCGCGCTTGACGCCCAGCCACATGGCCACCGCCGCCGCCACGAACACCGACGAGTACACGCCGAACAGGATGCCGATGGCCAGCGCGATCGCGAAGTAGTGCAGCGCATAGCCGCCGAAGAACAGCATCGACATCACCATCATCAGGGTCGATCCGTGGGTGATGATGGTGCGCGAGATGGTGCTGGTGATCGCGTGGTCGATGACTTCCGCCGTCGACATCCGGCGCTGCCGGCGGAACATCTCGCGGATCCGGTCGAAGATGACGACCGACTCGTTGACCGAGTAGCCCAGCACCGCCAGCGTTGCCGCCAGCACCGTCAGCGAAAATTCCCACTGGAAGAAGGCGAAGAAGCCGAGGATGATGACCACGTCGTGCAGGTTGGCGACCACGGCGGCGACGGCGAACTTCCATTCGAAGCGGATCGCCAGGTAGATCATGATGCCGACGATGACCATGATCAGCGCGTTCAGGCCGTTCTGGGCCAGCTCGTCGCCGACCGACGGGCCGACGAACTCCACCCGCTGCAGGCTGATCAGCTCTTCACCGGAAGCGCTGGCGCAGCTGGTGTGATTGACCACCTCACCCTTGTCGGTCGTGACCTGGCGCTGCTTTGGCGCACCGCCTTCGGCGGCGCAGATGGCGTTGAAGACGCGCGCCGAGGTGCCGGCCGCTTCCGCGCCTTCCAGGATCGGCAGGCGCAGCATGATGTCCTGGGCGGTGCCGAAGCTGGCCACCTCGGGGTGCGAATAGCCCATGCCGCGCAGCGTGTCGCGGATCTTTTCCTGGTTGGCCGCATGCGGATAGCGCAGCTCCATCACGGTGCCGCCGGTGAATTCCACCGAGAAATTCAGCCCTTTGCTGAACAGGAAAAACACCGCCAGCACGAAGGTGATCACCGAGATCGCATTGAGGATCAGGGCGTGGCGCATGAACGGGATGTCCCGTTTGATCTTGAAAAATTCCATGTCAGTCTCGAGTCCTTACTTCTTGGTGGGCGACATGCCCGGCTGCCAGACCGTGCCGATCGAAATCTTGGTCAGTTTCTTCTGGCGGCCGTACCACAGGTTGGCGAAGCCGCGGGCCACGACGACGGCCGAGAACATCGAGGTCAGGATGCCCAGGCAGTGCACCACGGCGAAGCCGCGCACCGGGCCGGAACCGAAGATCAGCAGCGCGAGGCCAACGATCAGGGTGGTCACGTTGGAGTCGACGATGGTGTCCCAGGCGTGCTTGGAACCGGCCGCGATCGCCGCCTGCGGCGGCGCCCCGGCGCGCAACTCTTCGCGGATGCGCTCGTTGACGAGCACGTTGGAGTCGATCGCCACGCCCAGCGCCAGCGCGATCGCGGCGATGCCCGGCAGGGTCAGGGTGATGCCCAGGAGAGACAGCAGGGCCAGCAGGAACAGCACGTTGGCCGCCAGCGCCAGCGCCGAGAACACGCCGAACAGGTGGTAGTAGAGGACCATGAAGACCGCGATCGCCACGAAGCCCCAGATCGTCGATTGCAGGCCGCGCTCGATGTTCTCGGCGCCCAGCTGCGGGCCGATCACGCGTTCCTCGACGAATTCCATCGGCGCCGACAGCGCGCCCGAGCGCAGCAGCAGCGCCAGTTCGTTGGCGTCCTGCGAGGTCCCCATATTGGTGATCTGGAAGGTCGAACCCAGCTCGCTCTGGATGGTCGGGGCAGACAGGACGTTGTACACGCCCTTCTCTTTCAGCAGGATGGCCATGCGCTTGCCGACGTTGTCGCGGGTCGCCTGGCGGATGCGGCGGCCGCCGTCGCCGTTCAGGTCGATCGAGACGGCCGGCTGCTGGTTCTGGTCGAAGCTGGCGGTGGCGCTCGAGATGTACTCGCCGGTCAGGATGATGTCGCGCGACAGCACGACCGGGGCGCCGCGGCCTTCGGTGAACAGTTCGGAATTGAGCGGGATCGCCGCCGACAGTTCGGTGCCCGGGGTCACGGTCTGGTCGACCATGCGCAGCTCGAGGGTCGCGGTGCGGCCGATGATGTCCTTGGCGCGCGCCACGTCCTGCACGCCAGGCAGCTGGACCACGATGCGGTCGGCGCCCTGCTGCTGGATGATCGGCTCGGTGGTGCCCAGCTCATTGATGCGCTTGGATAGGGTCACGATGTTCTGCTTGACGCCCTCTTCGACGCTGCGCTTGATCGCGTCGGGCTTGAGGCTGACGACCAGCTTCTGGTCGGCGCCGTCGGCGGCGTCGGCAAAGTTCAGCTCGTTCGAACGGGTGGTCAGCACATTGCGTGCGGTGGAGCGGGTCGCGGCGTCGCGGAAGCGCACTTCGATGGTGTCGCCCACGCGCTCGATGCCGGCGTGGCGCACGTTTTCGTCGCGCAGGTTGCTGCGCACGCTGGCCTGCAGCGCCTTGACCTTGTTGTCGACCACTGCCCGGGTATCGACCTGCAGCAGGAAGTGCACGCCGCCGCGCAAGTCCAGGCCAAGGCTCATTGGCCCCGCGCCGATCTTTTCCATCCAGGCCGGGGTATTGGTGACCAGGTTGACGGTGACGATGTAATCGGGATTGGCCGGGTCGCGGTTCAATTCGCGTTCCAGGGCCAGCTTGGCCTTGAATTGTTCTTCGGTACCGGCAAAGCGCGCACGTACGGACGTCGTGTGACCGCTGCCTTCAAGGGAGATCCCGGTATGGGCAATGCCGGCACGCTTGAGCGCATCCTCGACCAGGGTAGTGGAGGCGCTGGTGATGTTCAGGGTCGAACGGCCCGATGTCACCTGCAACGCCGGCGTTTCGCCGAAGTAGTTGGGCGCCGTGTACAACGCGCCGAGCAGCAGCGCGATGACGATCATTAGGTATTTCCAGACGGGATAGCGATTCATAGTGTTCCGGCGTTCAGGTTGGGCAGTGCGGCCCGCGGGCCGCACGGGCTTGCTCTTACAGGGCTTTCAGGGTGCCCTTCGGCAGCAGGGTGGTCACCGCGTTCTTCTGCACGGTGATTTCGGTGCCGGCCGCGATTTCCAGGGTCACGTAGGCGTCGGTCACTTTCGAGACGCGACCCACGATGCCGCCGGCGGTCACGACTTCGTCGCCCTTGGCCAGTGCTTCCATCATCGCTTTCAGCTCGCGCTGGCGTTTCTGCTGAGGACGGATCATCAGGAAGTACATGACCACGAACATCAGGATCAGCGGCAGGAAGGTCGTCAGGCTGCCCATGATGCCCGGGTCTGCGGCGGCGGTTTGCGCGTAAGCGTTGGAAATAAACACAAGGAACTCCGATGGTGAAGTTAAAAAAATAAGCGGTGTATTCTAGCATCGGCCAGTCACCGAAAACCAAATCCGGGAATAGGTGATCTTGCTTTTAGGTATTACAAGAGCCTGCTGGAATTAAAATCCGGCGCTACCGTCAATACGACAGCGCCGGGCTCGGCGACTGAGCGAGCGCTTACACGCCGCGTGCGCGGCCCGCATTGAAGGCGATGCGGAACTCATTGAAACGGTCGGCATCGATGGCGTCGCGCATTTCCTGCATCAGCTTGAGGTAATAATGCAGGTTGTGGATGGTATTCAGGCGGGCGCCCAGGATTTCATTCGAGCGGTGCAGGTGATGCAGATAGGCGCGCGAGAAATTCTTGCAGCAATAGCAGTCGCAGCTCTCGTCCAGCGGCGCCTTGTCATCCTTGTAGCGCGCATTCTTGATCTTGACGTCGCCGAAACGGGTGAACAGCCAGCCATTGCGCGCGTTGCGGGTCGGCATCACGCAGTCGAACATGTCGACGCCGTTCGCCACGCCGTCGACCAGGTCTTCCGGCGTGCCGACGCCCATCAGGTAGTGCGGCTTGTGCTCGGGCAGGCGCGGGCCGACGTGGGCCAGGATGCGCTTCATGTCTTCCTTCGGTTCGCCCACCGACAGGCCGCCGATCGCCAGGCCCGGGAAGTTGATGTCTTCCAGGCCGGCCAGCGACTCGTCGCGCAGGTGCTCGTACATGCCGCCCTGGACGATGCCGAACAGCGCGTTCGGGTTGCCGCCACCGTTGAACTCGTTCATCGAGCGCTGGGCCCAGCGCAGCGACATGCGCATCGACTTGGCCGCTTCTTCGCTCGTCGCCGGACGGCCGTCGATTTCGTAAGGCGTGCATTCGTCGAACTGCATCACGATGTCGGAGTTCAGCGCGCGCTGGATCTGCATCGAGATCTCGGGCGACAGGAACAGGCGCGAGCCGTCGATCGGCGAGGCGAATTTGACGCCCTCTTCCGTGATCTTGCGCATGGCGCCCAGCGAAAACACCTGGAAGCCGCCCGAGTCGGTCAGGATCGGCTTGTCCCAGCCCATGAACTGATGCAGGCCGCCGAACTTGTTCATCACGTCCACGCCGGGACGCAGCCACAGGTGGAAAGTGTTGCCGAGGATAATCTGCGAGCCGACTTCCTTGAGTTCGACCGGCGACATCGCCTTGACCGACCCGTAGGTGCCGACCGGCATGAAAATCGGCGTTTCGATGGTGCCGTGGTTCAGCTTCAGGCGGCCGCGACGGGCGTGCGACAGGCCGCTGGTGTCTTTCTTGAGCAGGGTAAATTCGAGCATCGTGTTCTTTAACGTAGGGTTCAGCGTGACTGCGTCGTCAGCAGCATGGCGTCGCCATAGCTGAAGAAGCGGTATTCGTTGGCGATCGCATGGGCATAGGCCTTGCGGATCGGATCGAAACCGGCAAAGGCCGACACCAGCATCAACAGGGTCGACTTGGGCAGGTGGAAGTTGGTGATCAGGCGCGAAACAGTCTTGAAGCGATAGCCGGGCGTGATGAACAGCGCGGTATCGGCGCTGCCGGCGACCAGCTCGCCGCTTTGCGAGGCCGATTCCAGCGCGCGCAAGCTGGTGGTGCCGACGGCGACCACGTCGCGGCCCGCCGCTTTCGCGGCGCGCACCGCATCCACCGTCTCTTGCGAAATGGTGTACCACTCGGTGTGCATCTTGTGCTCGCTCAAATCCTCGACCCGCACCGGCTGGAAAGTGCCTGCGCCGACGTGCAGGGTGACATAGGCGAACTTGACGCCTTTTTGCGCCAACTTGTCGAGCAGGGGCTGGTCGAAGTGCAGGCCGGCCGTCGGCGCGGCGACCGCGCCCGGCTCCTTCGAGTACACGGTCTGGTAGCGCTGCTCGTCGAATTCGTCGGCGGTGTGCTCGATATAGGGCGGCAGCGGCAGGCGGCCGTGGGCGTCGATCAGTTCGAACACATCGCCTTCGAATTGCAAGGTGAAGAATTCGCCCGCGCGTTCGCCGACCGTGACGTCGAAGGCGTCGGCCAGGCGGATGCGGTTGCCCGGCTTGGGCGATTTGGAGGCGCGCACCTGGGCCAGCACGGAGCGGCTGTCGAGCACGCGCTCGACCAGCACCTCGACCTGGCCGCCGGTTTCCTTGACGCCGAAGAAGCGCGCCTTGAGCACGCGGGTATTGTTCATCACCAGCAGGTCGCCCGGCTGGAGCTGGCCGACGATGTCGGCGAAGTGGCGGTCGGTGATCTGGTCACCGTCGAGCTGGAGCAGGCGCGAGGCGCTGCGGTCAGGCAGCGGCAATTGCGCGATGCGCTCGGGGGGCAGCTCGAAGTCGAAATCGGAAAGCGAGTACATTATTCTCAATTCTGGGAAAATAAGCGCTGCCAGCTTTACAATACAGGCTCCAGCGCTGATGGCGAACCTTCTATTTTACGCCAGCGAGCGCCATTTTGCCGCGATATGCCCGCCTCCAAGACCACAAATCCACCCAAGACCCTCGAAAGCAAGCTCGCCCGCCTTGGACTGCGCAGCGACATGGACCTGGTATTGCACCTGCCGATGCGCTACGAGGACGAGACCCGGATCGTGTCGATCCGCGAGGCCTGCCTGCGCGGCGGCCACGTGTCGCAGGTCGAAGGCGTGGTGACCAAGAACGAAATCTCGTTCAAACCGCGGCGCCAGCTCCTGGTGACCATCGCCGACGAATCGGGCGACCTGCTGCTGCGCTTCATGAACTTCTACGGCAGCCAGGTCAAGCAGATGGCCGAAGGCGTGCGGATTCGCGCGCGCGGCGAACTGAAACACGGCTTCTTCGGGGCCGAGATGGTGCACCCTGCCTATAAAGTGGTCAACGAGGGCGCGCCGCTCCCCTCCTCGCTCACGCCCGTGTATCCGGCCGGCGAAGGCCTGTCGCAGACGGTGCTGCGGCGCGCGATCGCCGATGCGATGAAGCGTATCGACTGGAGCGATACCGTCCCCGCGGGCATCCGCACGAAAATGGGGCTGATCGACTTCGAGCCGGCCGTGAAGCTGCTGCACTATCCGCCGGCCGACGTCGACGAGCATGCGCTGGGCGAAAAATCGCACCCGGCCTGGGAGCGCATGAAGTTCGACGAGCTGCTGGCGCAGCAGCTGTCGCTCAAGCGCGCGCAGCGCGCGCGGCGCGACAAAGGCGCGCCGATCCTGGCAGCGGTGGGCCGGCTGTCGGAAGCCTTCCTGGCGGCGCTGCCGTTCAAGCTCACCGGCGCCCAGCAGCGCGTGGTGCAAGAGATCCGCAACGACCTGCGCGAAGGCTATCCGATGCAGCGCCTGCTGCAGGGCGACGTCGGCAGCGGCAAGACCGTGGTCTCGGCGCTGGCCGCGGCGCAGGCGATCGACAGCGGCTACCAGGCGGCGCTGATGGCGCCGACCGAGATCCTGGCCGAGCAGCATTTTCGCAAGATCGCGGCCTGGATGGAGCCGCTCGGGGTCAAGGTGGCCTGGCTCACCGGCAGCCTCAAAAAAAAAGAAAAGGCCGCCTCCAACGAATTGATCGAGTCGGGCCAGGCGAATCTGGTGATCGGCACCCATGCGCTGATCCAGGACACGGTGCAGTTCGCGAAACTGGGCCTGGTGATCGTCGACGAGCAGCACCGCTTCGGCGTCGGCCAGCGCCTCACCCTGCGCAACAAGGGCAGCGACGGCCTGGTGCCGCACCAGCTCATGATGTCGGCCACGCCGATCCCGCGCACGCTGGCGATGACCTATTACGCCGACCTCGAAGTGTCGGTGATCGACGAGCTGCCGCCGGGGCGCAGCCCGATCGTCACGCGCGCGATCGACCAGATGCGGCGCGACGAGGTGATCGAGCGCGTCTACGCGGCGGCGCTCGAAGGCCGCCAGGTGTACTGGGTCTGTCCGCTGATCGAGGAATCCGAAGCCTTGCAGCTGCAGACCGCGACCGAGACCTACGAAACCCTGGCCGAGTCGCTGCCCGAACTGCAGGTGGGGCTGGTGCATGGCCGCATGAAACCGGCCGAAAAGCAGGAAGTGATGGACGCCTTCACGGCCGGCCAGGTGCACGTGCTGGTGGCGACCACCGTGATCGAGGTCGGGGTCGACGTGCCGAACGCGTCCCTGATGGTGATCGAGCATGCCGAGCGCTTCGGCCTGTCGCAGCTGCACCAGCTGCGCGGACGCGTGGGGCGGGGTTCGGCGGCGTCGGTCTGTCTGCTGTTGTACCAGAGCCCGCTGGGCCAGGTGGCCAAGCAGCGCCTGATGACGATGCGCGAGACCACCGACGGCTTCGAGATCGCGCGGCGCGACCTGGAGATCCGCGGGCCGGGGGAGTTCCTGGGCGCGCGCCAGTCGGGCCAGGCGATGCTGCGCTTTGCCGACCTGGAGCTCGATGGCTGGCTTGTCGACCGGGCGCGCGACGTGGCGCAATACCTGCTCGACGGCGAAAAGCCCGAGAAGATCGCGGTGGTCGATGCGCACCTGGCGCGCTGGCTGGGCGGACGGGAAGAGTTCTTGAAGGTCTGACGGTTCAACATAAGGAAAGACACGCAATGAAGCAGGAACAGGCGCTGAACATCGACGAACTGACTGCCCTGGCCCAGGCCATGGCGCGGGTGACGCAGGACTGCACGTGCGAGGTCGCCAGCTACCCCGGGTGGACGCGCACGCCGGTCTCGTTCCCACAGGCGCAGATGCGCCCGGCCGGCACGCTGGCCGGCGATCCGTACTGTGATCCGACCTTCGCCGAATACCATCCGCACGGGACCAATTACTGGTCGCCGGACGCGCCGATCGCCATCCACCATTTTCCTTACAACCGCTGCGCGGTCCAGCAATGCACCGTATGCCTGCGCTACTGCCTCACCTATGTCGAGGCGGGCGGCTACTACGTCGAGCCGCGCATCCGCGCGCTCGATGCGCGGCACATCGTGGATGCGCCGGTGGCCGACTGATGAACCTGCTGCGGTGGATAACCGTGGTGGATAACCAGGCTGGATAACCATCTCACAGGCGGGCGCCGTGACAATCGGTTAGAAATTTCACCGTCGATTCCGGCTATCGTGGCGGCAGCGCGATATCACGCTCAGCAAGTCGCGTCACTCGTTCATCACCCGACACGGAACCGACAATGCCCTTTCTTGGACTCGGCCTGCACTTCCTCATCGCCCTCTTCTTCGCGGTCCATGCCGTACGCAACCGCCGCCAGCTGTACTGGCTGCTGATCCTCTTCTCTTTCCCGCTGCTCGGCAGCCTTGCCTACTTCGTCGTGGAATACCTGCCGGCCTCGCGCCTCGAGCGCCGCGGGCGCATCGCCGGTCGCGCGCTCCAGCAAAGCCTCGACCCGGGCCGCGACGTGCGCGCAGCCCGGCACGCCTTCGACCTGACCCCGACCGCCCACAACCGGATGCGCCTGGCCGCCGCCCTGCTGGACGCCGGCGAATCCGAGGAAGCGGTGCGGCATTTCGACGCCTGCCTGAACGGACCGTTCGCGGGCGATCCCGAGGTGATCCTGGGCGCGGCGCGCGCCAATGCGGCGCATGGGCAGCCGGCGGCGGCGATCGCGCTGCTGGCGCCGCTGCAGTCGAAGCATCCGAACTTTCGCGCCGACGAAGTCGGCTTGGCGCTGGGCCGGGCTTATGCCGCTGCCGGCCGGCCAGAAGACGCAGGCGCCGAGTTCGAGGCGGTCGTCGACCGCTTCGGCAGCGTCGAGGCGCGCGTCGAACTGGCGCTGTGGGCGCTCGCCAATGGCAAGGAGGCGGTGGCGCAGCGCGAGTTGAAAGAAATCCGGCATGCGCGCACGCACATGGAGAAACACACGCGGGAACTGCATCGTGACCTGTTCAGGCGGCTGGATGCCGCCACGCCGCCGACATGAAATCGCAACACAAGTAGCGAGGCTGTAGCAGTGCCCCCGTCCGGTGACGAAAGGGCGCTGGATTTACTGCGCCGGCGCCAGCTTGACGGTGTAATGACCACCGTCTTCCTTGGTCAGCGCAAGCCGGTTGTAGGCACGCAGCATGTCGAGCAAGCCGGAGTAGCCATGACCGTCCGGAGAAAAACCGGGGTCGATGCGGCGCAGGTACTGCCCGAGCGTGCCGAGATGGACCTTGCCCTCAGACGAATCGCCAGCCAGCAGCGCCACGGCCTCGACCACCATTTTCGGACGACGCTTCCCCTGTGCAGGCGGCGGCACACCGGCCTTGCGCGTCGGTTCGATCGCCATGGCCGCCCCTGGAACCGGCTCGGACGCCGGCGATTCTGGCGTCCATTCGTGAAACTGGTCACTGGCGTTGCGCAGCGCTAGCGGCGTTTTCGCTTCGCCGACGATGTGCACGGTGGCGCCGCGCTCACGCAACTTGCGGCACAGGTAGACAAAATCCGAGTCGCTCGTCACGACGCAGAAGCAGTCGGCGCGATGATCGAACAAGGCTTCCAGCGCGTCGAGCGCGAGCGCGATATCCGAGGTGTTCTTGCCGGCAGCGTACTGGTATTGAAGGCAAGGCGTAAACGCCTGCTGGACGAGGGTCTCTTGCCATTTATTGGCCAGGGTGGCGTGGTTGCCGTAACCGCGCTTGATCACGACCCTTCCCAGCTTGGGGACGATCCGCATGGCATGGGCGACGACTGCCGGGTTGGTGTTGTCGCAGTCGAGCAGGACAGCGACTTTTGTTTCATTCGTCATGGCGTCTCCGGCGCTACAGGTCGACCTACTGTAGCAGAGCCGCTACGCATCAATATGCGCGCTTCCTCACCACTGCCGCAGGCCGCCCGGCACCATCACCCGCCGGTGAACGTCAGCCGGTTCCCGAACGGATCCTTCACGCTCAGCTCGCGCGCCTCCCACGGCGTGTCCTCGATCCCGGGCCGCGCATAGCCATATTGTCTGGCGGCCAGCTCGGCATGCAGGCCATCGATGTCGTCGACCTCGATGCGCAGCGCCGCGCCGGGGCAGCAATCGCCGTGGTGCTCGCTCAGGTGCAGCACGCAGCCGCCGCGCGAGACCTGCAGGTAGAGCGGCATGCCGGGGCCGAAGCGGTGGTCCCAGTCGACCGTGAAGCCGAGGTAGTCGACGTAGAATTCGCGCGCCCTGGCCTCATCAAAGATGCGCAGGATCGGCGTAACGCTCCCGAGCTTCATGGCGCGTCCCTCAGGCGCGGTCGGCCGCGTAGCGCAGGCCGATCTGGCGCCGGATCTCGTCCATCACGCCCATCAGCGCCAGCGTCTCGTCCTGCGTCATCGACGGGCTTTCCAGCAGCCCCTGCCGCCAGCAGCGCTGGGCTTCGATCGCCTCGTGCACGTAGCCGTTGCCGAGATACGGGGTCTCGATCGTGCGCTCGCTGCCGTCGTGCAGCTTGACGGTGACCGAGGTCGCGCGGTGGAACATGGTGTTCATCCGCACCTGGCCGCGCTCGCCCGACACGGTCAGTTCGGCCGGCGAGCGCGCCAGGAAGGAGCAGCTGCACACCGACATGGCGCCGCCTTCATGCTTGAGCATGAAGCCGGTCTGCACGTCGACGCCGGTCGGGCCCATCTGGGCTTGCGCACGGACCTCGAGCACGGGGCCCAAGAGGCCCGCCGCGACCGACAGCGGATAGATGCCCAGGTCGAGCAGCGCGCCGCCGCCGAGATCGGGGTTGAACACGCGGTGCTCGGGACCGAAGGCGGCGGCGAAGCCGAAGTCGGCGACGATCTGGCGCGGGGCGCCGATCTCGCCCGAGGCCAGGATGCGCTTGACTTCCAGGTAGGCCGGCAGGTAGCGCGTCCACATCGCCTCCATCAGGAACAGGCGCTTCGAGCGCGCCAGGGTCACCACCTGCTCGGCCTCGCGCAGGTTCATCGTAAACGGCTTCTCGCACAGCACGCCCTTGCCGGCGCGCAGCGCCATCAAGGCGTTGCCGGCATGTTCCGGATGCGGCGTGCCGATGTAGATCAGGTCGATGCCCTTGGCCTCGGCCAGCAGCTCGCAGGAGCCGTAGCTGGCCAGCGCGCCGAATTCCGCGGCGAAAGCCGCGGCCTTGTCCTGGCTGCGCGAGCCCACGGCGGCCAGCACGGCCCCCGGCACGTCCTTCAGTGCATTGGCAAAGGCACGCGAAATCTTGCCCGTGCCGAGTATTCCCCAGCGTACCGTTTCAGCCATTGGCTGCTCCCAATTCAAGCCGTCCGCTTCGGACGGAACACAGTCGTATCCAGATAAAATTCCGGGTCTTGCCCAGGCCACCAGCCTGGAATGCCCAGCACCTGCAGGGGCGTGAAGGCGCCCGGCGTCAGTTCCTGATGCGCCAGGCTGGCGGCCACCTCGCGGTCGAGCCATGCGCGGCGCGCGTCCCACGCCAGCGCGAAGTAATCGTCGCCGGCGAACACCACCCGCGTATGCGCGGTGATCGCCTTGCGCGGCGCCACCAGCTTTTCCATCAGCGCGTGGCCGAACAGCCAGACCTCGACGTCCTTGCCGAACGCGTCACGCCGATCGTACAGGGCCGCGAGCCAGCGGTGCGCACGCAAGTCCTCGACCAGCGCCCGCCCGGTTTCATCGTCGCGCACCACCAGCAAGGCCGCGTTCTCGTCGAAGATGGTGGCGGCATCGCGCGCCGGCCCGCGCGACTTGCCGACGCCGGCCTGCGCGATCTGCGCCGCCTGCAGCGCGTTCAGCGCGCGCTTGATACCCGGGAAGGTCTGCCACACCAACGCATTGAAGAAGTCGTGCAGGTTGTCGCGGGTCGGCACCTGGCCGGTGGCGCCGATGAATTCTTCATAGGCCGCCCCTTCCGGCAGCGCGGCCTGCGGCACGAAGGACAGCGGCATGCCGGCGCCGTTACGCAGGTCGAGCGCGCGCGCCGCCGCGTTGAAGGCCTCGACGAAGCCATCCGGCGGCGGCGCGGCGCGCTCGAACGCCGGGCGCACCGCGTCGTACCACCGCTGCGCCCAGTCGATCGGCGGCAGCACGGTACGGCTTACACCATCTTCCAGTTGATGCTCTCGCCCGCGTTCAGCGGCACCAGCTGGTGTTCGCCCATCGGCACCGATTCCGGCAGGGTCCAGCTTTCGCGCTTGAGCGTGATCGTGCCCTCGTTGCGCGGCAGGTTGTAGAAGGCCGGGCCGTTGAAGCTGGCGAAGGCTTCCAGTTTGTCGAGCGCGCCGGCCTGGGCGAAGGCTTCGGTATACATCTCCATCGCGTGCAGCGCGGTGTAGCAGCCGGCGCAGCCGCAGGCGGCGTATTTGGTGTGCACCGCGTGCGGGGCCGAGTCGGTGCCCAGGAAGAAGCGCTCGTCGCCGCTGGTGGCGGCGGTGACCAGCGCCAGGCGGTGTTCTTCGCGCTTGAGCACCGGCAGGCAGTAGAAGTGCGGGCGGATGCCGCCGCGGAAGATCTCGTTGCGGTTGTACAGCAGGTGGTGGGCGGTGATGGTGGCCGCGATCGGGCCTTCGGCCTCGGCCACGTACTGGGCAGCGTCCTTGGTGGTGATGTGCTCGAACACCACGTTCAGGGCCGGCATGTCGCGGCGCAGCGGGCGCATCACGCGCTCGATGAACACGGCTTCGCGGTCGAACAGGTCGATCTCGTTGTCGGTCACTTCGCCATGCACCAGCAGCGGCATGCCCACTTCCTGCATCACTTCCAGCGTCTTGTAGCACTTTTTCAGGTCGGTGACGCCGGCGTCCGAGTTGGTGGTGGCGCCGGCCGGGTACAGCTTGACCGCGTGGATGAAGCCGGTGTCCTGGGCGCGGCGGATCTCGTCCGGATCGGTATTGTCGGTCAGGTACAGCGTCATCAAGGGCGTAAAGCGCATCCCCTCCGGCAGCGCGGCCAGGATGCGGGCGCGGTACTCCAGGGCGGCGGCGGCCGTGGTCACGGGCGGCCTCAGGTTCGGCATCACGATCGCGCGGCCGAACTGGCGGGCGGTGTGCGGCAATACGCTGGCCATCGCCGCGCCGTCGCGCAGGTGCAGGTGCCAGTCGTCTGGACGGGTGATGGTGATGGTGTCTGGGGTCTCGATGGTGGACATGGCGGATCTCGAAAAACGAATGGCGTATTTTACCCGCGCGGCGGGCCCGGAGGTGCGTTTCATCCACCACGCAAGAGCATCGGCGTTGACCGCCCGAGAATACCGACGGGGTAGCCGGCATGCCGTTACGTCAACCTTGTAAGCATGCTTGACAGCACTAACAGTGCCTAGGATACTGCGGAACTTGCCATAATCTTCAGAATCGCCCGGCCTTCGGTCCTCGAAAACCGGTCACTGCCCGAACAATCCGCCCGCGACAGCGCGATCCGCCGTTGCCGGCCCTGCACAGGTCCACACGACAGGAAGCTTTATGAACAACCGAAACCGCCTGACTACCTTCATCATGATCGCCCTGGTGATCGGCATCGTGGTCGGCTACCTGGTCAACGCCAATACGGACACGGCGGGCGCGACGAGCTTCTCCGACACGATGTCGCTGATTACCACGATGTTCCTCCGCCTGATCAAGATGATCATCGCGCCGCTGGTGTTCGCGACCCTGGTGGTCGGCATCGCCAGGATGGGCGACGCCAAGGAAGTCGGCCGCATCGGCGTCAAGGCGCTGGGCTGGTTCGTGATCGCCTCGATCATCTCGCTGTCGCTGGGCCTGGTCCTGGTGAACATCTTCCGCCCGGGCGATGCATTGTTCGCGGCGGGCATGATGCCGCCGGTCGACGCGCAATCGGGCATCACCAGCGGCAGCCTGACGCTGAAGGACTTCATCACCCACCTGATCCCGACCTCGATCGTCGACGGCATGGCCAAGAACGAGATCCTGCAGATCGTGGTGTTCTCGCTGTTCTTCGGCACCGCCGCCGCCGCCGTCGGCGCGCGCGCCACGCCGATGATCGACGTCATCGACGGCGTCGCCCACGTGATGCTCAAGCTGACCGGCTACGTGATGAACTTCGCGCCGATCGCGGTGTTCGCGGCGGTGGCCGGCATCATCGCCAAGAGCGGCCTGGGCGTGCTGTCGACCTATGGCATCTTCATGGCCCAGTTCTACTTCGGCATCGCGCTCTTGTGGATCGTCCTGATCGGCATCGGCATGGCCGTGATCGGCCCGCGCATCCTGCGCCTGATCTCGGAGCTGCGCGGCCCGACCGTGCTGGCCTTCTCGACCGCCTCGTCCGAAGCCGCCTTCCCGAAAACCCTGGAAAGCCTGGAGCGCTTCGGCGTCAAGAACCGCCTGGCCTCGTTCGTGCTGCCGATCGGTTACTCGTTCAACCTGGACGGCTCGATGATGTACTGCACCTTCGCCGCCGTCTTCATCGCCCAGGCCTACGGCATCGAGCTGTCGCTGGGCACCCAGATCACCATGATGCTGGTGCTGATGCTGACCTCGAAAGGCATGGCCGGCGTGCCGCGCGCCTCGCTGGTCGTGATCGCGGCCACGCTGAACCAGTTCGACATCCCGGAAGCGGGCCTCTTGCTGCTGCTGGCGATCGACCACTTCCTGGACATGGCGCGCTCGGCCACCAACGTGATCGGCAACGGCATCGCCACCGCCGTCGTCGCCAAGTGGGAGGGCGACCTGGGGGAACCGAACAAGGAACCGGCCGTCTCGCCGCTGCGATGAAGACGGCGAACGGCTGCTTGTAGTAACGGGGCCTTCCAGCGATGGAGGGCCTTTTTTTATGCGTCAATAATGAAAAAAGGGAGCGAGAGATGAAACAGATGGTTGCCGCCGGCATGCTGCTGGCCCTGAACGGCGCGCACGCCGCCACCCAGACGGTCGACTGCGGCCGGCTGCTGGACGTCCAGAAAGGCGCATGGCGCGAGCGCGTCAGCATCGTGATCGAGAACGGCAGCATCGTGTCGGTGGGGCCGATGGCGCAGGCCGCCGGCAACATCGACCTGTCGCGCCACAGCTGCCTGCCGGGCCTGATCGACATGCACGTGCACCTGACCAGCGAAACCCAGCCGGCGGTCGACGCCTACCGCGACCGCCTGACCGCCAACCCGGCCGACATGGCCTTCCGTTCGGTGAAATACGCCGAGCGCACCCTGATGGCCGGCTTCACCACGGTGCGCGACCTGGGCGCCGCCGACAACCTGAACATCGCGCTCAAGCGCGCCATCGCCGCCGGCGACGTGCCGGGCCCGCGCATGTTCACCGCCGGAAAATCGCTGGCCACCACCGGCGGCCACGCCGACCCGACCAACAACCTGTCGCACTTCCTGTCCGAGAAGATCGGCACGCCCGGCCCGGTCGAGGGTGTGTTGAACAGCCCCGAGGAAGCGCGCCAGGCGGTGCGCACCCGCTACAAGGACGGCGCCGACCTGATCAAGGTCACCGCCACCGGCGGCGTGCTGAGCCAGGCGGCCAGCGGCCAGAACTCGCAGTACACCGAGGACGAGCTGCGCGCCGTGGTGAGCACCGCGAAGGACTACGGTTTCCGCGTCGCGGCCCACGCCCACGGCGCCGAAGGCATGAAGCGCGCGCTGCGCGTCGGCGTCGACTCGATCGAACACGGCACCCTGATGGACGACGAGGTCGTCGCGCTGTTCAAGAAAGGCGGCGGCTGGTACGTGCCGACCATCTCGGCCGGCCGCTACGTGGCGGACAAGGCCAAGGATCCGAATTACTATTCGGCCCTGGTGCGCCCGAAGGCGGCCGCGATCGGCCCGCAGCTGCAAGCCACCTTCGGCCGCGCCTATCAAGCCGGCGTGAAGATCGCCTTCGGCACCGATGCCGGCGTGTTCCCGCACGGCGAGAACGCCAAGGAATTCGGCTACATGGTCGAAGCGGGCATGACGCCGCTCGACGCGATCCGCGCGGCCACCGTGAACGCGGCCATCCTGCTCGACCAGCCGAAGCGCCTGGGCGCGATCGAAGCGGGCTTCGCGGCCGACATCATCGCGGTCGAGGGTGACCCGCTCAAGGACGTCAAGGTGCTCGAGCAGGTCAAGTTCGTGATGAAGGACGGCGTGGTCTACAAGAAGCCCTGAGCCGTCAGGAGTGCGCCTTCGGCATGGATGGCGCGCCGTCCATGCCCTCCATCATTTCCAGCGGCGGCGAGGCCACGTCCTCGTCGGGCCGCGCCAGCTGCCGTTCCCACATCTGCGCATACAGGCCCTGCTCCGCCAGCAGCGAATAATGCGTGCCGCGCTCGACGATCCTGCCGTGGTCGAGCACGATGATCTGCTGCGCATCGGCGATCGTCGACAGGCGGTGCGCGATCACCAGGGTCGTGCGGTTCTTCGCGATCTCCTTCAGTTGCGCCTGGATCGCCTGCTCCGAGCGCGAATCGAGCGCCGACGTGGCCTCGTCGAAGATCAGGATCGCCGGATCCTTGAGCAAGGTGCGCGCGATCGCCACCCGCTGCTTCTCTCCGCCCGACAGTTTCAGGCCGCGCTCGCCCACCATGCTCCCGTAGCCGTCCGGCAGGCTCTCGATGAAGTCGTGGATCGAGGCCGCGCGCGCCGCCGCCACGATGTCCGCGCGGCTGGCGCCGGGCCGGCCATAGGCGATGTTGTATTCGATCGTGTCGTTGAACAGCACCGTGTCCTGCGGCACGATGCCGATCGCGGCGCGCAGCGATTCCTGGGTGACGTCGCGCAGGTCCTGGCCGTCGATGCGGATCGCGCCGCCGTTGACGTCGTAGAAGCGAAACAGCAGCCGCGACAGGGTCGACTTGCCCGAGCCGCTATGGCCCACGACCGCGGTCGTGGTCCCGGCGGGAATCGTGAAGTCGACGTCGAACAGGATCTGCCGCTTGGATTCGTAGCTGAACTCGACGTGCGAGAACGCGACCTCGGCGCCTTTCGTCACCAGCGCCTGGGCCTTGGGACTGTCGGCCACTTCGCGGTTCTGGTCCAGCAGGCCGAACAGGCGCTCCATGTCGGCCAGGCTTTGCTTGATCTCGCGGTAGATCACGCCCAGGAAGTTGAGCGGCAGGTAGAGCTGGATCATGAAGGTATTGACCAGCACCAAGTCGCCCAGGCTCATGGTGCCGGCAATGACGCCCTCGGTCGCGCGCCACAGGATCAGCGTGACGGCGGTGGCGATGATCAAGGACTGTCCGGTGTTCAGGAACGACAGCGAGGTCTGCGAGCGCACCCCGGCGTTCTCGTAGTTCTTCAGGCCTTCGTCGTAGCGCCGCGCCTCGTAGTCCTCGTTGCCGAAGTACTTGACCGTCTCGTAGTTGAGCAGCGAGTCGATTGCACGGGTACTGGCTTTTGACTCCAGCTCGTTCATCGTGCGCCGGAAGTGCGTGCGCCACTCGGTCACGATCACCGTGAAGGTGATGTAGGACGCCAGCGCCCCCGCCGTGATGATCGTGAACCAGATGTCGTAGTTGAACACCAGGTAGACCAGCACCAGCGTGATCTCGACCAGGGTCGGCAAGATGTTAAACAGCGAATACGAAATCAGCGAATTGACGCCCCGCGTGCCGCGCTCGATGTCGCGCGTCATGCCGCCGGTCTGGCGGTTCAGGTGGAAACGCAGCGACAGCGCATGCAGGTGGCGGAATACCTTGAGCGCGATGGTGCGCACCGCGCGCTGGGTCACGCGCGCGAACAGGAATTCGCGCAGCTCGGTGAAGACCGTCATCGACAGGCGCAGCAGGCCATAGCCGACCAGCAGGCCGAGCGGCAGCACCAGCAGCGCATGCGGGTGCGCCGGGTCGATCGCCAGGCCGTCGATGATCTTCTTGAGCACCAGCGGCACGCCGACGTTGGCCATCTTGGCGCCGACCAGCGCGGCCATGGCGGCCATCACCCGCCACTTGTAGACCCACAGGTAGGGGAACAGCGTTGTCAGCGTGGCCCAGTCGTTACGGGGGCCAGCTTGGGTATCGGGAGGGAGCGGTGCGGAGTTACGGCGCATGACGGGGCTTCTGGATTTATGGTTCAATTCGGGTCGATTGTAGCTTTTACCGAGAATTCACGATGACCACGCCCGAAAACGCCCCACCCACCATCCCGACCACGGTACGTCTGCCGGCAGGAAAAATGCCCGAATTGCGCGTCATGCCCGCCCCGTCCGACGCCAATGTGTACGGCGACGTGTTCGGCGGCTGGATCATGGCCCAGGTCGACCTGGCCGGCTCGCTGCCGGCCACCCGCCGCGCCAACGGCCGCGTGGCGACCATCGCCGTCAACTCCTTCCTGTTCAAGAACCCGGTGTTCGTGGGCGACCTGCTGTCGTTCTACGCCGACATCACCAAGGTCGGCAACACCTCGGTCACCGTCTTCGTCGAGGTGTACGCCGAGCGCAACCGCCTGGCGGCCGAGGTGGTCAAGGTGACCGAGGCGACGCTGACCTATGTCGCCACCGGCCCGGACCGCAAGCCGCGCCAGCTGCCGCCGCTCGAGTCGCTGGTGGCGCACCGCTAAGTTTCCCCTTTTTGTTAGCCCAAAAACGTCGTTCCCGCCCTCGCCGGGCGCCTCGGCGGGAACCCAAGTTTGCCCGCGTTATCGCAACGCACGCAGTACTTAGGTTCCCGCCTGCGCGGGAACGACGTGCGGGGGCTAACGTAAATTGTCGGCGTTGCGCATGATCGCGCAATCGCCGATCACGCGCTCTTCTTCTCGTCGCGCAGTTCGCGCCGCAGGATCTTGCCGACGTTCGTCTTCGGCAGGGACTCGCGAAATTCGATGAACTTGGGCCGCTTGTAGCCGGTCAGCTGGTCCTTGCAGAATTCCTTGAGCTGTTCGGTGGTGAGATCGGCGTCCTTCTTCACCACGTACAGCTTCACGGCCTCGCCCGAGTTCTGGTCAGGCACGCCCACGCACGCCACTTCCAGCACGCCCGGGTGCGCGGCCACCACGCCCTCCACCTCGTTCGGATAGACGTTGAAACCCGAGACCAGGATCATGTCCTTCTTGCGGTCGACGATGCGGGTATAGCCCTTGTCGTCCATGATGCCGATGTCGCCGGTCTTGAAGAAGCCGTCCGCGGTCATGACCTTGGCCGTCTCGTCGTCGCGCTGCCAGTAGCCGGCCATCACCTGCGGGCCGCGCACGGCGATCTCGCCGGCGGTGCCGAACGGGACTTCGGCGCCCGCCTCGTCCAGGATGCGCAGCTCGGTCGAGGGCAGCGGCAGGCCGATGGTGCCGGTGAATTCGGTAATGTCGCAGCGATTGGCGGTCACCACCGGCGAGGTCTCGGACAGGCCGTAACCCTCGACGATCGGGATGCCGGTGGTCTTGAGCCACTTGTCGGCCACGGCCTTCTGCACCGCCATGCCGCCGCCCGGGCACACCATCAGGCCCGAGAAATCGAGCCTGGCGAAATCGTCGTTGTTGAGCAGGCCGTTGTACAGCGTGTTCACGGCCGGGAAGATGTTGATGCGATAGCCTTTCAGCTCCTTGATGAAGCCATTGATGTCGCGCGGGTTCGGGATCAACAGGTTCATGCCGCCGGTGCGCAGGCCCAGCAGTGCGCAGACCGTGAGCGCATAGATGTGGTACAGCGGCAGCGCGCAGGCGAACTGCGGCTGTTCGCCGGCCTTCAGCTTGGCGAGGGTCGGCCCGAACCAGGCTTCGTTCTGCAGCACGTTGGCGATCACGTGGCGGTGCAGCAGCACCGCGCCCTTCGACACCCCGGTGGTGCCGCCCGTGTACTGCAGGAAGGCGATGTCGTCGTGGCCGACCGCGACCGGCTTGAGCGTCTCGCTCGCGCCGTCGGCCAGCACCGTGTTGAAGCCGACCGCGCCCGGCAGCGAATAGGCCGGCACCATCTTCTTGACCTTGCGCACCACCAGATTGACCAGCGTGCCTTTCAGGCCGCCCAGCAGGTCACCCATGGTGGCCAGCACAACGTGCTTGACGTTCGTCTGGCGCACCACCTGCTCGAGCGTGTGGGCGAAGTTCTCGAGCACCACGATCGCCTCGGCGCCGGAATCGACCAGCTGGTGCTGCAGCTCGCGCGGCGTGTACAGCGGGTTGACGTTGACGACCACGTAGCCTGCGCGCAGCACGGCGGCCAGCGCCACCGGATACTGCAGCACGTTGGGCAGCATGATCGCCACGCGCGCGCCTGGCTTCAGGCCGCGCGCCTGCAGCCAGGCAGCCATGCGCAGCGACATCGCATCCAGTTCCGCGAAGGTGATGGACTTGCCCATGCAGGCATAGGCCTTGCGGTCGGCGTACTTGCGAAACGCCTCCTCCAGCAGATGCGTCAGCGAGCGGTACTGGGTCGGATCGATCTGAGCCGCCACGCCGTTCTCGTACGACGAGAGCCAAAATTTGTCCATCTGTCCTGCCTTCCTTGTTGGTTCCAATAAAACGCGAAAGCCGCCCGACGGGGCGGCTTTCGCCGGGTCAGTCCCATCACAATGCTTACGTCACGGTCTCCGCCTGCTTTTTCTCGTCCCTCAGCGCGCGCCTCAGGATCTTGCCGACGTTGGTCTTCGGTAGCTCGTCGCGGAACTCGATGTACTTCGGTCGCTTGTAGCCGGTGAACTGCTGCTTGCAGTAGTCCATCAGCTGCTCGGCCGTAAGGTCAGGGTCTTTCTTTACCACGAATACCTTGACCGCCTCGCCCGAATGGTCGTCGGGCACGCCGACCACGGCGCATTCGAGCACGCCCGGATGGCCGGCGATCACGCCTTCGAGCTCGTTCGGATAGACGTTGAAGCCCGAGACCAGGATCATGTCCTTCTTGCGGTCGACGATCTTCACGAAGCCGGCTGCGTCCATGATGCCGACGTCGCCCGAGCGGAAGAAGCCGTCCGCGGTCATCACCTTCGCGGTTTCGTCGGGACGGTTCCAGTAGCCGGCCATCACCTGCGGGCCGCGGATGGCGATCTCGCCGATCTCTCCCGGCGCCATGTGGCGGCCTTCGTCGTCGATGATCGCGATGTCGGTCGACGGCACCGGCAGGCCGATCGTGCCGGTGAATTCCTTGCTGTCGGCACGGTTGCAGGTGGCCACTGGCGACGTCTCGGACAGGCCGTAGCCTTCGACGATGGCCACCCCGGTCAGCTCGCGCCACTTGTCGGCCACCGGCTTTTGCACCGCCATGCCGCCGCCGTTGCACATGCGCAGCGACGAGAAATCGAGGTGGGCGAATTCGGGATTGTTGGCCAGCGCGTTGTACAGCGTGTTCACGGCCGGCAGCATGTTGACGCGGTACTTCGCCAGTTCCTTGACGAAGGCGGGAATGTCACGCGGATTGACGATCAGGACGTTCAGGGCGCCCATGCGCATGCCCCACATCGCGCAGGCGGTCAGCGCGAAGATGTGGTACAGCGGCAGCGCGCACACGATCGTGACCTGCTCGCCAGCGGTCTGCTTCATGCACGGCTCTGCCCAGGCCTCGGTCTGCAGCACGTTGGCGATCACGTTGCGGTGGGTGAGCGTGGCGCCTTTCGAGACGCCGGTGGTGCCGCCCGTGTACTGCAGGAAGGCGACGTCGTCGCCTCTGAGTTCGGCCGGCTTGAACGGCATGCGCTCGCCCTGGGCCAGCGCTTCCTTGAAGGTGACCATGTTCGGCAGCGAGAACTCGGGCACCATCTTCTTGACGTTGCGCACCACGAAGTTGACCAGCATGCCCTTTACGCCGCCCAGCATCTCGCCCATGCTGGCCACCACCACGTGGCGCAGCGGGGTCTTGCCCATCACGCTCTGCACGGTGTGGGCGAAATTCTCCAGCACGATGATCGCTTCGCTGCCCGAGTCGCCGATCTGGTGCTCCAGTTCGCGCGCGGTGTACAGCGGATTGACGTTGACGACGGTGTAGCCGGCGCGCAGCACGGCGGCCAGTGCGATCGGATACTGCAGCACGTTCGGCATCATGATCGCCACGCGCGCGCCCGGGGCCAGGCCGCGGCTCTGCAGCCAGGCGGCGAGCCGCTTCGAATACGCATCGAGTTCGCCATAGGTAAGGAACTTGTCCATGCACACATAGGCTTTGCGGTCCGCATACTTGCTGAAGGATTCTTCGAGCAAATGCACCAAGGAGCGGTATTGATCCGGATCAATCTCCGCAGGCACGCCCGGGGGATACGACTGCAGCCAAATTTTGTCCATCGCTCACCTCTGTCTCGATTTTTATCGTTTTGGTCGGGCGGCCGGAGGGGCTTGCCGGGCGCGCCTGTGCACGTGGCTTATGCCTTTGCCATCGCTGGTGGTGATGCTATCGGGCAGCGCCCCTGTACGCAAGCGGTTTTGCGGCGATTGGAACCGGCCCTCTACGGAGAGGCTCCCATGGTGCGCTGCACCACCAGCGTGCCCGGCGTGGCCTTCGCGCCGAGGCGCTTGAGTACGCGATGACGCTCTTCCTTGCCGAGCTTGGCCAGCTGGTTGACGGCCTTGTAGAAGCCGCGCCACGACTTCTCGCGGTGCAGCAAAACGCGAAACGCCGGCACGAAATCATTATAGGTCGCCACCGAAGCCAGATGGGCGTTCGACAGCGGCTCGGCAAAGAAGCGGTCGTAGCCGGCGTAGCCGCCCCAGTTCGCCTTGAGCACCAGGTAATCATCCTGCAGCCCCAGGAACAGGCGCGCCTTGGCCGCGCGCTTGACGCTGTCGGGCTCCATGCTCTTGTAAGTACGCTCCAGCTCGCCGCGATAGCGCAGCAGCAAGGCCAGGAAGTCGCTCTTGCGGTTCTTGTAGCGCTCGTACGCTTCGTTCATCTGGGGATTGCCGAAGCGCTCGAGCCAGGCTTCCACGCCGGCCTGCTCCACCGCGCTGGCAAACGATTCGTTGAACTGCGAATCGCCCGCCACGTAGACCACCTGGTGCGCCAGTTCATGGAAGATCAGGCGCGCCAGCTCGGCGTCCGGATAATTGATGAAGGTCGACATCAGCGGATCGCTGAACCAGCCCAGGGTCGAATAGGCGCTCACGCCCCCGACCTCGACGTCGTTGCCCTGCGCACGCAGTTTCTTTGCATACGCCTGGGCCTCGGCCTTGCTGTAGTAGCCGCGATAGTTCACGCAGCCGGCCACCGGGAAGCACCACTGGACTGGCTTGAGCGACAGCTCGGGCGTGGCGACCACGTTCCACAACACGTAGGGCCGGCCGAGATGGGTGTAGTTGGTATAGCTGCCGTTGTCGGGCAGCTTCATTTCCTGGATGGCGAAGCGGCGGATCTGGCGCGCCGACTCGAGGCGATGACGCAGCTTGACGTTGGTGTTGCTGTCGGCGATCCAGTCGTCGATCGGACGCGCATTGGTCAGCAATTGCAGCTGGCCTTGCGCGGCCTGGGTGTAGTAGGAGAGGGATGAGCAGCTTGACAACATGAGGGCCGCGGCTGCCGCGACCATGACTGGCTTGAAGGCCTGGGAGAATCTAGAGGGTTTCATCTCGCGTCGAGGGTGCAGCTCTTTCGACCTGCACCAGGGTGTCGTAGAAAGTGGGCGCCCGGCCCATGTCGGTCAGACGCTGGCTGGTGACTTCATTGGCGTTCTTGCCGTCGCTGGCGAGTTTCTTCCACCAGATCGACAAGCCCACCACCAATCCAGCACGCGCCTTGTCGGTCACGCGTGCGCGGGCGATGAACGAACCGCGGTCATTAAAAATGCGCGCCATGTCACCGTGGGCGATGCCGCGTGCCGCGGCGTCGTTCGGGTGGATGTCGAGGTGCGGTTCGCCCTCAGTTGCACGCAGGCTCTTTACATTGACAAACGTCGAGTTGAGGAAGTTCCGTGCCGGCGGAGAAATCATCGCCAGCGGGTATTTTTCGGCAAGAATCGGATTGGACGCCACGGACTCGTATGGCGGAATATAGGTGGGCACCGGATCGAGCCCATCGGCCAGCATGCTCTCGGAAAAGAATTCGCACTTGCCGGAGGGGGTCGAGAAACCGCCCGCGGCGAACGGCGCGGCCGGCATGTTCAGCTTTTTCCAGCCGCTGCGCTTGAGCGACTCCCAGTCGAAGTGGATCGCGCGCGCATCGTTCTTGTTGAAAGCCTGGGCCGCGATCTCGTCGTCGCTTTCCTGGAAGCACGGGTCGTCATAACCCATGCGCGCCGCCAGCAGGCGGAAGAATTCGGTGTTCGGCTTCGATTCGCCGACCGGGGCGATGGCGGCATTATTCGCCATCATGTACAGGTGGCCATAGGCCAGGTGCGCATCGACGTGCTCGAGCTGGGTAGTGGCCGGCAACAGGATGTCGGCATAGTCGGCGCTATCGGTGTGAAAGTGTTCGAGCACCACGGTGAACAGGTCTTCGCGCTCGAAACCCTGCTGCACCTTGCGCGAATCGGGCGCGATCGCCAATGGGTTGGCGTTGTAGACGATGACGGCCTCGATCCTGGGGCCGAAATCGGGCGACGCTTCCCGGAGCAGGTCGTCGCCGATGGTGGTCATATTGATCGTGCGCGGCATGCGGCCGGCCAGCAAATCCGGGCGCTGCAGCGCCGGACGGTTGGTCGGGAACGACGCCGAGGTCGACAGCTGGATGCCGCCGGCCGGCAGGCGCCAGGCGCCCACCAGCGCCGGCAGGCAGGCGATGTTGCGCACCGCCATGCCGCCGCCGCGCACGCGCTGGATGCCATAGTTGATACGGATCGCGGCCGCTTCGCCGTTCTTCGCCGTCTGGCCGTACAGGCGTGCCAGGTTGACCACTTCATCGACCGTGATGCCGCAGGTGTCGGCGGTGCGTTCCGGCGTCCATTCCAGGGCGCGCGCCTTCAAGGGCTCGAAGCCGAGCGTGTGTTGCTCGATGTAGTCGTGGTCGAGCAGGTCTTCCTTGATCAACACGTGCATCATGCCCAGCGCCAGCGCCGCGTCGGTGCCCGGCAACAGGGCGATGTGCTGATGGCACTTCTCGGCCGTCAGGGAACGATAGGGATCGATCGCGATCAGGGTGGCGCCGCGCCGCTTGGCCTCTTGCGCGCGCATCCAGAAATGCAGGTTGGATGCGATCGGGTTGCCGCCCCAGATCAGGATCAGCCTGGCGTCCTGGAACTCCTCGAGGTCGGTCCCGATCGAACTGCCGATGGTATAGCGGTAGCCGGTGGCGCCGGCGGTGGCGCAGATGGTGCGATCGAGCAGCGAGGCGCCCAGCTTGTTGAAGAAGCGCAGCGACATCGATTCGCCCTGCACCAGGCCCATGGTGCCGCAATAGCTATAGGGCAGGACGGCCTGCGGATCGCGCGCGCTGATGTCTGTCAGACGCCCTGCGATCAGGTCGAGCGCCTCGTCCCAGCTGATGCGTTCGAATTTCCCTTCTCCCTTGCGGCCCACGCGGCGCATCGGGTACAGCACGCGGTCCGGATGATAGGTGCGCTCGACATAGCGCGACACCTTGGTGCACAACACCCCAGCCGTGGTCGGATGCTCCGGATCGCCCTTCACTTCTGTCGCGACGCCGTCTTCGACCTTGACCAGGATGGCGCAGGTGTCGGGACAGTCGTGGGGGCAGGTCGCACGGACTTGGGTAGTGGTCATTTTCTTATCGGACTTCGGTGAAAAACTGCGTTAATCCAATACTTTATACGATTCCGGAGGGCTTCGCGCCCTCCTCTGTCAAGTCTGTTTGAGGCAGGCTACAATAGTTAAAACGATGCCATGCAAAGGCTGGACAGCGTGGTAACAGATTCGCAAACAGCGAGGAGAGCACGATGAAACTAGTGGAACCCATCCTGGCTTCTCAAGCAGAGATCCAGGCCATCCGACGTGACCTGCATGCCCACCCGGAGCTGTGCTATGAAGAACACCGCACCGCGGACATCGTTGCCGAACGCCTGAGCGCGTGGGGCATCCCCGTGGTGCGCGGCCTGGGCGTGACCGGCGTGGTCGGCATCATCAAGAACGGCACGTCGGCACGCGCGATCGGCCTGCGCGCCGACATGGACGCGCTGCCGATGCAAGAGCTGAACGGCTTCGCGCATGCCTCGACCCACGCGGGCAAGATGCACGCCTGCGGCCATGACGGCCACACCGCGATGCTGCTCGGCGCCGCCCACTACCTGGCGCAGCACCGCAACTTCGATGGCACCGTGTACCTGATCTTCCAGCCGGCCGAAGAAGGCGGCGGCGGCGCCAAACGCATGATCGACGACGGCCTGTTCGAGCGCTTCCCGATGGACGCCGTGTATGGCATGCACAATTGGCCAGGCATTCCGGAAGGGCATTTCGGTGTCGTCGCCGGCCCGATGATGGCCTCGAGTAACGAATTCCGCGTGACCGTGCGCGGCAAGGGTGCGCACGCGGCGCAGCCGCATCGCGGCATCGATCCGGTGATGGTGGCGGTGCAGATCGCGCAAGCCTGGCAGACGATCGTCTCGCGCGAAAAGAACCCGCTGCACACGGCGGTGCTGTCGATCACGCAAATCCATGCCGGCAGCGCCACCAATATCATCCCCGATGAAGCCGAACTGGTCGGCACGGTGCGCACCTTCACCACCGAGGTGCTCGACCTGGTCGAGCGCCGCATGCAGGAGATGGCCAATGGCATCGCGGCCGGCTTTGGCGCCAGCATCGACTTCGGTTTCAAGCGCAATTACCCGCCGCTGGTGAACCATCCGGAACAGACCGCGTTCGCGATCGAGGCGATGCGCGCGGTGGCGGGGCCGGCCCAGGTCGACGCCAATGTCGAACCGACCATGGGCGCCGAGGACTTCGCTTTCATGCTGCAGGCCAAGCCGGGCTGCTATGTCTTCATCGGCAATGGCGAAGGCGCGCACCGCGCTGGCGGCCATGGACTCGGCCCTTGCCAGTTGCACAATGCCAGCTACGACTTCAACGACAACCTGCTGCCGATCGGCGCCAGCTACTGGGTGCGGCTGGCGGAGATGAGCCTGTCTAACGCTTAGAACAGCCCGAGGAATTTCTTTCGGGCCGTGTTCTTGCGCGCCGGGTCGACCACGTCGGTGACGTTGTACTGGTTGAACTTGTCGATCAGTTCCGGAAAGCCGCGGCGGCGCGCCAGGTTCAGCTCTTCCTTGTACAGCGGCACGACGCAGTGAAAATAGACGTCCTTGCCGTCGACCGTGACCGAGTGGAACGGTTCCGGACTCGATGCCGGCGGCAGCACGATGGCGCCGCATAAACCGATGCCGGCGATATACGGCTTGGCCGGGTTCCCGTTCGGCAAGGAGTGGCCGAGGCCGATCCAGGTGCGCTCTTTATGCGGATAATGCGCCAGGTGGCGCAGCAGGGCGACCGGCCAGTACCAGCGCTCGTCCTGCATCGCCGCCTCGTCCAGTTGCCAGGTGGCCGGCAGGGCCATCATGAGCTCGGCGTAAGCCGGTGCGCCTTGCGGCACGTTCATCGGCTGCCTGCTCATGCCCGACGTCACCAGGCGCACGTAGGGATAGGACGCGGTCGGCCCGATCACGTGAATGTCGACCTGGACGCCGTCGGCCCCGGTCTCGTGGAAATACATGGCGGGCGTGCCGAGATGGGCGGCGATGTGCTCGCCCACCGGATCGTGCGGCAGCACCGCGGGTTCGGGCTGGCGCACCATCGGCGCGGCCAGCGGGTACAAGGGAGCGATCGTGGGTTCGATTGGTTCGGCCATTATTATTGATGTGGTTCGGTTGCGGCGGGCTCTATCATACCTTCGTCACATGGCGACATGGCCGCCAGCACGCTATTGTTCTCGCTAGTACAATAGCGCATTAAATAAGAAATACGCTTTTTCCTCCCAGGGATAACCATGATCACTACCAAGAAAAAAATCGGCGCGCTGGCGGCTTGCTGCGCTGCGCTGTTCGCTCCGTTCGCCTCGGCGCAATCCACCGTCGGCAATGGCTACATCGATTCCGCCTCGTTCGAAGTCGGCACCAACCCACAGCAGCGCATGTACCGCATCGCGGTCCAGTCCGACTGGGACAAGCGCTGGTTCGCTGGCAACGGCCGTCACCTGTCGGGCTACTGGGAAGGCAACCTGGCCCTGTGGCGCCTGAACTCCTATGAGAACGTGCGCGGCCAGAACAAGAACATCGGCGTCATCGGCTTCACCCCGGTGTTCCGCTACCAGAATGACAACAAGCTCGGCCTGTACGGCGAGATCGGCATCGGCGTCAACCTGTTCTCGACCCTGTACAAGAACGAGGACAAGGAACTGTCGACCGCCTTCCAGTTCGGCGACCACATCGGCATCGGCTACACCACCCAGAAGTGGGACTTCGGCCTGAAGTACCAGCATTACTCGAACGCCAGCATCAAGAGCCCGAACGCGGGCGCCAACTGGTTCATCGCCAAGGCGGCTTACCGCTTCTGATTTCCATGATGCGCGCATGGGCCGGCAACGGCCGGTCCATGGCGCGGTCGTCTTGTAGTTTGTGACACAATCGTGCCTCTGGCGGCCGCTGCCGCCTGCCGTTTTCATGAGGCCCGATTGACCCCTTCGCCCACCCTCAAGCGCTACCTTCCCTGGCTCGTCGCGACTGCCCTGTTCATGGAGCAGCTCGATGCGACCATCGTCAATACCGCCATTCCCAGCATTGCCACCAGCCTCGGCGTTACGCCGCTGAGCCTGAAATCGATCGTCACCAGCTACATCCTCGGCCTCGCGGTCGGCATTCCCTTGAGCGGCTGGATGGCCGACCGTTTCGGCACCCGCCGTGTGTTCTTTACGGCCATTGCCGTGTTCACCTTCGCATCGGTACTGTGCGGGCTGTCAGTGAGCGCCCACATGATGACCGGCGCCCGGCTGCTGCAAGGATTGGGCGGCGCCATGATGATCCCGATCGGCCGCTTGTCGATCGTGCGCACCTTCCCCAAGAACGAGCTGCTGGGGGCGATGAACTTCGTCATCATCCCGGCCCTGATCGGCCCGCTGTTGGGGCCGACGGTCGGCGGCCTGATCGTGCACTGGACTTCGTGGCGCGTGATCTTCTTCGTCAATATCCCGGTTGGATTGGCGGCGCTGTATTTTGTCTGGCGCCATATGCCTGACTATCGCTCCGAAGAGCGGCGTCCGCTCGACGTGCCCGGCCTGATCCTGTTCAGCAGCGGCACCGCCCTGCTGTCCTGGGTGCTGGAAGTGTTTGGCGAGCATACGCTCGATGGCATGACGGCTGGCCTGTTGTTCCTGCTGGCGCTCGGCCTGCTGGGCGCGTATGCCTGGCATGCGTTGCGCACCAAGTTCCCGCTCCTGCGCCTGACCTTGCTCAAGGTGCGCACCTTCCGCATCGCGGTGCTGGGCGGCTTCGTCACCCGTCTCGGCATCGGCGGCCTGCCCTTCCTGCTGCCGCTGCTGTACCAGCTCGGCCTGGGACTGCCGGCATGGCAATCGGGCTTGCTGATGATGCCGGCGGCGCTGGCGGCGATGGGCATGAAGATATTCGCACCCGGCTTGCTGGCGCGCTTCGGCTATCGCCGGGTGCTGCTGGTGAATACGATCCTGATCGGCGTGACCATCGCGATGTTTACGCTAGTGGATGCCGGCACGCCGCTGGCGGTGATCGTCGGCATCAGCCTGATGCAGGGCTTCTTCAACTCGCTGCAGTTCTCGAGCATGAATACGCTGGCTTATGCCGACATCGAGCCGGCCGATACCAGCATGGCCAGCACGATGTCGAGCTCGCTCCAGCAGTTGTCGATGAGCTTTGGCCTGGCGGCCGGGTCGATCGTCACCGCATGGTTCCTGGGCGACGTGTCGCAGACCAACCAGAGCCAAGTGACGCAGGCCCTGCACCATGGTTTTGCGGTCCTGGCGGTGCTGACCGTGCTCTCCTCGGCCGTGTTCTGGCGCCTGCGCCGCAACGATGGCGACAGCATCAGCCGCGGGCAGGCTGTAGCCCCGACGGCCGAGCCGGTGACGGTGACGACGCAGTGATTCAAGCGGGCGCAGTGAGGCGCCCCAGCACTTTCTCCCGGTTGTTCAGGACGAAGCTGATGAAGGTCGGCTCCTTCACCGCCAGGCGGATCAGCACAGGCAACAAGGGATAGCAAAAGGTGGCGACCTTGCGCACGCACTCGTCGTCGCGCAGGGCAGCCTGGGCAGCGTGGCCCGCGCCTCCCTGCAGCATCGGCATCAGGTCTGCGCGCCGCTTGTCGATGACGGCCGTGATCGGGCCCATCAGCTTGTCGCTCAGGCCGGCGGGTTCATTGGATGGATCCATGGGGTTCTCCAGTGGTTGGGACTAGAGTATGTTGCCGCGAGGCAGCGACTTTGGCGCTGATGTCGGACAAGCGGTGGAATCCCCAAAGCAAAAAATGCCACACGCATAACAGAGGGGGTTTCGGGAGTTGAAAGCAAAAAACCCCACCAGGATCACCTGGTGGGGTTTTTCTATATAACTAGCCTGACGATAACCTACTTTCACACTGGTTGCAGCACTATCATC
>NZ_JBNDJE010000015.1:0-117816 GCF_050434805.1 Massilia sp. UYP11
GCGTGCTGGCCGAGACACCAAGCGCCTTGGCGGCGACTCTGATCGAAACAAGCTTGCTCATATTGCATAAGACCGCGCAACAATGAGCAAGTTCGAGCTGATTGTAAAAAGCCCTATTCTTGCACTCTATTTCCACCTCCTGAGCTTGCGTCAACGCACATCGCCTTCCTATCATGAAGCGAGACGTCGGACCAACCATCTGCGAGGTGCGTCATGGACACGCTGACGAATGGGCAATTCAATGAGTTGAGGGGGCTGTTGAGAGGAGAACTTCTCGAGGCCAACTCCGCGGGCTACGATGAGGCCCGCACCGTCTGGAATGCGATGATCGACCGCCGCCCGGCCGCCATCGTGCGCTGCGCCGGCACGGCCGACGTGCGCGCCTCGCTGGCCTATGCGCGCGACCACCAGTTGCGGCTGGCCGTGCGTGGCGGCGGCCACAACATCGCCGGCAGCGCGCTGTGCGATGACGGGCTGGTGATCGACCTGTCGCGCATGCGATCGGTGTACGTCGATCCGGAGCGCCGCCGCGCCTGGGTGGAAGGCGGCGCCATCCTGCGCGACTTCGACCACGAAGCCCAGGCCTACGGCCTGGCGACGCCGCTGGGCATCAATTCCACCACCGGCGTGGCGGGCCTGACATTGGGCGGCGGCTTCGGCTGGCTCAGCCGCACGCTGGGCCTGGCGGCCGACAACCTGCTGTCGGCCGAGATGATCACCGCCGACGCCCAGCGGCGGCAGGTGAGCGCGACCGACGATCCCGACCTGTTCTGGGCCATCCGTGGCGGCGGCGGCAATTTTGGCGTGGTCACGCGCTTCGAATTCGCCTTGCATCCGGTGGGGCCGCAGATCACGGCCGGGCTGATCGTGTACCCGTTCGCCCAGGCCCGCGAGGTCTTGCAGCAATACCGCGATGCGGTCGCTTCGATGGCGCCCGACCTCACGGTCTGGGCCGTCCTGCGCAAGGCGCCTCCGCTGCCGTTCCTGGCGCCGCAAGCGCATGGACAGGACGCGCTGGTGCTGCCGGTCTTTTCGCCGGCGCAGGGGCAGGCCGTGGACGCCGCCATCGCACGTATCGCCAGGCTGGGCGAACCGCTGGGCATGCACGTCGGACCGATGCCCTACAAGGCCTGGCAGCAGATCTTCGATCCCATGCTGACGCCGGGCGCGCGCAATTACTGGAAATCGCATAATTTCACGCATCTGAGCGACGAGGCCATCGACGTCGTCGTGCGCTACGCCGGCAACCTGCCCACATCCCAGTGCGAGATCTTTCTTGGATTGCTGGGCGGCCAGGCCGGGGCGCCATCCCCGCAGGCGACCGCCTATCCGCACCGCAACGCGCTGTACGTGATGAACGTGCACACGCGCTGGGAAGATCCGGCCGACGACGAACGCTGCATCGCCTGGGCACGCAGCTTCTTTGCCGATGCCGCGCCATATGCGAGCGGCGGCGTCTACGTCAACTTCATGCCGCAGGACGAAGGCGAGCGGTCGTTCGATGCCTATGGCGCCAATTATGCGCGCCTGGCGCAGATCAAGGCGACCTACGATCCCGACAATCTGTTCCACACCAACCAGAACATCCGGCCGGCATCCGCAACGGCGGCGGCCGGCTGACCGGCTGACCGGCTGACCGGCCGCGGTGTCGATGGCGTCGCGGATGCGGCGTCAGCGGCCGGAACGCGCCCTCGTTGTTCCCGCATTGCTCATTGCAGCAAGCGCCATCGCAAACGCCGATCAGGCCTTGGCACGTCATGAGGAAATCCGCCCGACTATTGTGCTAACAAAAGACCAACGTCCATTGCTCGCGCCATGATGCTAGACGTTTGAACCGGCGAGTCCAAGGCGCAATATCGCACGGATCATGCACATTTCTGGAGTTTGCCATGAGGTTGCCCCCTTTGCGACTGGCAGTGATGGCGTCCACCCTGTTGGCATTGCCAATCCATGCCAGTGCTCGCGATGCCACGTCCCCGCAGGCTATAACCCGCACTTACGCGCAGAATTACAAGGACATGGTGCTGGCAACCTGTCTGACCCGGGCCTATCGGAAAGACAGTGGCGTCGCAAAGGATGCCGGAAGCAGCATCAGCGCGTTGCGAGACTGGACGTACTTCGATATGGATCGGAGTCCGGACTCAGTCAATTCCTTGGTGGACAGCTACCTGGCACGGGATTATTCTAATCCGCTGGTCGAATCGGAAATCAAGGACGTGCGGTTCGATTTCTTGAAGTGCATGGACTTGTACCACAGCAAAGCGCTGAACGACCTGGCGAAGCGATTGGTCATTCATCCCAACCGTATTTATGAACAGGAATATCCTTCGCGACCGCAGGCGCACGGTACGAAAGCCAGATAGCACGCGACTGGATCTTCCCAAAGCATGGCGTGTGCACCAGGTTCCGAGTCAGTGGGAGCATGTGAACCATTCGGGCGGCTTGAGCAGGACTGACCTTGACCCGCCGGCCCGTCGTCCATGCGTCCAAACTCGGGGAGTATCCCGACTCTCATCCCCCGCCCCCATGACCCGCGCCGCCGACTTTACTCCCGGCAACGCCAGGTTCGCCTTTCCCTCATCCCCTCCACCTTGCACATGTCGGCCCCCGCAACGACATCATCGCCTCGCCACTTGCCCCTGGCGTTGATGCTTCGGTAGGTGGCGACTGCGCCCGGCCCGAATTTGTCACACTTGTCTGACTTGATGGATGGGTACTGCGGACCCGGTCGCCCGCGGCGTTGCCAGGCAACCGGATCGCCTCCCACTGCGCATGGGCGCACGGTCGCGCCCGGCCCGGCCCGGCACCCCATACTCATCTGTTCCAGACCAGGCATCCCGTGCCGGCCAGCGCACATCCTGCCTGCCTGCGCACACGATGTGCGGCGTTGTCTTACACGTGCCTGCCGAGATTGGATTTGCTGTTAGATTATCAATACCGAACAACGACCGTTGGCCCACTCTTCTTTCTGCCATGAAAACCTTTCACTGCGACAAGTGCTCACAACAGATATTTTTTGAAAACACCCTCTGCTTCAACTGCGACAGCACGCTTGGCTACCAGCCGGCCACGCGCAGCGTCAACAGCTTCGAGCAGACTGGGGACGGCCTGTGGCGCAGCCTGAACAGCATCGACGCAGGCAAGGTCTATAAACAGTGCAGCAATTATGTTCAGCACAATGTATGCAACTGGATGCTGCCTGCGGACGACCCGCACGATTTGTGCGCCTCGTGTCAGCTGACCGTCGTCATCCCGGCGCTGACGTCCGAAAAAAACCGCATCCTGTGGGCGCGTCTCGAAGCGGCCAAGCGCCGTCTGCTGTTTTCGCTGGCGACGCTGAACCTGACCCCCGCGTCGAAGGAAGCCGAGCCGGAGACCGGCCTTGCATTCCAGTTCCTGGAAGACGGCGTGACGGATCAGTCCGTAATGACCGGCCATGCCAACGGCGTGATCACCCTGAACATTGCCGAAGCCGATCCGGCCGAGCGCGAACGCACGCGCGAGCAGATGCACGAGCGCTATCGCACGCTGCTGGGTCATTTTCGTCACGAAAGCGGCCATTACTATTTCGACCGCCTGGTGGCCGGCAGCCCGTGGCTCGACGAATACCGCTCCCTGTTCGGCGACGAACGCCAGGATTATGGCGAGAGCCTGAAGCGCCATTACGAGAATGGGCCGGCCGACGACTGGGCCGAGCGTTTCGTGAGCAGCTATGCCAGCTCGCACCCATGGGAAGACTGGGCCGAGACCTGGGCCCACTACCTGCACATGATCGATACGCTGGAGACGGCGCACTCTTGCGGCCTGCAGCTCAAGCCGCGCCAGGCCGACGAGCCTGCGCTCGACGGCATCACCCTGCCGACCAGGACGGACGCGTTCGACGATACCCTGAGCGACTGGTTCGCGCTGACTTACGTGCTCAACAGCCTCAATCGCAGCATCGGGATGCCGGACTCCTATCCGTTCACGCTCAGCCCGCCGGTACTGGAAAAGCTGCACTTCGTGCACCGCGTCGTGCGCGCCCGGATCGGGAAAGAGACGGCCCCGGTCAAGCCGGCCGCGACGCCGGCGCCCGCCACGCAGGGAGCCTGAGCAGGCGCACCGTCATGACGCTCGGCGGCGCCGTTTTTCTCGAAACGGTGCAGCGCGCGCCATGCTGGTGCGTCCCGTCACGCCGTCTGGGTCTGGGTCATCCCGCCCAGGGTCTGCGTCTGCGACTGGGTCTGTCCCTGGTCCGGCGGGGCCGGCTCGATCGGGATCAGGAAGTCGCGGCTGATGCCGTTGCCCAGCGCGTCGACCGACGCCAGGAAGCGCGTCAGGAAGGCGTCCAGGCCTTCTTCGAGGATGTCGCCGATCGGGGCCGATTGCAGCATGGCGTACAGCTCCACGGCCAGGCGCTCGGTATCGTGCGACTGCGCATTACGCACGTCCTTCAGGTTGGCCACCACCGCGGCCATGCACGCCACCAGCGAGCGCGGCATTTTCTCTTGCAGTATCAATAGTTCGGCCACCCGCGTCGACGTGATGGCGTCCCGGTAGACCTTGCGGTAGGTCTCGAAGGCGGACACCGAGCGCAGCAGCGCCGCCAGCTGGTAGAACTCTGCCTGCGTCCCGGCCTGGGCGGCATCGGCGCCGCCGAACCTGAACTTGACGTCGAGGATGCGCGCCGTATTGTCGGCCCGTTCCAGGAAGGTGCCGAGGCGGATGAAGTTGAACGCCTCGTCCTGGAGCATGGTGCCCAGCGTGACGCCGCGTGACATGTGCGAGCGGTACTTGACCCATTCCAGGAACTGGCCGGGATCGTGCTCGAAGGTGCGCTTGTCGAGATGCTGCTGCAGCATCAGCCAGGTCGTGTTCTCGGTTTCCCACACCTCGGTGGTCAGGGCGCCGCGCACGGCGCGCGCATTCTCGCGCGCCGCGCGCAGGCAGCTCGTGATCGAGGACAGGTTGTCCGGATCGCGGACCATGAAGTCGATCACGTCCTTCTGCGTGAGCGCGGGGTATTTGGCCTCGAACTGCTCCTCCAGCTCGGACACGACCAGCATGCTGCGCCAGCCCTGCTGCTCGGCCTGCCCCGACTGCGGCATCAGCGAATGCTGGACCCGGACATCGAGCATGCGGGCCGTGTTTTCGGCGCGCTCGGTGTAGCGGGCCATCCAGAACAAGTGGTCTGCGGTGCGGCTCAACATGCTAGTTCTCCAGTATCCAGGTATCCTTGGTGCCGCCGCCCTGCGATGAATTGACCACCAGCGAACCTTCCCGCAGCGCCACCCGGGTCAGGCCGCCCGGCACCATCGACACGGTCTTGCCCGACAAGACGAAGGGACGCAGGTCGATGTGGCGCGGCGCGATGCCCGATTCGACATAGGTCGGGCACGCCGACAAGGCCAGCGTGGGCTGGGCGATATAGCCGTCCGGGTTGGCCACCAGGCGCTCGCGAAAGGCCTCGATCTCGGCGTGGGTCGAGGCCGGCCCGACCAGCATGCCGTAGCCGCCGGCGCCGTGTACTTCCTTCACCACCAGCTCGGGCAGCCGGGACAGGGTATAGGCCAGGTCTTCCTTTTTCCGGCACTGGTAGGTCGGCACATTGTTCAGGATCGGCTTTTCGCCCAGGTAGAATTCGATCATGTCCGGCACGAAGGGATAGATCGACTTGTCGTCGGCCACCCCGGTGCCGATGGCGTTGGCCAGGCCGACCCGCCCGGCGCGCACCGCGTCGAGCAGGCCCGGCACGCCCAGCGTGGACTCGGCGCGGAAGGCGCGTGGATCGAGGTAGTCGTCGTCGATGCGGCGATAGATGACGTCGACCTGCTTCGGCCCGCGCGTGGTGCGCATGTAGACGGTGTCGTCGCTGACATACAGGTCTTGCCCCTGCACCAGCGCCACACCCATCTGCTGGGCCAGGAAGGCGTGTTCGAAATAGGCCGAGTTGTGCATGCCGGGCGTGAGCACGACCACGGTCGGGTCAAGCGGTCCGTCCGGCGCCACGGTGCGCAGATTGTCGAGCAGCAGGTCGGGATAGTGCTCCACTGGCGCCACGCGGTTGCGCGCGAACAGGGCGGGGAACAGCCGCATCATCATCTTGCGGTTTTCCAGCATGTAGGACACGCCGGACGGCACTCGCAGATTGTCCTCCAGAACATAAAACTCGCCCTCACCTGCGCGCACGATGTCGACCCCGGCGATATGGGCGTAGATATTGGAAGGAACCTGGATGCCCTGCATGGCGGGGCGGTACTGCGCATTGTTCAGGATCTGCCCGGACGGAATGATGCCCGCCTTCAGGATATCCTGCCTGTGGTAGACATCGTGCAGGAAACGGTTCAGCGCCGTCACCCGCTGCACCAGGCCGGCCTGCAGCCTGGCCCATTCGGCGGCATTGATCACGCGTGGAATGATGTCGAACGGGATCAAGCGCTCCTTGCCGGCGTTGTCGCCATAGACCGCGAAGGTGATCCCCACCCGCTGGAAAGTCAGTTCGGCTTCGACCCGCTTTTGCGCGATCAGCTCCGGCGGCTGCGAGGCGAGCCAGCGCGCGAACGCGTCATAGTGAGGCCTTGCTGTTGCCGCAGAGGAATACATTTCATTGTAAAAGTTCGGCATTGGGCCCTCCAGTGGCATCAGTGCAATCAAGAAACGTGCCAGCTCGGCAAGGCCGCACGAACCCATTATATTGCGGGTATGAATCATGCTTATGCACAGTTGAAACAGGCATGTATCGATGTGCTGGTATTGTTCGTGATCTCTCCTATAAAGGCACGCCCGCATGGCTATCCGTATCGCGCTGCACCACAAGACCAGTTACCGCTACGACCGGCAAGTCACCCTCTCGCCGCATGAGGTGCGCCTGCGTCCGGCGCCGCACGCGCGCACGCCGATCCTGTCGTATTCGCTGTCGGTGCTGCCGCAGGAGCATTTCATCAACTGGCAGCAAGACCCATACGGAAATTACATCGGCCGCTTCGTGTTCCCGGAAAAAACGGATACGCTCGAGTTTACTGTCGACCTGGTCGCCGACATGACCGTCATCAATCCCTTCGACTTCTTCGTTGAGCAATATGCGGAGCATTTTCCCTTTGCCTATCCCGAGCAGTTGCAGGGGGAACTGAGCGCCTACGCCCAGCCTGAGCCGGCCGGCCCGCTGCTGCGGGCATGGGTGGCGGCGGCGCGGCGCGAGCTGCTGGCGGAGCCGATGAATACCGCCGACTTCCTGGTGGCGATCAACCAGCGCCTGCAGCGCGACATCGCTTATCTGCTGCGCATGGAGCCCGGCGTGCAGACGCCGGAAGACACGCTGGAGAAGCGCACCGGCTCGTGCCGCGACAGCGGCTGGCTGCTGGTGCAGATCCTGCGCACGATGGGGCTGGCGGCGCGTTTCGTTTCCGGCTACCTGATCCAGCTGCGCGCCGACCAGGAGGCGCTCGACGGTCCGAGCGGCGCCATCGAAGACTTCACCGACCTGCACGCGTGGACCGAGGTGTACATCCCCGGCGCCGGCTGGATCGGGCTCGACCCGACCTCGGGCATGCTGGCGGGCGAAGGCCATATCCCGCTCGCCTGCACGGCGCAGCCCTCGTCGGCGGCGCCGGTGACGGGCTTCAGCGACGAGGCCGAGGTCACGTTCGTCCACGAGATGACGATCACCCGCATCCATGAAGACCCACGCGTGACCAAACCGTATTCGGACGCCGACTGGCAGGCCATCGACCGCCTGGGCCGGCAGGTCGACGCCGATCTGCTGGCCCAGGACGTGCGCCTGACCCAGGGCGGCGAGCCCACCTTCGTCTCGATCGACGACATGGACGCGCCGGAGTGGAATACCCAGGCGCACGGCGAGCGGAAACGCGCGCTGGCCGGCACGCTGGCGCAGCGACTGAAGGACAGGTTCGCGCCGGGCGGGCTGCTCCACTACGGCCAGGGAAAATGGTATCCGGGTGAACCGCTGCCGCGCTGGGCGCTGAACATCTTCTGGCGCGTCGACGGCGAGCCGCTGTGGCGCGACCCCGACCTGTTTTCCAGCGAACACGTCGACGACGGCTATGGCGCCGCGGACGCCGCCCGTTTCGCCGCCGCGCTGGTCGATGCGCTCGGCCTGCCCGCCGGCAGCGTCATCCCCGCCTATGAGGACGTGCTGCTGCAGGCCCAGCGCGAGCAGGCGCTGCCGTCCAACCTCGATCCCCTGCAGGCAGACCTGGACGCGCCGGAGGAACGGCGCCGGCTGGCGCGCCTGCTCGAACGCGGCCTGGGCCAGGTGGCCGGCTACGTGCTGCCGCTGCAGGCCGCGGCCGGCGCCGGCTGGCGCACCTCGGCCTGGCCGCTGCGGCGCGAACACCTGTACCTGATCGAGGGCGACTCGCCGATCGGCCTGAGACTGCCGCTGGCCTCGCTGCCATGGGTGCTGGCGCAGGAACGCGATCCCGATGTCGAGGTCGACCCGTTCGCCCCGCGCGCCGCCCTGGCGCCCCTGCAAGAGGCCGTGCAAGCGGCGCCGGGCCGCGCTGGCGGCCAGCAGGCCGGCAGGACCGGCGCGCCGGGCGCGCCCTCAGAGCCTGCCGCGCGCGACGAGCCTGCCGCGCGCGAGGTGATCCACACCGCGCTGTGCGTCGAAGTGCGCGCCGGGCGCCTGCACGTCTTCATGCCGCCGCAGCAACGCCTTGAGGATTACCTGGCGCTGGTCGGCGCGGTCGAGGCCACCGCCGCCAGGCTCGGGATGCAACTGCGGATCGAAGGCTATGCGCCGCCGCGGGACCCGCGCGTCAAGCTGCTCAGCGTCACGCCCGACCCTGGCGTCATCGAAGTCAATATCCATCCGGCCGCCTCGTGGAACGAGCTGGTGCACAACGTGACGACCCTGTACCAGGAAGCGCGCCTCACGCGCCTGGGCACCGAGAAATTCATGCATGACGGCCGCCACACCGGCACCGGTGGCGGCAACCACGCCACCCTGGGCGGCGCCAGCGCCGAAGACAGCCCGATGCTGCGCCGTCCCGACCTGCTCAAGAGCCTGATCACCTACTGGCAGATCCATCCCGCCCTGTCCTACCTGTTTTCGGGGACCTTCATCGGACCGACCAGCCAGGCTCCGCGCGTGGACGAGGCGCGCGACGACAACCTGTATGAACTGGCGATCGCCTTCCAGCAGATGGACAAGGTGCTGCCGACCCTGCAGCCGGGCGACAAGCCGTGGATGGTCGACCGCCTGCTGCGCAACCTGCTGGTCGACCTGACCGGCAATACGCACCGCGCCGAATTTTCGATCGACAAGCTGTATTCGCCGGATGGCCCGACCGGCCGCCTGGGCCTGGTGGAGTTCCGCGCCTTCGAAATGCCGCCGCACGAACGTATGAGCCTGCTGCAAATGCTGTTGCTGCGGGCCCTGGTCGCGCGCTTCTGGCGCGAGCCCTGCGAGGCCGGGCTGGTGCACTGGGGCACCGCCCTGCACGACCGCTGGATGCTGCCGCATTTCGTCGCCCAGGATATCCGCGACGTCGCGCGCGACCTGCGCGCGGCCGGCTATGCCTTCGAAGACCACTGGTTCGAGCCCTTTATCGAATTCCGCTTCCCGCGCTTCGGCACCGTCGTCTACGAGGGCGTCGAGATGGAGCTGCGCCAGGCGATCGAGCCGTGGAACGTGCTGGGCGAAGAAGTCGCGGCCGGCGGCACCGCGCGCTACGTCGATTCGTCGGTCGAACGCATGCAGCTGCTGGTGCGCGGACTGACCGACGGCCGCCACGTGGTGGCCTGCAACGGCCGCATGCTGCCGCTGCACCCGACCGGCGTGCCGGGCGAGTACGTGGCCGGCGTGCGCTTTCGCGCGTGGAGTCCATGGTCGGCCCTGCATCCGAGCATCCGGGTCCAGGCGCCGCTGGTGTTCGACCTGGTCGACACCTGGAGCGGACGTGCGATCGGCGGCTGCACCTACCACGTGGTGCATCCGGGCGGACGCAATGAAACGGGCTCGCCGGTCAATGCCAATGCCGCCGAGGCGCGCCGTTTCGCCCGCTTCTGGCCGCATGGCCATACACCGGGTCCGATGACGGTGCGCAAGGAGCCGCTCAATCCTAGTTTCCCTATGACACTAGATTTACGCTGGCAGGCAGGCTAACCTGTCGCTTTCGTACCACCTGTAATCAGCAGCTTCGATGCCGAATCAACTACTTGCCCACTACCTGGCCGCGCCGGACAGTTTCGACGAAATGCTCGACGCGACCAAGGCGCCGCGCGCGCACTGGCGTGCGCTGCTGGACAACCTGGCGCACGAGGCGCCCGCCGTGATGCGCCAGCGCCAGCAGATGGTGCAGCGCCAGGTGCGCGAAAACGGGGTGAGCTACAACGTGCCCGCCGACGCCCACGGCCGGCAACGGCAGTGGGACCTGAACGTGCTGCCGCTGATCCTGCCGCACGAGGAATGGAGCGGCATCGAGGCCGCCGTGATCCAGCGCGCCACCCTGCTCAACAGGATCCTGGTCGACGTCTACGGCAAGGAGGAGATGCTGAGCGAAGGCCTGCTGCCGCCGGCGCTGATCCACGGCCACGCGGGCTTTTTGCGGTCCTGCCACGGCATGCGCCATCACGATGACGTCGCCCTGCACTTCTACGCGGTCGACCTGGCGCGCGCCCCGGACGGCCGCTGGTGGGTGATGGCCGACCGTACCCAGGCGCCCTTCGGCGCCGGCTATGCGCTGGAAAACCGCGCCATCATCGCCCCCACCTTCCCCGACCTGCTGCGCGAACTCAAGGTGCAGCCCCTGACCCGGTTCTTCCGCACCATGCACGAGAGCCTGGTGCACTGGGGCCGCCGGTGCGCGGCCGGCGGCGACGCGCCGGCGCCGCTGCGCGAGGGCGAAGCGCCGCTGATCGTGCTCCTGACGCCGGGCCCGCGCACCCAGAGCTACTACGAACAGGCCTACCTGGCGCGCTATCTCGGCCTGCCGCTGGTCGAAGGCGGCGACCTGACGGTGCGCGACGGCGTGGTCTACCTGAAAACCCTGGACGGCCTGCACCGGGTGCACGTGATCATGCGCCGGGTCGACGACGAATCGTGCGATCCGCTCGAACTGCAAAGCTCGTTGCTGGGCGTGGCCGGCCTGACCCAGGCCGCCATGCGCGGCAACGTGCTGGTCGCCAACAGCCTCGGCTCGAGCCTGCTCGAATCGGGCGCGCTTCTCGGCTTCCTGCCGGCGCTGTCGAAGCGCTTGCTGGGCGAGCCCCTCAAGATGCCGTCGGTGGCCACCTGGTGGTGCGGCGAAGATGCGGCGCTGGAAACCGTGGTCGCCAGGCTCGACCGGCTGGTGATCAAGCCCAGTTTCTCGCAACTGCCGCAAGCGGCCGTGTTCGGCCAGGACCTGGACGGCGCCGCGCGCGCAGCCTTCATCGCCCGCCTGCGCGCCAATCCCAACAATTACATCGCCCAGGAACTGGTGCGGCTGTCGCAGGCGCCGGTGTGGAACGACGGCGCCACGCCCGGCCTGCAGGCGCGCGCCATCGGCCTGCGGGTGTTCGCCTGCGCCACGCCGCATGGCTACGTAGTGATGCCGGGCGGCCTGACCCGGGTGGCCACCGGGCCCGATGCGCGCGTGCTGACGATGCAGATGGGCGGGGCCAGCAAGGATACCTGGGTCCAGGCGCGCTCCCGGGCCGCAGTGCACCGCCTGCAGAAACGCAGCATCACGGGCGCCGACCTGGTGCGCGAAGACAGCAACCTGTCGAGCCGCATGGCAGAGAATCTGTTGTGGTTCGGGCGCCATGTCGAGCGTTGCGACAATATCGCGCGCCTGCTGCGGGTCGCGCTCCATTTCCTGTTCAACGTGCGCTTCGACCAGCGCGGCGCCGAGTGGCCGACCGTCGAGGCGCTGTGCATCTGGTTCGGGCTGATCGACGCCGAAAAGAAAGCGCCGGCGCCGGGGCCTGGCGAAGGGCCGGGCCAGGCCAGCGCCATCTTCACCGATGCCGAGATGGAGGCGGCCCTGATGCTGGCGGTGGTCTCGCCGAACGTGCCCGGCCTGGCGCGCCAGCAGCAACAGTTGTACCGGATCGCCGGCCAGCTGCACGAACGCTTCTCGGTCGACAACTGGCGCGCGCTGAACCGCATGGTGCAGCCGGCTTCCGCGCCCGGCGAGCGGCCGTCGCAGTCGGGCGTGATGACGATCCTCGACGACGCCACGTCCGCGCTGATGACGCTGGCCGGGTTCGCCTTCGACGGCATGACGCGCGACCTCGGCTGGCGCTTCATGTCGCTCGGCCGCCGCCTGGAGCGCCTGCAGTTCCAGAGCCTGGTGCTGCAGCGCGCGCTCGCAATGGACGAGAACGGCAATCTGGAATGGCTGCTCGAACTGTCCGACAGCATCGTCACCTACCGCGCGCGCTACCGTACCCAGCCCGAGTGGCTGCCGGTGCTCGACCTGCTGCTGCTCGACGAGACCAACCCGCGCTCGATCCTGTTCCAGCTCAATGGCATCCTGAGCACCCTGGCCCGCATCGCGCAGACCCAGGGCGCCTGCGGCGCGGACACGCTGGCGTCCCTGAAGGACGAGTTGATCGGGCTCGACCCGGGCGCCGACCTGAACCACGGCAATGCGATGCTGAGCGGCCTGCTGCACCGCATCAGCCTGGCCAGCGCGGCCCTGTCCGAGCAGATCAGCGTGCAATTTTTCAGCTATACCGACAACGGCCGCCAAAGGAACCGCAGCTCATGATCGCGCAGCGCATGCACACGCAGCTCATGGACACGCAGTTCATGAACAATCCGCCGGCGGGCGCCGGAACCTGCGCGCGCTATCGCGTGGTGCATGAAACGCGCTACGTCTACAGCAGCCCGGTCACCCTGTCGCAGCAATACCTGCACCTGACACCGCGCTCCTTCCCCTGCCAGCAGACCGAGTCTCACCTGATCTGGCTCGATCCGGTCGTCAACGACAGCAAGGACGGCGTCGATTACTTTGGCAACCTGACCCGCCACGTGGCGCTGAGCGTGCCGCATGACAGCCTGCTGGTGCACGCCGAATCGACGGTGTCGCTGCGCGCGCGCCACACCCTGGCGCAGATCGCCGGGACGCTGCCGTGGGAAGGCGTGCGCGACATGATGGGCAAGGAAAAAAGCGCCGCCACCCTGGAAGCCTGCCGCTATCTGTACGCCTCGCCGCATGTCACCAGCTTCCCCGAGCTCGAAGCCTACGCCCGCGCCAGCTATACCCCGGGCCGGCCGCAGCTCGATGCCGCGCTGGACCTGACGTACAGGATCTTCGACGACTTCGAATTCGATGCCAAGGCGACCGATATCTCGACCCCGCTCGAGCAGGTGCTGCGCGGCCGGCGCGGCGTGTGCCAGGACTTCGCCCAGCTGATGATCGGCTGTCTGCGCAGCATCGGCCTGCCGGCGCGCTATGTGAGCGGCTATATCCTGACCCACCCACCCGAGGGCAAGCCGCGCCTGATTGGCGCCGATGCCTCGCACGCGTGGGTGTCGGTGTTCTGCCCGGCGCTGGGCTGGGTCGATTTCGATCCGACCAACCGCTGCCTGGTGCAGCATGAACACATCACGCTGGGCTGGGGACGCGACTTCAGCGACGTGACCCCGCTGCGCGGCATCGTGCTCGGGGGCGGCAAGCAGGAGCTCGACGTCCAGGTGACGGTGACGCCCTTGCCGTTGCTCCAGGAGCCTGTCCGGTAGGCTCCTGGAGGCGTGACTAGACGCCGTCCTTGTGCCCAAGCCCGACAGGGATGGGCATGCCCACGCCGCCGCCGCCCATGCCGCCGCCGCCGCGGCTTCCGGCGCCGCCGGCCTCGCCTTTCGCACGGCCGCCACCACCCTGCGTGCGCGTCGGCCCCTGCAGCGGAATCATCACCTCGCCCGGCATCGGATCGAGATCGAGCGCCGCGCGGACAAACGTGCGCAGGCTGACGACCAGCTCCGCCGTATGAATGGGCCGCCCCGCCGCCAGGTCGGCCGCCGCCTGCGCCGCCAGCCGGCAGTGCTCTTCGGTGCCGAGCAGCAGGATGTCCGCCAGCGCGGCTTCGACGGCGTCGCGGATGCGGCGCGAGCGGTCCGAGCTCGCCGTTGCCTCGCCCAGCCCCATGCCCTCCTCGCCCACTTCGCTCGCTTGGCCGCGCTCGCGCACCTCGCGCAAATGCGTCGGATCGACCGTCAATTGCCCGGTGAACGAGCCGCCCAGGGTGCGGTAGGCGGCGATCAGGGTTTTCAGGCGTTCGTTGATCTGGCGATTCATGCGCTCGCGCCGCTGCTGGATGGTCTGCATCATGAGGATGCGGATGCCCACGCCCAGCAAGGTCAACACGGCGAGCCCGATGATGGTGGTCATCGCGCCTTGCCACGAACTGAAATCCATATAGCGCATGCTGGTCACGGTAGCGTTGTCGATGTCTCTTAGAGCCTATCCCGGTAGGTGGGGGGAAGCTCATGCCGATGCTTGGCGGGTGTGAGCAAGGCGCGAGGAGGCCGCATGGCGAGCCATGCAACGACGAGCAACGCAGCGCACACTTGCCAGGCGCGGCAGGAGCGACTCCCACCTACCGGGATAGGCTCTTATTGTATCTGCCGGAAACATACCGGCGCGCCGCGCTCGCATCATGGTCGAATCGCCAACTTCTTGCGCTAACAAAAAGACAATGTTTTATGCCTGAGGGATGATGGATCCAGCCCCTTCGCACATCCGGCATGTCCACCATGCGTGATCCGGGCGCCCCCTGATACAGCGCTGCGGCGCTCTCTCTTATCTCGACAAGGACATTCGACCATGGCTTCGGTACTCTCAAGAATCATACGCACGGCCACAGCACTGCTGGCATGCGCCGTCGCGCTTGCCGCACCCGCCGGCGCCGCGGTCCTGACGACCTCGCTGTCAAGCCCTGCGGTCACCGTGGGACAGCAATTCTCCCTCGACGTCATGGTCGGCGACCTGGCGCCGGGCCAGGCCCTGGCGGGGTTCGACCTCGACCTGGTATTCGATCCCGCACTGGTTGCGCCGGTGAGGGCCGAGTTCGGCCACTACCTGGGCGAAGTCGATGTCGACCAGCTGACCCACGCGCTCTTCGGAGCAGGCCGGGCGGACTTCGCCGCAGTATCGCTGCTGGACGGCACGACCCTGATCGGCTTGCAGCCCGGGACGTTCCCGCTCGCGCGGCTGGTGTTCACGGCGCTTGCCCCCGGCGCCGTGTCGATCGACTTCGACCTGCTGGCGGCGCCGGGCCTGCTGCTCAGTGACGGATTCGGCGAGGCCATCGCCGTCAGCGCCGTCCACGGCGCCGTCGTCGACATCGGCACGGCCACTAGTGTCCCGGAGCCGTCCACACTGGCCTTGTTCATGCTGGGCGCCGTCCTGGCCCCCGGCGGCATTCCACTGATCCGCGGCCGCCGCGCCGCCCTGTGACGCGTGGCGCGCTGGCTCGCCGCGGCCGCACCCGCGCTGCTGGTGGTGAGCGTGCTGTACGCCCGCTGTTCCGGCAACGACAAGGCGCCCTTCGTGGTCGTGGGGGTACTGGGGCTGACTGCCGTCCTGGCCGTGGCGCTGCTGCTGCGCGCCCTCGTGGTAGGGAGCCTGCACGCCTGGCGCAGCGCCGCGCTGGCGATGCTGCCGCTGCTGTACGCGGCGATCGCCATCGCGCTGGCGCGGCAGGGGTGGGTGGACCTGATGTCGTTTCTTGGTTTTCGATGAACCTTGCTCGGGAGATGGAATGCAATCTGCAAAACTGAGGCTGGCGGGCCTGGTGGGCCTGCTGGTCGGCGTCGTCGCCATACCGGCGGCGATCGCGTTCAAGCCGACCCAGGAGTTTGGCCATGTCGGCATCGTCAGGGACGCGCTGACCCGGATCACCGTCCCGGCGCCCGGTGGCGGTACCTACCGGTTTTCCGAACGCGCCATCCTGGAAGTACGCGACAGCACGGCCGGCGTCGACGAGATCGTCTCTTCGCGCGGAGAGCTGTCGGTACCCACTGCCCACTGCGACGACGAGCTGCTGCCGGAATGTTCGCAGCGCATCATCGCGATCAAGAATGCAGCGATCGGCCTGCTCGCGGCGCCGGCGCCGGATGGCGAAGGCGCGCGCCGCCAGGTCGGCCGGGCGCTGCACACGCTGCAGGACTTTTTCTCGCACAGTAACTGGATCAATATTTCCGGCGGCCAGCCGGGCCTGGGCACCATGGTGCTCCCACGCCTGGCCGCCAGCCAGGACACCTGCGAGCGCGGCCTGTCGTCGATCGGCTCAGGCACCCTGGCCGCCTTTGGCCTGAGTTTCCCGACGACCGGCTATTTCAATCCCTTCCTGGCGCCGCCCGAAGGCAAGTGCAACCATGGACTGCTGCTCGACCCCGGCATCCACAAGGATGCGCCGGGCCGCGCCGGCCACGCGCCCGCGCGCGCCGCCGCGGTGGACGCGACCGAGAGCCTGATCCGCCAGATCCTCGCGGCGCCCGGCGTCGCGGGCAACGACAAGGCGATCCGCGCCTTCCTCGACATGCGCGGCGCGGTCGGCTTCGTGGTCGACGACACCGGCAGCATGGGCGGCGTGATCGCCGGGGTCAAGTCGTCCATCGCCCGGATCGTCGAGACGGTGCGCACCGGGCCCAACCAGCCCGACCGCTACCTGCTGGTCAATTTCGGCGATCCCCAGGTCGGCGCCGCCTTCGTCACGGCCGACGCCGCGGCGCTGCTGGCGCGCGCCAATTCCCTGTTCGCCTCCGGCGGCGGCGACTGTCCGGAACTGTCCATGGCCGGCACGCTGCGCGCGATCAACGCCGCGCCGAACGGCTCCCAGCTGTATGTCTTCACCGATGCCTCCGCCAAGGATGCCGCCCTGTCCGGCAACGTCGTCACCCAGGCCAATGCCAAGGACATCACCGTCACGTTCCTTACCTTCGGCTCGTGTTCACCGATCGATCCAGCCTATTACACCATTGCGGCCGAGACCGGCGGCCAGTTGTACGCGCTGCAGCGCACGGCCGAAGAAACCGAGAAAATTTTCGGTCTGGTGATGCCCTACGTGAGCGCCAGCCCACGGCCCCTGCTGGCCGCCAAGGGCACCGTCGGCGGTGCGCGCAACCTGCAGTTCCCGGTCGACCGCACGCTGCGCAGCCTTCAGGTATCGGTCGCGGTCGACGCCGGTGCGAGTGCGCGCCTGTTCGATCCGGCCGGCCGCGAGGTGGTCGACGGCACGGCGGGCCTGACGGTCACCACCTTGACGGGTGGCAAGCTGATCGCCCTGACGGCGCCTACCGCCGGTAACTGGCGGCTGGCGTTGGCCGGCGTCGGCAACTACGACGTCTCGGTGTCGGGCGACAGCCCTCTGGAACTGAACCGTTTCGAGTTCGTCGAAACGCGCGGACGCGAAGGCCACGAAGGCCTGTACCCGATCAAGAGCCAGCCGCTCGCACGCGCCACCCAGCAGGCGCGCGCGACGATGCTCGGCGCATTCGATACCGCGCAATTTGCGCTGGTGAACGAGGCCGGCGACACCATCGCCCAGCTGCCCGCCACGCGCCGCGCCGGAGAGACCATGCCCGACGAATTCCTGGCGGACTTCGTGCTGCCCACGCAGCCGTTCCGCGTCATGGTGAGCGGACGCCTGGCCACGGGCGACGCGTTCCAGCGCATCCATTCGCCGGTGTTCCTGGGCCGTACCGTCAAGGTCGAGGCGCTGGGCGGCGGCTTCGGCGCCTTCAGTCCGGGACAAAGCTACGTGGTGCGCTTCCGCGTGACGAACCTGGGCGCCCAGGACACCTTCGCCGTGAACGCCACCGACGAACGCGGATTCGTCGAGGATTATCCCCGCAGCCTCGTGCTGGGACCGAACGCGTCCGCCCTGGTCGACGTGCGGATCGCCATCCCCGCCGCCACGCCGGTGGGCACGACCAATGCCGTCTCGCTGGCGGTCAGGGGAGCGTCGTCGGCCAACGGCACGGTGTTCACGCAGGTCGTGCGCGCCGCGACACTGGCGGGCGATGTCGACGGCGACGGCGACGTCGACCGTGACGATGCCCAGTTGGTGTTCATGGCGCGCAACCAGTCCGCTTCCGGCGACGCCGACCCGCGCGACATGGACCGTGACGGCCGTGTGACCGTGCTGGATGCACGCAAGGTCAGCCTGGCCTGCACCCGTCCATCGTGCGCACGGCAATAGCAACTCGGGCGGCCGCGGCGATCAGCGCCGCGGCCGCGCCTTTGCCCCGTGTCCGCGCCTGTGTCCGTGCCTGTGCCCGATAAACGTCAGCCTGCAGTTTTCCCCCGGTTGTCACACGCCTGTCGTTACGCAGGCGGTTGATGGTCGACAGTGCTCAGGTCCGTGTTCACGGCAGACCGGCCACCGCAATCGGATGCGGGGACATCATGTACAAAAGCGGCAAGAAGCGCTTGATCCTCGACGCGGACGGGGCCACCATCGATGCGGCATTTTCCCGCCATGGGGTGGTGATCGGCGACGAGACCCGGTTCAAGCCGCCCAGTCCGGCGCCGCCGCCCATCAGCAGCAAGGTCGCCTGCGCGGGGGCGAGGCCGAGCTCACGGGCGCATTCAGCGCGCCCGAGCGGCCTTGCGAACGCCGGCATGGTCGGCATGCCGGCCACATGGACCGCATGCGCCGGGACGCCCGGCTCGTACAGCCGCAATGCCACCTCGTCGTTGGCGGCCGGCGTCAGTGACCGGCAGCGCTCAGGTAGCCACAGGTGTCGATGACCACTTTGTTGGCAAACAAATCTTTCTTGAGCGACAGGAAGGGCTTGTGATTGACTAACATGAGGACGATCTGCGCACGCGCCAGCGCGTCCTGCGGCATGCGTAATTCACCCTTGTCCAGGCTGGCAGGCAGGGCCGAGATATTCGGTTCGACCACGATCACGCGGCAGGCGGGAAATTTCGCGATCCCAGCCACGATATCGAGTGCCGGACTTTCCCGCAGGTCGTCGATGTCGGGCTTGAAAGCCAGGCCGAAGCAGGCGATCGTCACCTCGGATGGCATGCGCTCGGGGTTCGCTGCCATGAAATTTTCGACTTCATCCTTTACCTTGTCCAGCACCCAGTGCGGCTTGCCGTCATTGACCTCACGCGCCGCCCTGATCAGCCTTGCCTGCTCCGGTGCGCTGTGCACGATGAACCAGGGATCGATCGCGATACAGTGGCCGCCCACGCCCGGGCCAGGGCGCAGGACGTTGACGCGCGGATGGCGGTTCGCCAGCGCGATCAGTTCCCACACATCGATCCCGAGCTCGCCGCAGATCAGGGACAATTCATTGGCGAAAGCGATGTTCACGTCACGATAGGAATTCTCTGTCAGCTTGCACATCTCCGCGGTGCGCGAATCGGTTTCGAAGCACGTTCCCTGCACAAAGGTCTCATAGAGCTCGATAGCGCGCGCCGAGCAGGCCTTGGTGATGCCGCCGATGATGCGATCGTTGGATACCAGCTCATGGATCACCCTGCCCGGCAGCACACGTTCAGGGCAGTAGGCGATATGGATGTCGGTCTCGTCGTCCGGTCCGAGAGGAATTTTCAGGTCGGGGCGCGTTGCGGCCAGCCATTTCGCCAGGTTCTGGGTGGTGCCGACCGGCGACGTCGATTCGAGAATGACGAGGTCGCCTTTCTTGAGAACCGGCGCGATCGAACGCGCCGCTGCTTCCACATGGCTGACGTCGGGCTCATGATTGCCCTGGAACGGCGTCGGCACGGCAATCAGGAAGGCGTCGGCCGGTTGCACGGTCGTGGACGCCTTCAGGTAGCCCTGGTTGACGGCCGCGGCGACGATCATGTCGAGGTCCGGCTCGACGATGTGCGTCCGGCCAGTGTTGATCGTGTCGACCGCATCCTGATTGACATCCACGCCGATCACGTTCTTCTTGCGCGATGCAAACATTGCGGCGGTCGGGAGGCCGATGTAACCCAGACCGATGATCGAGACCACTTCAAAGCTGCTGCCCATGTTTTTCCCTCAGAAAATTAAGGATGCGCATTGCGGCTTTGCCGTCGCCATAGGGATTGATGGCCGAACTCATGCGCTGGTATTCGGCCGGGTCGTTCAGGAGCGTGCGCACGCCTTCGACGATGGACTCGACGCCGGTACCGACCAGGCGCGCGGTGCCTGCCGCCACGGCCTCCGGGCGCTCGGTGGAGTCGCGCATGACGAGAACGGGCTTGCCGAGCGACGGCGCTTCTTCCTGGATGCCGCCGGAGTCGGTCAGGAGGACCGCGGCGCAATTCATCAAATACACGAACGGCAGGTAACCCACGGGATCGATCAGGTGCACATTGGGGGCGTCCGCGAGCATGCTTCGCACGGGCTCCTGCACGTTCGGGTTCAGGTGGACAGGGAACAGCACTTCGACGCCGGGCCAACGGCTGATTTCACGCAAGGCAAGACAGATGTTCTTGATACCATCGCCGAAATTCTCGCGGCGGTGGCCTGTCACCAGGATCAGTCTTTTCTGGCGATCGAGAAAACAGAATCGAGATTCCATCTCGGATCGCAAACACGCGTCGCTGTCCAGGCGCGTGACGACATCCAGCAAGGCGTCGATCACGGTATTGCCCGTGACACAAATATTCGCGGCGTCCACGCCTTCGTTCAACAGATTCCGCCTGGCGTGCTCGGTCGGCGCGAAATGCAGGCTGGCGATGACGCCGGTCAGGCAGCGGTTGACCTCTTCCGGCCATGGCGAATAGATATTGCCGGTCCGTAGCCCCGCTTCCACATGCCCGACCGGAATTCTTTCGTAATAGGCAGCAAGGCTGGCAGCAAAGGTCGTGGTCGTGTCCCCATGCACGAACACATAATCGGGACGCCACGCGCGCAGCACCGTGCGCATACCCGTAAGAACCTTCGACGTGATGTCGGAGAGATCTTGGCCCGGCGCCATGAGATTCAGGTCGAAATCGGGCGTGAGCGAGAACACGTCCAGTACCTGATCCAGCATGTGCCGATGCTGGGCAGTCACGCAGATCCTGGTCTCGACGTCGGGACGTTCCGCCAGCGCTCGCACGACGGAAGCCATCTTGATTGCTTCCGGGCGCGTTCCGAATACGGTGACAACTTTAAGAGGCATCTCGTCGTTTGCGACCATGTGCGCAAACGGCCGAAGTGGACAATGGCATCGCGCGAGCATTCGGGAAAAAGCATCGGCGGTTGCAAATGCGCTACCGCCGAGTTCATGGCCCAATTATCCCGCCGATGCTGCTCTGCTCCGTTGAGCGTCCACAAACCGATGGACGCTGCGATCGTCCGGCTGCCCGCCTCTTGTCGCGCCTGCTTACACGACGCTATTCCACGATTTCGACAAGCGCATGGCGCAGTTGATCAGGCCGACCATCGAATACGTCTGCGGGAAGTTGCCCCACATTTCGCCGGTGACCGGGTGCGTGTCTTCGGACAGCAGCCCCAGGTGGTTGCGCGCGGCCAGCATCGCCTCGAACACCTCGCGCGCTTCCTCCGTCCGCCCGATCCGCGCCAGCGCGTCGATGCGCCAGAAGGTGCAGATGTTGAAGGCGGTCTCGGGCACGCCAAAATCGTCCGGCGCCTCGTAGCGGCGCATATAGGGGCCGTCGCACAGCGATTTTTCCAGCGCATCGACGGTGGCGACGAAGCGCGGATCTTTTGGGTCGATGAAATTGATCTCGGCCATCAGCAGCACGCTGGCGTCCAGGTCGCGTCCGCCCAGGCTTTCGGCAAAGGCCTGGCGCTCTTCGCTCCAGGCTTCTTCCAGCAGCCGGTTGCGGATCAGTTCGGCGCGCTCGCCCCAGAAGGCGGCGCGGTCCGGCAGTTCCAGCACGTCCGCGATCTTGGCCAGCCGGTCGCAGGCGGCCCAGTTCATCAGCACCGACGAGGTGTGCACACGGGCGCGGGTGCGCAGTTCCCACATGCCGGCGTCGGGCTCGGCCCACACCCGGAAGGCTTGCTCGCCGACCGCTTCCAGCAGGCGGAATTCGGGATGGCCGGCACGCCGGAACAGGCGGTGGTCGAAGAAGGCCTGGGCCGCGCCGAGTACGATATTGCCGTACACATCGTGCTGGAAGTGTTCTTGCGCCTGGTTGCCGATGCGCACCGGACGGTGGTTACGGTAACCGGGCAGGTGCTCGACGATCGATTCGGGCAGCTGCTCCTCGAGGCCGATGCCGTACAGGGGCTGGATGTGCCCGCCCTTGGCGCGCGCGACCACATTACCGAGCCAGCGCAGGTAGTCTTCCATGGTGCCGACCTCGGACAGGCTGTTCAGGGCCCGGATCACGAAGAAGGCGTCGCGCAGCCAGCAGAAGCGGTAATCCCAGTTGCGTTCGCTGCCCGGGGCTTCCGGGATGCTGGTGGTCATGGCGGCGATGATGGCGCCGGTGTCTTCGAACAGCGACAGCTTCAAGGTGATCGCGGCGCGGATCACGACGTCCTGCCATTCGAGCGGCAGCGCGAGGCGGCGCGACCAGGTGCGCCAGTAGCCGACCGTCTCCTTCTCGAACCGCTGGGCGGTGTCCTGGATGCCGTCGGCCAGGGTCTCGTCCGGTCCCAGCATGAAATTCATCGGCCGGTCGACCAGGAAGAACGATTCGGACAGCACGTAGCTGAGCGAGGCGTCGGTGTTCAGGCGCAGCGTCTGGTCCGGCCCAACGTAGCGGATATGGTGGCTGCCCTGGGTGATCTCGGGCCGTTTCGCGCCATATTCGAAGCGCGGCCGCAGCTTCACGCGCACGCGCACGCCGGCGCCGAGCGGCTTGACGCGCCGGACCAGCATCAGGGGCCGGAACATGCGGTCGCGGCTCAGGAAGCGCGGCGCGAAGTCGGTGATCTCGATGCCGTTGCCGGCCTGGTCATACAGGCGCGTATGCAGCACCGCCGTGTTCGGCTCATAGGACTGCTCGCTGCGCACGACATCCTCGAGCTCGATGCTCCACAGGCTGCCGTTCTCGCTCGGGTCGAGCAAGGCGTTGAACACCGGATCGCCGTCGAAGCGCGGCAGGCAGCACCACACCACCCGGCCCATGCGGTCGATCATGGCGCTGAAGGCGCAATTGCCGACCACGCCGCAATCGAGGGAGCCCGGCGCGTCGTGCACTGCGGTCGATGAGCACTGCTGGTTAACATCGTTCATGCTGAATCCTTTCCTATGGTTGACGTCGCGGCGGCGAGCGCCAGCGCATCGCGCACGGCCTGGCTCGACGCGATGCGGCAGCTGGCCACCGTCGGCCCGGGCCCGACCTTGAGGCCGATGCCGCCGATGCGCTGCACGTGGTCGAAGCCGGCTTCGTCGGTGGTGTCGTCACCGATGAACAGCGGCACAGCGCCAAGGAACGGCGCTTCGGCCAGGAAGTCGCGGACCGCCGTGCCCTTGCTGACGCCGGCGGCCTTGATCTCGACGATCATCTTGCCTTCCATGAGCAGCAGGCCCAGGCTGCCGCGCACCGCGTCGGCCATGGTCTCGACGCACAGCGCCTGCAGTTCGGGCGCCTGGCGATAGTGCAGCGCCAGCGCGCCATGCTTTTCCTCGACCCACAGGGCGGGATGACGCGCCGCCAGGGCGTGGGCGCGGGTGCGCACCACCGTGAAATCGGGCGTCGGCAACTGGCGCAGCACGCCGTCGGCGCCGCGCCGCTCCATGCCGTGCACGCCGGCGGCCGGCAGCGCCAGCGGCGCCAGCAACCGGTCGAGTTCGGCGACGGGACGGCCCGAGACGATGGCCAGCCGGCCGCTAAGCCGCTGTTGCAGCGCCGCCAGCGATGTCAACAGTTCGGGCGTCACCACCACCTGGTCGGGGCGCGGCGCGATGTCCACCAGCGTGCCGTCGAAATCGAGGAACAGCGCGCAACCGGGCGTGGCGAGCAGGTCCAGCGCTGCCTGTTCGTTGGTTGGAATGATCGAGCTCATGCGTCCCCCTTGCGTACCCGGTTCTGGCTGAGCGAATGGATCCTGGAGCGCACGCGCTCGCGCTGGCGCAGCCGGGCCGCGTCCTGCAGCATGCGGCCCGCCCAGCGATAGACGTTGAAATCGCGCACCCGCACGCGCATGCTGCGCATGCGTTCGCGCTGCTCGTCCTGCGGCATGCGCAGTGCGCGGTACAGCGCTTCGGCGCCTTCTTCGATGTGGTACGGGTTGACGATCAGCGCCTCGTGCAGCTCGCGTGCGGCGCCGGTGAACTGGCTCAGGATCAGCACGCCCTGTTCGTCGTCGCGGGCGGCGATGAATTCCTTGGCCACCAGGTTCATGCCATCGTGCAGGCTGGTCACGCTGCACACCTCGGAAGCGCGGAAATACGTGCGCAACTGGGCCTGTTCATGGTGTTCGGTCTTGAGGATGATGGGCAGGTAGCTGCCGCTGGAAAAGCGCTGGTTGATGCGCTGGGCCAGCGCGCGCACCCGCGCTTCGAAGTTCTGGTATTCGTCGAGCGAGGACCGGGTCGGCGCCGCAATTTGCACGAAGGTGAACTTGCCGACCATGTCCGGATGGAGTTCGAGCATGCGCTCGACCGCCTGGAAGCGCTCGATGATGCCCTTGGTGTAGTCGAGGCGGTCGACGCCGATGCCCAGCAGCTGGTCAGGCGGCAGCGCCAGCGCCTGGCGGATCTCGGCGCGGCAGGCCGCCACGTCGCACTCGCCCGGCATGGGCTCGGGCCAGGCGATCGAGATCGGGTACGGCTTCACCTGGGTCAGCTCGTTGCCGTAGCTGACGGTCGAGGCCTCGTTCTCGATGCGGGTTTCGAGGTAGCGGTCCACGGTGTCGAGGAAGTTCTTGCGGTGGAACGGCGTGTGGAAGCCGAGGATGGTGCTGCCCAGCATGCCGTCAAGAATTTCCTCGCGCCACGGGCAGATGCCGAACGATTCCGGATTCGGCCACGGGATGTGCCAGAAGGTGATGATGGTGGCCTTCGGCAGCACCGCGCGCACCATGCGCGGCAGCAGCGCGAAGTGATAGTCCTGCACCAGCACCACCGGGTTGTCGGAACGCGCCTCCGCGATCACCGCGTCGGCGAAGCGCTGGTTGACCCTGACGTATTCGGCCCAGTCGGACGAGCGGAACACCGGCCGCACGTGGGCGATATGGCACAGCGGCCACAGGCCCTCGTTGGCGAAGCCGTAGTAATAGCCCTGCTCTTCTTCTTTCGAGAGCCAGACGCGGCGCAAGGTATAGCTCGGGTTTTCAGGCGGCACGCGCACGTGGTCGTTGGCGTCGACCGTGTCGCGGTCGGCCGAGCCGGCCCCGTGCGCGATCCAGGTGCCGGAGCAGGCGCGCATCACGGCTTCGACCGCCGTCACCAGGCCGCTGGCCGGGCGTTGTACCTTGACGCCACTGGACGTGTTGACGTGGATGTAGGGCTCGCGATTCGATACCACCAGGATTTCGTCGCCCGCCAGGTCCTGGTTCAGCAAGGTCTTGAGCGTATCGGCGCCCCAGGTCTGGGACTCCACGCCGCTGCCCTGCAGGTCGCGATTGTATTCGTTGAGCAGTGCGCGCAGTTCACTGGCCAGCGGCGCGATCTCCGGCGGCATCGGCCCCGGCGCGCGCGGCGACAGCTCGCCGCGCAGCATCTCGCGCACGCCGTTGAGCCAGCCATGCCAGCTCAGGTGCGCGATCAGGACCGTGATCAGCGAGATCGCGCCCGCCAGCAGGACGAACAGGCCCAGGACGTACTTCTTGGTGTCTTCGCTGCGGCGCTCGATGAAGCTCATGTCCTGCACCAGGATCAGGCGGCCGGCGGCGATGCCGTCCTGGCTCAGCACACGACTGGACACGTGGACCGGCCCCTGGGGCAGGCGCACCACGGGCTTGGCGCCTTCACCATCCCCGCCCTGGCGGCAACCGAGCGAATCCGGATACGTCGTGGTCTTGTACTGCAAATTGCCGGCTGGATCGCAATAGGCGAGCGCATACAGGCGCTCGTCCTGGATCGCGCGGCTGAACGCGTCGTTGATGCGCGGGGCATCATTGTCCTCAAGGTAGTTGAGCAGCGGCTGTTGCAGCGTGCTCGACACCAGTTGGGAACGCGTATCGAGGTCCCGCACGAACCAGCGTACGGTGAGATTTTCCATCCACGGAACCGCGAAGTAACCGAACAGCGCCAGCACGAGGGCCAGCGGGACAATGAACCGCATGGATAGTTGTACCGATCTGAACCGCATGAAGCTCCTTCAACATGGACGTCGCCGACCATTTGAGTATAGCTATTTGCAAATTATCATGTCGCAACGTTGCGCACCGCAACATGCCAGGCCGGTGGGCGCGCCCACGGGCGCGCCGGGGAGTTATCCGGGCGCCCGCTGCAGCACGAATTCGGCGCGCGGCCTGGCGTGACGTTCCAGGCGATAGGTCAGGGTCTTGCCATCCTCGCTGAGGGTAACGGTCCAGACGTTCGTTTCCGCGCCGGGCACCAAGTCCGCGGTGTACTTGTCCGCCAAGAAAGCCTGGGAGCGGGCGGTGCCGCCTTCCTTCGCCATGCCCCCATACATGGTGACCTTGTCGGGCGTGCCGTCCGCGTGGCGGTGATCGTGGCGCAGTTCCAGACCCGCTTGCGGGCGGGTGAAGATCCAGGTGCGCGAACGGTCTTCGCCGACCTGCACCGGCATGCGGATCCCGGCCGCGCCGCATTGGACCTGGGTCGAGATCTTCTTGCCGGCGAATTCATTGTTCGGGTCGGCCGCATACGATTGCGCACCTTCGAAGCGCTGGCCGCACATGCCCTGCAGCGTGGCCATGAATTGATCGCGCGAGTCGGCTGGCGACGGCGTGGCGGCGCAGCCGGCAACCAGGGTGGTCACGGCGAGGATCGGCAGAATGGCTTTCATGGGATTCCAGATGTTATGAGAGGAGTGGAAAGAGTAGCACGCCGGCATCCGTGCAAATCGCGCTTGCTTTCGCGCTGATATTCTTTGCACACTTGCATTTCCGCATTTCCGCATTCACGATAGGCCCGCCCATGCCCTTTTCCGATCGACTGCGCTGCGCCAGCGCCCTCCTCCTCACCGTCTGCGCAATGACCCTGTCCCCGTCCTCCAGCGCCACCACCATCCTTTTCGTCGGCAACAGCTTCACCTATGGCGCCGGCGCACCGCCGGTGCACGACTTCCGCCCGCACACGGTCAAGGACCTGAACGGCACCAGGATCGGCGGCGTCCCGGCGCTGTTCAAGGCGATGACGCAGCAGGCAGGCCTGCATTACGCGGTTAGCCTGGAGACGAAAGGCGGCGCCGGCCTCGATTTTCACTACAAGCACCGCCACGACACCATCGTGAAGCCGTGGGATATCGTGCTGCTGCAAGGGTATAGCACGCTGGACCAGGACGCGCCCGGCGACCCCGCCAAGCTGATCCGTTACAGCGGCCTGCTGGCCCAGGCCTTCCACCAGCAGAATCCACGGGTCGACGTACGCTTGAGCGCGACCTGGTCGCGCGCCGACCAGACTTGGCTGGCCGGCGGCGCCTGGTACGGCAAGCCGATCCACCAGATGGCGCTGGACGTGCGTCGCGGCCATGACGCGGCCCATGCCGCCTCCCGCCACATCAGCGGCGTGATTCCGGTTGGCCAAGCATGGAACCGTGCGATCGCCAGCGGCGTGGCGGCCGCCAATCCCTATCGCGGCATACCGGCCGGCCAGGTCAATCTATGGGGAGAGGACGCCTATCATGGCAGCGTCCATGGCTACTACCTGGAAGCACTGACCATCTTCGGCAGCGTGACCGGCCGCGATCCGCGCTCGCTCGGCGCCGGCGACGCGGTCGCACGCGAGATCGGCATCGATGCGCGGACCGCCGCCGCACTGCAGGACATCGCCGCGCAGCAGTTGGCTGCCGAAAAAGTCCTGGAACCGGCCCTGCCCTGACGCTCGCCATTCGCCAACAAAAACGCCACCTGGACGGTTCATGACGTTAAGTGAAGGCGAAAGTCTTCTTGAGTTAACGTAAAAACGTCGTCCCCACGAAGGTGGGGACCCAATCTTGCAAGCGTTTCGACGACGTTTGCAGAACTTGGGTCCCCGCCTGCGCGGGGACGACGTATTTGACGGCTAGCTCAGCAGCTTAACTTAACGGTATTAGCCTGGACAGTGGCGTTTTCGTTTGCGACCAACATGCGTCAGCCGAAGATGAAATACAGGATGACGAGAACGACAGCAGGAATACCCAGCAGCCAGCCAATGAAATACTTACCCATGATGAACTCCTCTCACATGCTTGTTGTCGATGGGTTCATGATGCCGGGCACCAGCAGCGTGGTCCGTTAGGTGCTGCACACCCACAAGAAAATGCGCCGCGGCACGATTCACAGCGCCGGAAGGCGCACACCCGAGAAGGCGGTGCGCCGGGAATTTGCACGCAGGGCTATACTGAGTCATCACTTGTCGCCATGCAGAAGTCCTGGCTCAACATTATCGGACGATGTTGCAGGCGATTGTCATCACACCATTTTTACAGGGGGTAATATGCCAACAACCTGGACGATCGCAGCCAATGCCGGCCGTGCCCGCATCTTTTCCAGCGCCGGTCACGCGGCATCCTTGCAAGAGGTCGAAGACCTGGTCAATCCTGCCGCGCAACAGCGCGTGCTGGACATCGTCACTGACAAGATGAGTCCGCATTCCGCGCAGAATAGCGGCCATAATATCGGCGGTGGACAAGGTGGCGGATTCCAGCACGCCGCGCCTGCCGGCGCGCAGGGCAACGATTACCAGCCAGCCGTCACGCCGGTCGAGCACGAGACCCAGAAATTTGCCAAGGATATTTCGAACTACCTGCAACAGGCGCACCAGGCAGGCCGTTTCCAGCAGCTGGTCCTGGCGGCCTCGCCGGAATTCCTGGGCGTGCTGCGCACGCAAATCGACCCGCAGATCAAATCGCTGATCAAGCGTGAAGTCAACAAGGACTATACGCATTCGAACGGCCAGCAATTGCGCGCCCAGCTCGACGCGCACCAGGACAAGTCGGCGTAAGCCAAGGGCCCTCCTTCATCGCCAGGCCTGTCCGACGACGGGCCTGGCCTGGTTGCCTGCCATCATGCCCTGCGGTACGCTTGCCGCATGCACATCAGTGAATCACCCACCCACACCCTCGAGCTGCGCGTGCGCGAACTGCAGCAGCTGTTCAATTCGCTCGACCCGGCGCCTTTCCTGAACAAGGACCTCGACCACGCCTGCGAGGCGTATATCGAGAACTGGGCGCTGTCGCTGCCGCCGGCCAGCCGCCTGCACCTGAACATCCACGTCGAGCAGTTGCCGCCGGTGGGGCAGGCCGGCGACATGGTCGCCGACGCGATCCACAACTACTATGGCTACAAGGTGGAACTGGTGCGCGGCGAACTGAAACAGCTGCTGCGCCAGGGCCGGATCAGCCTCGTGATCGGCATCGCCTTCGTGGCCACCTGCCTGCTGCTGGCCGAGGCGATCGAGACCTTCACCGGCGGCCACGGCGCCAGGATCGCGCGCGAAAGCCTGACCATCATCGGCTGGGTGGCGATGTGGCGGCCGGCACAGATCTTCCTGTACGAATGGTGGCCGGTGACGGGCCGCATCAAGGTGTTCGAGAACCTGCGCTTCGCGCGCGTCAGTGTGGTGCAGGACTGATCACGTGTCCATGCCCGGCGCCGCCAGCGAAAAGATGGCGCGCAGGTCGTCCGCCTGCAGCCCCGGCGCCAGCTCGGTCTCCTCTTCGTTGACCAGCACCGCGTCGGCCAGCGCGCCCTTGCGGCGCTGCAGCTCCTGGATTTTTTCTTCCAGCGTGCCGCGCGCGATCAGCTTGTAGACGAAGACCGGCTGCCGCTGGCCGATGCGCCAGGCGCGGTCGGTCGCCTGGTTTTCGCTGGCCGGGTTCCACCAGGGGTCGTAATGGATGACGGTGTCGGCCGCCGTCAGGTTGAGCCCTACCCCACCGGCCTTCAGGCTGATCAGGAACACCCCGACTTGCCCCTGCTGGAAGGCGGCGACCGGGGCGGCGCGGTCGAGCGTGCTGCCGGTGAGCTCGACGTAATCGGCGCCGCGCTCGCGCAGGGCCGCGCCGATCAGGTCCAGCATGCTGGTGAACTGCGAGAACACCAGCACCTTGCGGCCTTCGCTGCGCAAGGTGTCGAGCAGCTCCAGCAGCGTATCCAGCTTGGCCGAGCCGGTCGCGCTCATTGGTTCGACCAGGCGCGGGTCGCAGCACACCTGGCGCAGCTTGAGCAGCGCCTCGAGGATCACGATATGGCTGCGCGCCAGGCCCTTGCGGTCGATCTCGGCCCGCACCTTGCGGTCCATCGCCACCCGCACCGTCTCGTACAGGTCGCGCTGCGCGCTGCCCAATTCGACCGGCAGCACGATCTCGGTCTTGGGCGGCAGCTCGGTGGCCACCTTGTCCTTGGTCCGGCGCAGCATGAAGGGTTTGATGCGGCGCGCCAGGAAATCCTTGCGCTGCAGGTCGCCGCCCTGCTCGATCGGCTTGCGGTAATCGGCCTTGAACGATCGTTCGTCGCCCAGCAGGCTCGGCATCAGGAAGTTGAACTGCGCCCACAGCTCGCCCAGGTGGTTCTGCACCGGCGTGCCGGTCAGGCACAGGCGATGGCGGGCGTCGAGCAGGCGCGCGGTCTGCGCCGCCTTGGTGCGGCTGTTCTTGACGTATTGCGCCTCGTCGAGGATCAAGAGGTGGTAGCGGTGCCGGCGCAGCGCGGTTTCGTCGCGGCCCAGCAAGGCATAGGTGGTCAGCACCAGGTCGTGCGCGCCGATGGCGTCGAACTGCGCGGCGCGCTCCTTGCCGTGCAGGAGCAGCACCCGCAGGCCGGGCGCGAAGCGCGCCGCCTCGGCCTGCCAGTTCGGCATCAGGCTGGTCGGCGCCACGACCAGGGCCGGCGCATCGAGGCGGCCGGCTTCTTTCTCGAGCAGGATGTGGGCCAGGGTCTGGACGGTTTTACCCAGCCCCATGTCGTCGGCCAGGATGCCGCCGAAACCGTATTCGCGCAGGAACTGCAGCCAGGCCAGGCCGCCCAGCTGGTAGGGACGCAAGGCGGCCTGCAGGCCCGCCGGCGGCGCGACGGCCTGGATGCCGCCGAAACTGTCGAGCTTGCGGCCCAGTTCGCGCAGGCGCTCGCCGCCGATCCAGCGCAGCCGCGCCGCGCGCTCCAGTTCGGCCAGGCGCGCCGCGTCCATGGCCGGCAGGCGCACCCCATTACCCAGGCGCTCGCCGAAGTACAGCTCGCCCAGCGTGGCCAGGATCGGCTTGACCCGGCCCCAGGGCAGGGCGACGCGCTCGAAGGACGCCAGCTCGACGACCAGTTCGTCCTCTTCAGCCCGCGCGGCCAGCGCCGGCGCGGCGAAATCGCCCGGCGCGGCGCGCACCATCTGCACCAGCAGGGGCAATAGCGCATGGCGCTCGCCGCCGACGACGATGCCGAGCTCCAGCGAGAACCAGGCGTTGCCGCCCTCGCCTTCCTCGTCGAGCTCGGCATACCAGTCGTCGACTTCCGCCAGGTCGTAGCGGTAGTCGTCGCCCATCTCGATCTGCCAGCCGGCGGCGCGCAGGCGCGGGATGTCGCGGCGCGCGAACGCGACCCAGGCGGCTTGATCAGGCAGTCGCAGCGCTTCGGACACCTCTTGCAGCGGGAAGTCGGCCGACCGGGGAAGGAAACCGAGTTCGGCCATGAGGTTGGCGGCCGCGGCTTCGGCGGCGGCATCGCGCTCGATGAGCACGACGGCGCCGTCCTGCATCGTGCGCAGCACCGGTTCATCCAGATCCTCGGTGCTGTAGCCGTCGTACTCGAAGAAGAGCAGCGCATGATCGTGCCATACCTCGTCGCGGCCCCAGCCCGTTTCGATGCTGTCGAGCAGCAGACAGGGGATTGGCGCAATATCGCTGCGGCGCCGGGTGTCGACTGCCTGCGGCAGCGGCACGACGCTGTCCAGTCCAAGCTCGGCCAGACGCAGCGCCATGCCAGCGCGCTGTTCGGGATGCAGCGCCGGCGCCCCGGCCAACACGTTCATCAGCGGCGCCAGAGGGAACTTCTCCAGCAATGGCGGCAATACCAGCTCGCCCAGCACGCCGTCCTCGAGATAGCATGGCGGATCGGTCGGCAGCACCGCATCGGGCGCACCGGCATCGTCAAACCGCCAACCCAGCGCGACGGCATCGCCCAACTCTTGTTCGGAGCGCCAGCACAGGCTGGCCGGGCGCCGCGGCCCGGGCCTGACGGTGTACACCCTGCCGCGGCGCATGTCGTCATCGGTCCAGGCGATGTACAGCCTTCCTGCGGCGCACACGCCATGCAGCAGCCGTGCGCCGATGCGACCGGCCGGCACGGCGCCCATGACGACCAGCGGGTTCGCCCTCAGCGCGATGAACAGCCGCAGCCATTCTTCGTCACTCGGCGTCACCGCCGATGAAGCGCCGATCAAGCCATGGATGTCGTTGACCGGGAGTCTTCCGGACAGGTCGCCGTTCTTGCGCCGCCGCGCATGGCGCACATGCAGGCGCGGCGCACCGGTGGCGGGATCGGGCGTCAACACCCATGCCAGCTCCGGCCCGGCGGCGTCGGCGGACGATGCGTCCACAGCGGCAGCGAACGACGACAATTGCTGCAGCCAGCGCTCGGACTGCGCGGCAATGGCTTGCGGCGAGCTGGGCGCCGGCGTCGCGGCCAGGGCCGTCAGCAACACCGCCACCACGTGCTTGCAGTTGTAGCTCACGGGGCAGCTGCAACTGCCCCGGATACCCAGCTCGCCCCGATCGGACATGAAGCGGATGGTCTGGCGGTAGCGTTCGCCGCCGCTTCCCTCGACCTCGCCAATGAGCTTGCCGTCCTCCCAGTACGTCGCCTGCACCTTGCCTTTGCGCGCATAGTCCTGCCCGCGCTGCAAGGCGCCGAGGTCGAAGTTGGACGTCAGGTCGGCGTGGTCGAAGTGCATGGGCGATACGGCGTCACGGTCAAACCGCCATTATCGCCCACGCCGCCCGTTCCGCTGCCTAGTTGCTCACGACCTTGACCTGCTCGACGTCCAGCGTCGATTCGCCGAACATCTCCTTGTCGAACTCGCCGGTCAGCTCGACGAGGGTGTTGTGGTCGACCGTCACGCCCTGCGGGAAGCGGTCGGCGTCGATCTCGACGATGATCTTGCCGCTGGCGTCGGTGAACTCGTAGTCCTCGTCGCCCTTGTGGCTGGTCAGCTTGCCTTTCAGGCGCACGTACTGGTCGTCCTTGCCCTTGGCCAGCAAGTCTTTCGCCGTCATCAAGGGAGCGCCCGACGGGCCGGCATAGCCCGATGGCGCCGGCTTGGCGGCCGGTGCGGCAACTGCTGCAGGGACGGCGGCAGGTGCGGCGGCTACTGCAGGGACGGCGGCCGTTGCGGTGGCAGGTGCGGCGCCATTCTGGGCGACGGCGACGGCCGAGCCGGCGAGCAGTGCGGCGATGCAAGAGAATTGGAAGAAGCGTTTCATGGTCGGTCCTTTGTCTGGTCTGTCGGATTCGCCTGCACGTCCTTGGCAGGCACAGGCGCATTACAACGGCCGGACATTAAACCGATCTTAAGAAATCTTCAGGACGGCAGGTCCAGCGTCACGCCCAGGCCACGGCCATCGATCCCGGGCCCGAACGCCAGCGCGATGCCGTGCAGGTCGGCGATGCGCTGGACGATCGACAGACCGAGCCCGCTGCCCTGCTGTCCCTGTCCCAGCACGCGGAAGAATCGCTCGGTCAGGCGTTGACGGCTCTGTGCATCGACGCCGGGGCCGTCGTCGCGCACCACGATGCGCGCGTGGCCGGCGTGCTCCATGGCGGCGATCTCGATCCGGCTGCCGTCCGGGCAATAGCGCAGCGCATTGTCGATCAGGTTGCGCAGCACGATCTCGAGCATCTGCGGATCGGCCTGCAGCTCCTGCACCTCGCAGCGCGGCGACAGCACGATGCCGTGCGCGGCCGCTTCCTGCGCATGCATGGCGGCCGCGCGCTCGATCAGCGGCGCCAGCGCCACCGGCTGGCGCACCAGCTGTTCGCGCGCCAGCGGATCCAGGCGCGCCAGGGTGAGCAGACTGTCGACCAGCGCCGTCACGCGCGCGATGTCCTGGCGCAGCTTCTGGAATGGCGCCGCCAGCGCCGGATGCTGGCGCTGCAGCAGCTGCACGTGCATGTGCAGGCCGGCCAGTGGCGTGCGCAGCTCGTGGGCGGCGTCGGCGGTAAAGCGGCGCTCGGCCTGCAGCGCCGCGTCCAGTCGGCCCAGCACGCCGTTGAGCGCCTGCACGATCGGCAGCACCTCGCGCGCCTGGCCGGCGGTCGGCACCTGGGCCAGGTCGTCGGGCGTCTTGGCCGCGATGCTGGCAGCGGTGCGGCGCAAGGGCTTGAGCACGCGCCCGGTCAGGACCCAGCACACCAGCGCCAGCAGCAGCAGAAAGCCCAGCACCGGCAGCCACAGCGAATCGGCCAGTTCTTCCAGGATGTCGTAGCGCTTGTCCACCTGCTGGCCGACCTGCACCTCGAACTGGCGGGCCCCGTCGCGCACCACGAACACGCGCCAGCGCTCGCCGTTCGCCAGCGCCTCGCCGAAGCCGTGGTCGCCGTCGAAGTCGACCACGAAGGGCCGCGGCGGCGCGTCGCCGGTGCGCTGGATCACGCGTCCGTCGACCACGATCTGGTACTGCATGTCGACCTTGCGGCCATGTCCGCCGCCCGCTCCCGCCTGCGGCAGCAGGCCGCGTTCGTTCCAGTCGGTGGTGGCGGCCATGATCATGTAGCCCGACTCTTCCAGCGCGTCGTCGAATACCTCGTTGGTTTCCTGCCAGGCAATCACGGTGACGATGCCCAGGCTCGCCAGCCACAGCACGGTGCTGGCGGCGACGATGACGGCCAGCAGGCGCCGCCGCAGCGACCACGGCGCGTCCTTGTCGGCTGCGCTGTCCCCTGTTTTACTCGCCATCGTTCTTCAGCCGGTAGCCCAGGCCGCGCACGGTCACGATGCTGTCGCCGCCGAGCTTCTTGCGCAGGTTGTGGATATACACCTCGATCGCATTGCTTTCCACCTCGTCGCCCCAGCCGTACAGGGTTTCCTCGATCTGGGCGCGGGTGACGATGGCGTTCTTCCTCAATAGCAGCGCGTACAGCACATTGTATTCACGCGCGGTCAGCGCGACCGGCTGGCCGCCCAGGGTGGCCTGCTTGGTGTCGAGGTTCAGGGCGATGCCTGCGTGGCGCAGCTCGTTGCCGGCCTGGTTGGCGCCGCGCCGCACGGCGGCCCGGATGCGGGCCGACATCTCTTCGAGCTCGAACGGCTTGACCAGGTAGTCGTCGGCGCCCAGGTCCAGCCCCTCGACCCGGTCGGCCAGCGCATTGAAGGCGGTGATCAGGATCACCGGCACGCCGTTGCCGGCCGCGCGCAGCCGCGCCAGCAGGTCGTCGCCGGATAGTCCGGGCAGGCCGCGGTCGAGCAGCACGCAGTCGTAATGGTGGGTCTGGAGGGCGGTGTCGGCCGAGTCGCCGCGCTGGACCCAGTCCACCGCGTGCTGGTCCAGGCGCAGCCAGGCCTGGATGGTTTCGCCAAGGGAGGTATCGTCTTCGACCAGCAGGATGCGCATGCGGAGTGTTCGGCAAGAAGAAAAACGCCAGTATGGCGCAGTTCGGAAAAAAGTCCGGGTTCGCCGCCGAGCATGCCGCGCCAACGTGAAGCCAATCTTAAGCGCAGCCGATCAAGCCTTCTCGAGCGACGCCGGCGGGACAAAGCGGCGACAGGCCTGCCGCAGCGCACACCTATTTTGATTCCGTAAAGACATGACTTTCAAGACAGAAAATGTAGAATGCGCCGTCCGGCCCCCGTCGAGACGGGACGGCCATCCTTCCCTTTACCTGGACCCACGATGCAGAATGCTTCCCCGCTGGTCACCAATGATGCCGTCGTCCTCGGCATGCTGGCCGTCATCCTCGGCGCCGTCTTCTGGAGCGCTTCCCGCAAATCCGGTTTCTGGCACAAGTTCTATACCTATGTGCCGGCCCTGCTCCTGTGCTACCTGATCCCGGCGCTGCTCAACACGGCGGGGATCGTCGACGGCAATGCCTCCGGCCTGTACCCGATGGCGCGCGACTACCTGCTGCCCACCGCGCTGGTGCTGCTGTGCGTGGCGATCGACTTCGGCGCGGTGCTGCGGCTCGGCCCCAAGGCCATCATCATGTTCCTCACCGGGACCGTCGGCGTGATGCTGGGCGCCATCGTGTCCTTCGTCGCGATGGGCTTCATCCACCCCGAGACGGTGGCCGGCGACACCTGGCGCGGCATGACCACCATCACCGGCGCCTGGATCGGCGGCGGCGCCAACCAGGCCGCGATGAAGGAAGTGTTCGAAGTCGAGGCCACCCTGTTCGGCCAGTTCGTGGCGGTCGACGTGCTGGTCGCCAGCCTGTGGATGGCGGTGCTGCTGTTCCTGGCCGGGCGCGCGCAGGCCTTCGACCGCTGGACCGGCGCCGACGTCTCCGCCATCAACGCGCTCAAGGAAAAGATCGAGCATTACCAGGCCGAGCACGCGCGCATTCCGACGCTGACCGACGTGATGGTGGTGCTGGCCGTGGGCCTGGGCGCGACCGGCCTGTCGCATGCGCTGACCGGCCCCACCGTCGCCTGGATCGCCAGCCTGCCGGCCGAATGGCGCCTGCAGGACTACAGCCTGACCTCGAGCTTCTTCTGGATCGTGGTGTACGCGACCACCTTCGGCCTGCTGCTGAGCTTTACGCGGGCGCGCAAGCTGGAAGGCGCCGGCGCCTCGACGATCGGCTCGGCCATGCTGTACATCCTGGTCGCGACCATCGGCATGCACATGGACCTGAACGCCCTGCTCGACCGCCCCTGGCTGTTCCTGCTGGGCCTGATCTGGATCGCGGTGCACGGCGGCCTGATGCTGCTGGTGGCCAAGCTGATCCGGGCGCCGCTGTTCTTCATGGCGGTCGGCTCGCAGGCCAATATCGGCGGCGCCGCCTCGGCGCCGGTGATCGCCAGCGCCTTCCACCCGGCACTGGCCCCGGTCGGGGTGCTGCTGGCGGTGATCGGCTATGCGCTCGGCACCTACTGCGCCTACATCACCGGCCTGCTGCTGCGCATGCTGGCCACCTGACCCGCCGCGCGCCCCGTCCAGGGGCGCGCTTTCCTTCCGCGCTTTACTTCCCTTATTTCTCGACCATCTGGCGCATGCGCCGGCGCAGCTCGCGCTCGCGCTTTTCGTGCGCCGCCCAGTCCTCGCCCACGGCGCGGTAGAGCGAGACCATCATCAGGATGATTACCAGCGAGAACGGCACCGCGAACACGATGGTGGCCGTCTGCAGCGCCTTCAGGCCGCCCGCCAGCAGCAGGCTGATCGCCATGCCGGCGATCAGGCCGCCCCACATCAGCTTGGACCTGGTCGACGGGTTCGGGTTGCCGCCGCTGCTCATCATGCCCAGCACCAGCACCGCCGAGTCGCCCGAGGTGACGAAGAACACCAGCACCAGCACCGTGGCCACGGCCGACATGATCAGGCCCAGCGGCAGCGCGTCGAACAGCGCGAACAGCGCGGTGGAGGTGTCGGCGCGCACCGCGTCCGAGATCGGGATCTGCTGCCAGATCTCCATGTGCAGCGCGGTGCCGCCGAAGATCGAGAACCACAGGAAGGCGGCCAGGGTCGGCGCCAGCATGGTGCCGACGATGAATTCGCGGATCGTGCGACCGCGCGAGACGCGCGCGATGAACAGGCCGACGAACGGCGACCACGAAATCCACCAGGCCCAGTAGAAGATGGTCCAGCTGCCGACCCAGTTGCTGTCGCGGAACGGGGTGGCGCGCAGGCTCATGCGCACGAATTCGGTCACGTAGTTGCCCAGGGTGCTGGTGAAGGTGTCGATGATCGCCACCGTCGGGCCGACCAGGAACACCACCAGCGCCAGTACGGCGGCCATGGTCATGTTGATGTTCGACAAAATCTTGACGCCGCGCGTCACGCCGCTGATCGCCGACCCCAGGAACAGCGCGGTGGCGACCAGGATGATGCCGATCTGCGAAGCCTCGCTGATCGCGAGGCCGAACACCGTGTTCATGCCGCTGTTGATCTGCATGGCGCCCAGGCCGAGCGACGCGGCCACGCCGAAGGCGGTGGCCACCACCGCCAGCCCATTGAACAGGCCGCCCAAGCGCTTGACGATCGGCCAGGGCAAGGCCCCGGTCGCGGTACTGACCAGGGCGTCGCCGCCGCGCCGATACTGGAAGAAGGCGATCGCCAGCGCCACCGCGCTGTAGACGGCCCAGGGATGGATCCCCCAGTGGAAGAAGGTATAGCGCATCGCCACCCCCGCCGCTTCCGGGGTGCCGGACACGGTGCCGGGCGGCGCATCGATGTAGTGCGAGATCGGCTCGGCCACGCCGAAGAACACCAGGCCGATGCCCATGCCGGCGGCGAACAGCATCGAGAACCAGCTGCCGATCGAGAACTCGGGCTCGTCGTCCTCGTCGCCCAGCTTGAGGTTGCCGTAGCGGCTGAAGGCCATGAACAGGGCGAAGGCCACCAGGCCCAGCACCACCCACAGATAGAACCAGCCGAAGTTGCGGGTCACGGATGCGAGGACGGTGTCGAACACCGCCCCCATGTTGTCAGGGGCGATCACGCCCCACAAAACGATGGCAAGGATGAAACCCGCCGAGAGTGCTGTCTGCATAGTTTCTCCGTAGACAGTAACGCGCTTCGGCGTCATAAGTTAAGTAATTGATATTCATCATTGTAAGTGACTTATTACAATGTTGCATCGCAACAGGCGTTTTACGTGCGCGACAGGTATGTTTGACTCATCAACGGTGCGGCGCGAAGTGGCTGTTGCTCCTGCCACACATAGTTCGCCATCCAATCCCCAAGGTTTTGTCCGGATGACATCTGCATGCAGGCTGGCGGCGCGCACCTCCCCCTGCCCGGGCAGGCAGGCGGGCAAGCGGGAAGGTAATCAGGCGTGGATGAGAATCAGGCGGCCGGGAGCGGCGTCTTGGCCATGGCGCGCTTGAGCGCGTCGAAGCAGGCCGGGTCGAGCGCGGTCCCGACCGTCTTTTCCATCATCGCCAGCGCTTCGGGAACCGGGATAGCGCCGCGGTATGGACGCTCGGCGGTGATGGCGTCGAAGATATCCGCAGTGGTGATGATGCGGGTTTCCAGGCGAATCTCGTCGGCCGCCAGGCCGCGCGGATAACCGCCGCCATCGAGCCGCTCGTGATGGGCGCCGGCGATCGCGGCGAGCTCGGAGAACGCCGCGATGCGGCCCAGGATGGTTTCGGTGTATTCGGCATGCTGGCGCACCGCGTCCCACTCGGTGCGGTCGAGCGAGCCCGCCTTGTCCAGTACGCTGTTGCTGACGCCGAGCTTGCCGACGTCATGCAGCAGCGCGCCGCGCTTGAGCCAGCGGCGGCGCTGCGGCGACAGGCCGAGCGCCTCCCCGATCATGTCGGTGTACAGCGCCACCCTGCTGCTGTGGCCGCTGGTATAGGGACTCTTGGCATCGACCACCTGGCCGAAGGCGGCGGCGATATCGTCCAGGTAATCCTCATCGAGCGCCACCTCGTGGCCGGCAGGCTCCAGCGCCAGGATGGCGCGGTCGATGTCAGGGCTGGCCAGGGTATGCCAGAACGCTTCGTCCCTGGCACAGGATTCGAATGCCGCCACCAGGCGCGGATCGAACCAGGCGCCGGCCCGCGCGCCGGCCTCGCGCAGCGCCGCCGCGCGCCCGCCGGCGGTATGGAACACGTCGACCACCTGGGCCAGCAAGGCGATGCGCGCAATGACCGGGATCGATTCGCCAACCAGCTGGGCCGGCTTGCCCTTGCCGTTGAAATGTTCGTCGAGCGAATAAATGCCTTGCGCCACGCCTTCGGGAAAACGCAGCAGGCGCGCGATGTCCGCGCCGCGCTGGCAGCGCGTGGCGATCAGGCCCTGTGCGATCTCGGGGCCGTCGCGCAGGATCGTCATCACGCTGCGAAAGCGTTCCGCGAGCCCGGCCTTCAGCCCGGTGTGCTTGAGCACGAAGCCCAGCACCTGCGGCAGGCTGTCGCCCACGGTCTTGAAACCGCGCTTGAATGCCAGGTCGTCGGTGAGATAGAGCTCGCAGATGCGCGCCGCATTGCTGCTGCAGCCGAGGTCTTTCAGCAGCAGCGCGTAATACAGCTCCCACAGCTGCTGCTCGGACAGGCCCGCGGCGCGGCCGATGTGCATGCCGATCCAGCAACAGCGTACGCAATGTCCCGGCGGCTGGCCCTCGGTGATGTCGAGCGCATAGCTCAACGCCCCGATCAGTTCGGAGAATTTCATGGCGCTTGGCAGCAGGGTTTCCGACGGCACGGCGAGCGGCTTCATTTTCATTCCAAAAAGCAATAAGAATGGATACTAAGCCATAAAAGTGCCATGCGCGCACCGTGTTCCAGAAATCCCATTGCATGCGGCAACGACGCCACATCGTGCTACCCGCTTCGCGCCGGCGCGCTAGACTGGGTTTTCCGGATTGCCGGAATCGGCGGATGCATCAGGAGACCGGTCATGCGCGGCGCGACCAACGGCAACTCGACTTCGCTCTGGATGGACACCGCCACGGTGCCCGTCTTCCCTGCCCTGGTGGGGGCGCGGGAAACCCAGGTGTGCGTGATCGGCGCCGGCATCGCCGGGCTCACCGCCGCCTACCTGCTGGCGCGCGAAGACCAGGACGTGATCGTCGTCGACGCGCTCGGCATCGGCGCCGGCGAGACCGGGCGCAGCGCCGCCCATTTCTTCCCGCCCGACGAGTGGTACCACGGCATCGAGCACCGCTTCGGCCGCGCCCAGGCGCGGTTGGTGGCGGGCAGCTATGCCCACGCGCTGCAGATGGTCGACGCCATCGTGCGAACCGAAGACATCGCCTGCGAGCTCGAACACGTGGATGGCTACCTGATCGCAAGAGACGCGCGCGACGGGCCTGCGCTCGAGCGCGAATGCGACGCCGCGGTGCGCGCCGGGGTGCGGGCCGAACTGGTCGCCGGCGTGCCGGGCCTGGGGTTCGACACCGGCCCCGCCGTGCGCTATCCGGGCCAGGCCCAGTTTCATCCGCTCAAATACCTCGACGGCCTGGCGCGCGCCTTCGTCCGGCGCGGCGGCCGCATCCATGGCGCCAGCCATGTCCGCCGCATCCGCGGCGACCACCGGCGCCAGATCGTGTCCCTCGACCATGGCGAGATCCGGGCGCGGGACGTGGTGGTGGCCACGCACACGCCGTTCAACGACCGCGTCGTGATGCACACCAAGCAAGCCGGCCACCGCACCTATGCAATCGGCTTGCGGGTGCCGCGCGGCACGCTGCCGCACCTGCTGCTATGGGATCTGGGCCACCCTTATCACTATGTGCGGCTGGCCTTCGCCGGCGACGGCGACGAGGTGCTGGTGGTGGGCGGGGCCGACCACAGGACGGGCCAGGACGCGCACCCCGCCCACCGCTACGACGCGCTGGAACGCTGGGCTAGAGAGCGCTTCCCGATGGCGCGCGAACTGGCCTGGCGCTGGTCGGGCGAGGTGATGGAGCCGAGCGACGGCCTGGCCTTCCTGGGCCGCAATCCGATGGACGACGACAGTGTCTACCTGATCACGGGCGACTCTGGCAACGGCATGACCCACTGCACCATCGGCGCCATGCTGGTGACCGACCTGATCATGGAGCGGCCGAATCCCTGGAGCGCGCTGTACGACCCGGCGCGCAAGCCCGTGCACGGACTCGCGGAATTCGCCAGCGCCCAGGCCAATGTGGCGGCCCGCTACGGCGACTGGCTGCGCGGCGGAGAAGTCGACTCGGTGCGGGCGATCCCGCCCGGTGAAGGCGCGGTGCTGCGCGAGGGCTTGCGCCGGGTGGCGGTCTACCGCGATCCCGGAGGAGGCCTGCATGCGCTGTCGGCCAGGTGCACCCACCTCGGTTGCGCGGTGCACTGGAACGGCGCCGAGCAGTCATGGGACTGCCCTTGCCATGCCTCGCGTTTCGATCTTGAAGGCAATGTGCTGCACGGCCCGGCGGCGGCGCCGCTGGCGAAGATCGCGCTGGCGCCCGGGGACGCCCCGCCGCCGCAAGACGGGCACGGCGGCGCGCGGCGCGGCGTGCGCTGAGCGGCGAGAAACGAAAAGCAAAAATGCAAACACCGGCGCGGGCCGGTGTTTGCATCAGGCGGCCTGGGACGCCGCCGTTACTGCTGAAGCGCTGGCGGCCGGATCAGTAGCCGCGGCCGGTGGTGCCGGTGGTGCCAGTCGTACCGGTGGTGCCGGTCGTACCCGTGGCGCCGGTCGTACCCGTGGTGCCGGTCGAGGTGCCGCTACGGCCGGTGTCATCCATGGTGCCGGTGGAGCTGCCGGTGCCGGTGCCCATCGAGCCGCTCGAACCACTGGTCGTGCCGGTGGTGCCGGTCGTACCCGTGGTGCCGGTCGTACCCGTAGTGCCGGTCGTACCCGTCATGCCCGAGGTACCGGTGGCGCCGGTGGTGCCCGAGGTGCCGCTGCTGGTGCCGGTTTTGCTGCGGCGGTCGCGGTCACGCTGGTGTTGCGGATCGGTGCTCTGCATGCTGCCGGTCGCGCCGGTCGTCGAGCTGCCGCTGGTCTGGTCGCTCATGGTGCCGGTCCGGTCACGCATGGGGTCGGACTGGGTGGCGCCGACCTGGCCGGTCGTCGAGGCGCCGGTGGTGCTGGTCTGGGCGTGGACCGCAGTGGCGCCGAACATGGTGGCGGCAACCGAAGCGCTGAGCACTCCTTTGAGTAGCTTATTCATGGTGTTCTCCTCATTATTGACTGATATGGTCGGGGGCGGTGCCCGGCGCACATGCCATCAATGGCGGCGTGTGGCGTCGAGTGAGGAATCCAGTTTACGGACAAGCTACGGATGGGAGCGCACGGTAGCCGTGCGGAAATACATCATCGTCTTTTAATTGCATTGATCTTGCGCTTATCTTGCGCTTATTGCAGAGCTCCCGTAGCGGCCTGCGCAGAGAGCGTCCCGAGCTGCGTGTACAGCGGCAGCACCACGCTGCGGTCGTCCGGATAGACCCGGTTCGACAGGAACACATAGAAACTCCGTGACTGCGGGTCGACCCACAGGATGCAGCCGGTGAATCCGGTATGGCCGTAGCTGCCGAGCGGATAGAGCGCGCCGCGCGGACGCCTGGCATACGGCGAATCGATGTCCATGCCCATCCCCCGCAGCGCCGCGATGCCGGACGGCGACTGCACCGTCGTCAGCAGGCGCACGCTCTCCGGCGTCAGGATGCGCACGCCATCCAGCGCTCCATTACCCAACAGCATGCGGCCGAAACGGGCGACGTCATCCACGGTCGAGAACACGCCGGCCGAGCCGCCCACGCCGCCCATGCGCCGCACGGTCGGATCGTGCACCACGCCCTGCAGCGGCGCGCCCGGCGCCAGGTCGCCATGGGCCGTGGGCAGCTGCGCCGCCTCGATGGCGCCGCGCTGGGTCGGCGCGATCCGTTGCACCGGAAAGCGTTCCAGCGGACGGTAGCCGGTGTCAAGCATGCCCAGCGGAGCGAAGATGCGCTCCTGGGCGAAGCGGTCGAGCGGCACGCCCGCGGTGCGTTCGACGAGCAGGCCCAGCAGGATGTAATTGATGTCCGAATAGCGGAAAAAACTCCCCGGCGGATGGGTCACCGATTGCGCGCAGGCCAGGGACAGCGCCGCCACCCGGCCCTGCCACGCCGGTTTCGCCGGCAGCCCCGACGCCAGGCCCGACACATGCGTCAGCAAGTGCCGGATCGTGATCGCCTCCTTGCCGCCGCCGCCGCATTCCGGGAAATAGCGCGTGAGGGGCGCCTCGAGGTCGACCATGCCTTCCTGGGCCAGCATCAGCACCGCCGGCGCCGTCACCAGCACCTTGCTCAGCGAGGCCGCATCGAAGACCGTCGCGCGCGTGACGGCGGCGGCGCCCTCTTCATAGCTGAGCCGGCCGTAACCGCGCGCGTAACTGGCGCCGCCGCGTTCGAGGTGGTACACCGCGCCCGGCAGCTTGCGCGCGGCGATCGCGGCATCGATGGCGTGGTCGATCGCGGTCACGCGTTCAGGATGAAATCGGGGTTCGACGCTCACGGAAGCCGGTTGATGGACACAGCCGGCCAGCAGCATGGCGGCAGGGATGGCGGCAGAACGCCTGCGAAAAAAGTGTCTGGGCATCATGACCAGATACTAAACCAACTGGCGATCCCGGCGTTTTTGGGTGGTCGCGCACGCACTTTTTCGCATCGGCGTATCATGGATCCATGATTCCCTTTTCGATACTCGACCTCTCGCCGATCGCTGAAGGCAGCGATGCGGCCACCTCGTTCCAGCGCTCGCTCGACCTTGCCCAGCATGGCGAACGCTGGGGTTACAACCGTTTCTGGCTGGCCGAACACCACGGCATGCCGGGCATTGCGAGCGCCGCCACCGCGGTGCTGATCGGCCATGTGGCGGCCGGCACCTCGCGCATCCGCGTCGGCGCCGGCGGCATCATGCTGCCCAACCATTCGCCGCTGGTGATCGCCGAACAGTTCGGCACGCTCGAGGCGCTGTTTCCGGGCCGCATCGACCTCGGCCTGGGCCGCGCGCCGGGTTCCGACCACACCACGGCGCGCGCCCTGCGCCGCAACCTGGCGTCGGATGCCGACGAATTCCCGCAAGACGTCGTCGAGCTGATGGATTATTTCGCCGGCTCGACCCGCCGCCCGGTGCAGGCCATCCCCGGCGCCGGCCTGGACGTGCCGGTGTGGATCCTCGGCTCCAGCCTGTTCGGCGCCCAGCTCGCGGCGCATCTCGGCCTGCCCTATGCGTTTGCCTCGCACTTCGCGCCGCAGATGATGATGCAGGCGATCGATATGTACCGCAGCAACTTCCAGCCATCGGAAAAGCTCGACAAACCGTACATCATGCTGGGCTTTAACGTGTTCGCCGCGGACACCGACGAAGAAGCGCATTTCCTGGCGACCTCGATGCAGCAGGCCTTCGTGAGCCTGCGCACCGGCCGCCCGACCAAGCTCAAGCCGCCGGTGAGCGGCTACCTCGAAGCGCTCGACCTGCCCGAACGCATGATGCTCGACAGCGTGCTGTCGTGCTCGGCGATCGGCTCGCGCGTGACGGTGGCCCATCAGCTGCGCGCCTTCATCGAGAAGACCAAGCCCGACGAGCTGATGATCACCTCGCAGATCTACGACCACGCGGCGCGCCTGCGGGCCTACGAGATCACGGCGGACATCCAGCGCGCGGGATAGCACACCGCTTGCCAGGCCGCGCCCGTCCCGGCCTGTCATACGTCGCTCAGGGTGCCCGGCGCACGGGCACCCTTTCATGACCCTGCCTACGGCAGCGGCTTGCCGTCCACGTCGATGCGGCGCACCTCGCCCAGGTTCAGGGCGCGGATATCCTTCTCGACCTTGGCCATGTCGCCCACCACCACCCACACCAGCCCGTCGGCCACGAAGCTGCGCGCGGCCAGGGCATTGGCCTGTTGCGGCGTGAGCGCCAGCGCCTTCTCGGTATAAGTGTTGAAGTAATCCTCGGGCATGCCGTACTGCAGGATCGTCGAGTAGGCGCCGGCCAGCTGGCCCGCGGTCTCGAAGCTGCCCGGCAGGCGCAGGGTTTTATTGTCCTGCGCGAACTTGAGCTCCTCGTTCGCGATCGGCCTGGCGCCGGCGATGTTGCGGTACTCGCCCACCAGTTCTTTCAGCGCGTCGCCGGTCTTGTCGGTCTGCACCGGCGAGATGCTCATGAACTGGCGCTGGCCGATCGCCGGCGACACCAGGCTGCGCACGCCATACGACCAGTGCTTGTCTTCGCGCAGGTTCATATTGATGCGCGAGCTGAAGGTGCCGCCGAACACGTCGTTGACGATCTCGAGCGGCAGCGCCTCGGGGCTGTTGCGCGGCGGCGCCAGCTGGCCGCCCAGGATCACGCTCTGCAGCGCGCCGGGACGGTCGACCAGGTAGACCACCGGCGCGGCGCGCGGCGCCACTTCGGCAATCACTTTCTTGGGCACGTCGCCCGCCTTCCAGGCGCCGAAGGCTTTCTCGAGCATCGGCGTGATCTCGGCCAGCGTGGTGTCGCCCACCACCAGCAGGGTGGCGTTGTTCGGCTTGAACCAGGTGGCGTGGTAGGCCGCCAGGTCGGCGCGGGTCATGCGCTTGACGGCATCCTCGGTGCCGGTGCCGGTGCCGGTGCCGGTGCCGGGCTTGGCGTACACGTGGTCCGGTCCGTACAGCAGGGCCGGCGCGAGACGCATCGCAATCGATTGCGGATCGGACTTCTCGCGCGCGATCGCGGCCAGGCGGTCCTGCTGCAGGCGCGCGAATTCGTTCTGCGGGAACGAGGGGTTGAGCACCAGGTCCGCATACAGGCTCAGCGCCTGCGGCAAGGTGGCCTTGAGCGCGTTCATGGAGACGTAGGCGCCGTCGAGGTTGGTGCTGGCGCCGAAGCTCGCGCCCAGGCTTTCCAGCTCTTCGCCGATCTGCAGCGACTTGCGGCGGCCCGTGCCTTCCTCCAACATGCGCAGAGCCAGGCTGGCCACGCCCGGCATGTCGGCGTTGTCCGAGGCGTAACCGCTGTCGACCAGCATCTGCAGGTTGACCACCGGCGCCTCATGGCGCTCGGCCAGCACGACCTTCAGGCCGTTCGACAAGGTGGTGCGCTGCATCGGCGGCAGCTTGAGCGACATCGCCTTGCCGGTGTCCGGCGTCTTGCTGCGGTCCAGGCCGGTTTGCGTGGCGGCCAGGCCGGTCGGGAACGGGTCGATCTGCAGCACGAAGTCGCCGTCGCTGAGCCAGTCGTTCATGGCCTTCTTCACCATGGCCGGGGTCGCATCCTTGATGCGCTGCAGGTAGACCTTGTAGCAGTCCGGATTGCCGGTATAGGTCTCGCACGACGCCAGCAGGTCGCTCTTGCCGCCGAAGCCGCCGACGCGCTCGATCATGCGCGTGTACTGGGCCAGGATCGCGGTCTTGGCCAGGCGCAGTTCGGCATCGAGCGGGCCGTTCTTCATCAGCGCGCGCAGCTCCTCGTCGGCGACCTTTTCCATCTTCGCCACGTCGGCGCCCGGACGCGCGGTCAGCGTCATGCTGAACTGGCCGCCGAGCTCGGACGAGCTGTCGCTCGCGACCGCGCTAGTAGCCAATTGATCCTGATACACCAAGCGTTTATAGAGGCGCGAGGTCTTGCCGCCGCCCAGCACGCGCGCGGCCAGGTCGAGCAGCGCTTCTTCTTGCGTGTGCGCGCCCGGCACGTTCCAGGTGCGGTAGATGCGCGACTGCGGCACGCGGTCCTGCGCCACCGTGCGGTGGCTGCCGCTGCGCTTGGCGATCCAGGCGTCATGCTTGGCCAGCGGCGGACCCGGCGGGATCGCGCCATAGTATTGCTCTACTTTTTCACGCGCTTGTTCCGGCGAAATGTCGCCCGACAGCACCAGCACCGTATTGTTCGGGCCGTAGTTCTGCTTGAACCAGTCCTGCACGTCGGTCATCGAGGCCGCGTCGAGGTCTTCCATCTTGCCGATCACGGTCCACGAATACGGGTGGCCGGCCGGGTAGGTATTCGTGGTCAGGAGTTCCCAGGCGATGCCGTAGGGCTGGTTTTCGAACTGGCGCTTTTCGTTCTGCACCACGCCGCGCTGGATGTCGAGCTTCTTCTTGTCGACCGTGCCCAGCAGGTGGCCCATGCGGTCGCTCTCGGCGAACAGCGCATAGTCGAGCATCGAGGTCGGCACGTTCTGGAAGTAATTGGTGCGGTCCTGGTTGGTGGTGCCGTTCAGGTCGGTCGCGCCGATGCGCTCCATCGCGTTCAGGTAGGTATGGTTGAAGTTGTCGCTGCCGCTGAACATCAGGTGTTCGAACAGGTGGGCAAAGCCGGTCTTGCCCACTTTCTCGTTCTTGGAGCCGACGTGGTACCAGGTATTGATCGCCACCACCGGCGTCTTGCGGTCTTCGTGGACCAGCACCGTCAGCCCGTTCTTGAGCGTGAACTTGGTGTACTTGATGTCTGGAATCGGGATGTCCGGCACGGCGGCCGGCTTGCCTGGGGCGGCCTGGAGGGAAGACGTGCCAAACGCAAGCGCGAGAGCTGCGGCGAGGCCGATGGTGCGACGAACGGAAACTGCCATACTGCTCCTCCTGATGGGTCGGGACGGGGAACGGGAATGAAACGCACAAGGCGCGCCCCAGGGACGCGCCTTGCGAACATTCATTCTAGGCAGGTTTCACGCTGTCAACAAACAAAAACATGCATGCATACGCCTGGCAGGCGCCACATCATGCAGCGTGCATCACTTCGGGGCGATGCGCAGCAGGCTGGCCTTGGCTTCATCGGTCAGTACGTACAGCCCGCCGTCCGGCCCCTGGCGCACGTCGCGCACGCGCTTGCCGACCGGCAGCAACTCCTGGGCCGTCACCTTGCCCTAGGCGTCGAGCTGCACGCGGCGCACGTCCTGGCCGGCCAGGCTGCCGCTGAACAGGCTGCCCTGCCATTGCGGGAAGTCCTTGCCGGTATAGAAGGCCAGGCCCGACGGCGCCGGCGACGGCGTCCACACCACGATCGGCTGCACCGTGCCCGGCACCACCTTCATGCCGATCGGCTCGCGCGTGCCGTAGTCGAGCGTATAGCTCTGCAGCGGCCAGCCATAGTTCTTGCCGCCCTCGATCACGTTGATCTCGTCGCCGCCGCGCGAACCGTGCTCGTTGGCGTAGACGCGGCCGCTCTTCGGATCGCGCGCCATGCCCTGCACGTTGCGGTGGCCGTAGCTGTAGATCTCGGGGCGGGCGTTGTCCTTGCCGGCCAGCGCGCCCTTGCCGACCGGCTGGCCTGCATCGGTCAGGTGCAGGATCTTGCCGGTGTGCGAGGCCAGGTTCTGGGCCTGATCGCGCGCCAGCATATTGCCGATGCGCTGGGGCGTATTGCCGCCGTCGCCAATGCTCATCAGGATGGTGTTATCGGGCAGGAACAGGATGCGCGAGCCGAAGTGCTGGCCGCCGCTCTTGCCGAGGTTGACCGCGAATAGCTGCTTGATGCCGGTCACGCGCTTGCCATCAAACACGCCCTGCACCAGCACGGTCCGGTTCTCGTCATCGGTGCCGCTGGCCATCGTCATGTAGATGCGCGGATTCGTTTTATCGGCCGGATGGACCGCGATGTCGAGCAGGCCGCCCTGGCCGCTGGCGTACAGGTTCGGCAAACCGTCGAGAGGAATTTGCTGGAAGCTCTTGCCGTTCAACATGTGCAGCGTGCCCTGCTTGCCGGTGACCAGCATGCGGCCATCCGGCAGCCAGGCCATGCCCCAGGGTTGCGGCGCGCCGGTGGCGACCGTGTCGAGCTTCCAGCCCTTGGCGAGCGGCGGCTTGTCGACCGGCGTCACTTCTTGCGCTGCGGCGGCGGCGCCGACCGTTGCCAATGTGGCGGCCAGAACCAGTTTTTTGCTCAAGAACTTCCTGACAATACTCGGCATAATTTCCTCTCTCAAAAAACATTGAACACTTGACATCGTAGCTGATTCACCGCATTTTCCGTCATTTTATCTGCACGTTCGACGCAATCGGCGTATCATTGACGGTTCAGCGAACCACGTAAGGACCTCCTTCATGATTCAGCGACGCTCCTTCCTCAAGAGCTCTCTCCTCCTCGCATCTTCCTCCCTCGCCCTTCCAACCCTTGCCAAGAATACATCACCCGACAGCAGTTTCCTGTCCGGCGAGTGCTGCCTGCGCTTTTACAACACGCACACGGGCGAAAAACTGAAGAGCACGTTCTGGGCCGAAGGCGCGTTCGTCCCCGATGCCCTGAAAGACATCAATAAAGTGCTGCGCGACCACCGCAGCAACAAGATCGCCGAGATCGATCCGCAACTGCTGCTGCTGCTCGGCCAGCTCAATGACAAGCTCGGCAACAGCAAGGAACTGCACATCATCTCGGGCTACCGCGCGCCGGAATCGAACGCCTTCCTGGCCAGCCACGGCAGCGGCGGCGTCGCCAAGCGCAGCCTGCACATGGACGGCAAGGCGATCGACATCCGCCTGCCGGGCACTGATCTGCGTTCCCTGCAGAAAGCGGCGATGTCGCTCAAGGGCGGCGGCGTCGGCTATTACGCCAGCTCGCAGTTCGTCCACATGGATACCGGCCGCGTCCGGTACTGGTAATCGCCGATGCGGCCGCCCCGCATCGCGTCCAGCCTGGCCATGAGCGTGTTCATGGCCGCGTTCTTCTGCCTGCCGGCGCACGCCGCCGGCCAGAACACCGTCAGCGTCAAATCCACCCGCGACCCGGTCGACAAGTCCTACCGCAAGATGATCCGCGGCATGGAGCGCTTCGAACGCGAACGCGCCCTCGCCCCCAACGCCACCCTGCGCTTCCAGCTGCTGCCACGCCTGCCGGCCACGGACATGCGCGGCATCGTGCTCCGCATCGCCGGCGACACGGTGTCGGTGCCGGTGCCTGTCGACGAGAACAATTTCTTCGTTCTGCCCTACAACGCCCGGGCCCTGCACGAAGACGCCGCCGTGCTCGCCAACCGCAAGACCGCCAGCATGACCTGGCGCGCGCGTGTCGAGACTTCCGGCTTGCCGGCCGGCGTGCCTGCAGGCACGCGCCGCCTGGGCGACCTGCGCCTGGAGTGCCGGGTCGGCAAGGAAGCCGGCCTGGTCTCGAACAGCTCGCCGCTGTTCGGCTGGATTTCGGATGCGCTGAACACGCCCGAGGGAGTGTGCACCAGCCCGGACGGCAACTACCTGTTCTTCGCCGAGCGGCCGATTTTTTCGGTCACGCTGCGCGCCGGCGAGCGGGTCGAAACATTGCCCTTCGCTATGCTGTACGCCGGCGGCGAACAGACGCCCGACATGCTGCCCTTCTGCGATTGCCAGGCGCTGCTCGACCGCACTTATTACGTGCCGCTGTGGGATGCGAGCTGGCCCGACGACACGCTGGTCGAGTTCGACTACATGGTCGATGCGCCGGGCGGCGCGGCGCCATGAAGCTGCGCCTGTTCCTGTTCCTGTTCCTGTACGCGGCGCTGCTGGCGGGCTGCGCGACGCAGGCAGCGCCGCCGGGCGCCATTGTCGCGGCCGAGCGGCTGTCGGCGGCGGTGGTGGCCGGGCGCACGACCAAGGCCGAGTTGCTGGCCACCTTCGGCCCGACCAGGAGCGTGCGCTTCGACAGCGGCTACGAAGCCTGGGTGTATCAGTCGCCGGCCGGCGGCGGGCAATTTTCCGAATTCGTCGTGCTGGTCAATCCTGCGGGCGTGGTCAGCAAGACCCGTACCAACGCAGGTACCAGGACACCCACGCGATCGCCGTCAACACCATGAACTGCCGGTGTGCCGGATGGTTCGACTATGTGTAACACCGAACAAACATACGCGTCCAACTCTGCGATGGTCATGGCAGGGCGAACTTCGCCACCTGTTTAAACATTCACGGAGGAATCATGACGACGACTGCAGACGAGAATTTCAACGATTGGCTGCGCGATGCCCACGCGATGGAAAAGCAGGCCGAGCAGATGCTGACCGCGCAGGCCGAGCGCCTCGAGCACTATCCTGAGCTGCGCGCGCGCATCGTCCAGCATATCGACGAGACCCGCTGGCAGCACGGCGTGCTCAACGAGATCCTGGCTCGCCGCGGCACCGACAACTCGGTCCTGAAGGACATCGGCGCCCGCCTGGCGGCCTTTGGCCAGGCCGTCGGCGGCATGGCGGCCAGCGACGAAGTGGTCAAGGGCGCCATGGCCGGTTATGTGTTCGAGAACGTCGAGATCTCGAGCTATACCGCGCTGATCGCGGCGGCGAAATCCGTGGGCGACACCGCGACCCAGGCCCAGCTGGAACAGATCCTGGAGCAGGAAAAGGCGATGGCGGCCTGGCTGCTGGACCACCTGCCGCAGATCACCCAGGCCTTCCTGGCGCGCTCGGCCACCCCGGGCGTCGAAGCGAAGAAGTAATCGCATCGGCTTGAAGCTGCCCATCGATTGGGCGCGAACAATGGTTGGGAATGGCGCGGTGTGTGCTGCTCCCCGCCATTGGTCGTTTGGCGTGTCAACCTGCCCGCTACGCAAGCGATACGACCGTCATGGGGGCAACCATGCGCATCGAGCATCTGCGGCACCTGCTGTTGCTGTTCGGGTCCATGCTCATCGGCATGGTCCTGCTTGCCTGCGGCGGTGGTGGCGGCAGCCCGGGCATCACCGGCGCGGTCCCTCCACCGGCCAGCACCGGCTCGCTGGCCGTCAGCGCCAGCGGCCTGCCGGCCGGCGTCAACCCCGCCCTGCGGGTCACCGGCCCCAACAATTACCTGTACGACCTCACGCAATCCCAGACCCTCGGCAACCTGACGCCCGGCAGCTATAACGTGTCGGCTTCGCCGGTCACGAGCGGCGGCGTCACCTATCAGCCGTCGCCGGCCTCGCAAGCGGCGACCGTCAGCGCCGGCGCCACCGCGGCCGCCACCGGGACCTATGGCAGCGGGGCGCCGACGCTGGCCACGACGCTGGTCGTCGCCGGGCTCGACAGCCCGACATGGCTGACCGCCGCGCCCGGCGAGCGCCGCCTGTTCGTCACCGAGCGCCCGGGGCGGGTGCGCATCGTCGATAACGGCAGCATGCGCGACCAGCCCTACCTCGACATCGGCGCGCGCGTCTCCACCGAAGGCGAAGGCGGGCTGCTCTCGCTCGCCTTCGACCCTCAGTTCGGCGGCAACGGTTATTTCTATGTCTACTACACCGATTTGCAGCGCAATATCGTCGTCGAGCGCTTCAGCGCCGGCGCCACGGCGACGGCCGCCAACCCGACGTCCGGCCTGGTCATCCTGCGCATCCCGCACCCGACGTACCAGAACCATTTCGGCGGCCAGCTGGCTTTCGGTCCGGACGGCTACCTGTACCTGGGCACCGGCGACGGCGGCGGCGACGGCGACCCGCAAGGCAATGCGCGCAACCTGGCCAGCCTGCTCGGCAAGCTGCTGCGCATCGACGTGGCCGGCGCCACCACGGCCCAGCCGTATACGATCCCGGCCGGCAATCCCTATCGCGACGTGGCCGGGCGCCGCCCCGAGATCTGGGCTTCAGGCCTGCGCAACCCGTGGCGCTTCAGCTTCGACGCCGGGCAGCTCTACCTGACGGACGTCGGCCAGGACCAGCGCGAAGAAATCAATATCGTCGGCACGGGCCAGGCCAGCCTGGACTACGGCTGGAACGTGATGGAGGGCACGCTGTGCTACGGCGCCGCGACCTGCGCGCGCGCCGGCTTGACCCTGCCCGTGTTCGAATACGAGCACGGCGCGAACGACGTCAACGGCTGCGCGATCACCGGCGGCTTCGTCTACCGCGGGCGCGCCCTGCCCGAGCTGGCGGGCCGCTATCTCTATTCCGATTTCTGCGGCGGCTACCTGAAGAGTTTCCTTGCCACCGGCATTGCCACCGGGAACGGCATCGTCGAACAGCGCGACTGGAAGATCGGCGACATCGGCGGCGTCGTGTCTTTCGGCCAGGACGCCGAAGGCGAGCTGTACTTACTGACGACCAGCGGGGCCATCCATAAAATCGGACGCGGCGCCCCTCAATGAGTTTAGAATAAAGAAATGGCACGCCTACAACTCAATCTTCCGGAAGACCAGTATTACTATTCGACGCAGCTGACGGTACGGGTCACGGACATCAACGCCGCCAATCACCTGGGCAATGAATCGATGATCGCGATGATCTCCGAAGCCAGGGCGCGCTTCCTGTTCGAATTCGGTGTCGCCGAGACCGAGCGCGACGGCAACGGCATCATCGTCACCGACCTGGCCGCGACCTACCGCGCCGAAGCGTATGGACGCGACCAGTTGCTGTTCGAAGTCGGTGTCATGGATTTCAATAAGTACGGCGGCGACCTGATCTTCCGCATCACCCGGCCGCGCGACAAGACCCTCATCGCCATGGCCAAATCCGGCTTCGTTTTCTTCAATTACAAGACAAGCCAGGTGTGCCACATGCCGGAGGACTTCCGCAATAAATTCGAACGCGTGAACTGGGTCGACTGAGTCGCCCCCTGATTCGACCGAGTCCCCCCCTTATACGGCACGCCCCGTCCCGATTGTTCGGCACGGGGCGTTTTGCTATCTGAAGATAGTTGGAACTTTTTGAGGTGCCCGGCGGAATACAAGAAAAGAAGACTGCCATGACCTTGACGACAGAACCAAACGACACCGAACTGCTGCGCCAGGTCCACGCCGGACAGGCCGAGGCGTTCACCGCGCTGTACCGGCGGCACCAGGGGCCCCTGTACCGCTACGCGCTGCTGCGCTGCGGCTCGGGCGACGCGGCGGCCGACATCGTGCAGGAAGCGTTCATGGGCCTGCTGACGGGGCGGCTCGGCTACGACCCGCTGCGCGGCCAGCTGCAGCACTTCCTGTTCGGCGTGGCGCGCAAGCTGGCGCTCAGGCTGGACGAAGCGCGCCAGCGCCACCTGCCCTTGCCCGAACCGTTGGACGATGAAGGCGAACCCGAGCTGGACGCGGCCAGCGACGTCGCCGGACCGCTGGCGCGGCTGCTCGACAACGAAGTGGCGGAAGCGGTGCGGCGCGCGCTGTCGCTGCTGCCGCCGCACTACCGCGATCCGGTGATCCTGTACGAGCTGCACGACCTGTCGTACCAGGAGATCGCCACCGTCTGCCAGGTCGACATCGGCACCGTGCGCTCGCGCCTGGCGCGTGGACGACAGGCGCTGGCCAGGCGGCTGCAGGCCCTGCAGAGCGCACCGTCGCACGATGCGCGCCTCGCTCAGGGCAGATGACAAGCGAATGATGCTGGAAGGAAGAACGATGAACGACCAACACGACAATCCCGACCCGCTGCTCGCCACCGGCTTGGCCGCGCTGCGCGGCGAGCTGGCCGCGATGGACGCCCCGCGCTGCGTGGAAAAGGAATTGCTGCAGGCCTTCGCCCGCCAGTTCCCGAAAAAGCAGCCCTGGTACCGCAAGCTGTCGCCGCCCCAATGGGGCACGGCCGGCGCCCTGGCCTCGCTGTGCGGCGTGGCCGTGCTGCTGGCGCTGGCGCCGCACCAGGCGATCACGATCGGCCCGCCGCTGATCGGCGTCGACGACGGCGCCGCCTTCATCGCCCTCGAATCGCTGGAGCGGATCGAGCGCGAACCCTATACGCGGGTGGTCGAGGCCGAGCTGCCGCAGAGCGCGCTGGCGCCGCTGGGCATGCCGCTCGATCCGCAGACCGCGGGCGAGACGGTGCGCGCCGAAATGCTGGTGGCGCAGGACGGCCATCCCCTGGCGGTGCGCCTGAGCGCCGTCAACTGACCCAATCGACTACGAGGACTGTATGAATACCAGGAACTTCTTGATCGCGACCCTGCTGGCCAGCGCCTTTGCGCCGGCCCTGGCCGAGGACACCACGACCGGCCAGGGCGGCGACGGCGAACGCCGCATCGTGATCCGCCAGGGCGCGGTGACGCTGGCGCCCGGCCAGCAGGCCGCGCAGCGCGCCGGCGACAGCGCCAGCCTGGCCGCGTCCATGCTCAGGATCTCGGGCGCCGGCATCGTCAAGAACGCGCCCTACAGCGCCGAAGCGGTCTCGGAGAGCATGCAGCGGCTGGCCGACGGCAACCAGATCGTCAACACCTCGCGTTCGATGCAGTACCGCGACGGCGCCGGCCGCACCCGCACCGAGGTGCACGGCGACGACGGCGCGCTGCGCACCATCACCATCAGCGACCCGGTCGAAGGCGCGCGCTGGATCCTGAACCCGCAGCGCAAGAGCGCCACGCGCCTGGACATGCGGTCCGAGCGCGCCCGGGCCGACGCGGACACCGCGCGCGCCGCGGCGGCGCAGGCCCGGATCGCGGCGGACCAGGCCCGCGTCCAGGCGGACGGCGCGCGCGCCAGCGCCGACCAGCAGCGGCGCGCGGCCGACGGGGCGCGCGAGCGCATCGACCAGCTGCGCAGGGAAGGCAAGCTGCCGGAAGGCGCGCACGTCATCGTCAAGGACGTCCAGCGCGGCCTTGACGCGGCCGAGGTGCGCGTGCGCGTCGCCCAGCCCAGCCCTGCGGCCATGCCGGCGGCGCGGGCGCTGTCGGCGCACATCACGCCGATGATCATCGGCGCCGCCAACGACGGCAAATGGTCGGCCAAGGCCGTCACGCGCGAACTGGGCGGGCGCGATTTCTCGGGCGTGCAGGCCGAAGGCAACCAGCGCAGCTACACGATCCCGGCCGGCGAGATCGGCAACCGCGCGCCGATCGAGGTCAGCAGCGAGACCTGGTACGCGCCCGAGCTGCAGGTGACGGTGTACCACAAGCGCAGCGATCCGCGCAGCGGCGACGTGGTGTACCGGCTCGACAAGCTCAAGCGCGGCGAGCCGCCGGCGGCCCTGTTCAAGGTTCCATCGGACTACACGGTGCGCGATCCGTTCAGGGCAAGCAGCGCCAGGGCGGTGGGGAAGGACGACTAGCGGAAAAAGGCGCCCTGCGGGCGTCATGACGTCAAGACAAGGCGAAGGTTTTCGTGAGTTAGCGTAAAGACGTCGTTACTGCCACTGGCAGTAACGACTCCCCACGAAGGTGGGGACCCCATCTTGCAAGCGCTTCGACGACGCTTGCAGAACTTGGGTCCCCGCCTGCGCGGGGACGACGTATTTGACGGCTAGCTCAGCAGCTTAACTAACGGCATCAGTACTGCGGGCGCTACTGAAACGCAGGGTAAAGACGAACGCTCACCGGCCCCGTTTCTTGTTCAGGATGGTCTCATTGAACCAGTCGTCGATCATGCGCTTCTCGGCGCGCAGGCTGTCGCTGTCCGACATGCGGCTGAGGCGCTGCATGTAGTTCATGTCGGCCAGCCGCGCATCGCCGCCCTTGAGCACCTGCCCGTTCTGGGTCAGCGAATAGCGCAGGTTGATGATCGGCCAGTCCGCCATGCCTTTCAGGACGCGCAGCTCGCGCCCGCCGCGCAGGTTCGGGTATTCATTGCCGGCCAGGTCGACATCAAGGACTTCGATCGCCAGGTCCTGGCCTTCCGGCAGCTGGCCGCCCAGCTTGGTGAAATGGTCGCTCAAGTCCTTCAGCACCTGCTCGCGCTCCCATGGCGCGAAAGGCAGGTCGGCAAACTTGTCGGATTCGATGTACTTCACGGTGACGCCGGCCGAGGCGGCGCCGGCCGTCAGCGCGCACAGGCCCGCGAAGGCCGTTTTCATCAATAATGATTTCATCGCTCTAGCTCCTAGGATTGCTTTTATCGTTCGTCCTGCCCTGGAATATACGCCGCCTCGCGCAGCCGCGCTCGTCTCGAATCGTCGTAGTTTGTATCCAAATGTTAGGCCTCGCACATGACCAACAGGTGGTGACGGATGAGAATGGCACAAGGAGAATGCCATGCCCGAAGGTCCATCGCTCGTCATCCTGAAGGAACAGTCGGCCCGTTTCGTGGGCCAGGACATCGTGCGCGCCGGCGGCAACGTCCGCGCCGTCGATCCGGGCCGGCTGGTGGGCCAGCGCATCGTCGGCCTGCATACCTGGGGCAAGCACTTCCTGATCGAGCTGCCCGACCTCGTCCTGCGCATCCATTTTTTGCTGTTCGGCACCTATCGCATCGACGAGCGGCGCGACAAGCCGCCGCGCCTGTCGATCGCGACGCAAGACGGCGGTGAAATGAATTTCTATGCCTGCGCCATCCGCGAGATCGACCGCGCGACCTTCGAGGCCTACGATGTCAGCGCCGACGTCATGTCGGACAGCTGGGATCCGAAACGGGCGCGCAAGAAGCTGCGCGCGCGGCCCGGACTGCTGGCCTGCGACGCCCTGCTCGACCAGGACATCTTTTCGGGCGTCGGCAACATCATCAAGAACGAGGTGCTGTTTCGCATCCGCGTCCATCCGCTGTCGACCGTGGGGGCGCTGCCGGCGCCCAAGCTGCGCGCCCTGGTCGACGAGGCGCGCCGCTACAGCTTCGATTTCCTGGGCTGGAAAAAAGCGTTCGTGCTCAAGCAGCACTGGCTGGCCCATGCCAAGAAGACCTGCCCCCGCTGCGACATTCCTTTTAAAAAAGCCAATCTCGGCACCACGCGCCGGCGCGCCTTTTACTGCGAGCGTTGTCAAAAGAGCTACACCTGAAGTAGGTTGTCTTTTGTCCGCAACACTCCTCCCTCTTTGAGAGACTAGCTGTTACATCGCAATTGCACGAATTCAATATTGCTTGTTGTTAAGGGTCATGGGTCGTACTACAATCGCTTGACTCCGGGCTATATTTACGATCAAAAATAGCCTACCCCAGACAACTTTCCCAAAAATATCGGATTCATCTATGTCCTTCCTGTCTTCCGCCGTGCCCAAGCTCGCACCCTGGAAAGTATTGCTGGTCGATGACGAACCCGATATCCATGACATCACCAAGCTGACCCTGGCGCGCTTCCGCCTCGACGGCCGCGCGCTTTCCTTCGTGCATGCCTACAGCGGCGCGCAAGCGAAGGAAGTGCTGGCGCGCGAACAGGACATCGCGCTGGTCTTCCTGGACGTGGTGATGGAGCGCGAGGACAGCGGCCTGGAAGTGGCGCGCTGGATGCGCCAGGAGCTCGACAACCAGTTTACCCGCATCGTGCTGCGCACCGGCCAGCCGGGCCAGGCGCCCGAGGAACGCGTGATCGTCGATTACGACATCAACGACTACAAGGAAAAGACCGAGCTCGACCGCACCAAGCTGTTCACCACCACCTTCGCCGCCCTGCGCGCCTACCGCGACATCATGAAGGTCGAGGAAGCGCGCCGCGTGCAGCAGACCTACCGCGAAGGCCTGGAACGGGTGATCGCGGCGTCCGCCCACATCTTCCAGCAACGCAACCTGAAGGACTTCGCCAACGGCCTGCTGCAACAGGTGGTGGCCCTGCTGCGCCTGGAACAGAGCATGCTGCTGCGCCTGAAGGCGGCCAGCGTGATCACCGGCGCCAGCCAGTACGAGGTGCTGGCCCAGATCGGCGACATCGGCAAGGAAGAGATCGGCCCGGAACTGCTCGGCCAACTGGACGACGCGCGCCGCAACCGCATCTCGCGCCTGCACGGCGACACCTATGTCGGCTACTTTCCAAACAATAGCGGCAAGGCCTCGCTCCTGGTGCTCAAGGGCGTGGAAGAGGTCTCCGACATCGACGCCCAGCTGCTGGAAGTGTTCTGCTCGGGCGTGGCGATCGCGTTCGACAACATCCTGTTAAACCAGGAAATCACCGACACCCAGGCCGAACTGATCCTGCGCCTGGGCGACGTGGTCGAATCGCGCTCGCACGAGGCCGGCAACCACGTGCGCCGCATGTCCCAGGTCTGCCAGATGCTGGCGCAGGCCGCGGGCATGCCGGACGACGAGACGGCGGTCCTGATGCACGCCGCGCCGATGCACGACGTGGGCAAGATCGCCACGCCCGACGCGGTGCTGCTCAAGCCGGGCCGCCTGACCGAAGAAGAGTGGGAAATCATGAAGCAGCACCCGACCATCGGGCTGCAGATCCTGGACGGCTCGCAGCGCCCGATCCTGAAGGCGGCGGCAGTGATCGCCCACCAGCACCACGAGAAATACGACGGCAGCGGCTACCCGCAAGGCCTGCGCGGCGAAGACATCCACCCGTATGCGCGCATCGTGGCGGTGGCCGACGTGTTCGACGCGCTGAGCCACAAGCGCTGCTACAAGGATGCGTGGCCGACGGAAAAAGTGACCGAACACCTGCGCGAGGTGGCGGGGCACCATCTGGATCCGACGTATGTCGACCTGCTGATCAAGAATATGGACAAGGCGCTGGCGATCAATGAGAAGTGGCCGGATTGATCGGGAAAGCCGAGTAGCTAACGTTTGCGTTTAAACCTGTTGAACGATAATGCTGTGACGATTGAACCAATGAGGAAGGCATTCACGATAATATTGCCAGCCTTTTCCACGTACATCGTTGGCTCAACAAATAAAATGACGATGTAGGCCAGCACTGCAGCTGAAAACCCGATGCCCAAAGAGACCAGCGTGCGTTTCATGGTGCGAATTTCTCCGCGCTTGGGCAGTTAAACACCATTCCGGCCCTGCTCCCTCCAGCTTGCACGATTTGCTCTAAAAATGTTGTGCAGTTATTAGGCAACATCAGCCACAGCCATTGTCTGGAGACCAGGTCAAGTAGTTTTCTATGTGCGCCAAAAATGTCCGGGATATGCACCATTGTGCGACGGATTTCACGCTTATCACTTTCTCGTAGATAACGCTGATAGCCTTCATGACGCATGAATCGCGGTCTGTCATGCAGGCCAGCGACATGGAAGAACCAGCCAGGGCCGACGTGCAACAATGCGTGACCACAAATATTCCAGCCGTCGCCGGATACGATGATCGCTTGAGTATGCTTGAAATCGTCCGGCCGGATCACGCAATGAAGCATCACTTCACCGATATATGGGCCTGTGTCAGGCTTAGGCGCATTCGCCCGCGTCTGCATGGCACTGTTCGTTGCTCTACCCACTTATTGCTCCTCAAACTGCTCAAAGTAGGATTTTCCTTCCTGTTCTACCGGTCAGATTTGCTAAAGAACAGTATCGGGTTCGATGGCGCTCAGAAAAGGTCGAGGGTACCGATATCAGCTACAACTCGTCCTTCCTGCACGGGCCAGTGCGCTGCGACGACACCAGATTATTTTTATCGCTCACTCTTCCGCTGCGAAATTGCTTCCGATTGCCGGATCGCATATTCCATGACTGGGTGTAGATTTTTCGGTTCCAGGTTTTCTTTCAATCGGTGATCGCGCGCAGACGAGCCAGCGCATCCTCAACCACGTACTCGGGCGCAGTCTCTACACGCTTTGCTTTTCGCGCCTCCAAGTCGAGCATTCTCACCTGATTGACTAACGCCGCGCCTTGCGTTTTCGTACCCGAGCCGCCAAGCGAAGCCGCGAAACCGGCGTGGCGTGCAAAATTACCACCCTGCGTAATGGGCGCCACCAATACAACGCCGAGGGCATTGAAGGCGCTCGTCGACAAGACCAGCGCCGGACGCATTCCTTGCTGTTCGTGCCCTTCGGTTGGATCGGGATTGACCATAACAATGTCGCCACGTCCGAATTTAACGCGGCTCACCATACCTCGCGCCCGACAGGCTTCACTTCAGCCCATGCGGCCAGGTCATCTGGATGCGGAGCCGTCGGGTCACACTGCGCGACCAGATCAGCCAGCGAATACGATGGTCGCGCTGCTTTAAGCAATACTCCGTCCGGCTGAACGTTCACGCTCAACTTATCGCCTAGCGACACCTTGAGGATACCGAGCAATTCGGTAGGCAAGCGAACAGCTGCGCTATTCCCCCACTTCTGCACTGACAGTTCCATAAGTTCTCCTGATGTTGATACATTGTAGATTCATGAGCGAACTTTCGTCAACCACTATATGATCTACAATGTATCTACAAAACCGCTCAGAGAACACTGCTGAATGCCTCTCGTAAGCGTTCCTGGCTAACTTCAAGGTATGGTCGAACGTGATCCAGTTCGGCGTGCCCGAGCAGGAGCTGGACGGTGTCGACCTGCCCCCCTGCTGGATCAGCCGCGACGCCATCGTGCGCCTGCCGCTGTGTGAAGAACCGCCCCGTATGCCGGCATCGCGGTAAAGCTTCGTGACATGGGACTGCAAGCTGTCGCAGGCCAGGTAATTGTCGAGCCGAATTCGGGATAGAGAAAACGCGAGGCTGGCTACATACGGGTACATGCCACGCTACTAATAGCTAATCCGAAGCGGGTAGGCAATGTGGCGCGCACGACCATACTTTAGGCGGGCCAGACCAGTCAGCTCGTTGAGCAACTGACCACTGACCACGAGCGATGCGCTGGGCCCGCCATCGAGCCGGAGCGCGTTTCTGATCAGCATGGCCCTGAACACTGTGCACAGTTCCGCTGCAGACGTTGTCCCGTCCGACGTTGACGAAATGAACACCATGCGCCCGTTCGCCGCGCCGACAGCGGACCAACGGTTCTGGTCGCCTGATGCCGCACAGGCACCATTTTTTACAATCGATGTCGACGAGCTGACCACGTTCAGCGAAGAACTGCCGAGGCTACTTGGCGTCGTGGTGGTGAAGAAAGCAGGTTGGCTTTTGTCACCGCCGTAGGCCATGACGAACTTGTTGCCGCCGTTTTTGCAACTAGGGCAACCTGCGCCTCCGCCGCTAACATTGTCCCCCAACGCCACGCCATTGGAACGGACGATCCCTTCGGCCCTACCCCATTGGTTATCGAACGTGCCCGAATCGCCGGACCAGGTGAACCCGTTGATCATCGCGATCGACGGGGATGCTGTAAAGGCGTCGATGCGCTGCAGACGCAAATACGGACCGTTCCCCTGCCCGGCAGACGACATTGCATACGGAAGCGAATATCGGATGCGATTGTCTTTGGTGTTGACGTAAACGATATGCACGTAAGGCCGAATCTTCTCACACGTTTTCACGCGGACGGCGCCGGTCTTGAGCAGCGCCAGGTTGAGCGCTCCGATGACGATCGGTTGCGCAAGATAGCCAGCGCATGTAGTTCCCGCGGACGCGGAAGGCACGTCAGAGGGCATGCCGTTGATCGCTCGAGGCGAGCCGAGCGCTGAATCCTCAAGGATGTCAGGCTTGATCACCCCGGTCTGCGGAAGTGCCATCCGGGCATTCCTCGCCGGACCGGCGTTCGGGGTGGCCCATAACGCTTGCTCCTCCCGTGTACCAATAGGAACTATCATCTCATGCGCCGAGGTGCCCCCCGGGATCGACGGCACGTCGATGGTGGCCGGCCTATGCAGTTTCACGTACGGATAGATGTCGATCCGCGGATACATCTCGCCCACGTTGTCGACGCTGACGTGAAATACTTGCGCAGCATCGAGGGCGCCAGCGGGGATCGTCAGCACGGCGCCGCCCGGCAGTTTCGCGACCGTTTGCAGTGAGGGCAAATAATGCACCAAGCTGCTTTCGGGATTAAAAAAGGAACTGGCGGCTTGGGTCGGGATATAGGATGGTTTTGCGTTCAGCTGCTGTTTGCGGACGCCAATCAGGAGCTCAGCGCCGTAAAAGCCCTGTTCCATGACAAAGGGAGCCTTGAGATTGACATGACCGGTCAAAGCCGGCCCACCGTTTGGTTCCGTGAAGTAGACATCGGTGATCGTGACCACCGGCATGACGACATCGGCAACCACGTTCGCGGTCCCGGCCGACGTGTCGGTAACATCGACATAGCCCGTCGTGCGGGCACGATAACAATTGGATTTCGAACACAGTAGGACATCACCAATCCGCACGGCGCGTTCGCTGGAGGGCGCATCTGTGGCCACGCTGACACGAAGGCGCATTGCGCTATCGGGGATGCGGGACTCGCTGGAGAATTTTTCAAGTTGAGTTGCATACCTCGGGGTGGGTGCTCCGATGGCGTGCGCAGCGACGAACAGCAAGAGAACAGGCATGACCCGGTTCAGCAGCATGATTTTCGACTCCAATGAGAAATACAAACGCTGGGAACAGCAGCTTGCAGCGTACTGTTGAGTGAAGTTGTCATTTTGACTCTGCGGGGATCAGGACCGGTTGGCGTTGCTCAAACATTTGCAAACTTGGCAATAACAGCCTCTAGGGATCTTGGCAATCTAAACTATGAACAGGTCAGTCCCTGAAGTGTCCTTAACTTCTTCCATTGAGGACAACACATTGTTCAAGCTAAGCCCTTGATTCATCAAAATTCCCATGTGTTGCAGATTGCAGAAACAAGCTAATACGTCAGGATTAGCTTACTGGTCGGCTCCAGGCCTCGATACCGGCAGTTGCAATCAGGTTGTTCATTCCTGACAGATTCAACAATAAGATCCGGACTTTTAACTGAGAGATCCACATGCCTGCTTGTTGTTTTTATCGCTCACTCTTGCGCTGCGACTGCGGAAACCGCAAGTGATACCGCAGCCCCTCCCCCGGCGCACTCTCCACCCTGACCGTCCCGCCGAGCGCGCCCGTCACCAGGTTGTACAAAATGTGCGCCCCCAGCCCGCTCCCCCCCGTCCCGCGCTTGGTGGTAAAGAACGGATCGAACAGCTTGTCCAGCGTGTCCTTGTCCATCCCCGCCCCATCGTCGGCATAGTCGAGCACCACCCAGCCATCGTCTTCGACCGCTGCGCGCACCGTGATCTTGCCCGGCTGGTCCCGCTCGAAGCCATGCACTAGAGAATTGACCACCATATTGGTCACGATCTGCGACACCGCCCCCGGATAGCTGTCCAGCACCAGGTCCTTCGGGCAGTCGACGGTCACCTCGACCGGCCGCCCTTTGAGCTTGGGCTGCAATGACAGCAGCACTTCCTTCAGGTACGCGTCGAGATTGAAGCTCCTGATATCGCCCGACGACTGGTCCACCGCCACCTGCTTGAAGCTGCGCACGAGCGCCGCCGCGCGCTGGGTATTGGTGGTCATGATGCGCAGCGACTGGTCGACCACGTCGAAGAACGTCGCCAGGCTGTCTTCCGTCATCTCGCCCGCCGCCAGTTCCTCGCGCGTGAGCTTGAGTTCCTGCACCAGGTGGCTGGTCGCGGTCACGCAAATGCCCAGCGGGGTGTTGATCTCATGCGCCACGCCGGCCACCAGCCGTCCCAGCGAGGCCAGCTTTTCCTGGCGCACCAGTTCCGATTGCGCTTCCTGCAGCGCGTGCAGGGCGTCATTGAGTGCCGCGTTCTGCTGCTCCAGTTCCTGCTTGGCGATGCGGATCTTGCGGTCGGCCTGCATGCGCGCGATCGCCACCGCCACGTGACTGGCCATGAAGGCCAGCAGATCCAGCTCGGCCTTGGTGTAGACGATGGCCGGGTCGTAGCTCTGCACCACGATCACGCCATATGGCCTTTCGTGGACCAGCATCGGCGCGCCCATCCAGCTCGCGATCTCGGTATTGCCAAGGGGCTCGGTGACGATGCCGTTGGCCACTAGCTGGCGGAAGCTTCCCTGGTCGTGCAGCTGCGCCTGCTTGCTCGACAAGACGTACGAGCACATGGCCTTGCCGAACGGGAAGCGCTGCAGAGGCGGCGTGCTGTCCTTCCGGTCGACGAAATACGGGATGCTGATCTCTTGCGTATCCGGGTGGTACAGCGCGATCAGGAAGTTGTCGGCCACCATCAGCTCGCCGATGATGCCGTGCAGGCTGGCGCTGAGCAGGTCGGTGTCGAGCGCCTGGGCCGACAGGTCGGCGATCTGGTACAGCGCGTGCTGCACCTTCTCGGCGCGGCCGCGCTCGGCCACCTCATGGGCGAGGGCCGCGGTGCGCGCCGCGACCGCGCGCTCCAGCCGCTCCACGCTTTGCAAGCCCTGCAGCGCATTCGACACGTGGTTGGCGATCAGGGCGAACAGCGCTTGGTCTTCCGCGCTATAGGTCTCTTCGGGCGAATAGCTCTGGATGACGATCGCCCCCAGCGCCTGGTGATGCTGGTCCAGCAGCGGGCAGGCGACGAAGTGTTCCGGCACGCTGCCATCGCCCCAGCGCCCGCTGCTGCGCAGCCGTTCGTGGAAATCGGCCGCCGTCAAGACCAGCGGCTGGCGGTTGAGCAGCACCCAGGCGGTCGGCGACTGCTCGGGCGAGGCCAGCATGATCCGCTCGTCCGGATCACGACCTCCGTCGGCCACGTCGACAAAATATGGAAAGCGCACCGTACCGTCTTCGCGGTCGGCCAATGCGACGTAGAAATTGGCCGCATACATGATGCGGCCCAGTGCCCGGTGCACGGCCTCGATGAATGCGGTGATGTCGCTGCAGCTGGTCGATAATTGCCCGATCTCGAGCAGCATCGACTGGACCGCTTCCAGCCGGTCAAGACGTTCCATGCTTCCCCCACATATTCAGTTCATTGCGAATAAATGCGCAGGGGAAATAGTAGCAGCTTGCCACCCGCCGCAGCAGTCGGCGGCGGGTGAATGTGGTGTAAATGTGGTGATTCAGCGCGGGGCGCGGAAATCGTTCTCGATCCAGGCCAGGGCCGAGGCCTGGGTCAGCTTGAAGGTGGGGGCCACCCGCACCTTTGCCACCTGCTCGCCCATCTCGTCCGTCGCGGCCAGCATGGCATAGGGGTCGTCATCGTCCGGCACGATGTCCAGCGTCACTTTCAGCTCGCCCTCGCCGGTCGCCACGAACAGGTTCTTGTGCAGGATCGCGTGCATGTGCTGCTCGTGGCGGCGGATCACCTCGGACGCGGTCTTGATCAAGGTATTGAAGGCATTGACGTCGAGCGGCTTCGGGTTCTTCTTGTCGCGGCCCATGGTCCACGGGCCGACCAGCGCCGGTTCCGGCTCGCCGTCCTTGTACATGGCCACCGCCCAGCCTTCGTCGTCGTCGTTCTTGATCACGCGCGCGGTCCAGCCATTGCCCTGCCACAGGCGGGGTTCCTGCACCGGACCGGTGTCCTGCTCTTCTTCGTCGTGATCGTGGGTCTGGTCGTTCATCTGTTTCCTTCTGTGTCGCTTGCGCCAAAACCACGATCATAGAGGAAAGGGGACCCATGAAAAAGCCCGCACAGGCAAGCAGACCAGGCTTTTGTGCGGTGACTCGACAATATCAGGCCGGGCAATCGTCGACGATGCGCGGGCAGCGCCAACCCGGGCCTGGCGGCGGCACGATCGGCGGGCCCACGGGAATCGGCCGCGGGTCGCCGTTCGGCATCGGCGCCGGCGGCTGCCGGCCGGACGGGCCATGCGGATTGATGACGATCGGCGGTATCGCGGGCGGCGCCGATGGCGGATCTTTGGGACAGCTATTGACCACGGCCAGGCGGTCCCGGATTCCATGAATGACAGCGTGCATAGGATCCCCCTGTAAAGAGAGGGTCAGTATAGGAAACGGGGCAAGCATTACAAGCAAAAAATTGCCGGCGATTCTGCCCGGACCCGGCTATGCACGTTTCGTTCCGCAAAACATGCGGCCTGTCGCATGCCGGTGGCCGCGCCGCGCGTGCAGGCATACAGTTCGACCATGCAACAACGACACGTCGAACCGACCACCTACCCTTTTGCGAGGACCGCCATGAAAAAATATGCCCCCTACGTCATCCTGTTCCTGTTCGCCGCGCTGCTGTTCAACAGCTGGGGCAACGACATGACGGTGCACCTCGACGGCGACGAGATCGATGGCCCGCTGGGCTGGATGCTGGCCACCCTGTTCGCGGGCGGCGGCGCCTTGCTGGCGGTGTTCGTCACCATGATGGTCGCCGTGCTCCTGGCGGTGGTATTCGCCGGCGTCGGCGTGATGCTGCTCGGTTCGCTGGGCATCGGCGCCGTGGTGCTGGCCCTGGCCATCTCGCCGCTGCTGCTGCCGCTCGCGATTCCGGTGCTCGTGGTGTGGTATTTCATGAGCCGCTCGCGCAAGGTCGATCTGGAGAAGACCGCCACTGCTTGAGATAGACTGGTAGGGTCGGCGGCTCGCCGCCGACGCGGTGATTGTTACCGGCCCCGATTTCGGGCCGGATGATCTCGCGGCCAACCATCACCGCGTCGGCGGCCTAGCGCGGGGCCGCCGAGGCCGACCCTACGCCGGGCTTGCCCCGGCCTTTTTTACGCCTCTTTGCGCGCCACGTACTGCTCGTAGCCGCGCGCGCGCAAGGCGCAGGCCGGGCAGGCGCCGCAGCCATGGCCCCAGGGATGCGCGTCCCCGCGCTCGCCCAGGTAGCAGGTGTGGGTGTCGAAGCGGATCAGGTCCACCAGCGCGTCGCCGCCCTCCTGCCGCGCCAGTTCCCAGGTCTGCGCCTTGTCGATCCACATCAGCGGGGTCTCGACCTTCAGGCGCGTCGCCATGCCCAGGTTGAGCGCCACCTGGAGCGCCTTCATGGTGTCGTCGCGGCAGTCCGGATAGCCCGAGAAATCGGTCTCGCACATGCCGCCCACCAGCACGTTCAGGCCGCGCCGGTAGGCCACCGTGGCCGCCACCGTCATGAACATCAGGTTGCGGCCAGGCACGAACGTATTCGGCAAGCCGTTTTCCTGCATGGCGATTTCAACATTGCTGGTCAACGCCGTGTCAGAGATTTTCGCGATCAGGGACAGGTCGATCATGTGGTCGTCACCGAGGCGCGCGTCCCAGCCGGGATCGAGCGCGCGCAGCTTCGACAGCAGGGTTGGACGCACCTCCAGTTCGATCGCGTGGCGCTGGCCATAATCGAAACCGATCGTCTCGACCCGCGCATAGCGCTGCAGCGCCCAGGCGAGGCAGGTGGTGGAGTCTTGGCCGCCGCTGAAGAGGACGAGCGCGGTGTCGGAAGAGGGAGTGGTCATGGTGGCAAAGGCAAGAACTGTGATCGAAAGCGGAGCAATAAGCGGGACAAGAAGCGGGGCAATAAGCGGGGGCATTCTGTCACAGATTGCCGGCGCCGTGTGCGGGCGGGCCCGAGGCGCACGTACAACATTCCGTGGCGGCATTGACTTTAACAATCAGTTAAGATGCGAGCGAGAATTCCCAGTGGAGCACCATGTTGTCACGTCGACCGATTTCCCGCCCGCAACAGTCGTCCCAGCTACTTTCCCGGCTCGCGCGCCATGCGCTGACGGGATTGAGCGCATTGGCTTTCGCCACGTCCGTGCATGCGCAAGCGACGCAGGAAAATGCCCCCGCGGTCGACTACACGGTGCGCATCGACGCCCCGCGCGCGCTCGAAGAACTGCTCGAAGATAACCTCGACCTGATGCGCTGGCGCGGCAATGCCCGGGTCGACCTCGAACAGTTGCAACGCCTGGTCAAGGAGGCGCCCGAGCAGGCGCGCACCCTGATCGCCACCGAGGGCTATTACTCGCCCAAGATCTCGGCCGGCCTGGATACCAGCGGCGCGCGGCCGGTGGCGCGCGTCATCGTCGACCCCGGCCAGCCGGTGCTGGTGGGCGACGTCGACCTGGTGCTGCAGGGCTTCGCCTCGTTCGAGGAAGGCGGCGCGCCGTTCGACGCCAATGCCCTGCGCAACCGCTGGACGCTGCCGGTCGGCAGCCAGTTCAGGCAAGGCGACTGGGAAAGCGCCAAGAACGGCCTGCTGCGCGACGTGGCGCAGACGCGCTTTCCGCGCGCGCGCCTGGTCGAGACCAGCGCCACGGTCGATCCGGATTCGCGCCGCGCGCTGCTGCGCGTGGTGATCGACTCCGGCCCCGAGATGCGCTTCGGCGAGCTGCGCATCCGCGGCCTGACGCGCTATCCGCGCGAAGTCATCACCAACCTCAACAAGATCAACCCCGGCGACGAATACAGCGAAGCGGCCCTGCAGGCCCTGCAGTCGCGGGTGCAGGACACCGGCTACTTCAGCAGCGTCGAGGTCAGCACCGACATGCGCGCCGTGCTCAATGCCGAGATCGCCGACATCAGGGACGACGCCGACGACGACGCCAATCCGGCGACGCCGGAGCGGCCCACCGGCCCCACGACCCTGCCGGTGGTGGTGCGTGTGACCGAAAACAAGCAGAAATTCGTGGAGGCCGGCGTCGGCTTCTCGACCGACACCGGCGCCCGCGCCTCGCTGGGCTACGACGACCTGAGCGTGTTCGGCAAGCGCTTCAAGAGCGACCTGATCTACGAACAGAAGCGCCAGACCGCGAAGGGCGAATTGTTCTGGCCGACCACGGCCAAGGGCTATAACGACAGCATCAGCGCCGGCGTCGAGCGCGAAGACCTGCGCGGCGAGATCACCACGCTGGCCAGCGTGGGCGCGCACCGCAGCTGGGGCTCGCCGCTGCTCGAGCGCAGCCTGACCCTCGAGGCGCTGACCGAAAAGCGCGAAGTCGAGGGCTTCGAGCCGACCCGCAGCAAGAGCCTGCCGCTCACCTACAGCATCACCAGGCGCCGGCTCGACAGCCTGATCCAGCCGACCAACGGCTATGTGCTGAGCGGCCAGTTCGGCGGCGCCGTGTTGCCGATCCTGACCGATGAGAAATTCCTGCGCATCTACCTGCGCGGCCTGTACTACAAGCCGGTCGGCGCCGCCGGCACCCTGCTCCTGCGCGGCGAGGCAGGCGCCGTGGCCTCGAAGGAAAAGCTGGGCGTGCCGAGCACCTTCCTGTTCCGCGCCGGCGGCGACCAGTCGGTGCGCGGCTACGGCTACCAGGAGCTGGGCGTGCAGCAAAACGGCGCCACCGTCGGCGGGCGCTATCTGGCCACCGCCAGCGCCGAATACCAGTACTGGTTCAAGCCGCCCTGGGGCGTGGCCGTGTTCTACGACGTCGGCAACGCCGCCGACAGGTTTGGCGACCTCAATCCCAAGTCGGGCTATGGCGTCGGCGCGCGCTGGCGCAGCCCGGTCGGCCCGATCAACGTCGACCTGGCCTATGGCCACGCGGTGCGCAAGGCGCGCCTGCACTTTTCACTCGGATTCACGTTCTGATGGATACACCTGAAGACAAGCCAATCACCCGTCCGGCGCCCGACCAGGCGCCGGGGCCCACGCCGCGCCGCTGGCCGCGCCGCGTGGCGATCGGCGTCGTCGCCACCGGCGTCATCGTCGGCGGTGCGCTGTGGTATCTCGGCCGCGAGAGCACCCTGCAAATGATCGTCCAGCGCGTGGCCGACGCCACCGGCGGCAAGCTCACCGTCCTGGGGGTCACCGGTTCGATCTACGGCGCCATGCACATCGAGCGCCTCGTGTGGCGCACCGACGAACAGATCGTCACGGCGCTCAAGATCGACGTCGACTGGTCGCCGTCGCAGATCCTGTCGGGCGGCATCCTGGTCGACAAGCTGTGGGCCGCCAGCGTGCGCATGCAGACGCTCAAGGAAACCGATGAACCCTCGGTGCTGCCGGCGAGCCTCGCGCCGCCGTTCCGGATCGAGGCCGACGATGCGCGCCTGAACCGCCTGACGATGGTGAACGTCGCCGGCGCCGAAACGACGATCGACAATATCCGCGTGCGCGCCAGCGGCGACAAGCGCAGCTGGGTGGTGCAGGATGCAGCGGCCAGCACGCCCTGGGGCCAGGTGGCGGCCAACGTCACGCTCGGCGCCCAGCGCCCCTACAAGATCGACGCTTCGGGGAGCCTGACGCAATCGCAGGCCAGCGCCGGCGCGCGCGCCGCCCAGCTGCAGCTGAAGGTGGGCGGCGACCTCGAGAACGCGACCCGGATCGACGCTACCGGCCAGGCCGGGCGCGCCATCGGCGACGCCCATTTCACCATCGCGCCCTACGCCGAGATCCCGCTGCGCGCACTGCGCATCAATGGCCGCAACCTCGATCCGGGCTTCTTCAACCCCGCCCTGCCGACCGCCGACCTGACCCTGGCCGTGACCGGCAAGCTGGACGCCAACCGCAGCATCAGCGGCAGCGTCGACATCACCAATACCGGCCCGGAAGGCACGATCGACCAGCAGCGCCTGCCGCTGCGCGCCGCACGCGGCCGGCTGGGCGGCAGCCTGGACGCGGTGCAGATCTCCGACGTGCTGCTCGACTTCGGCGCCGCCGGCCAGTTCACCGGCACCGGCGGCGTCCAGCGCGAGAAGGACGAAGAAGGCATCGGCACCGCGCGCTTCGCCCTGCAGACCGAGCGCTTCAACCTGCGCGAAGTCCATTCGGCCATGAAGCCGACCGCGATCAAGGGCAGTATCGCGGTCACCAACGAGGCCACGCGCCAGACGCTGGAAGCGAACCTGCTCGATGCCGGCCTGCGCCTGTCGGCCCTGGCCACGCTGGAAAACAACGTCGCCACGCTGAACCAGGCGCGCCTGACCGCGGGCCGCGGCAGCGTCACCGCCAGCGGCAGCATGAACCTCGAGGGCGACAAGGCCTTCAAGGCCACGGCCAGCGCAAGCAGGTTCAACCCGGCGGACTTCGGCGACCTGCCGGTGGCCGACATCAACGCCACGATCAACGCCGCCGGCGCGCTCAGCCCCGAATGGAAGGTCGACGCCGATTTCGCGGTGCGCCAGAGCCGCCTGATGAACCAGGCGCTGTCCGGCAGCGGCAAATTGAGCGCGGATGCGAAGCGCATCAGCGGCGTCGACGCCAACCTGGCGCTGGGCCAGAACAAGGTCGACTTAAGGGGCGCGTTCGGCGGCGCCGGCGACCGCCTGAACTGGCGCCTCGACGGCCGCCAGCTGGCGGCGGTGCGCAGCGACCTGTATGGCGCGGTCAGCGCCAACGGCGTCGTCAGCGGCACCATGGAAGCGCCGCGCACCACCTTCGAGGTCAACGCGCAAAACCTGGGCTGGGTCGCGGCCCAGCGCAAGAACGGCAGCGGCGTGCTGCGCGCCAGCGGCGAAGCCTGGCTCGGCGGCCCCGAGGCCGCCCGTGCAGTGGAAGTCAAGGCCAGCGGCAGCATGCAGCGGTTCAACCCGGCGGCCTTCGGCTCGCCGCTGGCCGGCAGCATCAATGCGACCTTCAGCGGCAGCGGCCGCGCCGGCGCCGACTGGCGCGGCGCGCTCGACCTGAAGCTGGCCGACGATTCGACCCTGGCCAATTCGCCGCTGCGCGGCCACGCGCGCCTGAGCGCCGACCGCCGCCACGTGTCCAATGCCGACGTCGACCTGCGCATCGGCCCGAACGTGATCGCCGCCAGCGGCGCCTTCGGCCTGGCGCGCGACACGCTGAACTGGAAGATCGACGCGCCGCAACTGGCGGCGCTCGGCCCCGAGTTCGGCGGCGCGCTGCGCGCCTCGGGCGCCTTGTCCGGCACCATGGACACGCCGTCGCTGAGCGCCAGCATCGAAGGCCAGAACCTCAAGGCGCTGGGCACGCACAATGTGCGGTCGCTGCGTGCCAGCGCCAACCTGGGTTCCGGCCGCGGCGCGGCCGATCCGCTGGTCAGCAACGTCGAGGTGCTCGACTACGCCAGCGGCGACACGCGCGTGGCGTCGCTGCGCCTGCAAACCGAGGGCACGCGCGGCGCGCACACGGTCAGGCTGTCGGCGCTCGGTGAGAGCTTCGATGCAAACGCCGAAATCCGCGGCGGCTTCAACCGCGACACCTGGAGCGGCACGCTGGCCGCGCTGCAGAACCGCGGCCGCTACGCCATGCGCCTGCAAAACCCCGTGCCGGTCACGATCGCCGGCGCGCCGGGCTCCGGCCTGGGCGGCCTGGCCAGCCCGCAACGCATCGCCTTCAATGGCGCCGTGATCCAACTGCCGAACGGCAGCATCACGGTCGACACGCTCACCAAGGATGGCCCGCGCTGGAGCAGCCGCGGCCACGCCGACAAGGTGCCGCTCACTTACCTGGCGCAGTTCTCGCCGGCCCTGGCCGACAACGCGCGCGGCGACCTGACCCTGGGCGCGGCCTGGGTCGTGGACATGCGCGCGCCGGTCGCCGACGGCGCCGCGCCCTCGCTGGCCGGCAACGTGCGCGTGTTCCGCGAATCCGGCGACGCCATCGTCGGCGGCGACACGCCGGTGCCGCTCGGCCTGCGCCGGCTGGAAGCATCCGCCGAAGTGGTCGGCAGCAGCCTGCGCGTGAACCTGGACTTCGACGGCGCCCGCACCGGCGTGGCCAAAGTCGAAGCCAATGCCCAGATGCTGAACGGCCGGCTGGAGAGCGACAGCCCGCTGCGCATGACGGCCAATGCCGACATCCCGTCGATCGCCTGGCTGGCGTCGCTGGCCGGCCAGCCGGGACTGGAACTCGATGGCGCGCTGCGCCTGGCCATGACGGGCGGCGGCACCATCGGCCGCCCCATCCTGAACGGCAACCTCGATGGCGACAGGCTCGCGGTGCGCTGGGCCGAACAGGGCGTGCGCCTGCAGAACGGCCAGTTGCGCGCCCAGCTCGGCGGCGACCAGCTGCGGGTGGAACGCCTGACCTTCCAGGGCCGCCAGGGCAGCGCCGCAGCCAGCGGCTTCGTGCGTTTCGCCGACGGCGCGCCGACCATGGACCTGCGCCTGAACATGGACAAGCTCGAAGCGCTATCCCGGCCCGACCGCCGGCTGATCGTGAGCGGCCAGGCGTCGCTGGTGCGCGACGCCAGCCGCTTCGCGCTGGAAGGCAAATTCCGCGCCGACCGCGCGCTGATCGAATTCGCGCCGCAGGGCCGGCCGACGATCTCGGACGACGTCATCGTGCTGGGCCGCGGCGCCGAGAAGAAGACGCCGACCGCCACGGAAAAGGACGTGCCGCTGACGGTCGACCTCGCGGCCGACCTGGGCGACGACTTCCACGTGCGCGCCATGGGCATCGACGCCTACCTGGCCGGCAGCGCGCGGGTGCGCATGACGGGCGCCGGCCAGCCGCGCATCAACGGAACGATTCGTGCGGTCAATGGCACCTACGCCGCCTACGGGCAGAACCTGTCGATCGAGCGCGCGGTGCTGACCTTCAGCGGCCCCTACGACAACCCGTCGCTCGACATCCTGGCGGTGCGCAAGCGCCCCGAAGGCGAACAGCTCTCGGAAACCAACGTCGAAGCCGGCGTACAGGTGCGCGGCACCGCCCAGTCGCCCACCGCGCGCCTGGTGTCGACGCCGAACGTGTCGGACAGCGACAAGCTGTCCTGGCTGGTGCTGGGTCACAGCATGGAAGCGGCCAGCGGCGACCAGAAAGGCGTGCTGACGGCCGCCGCCGGCGCCCTGCTGGGCGGCGCCGGCGGCACCGGCGGTATCCAGTCGAAGCTCGCCAACTCGCTGGGCGTGGACGAACTGGGACTCAAGCAGGGCGCCGGCGGCGGCGATTCCGATGGCCTGGAAAGCACCGTGGTCACGGTCGGCAAGCGCATCTCGTCGCGCGCTTACCTGAGCTTCGAGCAGGGCACCAGCACCGCCTCGAGCCTGGTGCGCCTGCGCTACAAGCTCACGCCGCGCATCACGCTGCAGTTCCAGACCGGGACCAACAGCGCGCTCGACGTGCTGTATTCGTGGGCCTTCGACTAAGTTGAGAGCGGCCACCTGCGTCCTTGCCGTGCTGCTGGCGCTCGCCCGCCCGGTGGCGGCGCAGGGCCATGGCGACCTGCTGCGCTCGCCCGAGCGCATCGAATGGGAGGCCGGCGGCTTGTACGAAGGCCGCTTCCCGGACGGCACTGCGTTCCAGCTCGCGCTGGCTTACCCGGCGCCAGGCGGCGTGCCGGGCGACGCCGCGAAGATCATGGACAGCGCGTACTGGTTCCCGCGCGACTACACCGGCCAGGCCCACGCGCTGGCGCTACTGGAAGCGCCGCCGGGCGCGCTGAACCTGGTCCCGCTGCTCGACTCCGGGGCCCAGGGGCCGGAGCGGCTCGCGGTCGACCTCGACGCCGACCGGCGCGGCGGCAAGGGCAGCTGGCGCCAGGCGCCAGACACGCCGGCGCGGTCGTTCGCGCTCGAGCGCATCGTGACCTACCGCGCGGTCGCCCTCAACCGGCCGCAGGCCCGGGCCGAGGGTGCGGACCCGCCACTCGTGTTTTCCGCGCTGTTCCCGGTGTTCGGGGACGCCGCGCTGGACGCGTGGGTGCGCGAGATGGCCGGCCGCTGCGACGCCGACCTTGAATGCACGAACAAGGTCCTGGTGCGCTGGCATTCGCAGGGCCAGCTGTCGCTCGACGCCAGCGCCTGGACCCTCGGCCATGGCGCCGCCCACGGCAACTACCGCTCGTCGATGCGTCACTATGCGCTGGGCGGCGGCAAGGCCGTGCATACCCGTTTCACGGGCTTCGTCGACGCCGGCACCGCCTGCCGCGACCAGGTCTCGGCCGCGCTCGTGGCGAAGCTGGCCGAGCAAGGGCTGTCGTGGGCCGAGCAAGGCGCGCTGGACGTGTTCAGGGAACCCAAGTTCATTCCGACGCCATCCGGCATCGAATTCCACTGGGATCCGTATGAAGTGGGCAGCTTCTCCCAGGGCATTCCGAGCGTGTTCCTGACCCGCGCCGAGCTGGAGGGCTGCGTCAGGAACTTGCCGCGCGGCGCGAGAATCGCCGCGGACGGGTAGAATTCGCGCATGCCGCGTAAAACTCCCCTCTTCCCCGGCCCGCGCACCGCGCGCGGCGCGGTGCTGGCCGTCCTGCTGTCGGGCGCCGACCAGGCCGGCGCCGAACCGCTGCGCGGCCGCGTGACCCTGGCCGCCATCGTCCGCGCGCTCAAGCGCAAGTACCACTGGCCGATCGACACCACGAGCTTTCCGTCCAACGCCGCCGACGGCCGCGCCACCTGGGCCACGGTCTACAGCCTGCCGCAGGACGTCATCGACGCGGCGCTGGACGCGAAGGGCCGCGACTGGCTCAAGAGCAGTAATCCATAAATTTTGTTCATGAATAAGCCATCGTATTGATGTTCATGTATCATCAATAAATGGCCCGTGACAATATCAACGACATTCTCGTCTTTCTCGCCGTCGCCCGCGAGCGCAGCTTCACGCGCGCCGCGGCGAAGCTCGGCATGACCCAGTCGGCGCTCAGCCACATCGTGCGCTCGCTGGAGGCGCGCCTCGGCGTGCGCCTTCTCACGCGCACCACCCGCAGCGTGTCGCCCACCGAGGCCGGCGAGCGCCTGCTGCAGAACGTGGGCCCGCGGCTGGAAGAAATCGAGGCCGAGATCACGGCCGTCAGCGACCTGGGCGACAAGCCGGCCGGCACCATCCGCATCACCGCGATCGACCACGTGATCGACACCATCCTGTGGCCGCGCATCGCGCCGCTGCTGCCGCAATACCCGGACCTGCACGTCGAGATCAGCTCCGACTACCGCCTGATCGACATCGCCGCCGAGCGCTACGACATCGGCGTGCGCCATGGCGACCAGCTAGAGAAAGACATGATCGGGGTGCGCCTGACGGACGAAGTGCCGATGCGGATCGTCGGCGCGCCCGCCTATTTCGAGCGGCGGCCCGTGCCGGCCTCGCTGCAGGACCTCATGAAGCACAACTGCATCACCTTGCGCCTGCCCAGCAGCGGCGGGCTGTATGCGTGGGAACTGGCACATGCGGGCCAGCCGCTGGAAGCGCGCGTGCGCGGACAGTCGGTGTTCACCAACGTCTACCACATGCTGGACGCCGCGTTGCACGGCGTCGGCCTGGCTTTCCTGCCGGGGAGCCTGGTCGACCCGCACCTGGAAGCGGGGCGGCTGGTCAGCGTGATGGACGACTGGTGCGTTCCCTTCGAACCCCTGCACGCCTTCTACCCCAGCCGCCGCCATTCCTCACGCGCGCTGATGCTGGTGATCGACGCCATCCGCCATCAGGACTGATGCACGGGGATGGCGCCGATCCTGCCTGGTCAGGCCAGTGACGGCATCTTATCCAGCATCTTGTCGAGCGTGACCGGATAGTCGCGCACGCGCACGCCGGTGGCGTTGTAGATCGCGTTCGCCACCGCCGCGCCGACGCCGCACAGGCCCAGTTCACCGACGCCCTTGGCCTTCATCGGCGACGTCGTGGGGTCGCTCTCGTCGATGAAGATCACCTCCTGATGCGGGATGTCGGCATGCACCGGCACCTCGTAGCTGGCCAGGTCGTGGTTGACGAAGAAGCCCAGGCGCTTGTCGACGGCCAGGTGCTCCATCAGCGCGCCGCCCACGCCCATCGTCATCGCGCCGATCACTTGGCTCCGCGCCGACTTCGGGTTCAGGATGCGGCCCGCCGCGCACACCGACAGCATGCGCCGCACGCGCACCTCGGCCGTCGCCACGTCCACCGCGACTTCGACGAAGTGCACGCCGAAGGTCGACTGCTGAAACTGCTTTTCCAGGTCGCAGTATTCCATCGTGTCCTCGGCCACGATCGCGCCGCCCTTGGCCACCTCGGTCAACGGCACCGAGCGCGCGCCCACGCGCACCGCGCCATCGACGAATTCGGCCTTGGCGGCGTCCAGTCCCGCCTTTTGCGCGATCTGCTCGCGCAGCTTGACGCAGGCCGCGTAGACGCCGGCGGTGGAACTGTTGGCGCCCCACTGGCCGCCCGAACCGGCGGACACGGGGTAATCCGAGTCGCCCAGGCGCACGTTGACGCGCTCGACCGGCAGGCCGAGCATCTCGGCCGCGGTCTGGGCGATGATGGTGTAGCTGCCGGTGCCGATGTCGGTCATGTCGGTTTCCACCGTCACCTTGCCGTCGCTTTCCAGGCGCACGCGCGCGGCGGACTTCATGTTCATGTTGTTGCGGAAGGCCGACGCCATGCCCATGCCGACCAGCCACTCGCCCTCGCGCACCTGGCCCGGCTGCGCCTTGCGCTTTGCCCAACCGAAGCGCTCGGCGCCCTGGCGCAGGCACTGCACGTAGCGGCGCTGCGAGAACTTGCGGCCCGCCTTTTCAGGGTCGACCGTGGTGTCGTTGACGATGCGGAAGGTGACCGGGTCCATCTTGAGCTTCTCGGCCATCTCATCCATCGCCACCTCGAGCGCCATCATGCCCGGCGCCTCGCCCGGCGCGCGCATCGCATTCCCCTCGGGCAGGTCGAGCGTGGCCAGCTGCAGGCGGGTCAGGCGGTTGCCGCCCGCGTACAGCAGGCGGGTCTGCTGGACCGCGGTTTCCGGCTGGCCGCCCGGCAGGTCGCCCGACCAGCTTTCGTGGGCGATCGCGTTGATGCGCCCTTCGCGCGTGGCGCCGATGCGGATGCGCTGGATCGTGGCCGGACGGTGGGTGGTGTTGTTGATCATCAGCGCGCGCTGCAGCGCGACCTTGACCGGCCGCTTGGCCGCGCGGGCGCCGAGCGCCGCCAGCACCGCCTCGGCGCGCAGGAACAGCTTGCCGCCGAAGCCGCCGCCGATGTAGGGCGAGATCAGGCGCACGTTGGCGGCCGGGACGCCGAGCGTCTTGGCCAGGTCCTGCTTGCCCCAGTCGATCATCTGGTTCGACGTCCAGACGGTCACCTTGTCGCCATCCCACGAGGCGATCGAGGCATGCGGCTCCATCATCGCGTGCGACTGGTCGGGCGTGGTGTAGGTGGCGTCCAGCTTGACCGGCGCGCCGGCGAAGGCGCCGTCGAAATCGCCGACCATCGACTCGGCGTCCCCGGTCTTGGGCGTGACCGCCGCGTTCATCGCCGCGGCCAGGTCATAGGAGCCGTTCGCCTTCGCGTACTCGACCTTCACCAGCGACGACGCCGCGCGCGCCTGCTCGAAGGTCTCGGCCACGACGATGCCGACCGCCTGGTGATAGTGCTGCACTTCGGGCCCTGCCAGCAGGTGGGCGGTGTTGAAGTTGCCCTTGCCGAGCTTGCCGGCATTCTGGTAGGTGACGACGGCGATCACGCCCGGCGCGCGGCGCGCGGCGGCGGTGTCGATCGACACGATGCGGCCCTTGGCGATCGCCGCGCCGATGACGTAGCCGTAGGCGGCATTCGGCGCCGCCGCATGCTGCTCGTAGGCGTAAGGGGCGCCGCCGGTGGTCTTGAGCGGGCCGTCGATGCGGTCGAGCGGCTTGCCGACGACCTTCATCTGGTCGATCGGATTGGTGGTTTCGGGTTTGGTGAATTTCATGGTCTCAAGCCTTTCTTTCAGCTCGCACGGGCTTGCGCCAGGATGGAATCGAGCGTGCGCTCGACGAGCAGGATCTTGAATGCGTTGTCATCGGTGGTGCGGGCGCCGGCCAGCAGTTGCGCGGTGGTGGCCTTGCCGCCGCGCGGCAGCTGGCTTTCCGCCGCCGGCACGCGCCACGGCCGGTGCGCCACGCCGCCCACGGCCACGCGGCCGCTGCCGTCCGGCTGCACCACGGCCGCCACCGAGATCAGGGCGAACGCGTATGAGGCGCGGTCGCGCACCTTGCGGTAATAGTGCTTGCCGCCCAGCGGCTTGGGCAGGGTCACCGCCGTGATCAGCTCGCCCGGCATCAGGCTGTGCTCGATGTGCGGCGTGGCGCCCGGCAGCCGATAGAAGTCGGCGATCGGGATCGTGCGCGCGCTGCCGTCGGGCCGCACGGTCTCCACGCCGACGTCGAGCAGTTGCATGGCCACCGCCATGTCGCTCGGATGGGTCGCAATGCAGGCATCGCTCTGGCCGACGATCGCATGGCCGCGCGTGTGCCCGCCGATGGCCGTGCAGCCGCTGCCGGGCACGCGCTTGTTGCACGGCATATTGGTGTCGTAGAAGTAGGGGCAGCGGGTGCGCTGCAGCAGGTTGCCGGCGGTGGTCGCCTTGTTGCGCAGCTGGGTCGAGGCGCCGGCCAGCAGCGCGCGCGACAGCACGCCGTAATCCTTGCGCACGCGCGCGTCGGCCGCCAGGTCGGTGTTGCGCACCAGCGCGCCGATGCGCAGGCCCCCCTCCTTCGTCGCCTCGATCTTGTCGAGCGCCAGGCCGTTCACGTCGATCAGGTGGGCCGGGGTTTCGATCTCGAGCTTCATCAGGTCGAGCAGGTTGGTGCCGCCCGCGATGAAACGCGCGTTCGGGGTCCTGGCGGCGGCCGCCGCCGCTTCGGCCGGGGTGGCGGCCTTCTGGTAGCTGAATGCCTTCATGCCTTGACTCCTCCCACTTCCTTGATCGCGTCGATGATGTTCGAATAGGCGCCGCAGCGGCAGATGTTGCCGCTCATGCGCTCGCGGATCTCGTCGACGGACAGCAGCGGCCTGGCGTTCAGGTCGCCGGTCACATGGCTCGGGATGCCCTGGCGGATCTCGTCGATCACCGCCACGGCCGAACAGATCTGCCCCGGGGTACAGTAGCCGCACTGGAAGCCGTCGTGCTTGATGAAGGCCGCCTGCATCGGATGGAGCTTGTCTGGCGTGCCCATGCCTTCGATGGTGGTGATCTCGGCGCCGTCGTGCATGATCGCCAGGCTCAGGCAGGAATTGATGCGGCGGCCGTCGACCAGCACCGTGCAGGCGCCGCACTGGCCCTGGTCGCACCCCTTCTTGGTGCCGCTCAGGTGCAGGTTTTCGCGCAGCGCGTCGAGCAGGGTGGTGCGGGTGTCGAGCGTCAGTTCGCGCGCCTGGCCATTCACGCGCAGGGTGACCTTGCCGGTCACCGGCGCCGGCGTCTGCGCGCCGGCGGCGCCCTGCCCCGCCGCCTGGGCGCCGGCCAGCGGCAGGGCCGCCGCCGTCGCGCCGAGCGCGCCGCCGATCAGGACACCGCGCCGGGTCTGGTTGATATTGTTGGAGTCGTCCATCGGGTATGTTTCCTTCTGTCAGCGGTTTAAAAATCCGGTTGATGTTACGGCAAGCCCTTCCCGCGATTCATGAAGGACGCGGCATGGGCTTATGTTTCCTGTTCATGAATCGGGATGGCGTGCCGACCATCCGGCGGGCCCGCCGATGGTTCAGGCGGCCAGGGTGGCGTTGTCGATCACGAAGCGGTACTTGACGTCGCCCTTGAGCATACGCTCGTAGGCGCCGTTGATGTCGTCGGCGCGGATCATTTCGATGTCGGCCACGATGCCGTGCTCGGCGCAGAAGTCGAGCATTTCCTGGGTTTCCGGAATGCCCCCGATCATCGAGCCGGCGATCGCGCGGCGCTTCGTGATCAGGTTGAATACCTGCGGCGACGGATGCGGCGACTCGGGCGCGCCGACCAGCACCATGGTGCCGTCGCGCTTGAGCAGGCCGAGGAAGGCGTCCAGGTCGTGCGGCGCGGCGACCGTGTTGATGATCAGGTCCAGGCGCCGGGCCTGGGCCGCCATCGCGCCGGCATCCTTCGAGACCACGACTTCGTCGGCGCCCAGGTTCAGGGCATCCTGGCGCTTCGATTCCGAGGTGGTGAAGGCGACCACGTGCGCGCCCAGGGCGTGGGCCAGCTTGATGCCCATGTGGCCCAGGCCGCCGATGCCGACGATGCCGACGCGCTTGCCGGGACCGGCGTTCCAGTGGCGCAGCGGCGACCAGGTGGTGATGCCGGCGCACAGCAGCGGCGCCACGGCCGCCAACTGCTCCTGCGGATGGCGCACGCGCAGCACGAAGCGCTCGTCGACCACGATCTGCTGCGCATAGCCGCCCAGCGTGTGGCCCGGCGCGTCCGGGGTCGGGCCATTGTAGGTGCCGACCATATTGTCGCAATAGTTCTCGAGGCCTTCGCCGCAGTCCGCGCAGGCCTTGCAGCTGTCGACCATGCAGCCGACGCCGACCAGGTCGCCGACCTGGTGGCTGGTGACGTGGGCGCCGACCGCCGTCACGCGGCCGACGATCTCGTGGCCCGGCACGCAAGGGTACAAGGTGCCGGCCCATTCGGCGCGCACCGTGTGCAGGTCGGAGTGGCAGACGCCGCAGAAGTCGATGTCGATCTGGACGTCGTGCGCGCCTGGTGCGCGGCGGGTGATTTCCAGCATTTCCAGGGGTTGGTCGGCGGCATGCGCGCCATAGGCTTTGACTGTCATGGGGTTTTCCGTATTTGAATAGGGTGGCCGACGCGAGAGTGCCAGCGGTGCGCATCACGCGATTTGTCAGGAAAACATGTTATCCGCAAATTCATGACCAGAACCGGCCCAATTTTGACTGGGCTTATGAATTTTTCTCATGAATTAACTACACTTGGCTGGACGGACACGCCAGCCGACGCGGTTCATGGCTGGGCTATCCGGGCAAAGCCGCATCGTTCATCGCAATTCCCCTGACCGTCCAGGATCAGGCAAACCCATGCCTGCCAGAGCACTCCGGCGACAGGGTTCCTTTTCCAGTGGCACAATTTTCGGCCGAGCATCGCAACCATCTTCCGGCGAGGCGCATTGAACTCATCCATCGACAACCTGGATCACCACGTCGAGCACCTGAGCGGCAAGCGGCGTCCGGTCGTGCGCCTGGTGGTGGCGGCCACCGCCCTGGGCTGCTGCGTGCTGGTCGCGTTCGCGGCCTGGTTCATCTGGTCGTCGCGGCATGCGCAGATCCGGCAGACCGAAGTGGCGACCGCGAACGTGGCGCGCATGGTCGGCGTCCAGGTCGAGATCGCGATGAAGGCCACCACCATGGCCCTGGCGAACGTGGTCGAACGGGTGGAGCACGACGGCGCCGACGCGGCCGCGCTGAAGCGGCTGCAAGCCCACCTGGTGGTGCTGGCCAGGACCGCGCCCGAGCTGCACGGGATCTTCGTGTTTGCCGCCGACGGCCGCTGGCTCGCGTCCTCGCTGACCGGAACGCGCCAGGGCGACAATTCGGACCGCGCCTATTTCGAGCACCACCGCACCGATGCCGGCCGCGACATCCATGTGGGTCATCCGGTCCGCAGTCGCTCCACCGGGGTCTGGGTGCTGCCGATCTCGCGCCGCATCGACCACCCCGACGGCAGCTTTGCCGGCGTGGCGCTGGTGACCCTGAAGGTGAATTCCTTCGATCGCCTCTACGACGAGCTGGATGTCGGAAAGACCGGCACGGTGCTGCTCGCCCTGCAGGACGGCACGGTGGTCTACCGCCGCCCTTTCGACGACCGGCTGATCGGCACCAACCAGGCGCGCGGCGCGATATTCCGGGCCATCGGGGAAAACGCGGTCGGCTCGGACTTCCTGGTCGCCCGGGTCGACCATATCGAGCGGTTGTAGAGTTACCGGCGGGTCGACGACTCTGCCTTCGTGATCGCCGTCGGCCAGGCCAAGGACGAGCTGCTCGGCCCCTGGAAACGCGCCAGCATCCTGATCGGCGCGGCGGTCTTCCTGATCGCCGCCACGTTCGCCCTCTTCGCCCGCAAGCTGATCGGGCAATTCATCATCCGCGACCGGCTCGACCAGAAGCTGCGCGCCTATTCGCAAGACCTGCGGCGCGACAATCTCGGCCTGCAGCAGCTGGCCCATACCGACACGCTGACGCGGCTGGCCAACCGGCGCCGCTTCGACGAGGTGCTCGCGCAGGAGCTGGCGCGCGCGGCGCGCGGCAACAACCCGCTGGCGCTGATCCTGCTCGACGTCGACTTCTTCAAGAAGTTCAACGACCACTATGGCCATCCGGCCGGCGACGCCTGCCTGCAGGAGGTGGGCCGCATGCTGGCCAGGCAGGTCAACCGCAACGGCGACCTGGCGGCGCGCTATGGCGGCGAGGAATTCGCCATCATCCTGCCGCATACCGACCTGGCCGGCGCGACCGCCGTGGCGGAGCGGATCCGCGCCGAGATCATGGCGCTGCGCCTGCCGCACCGGGAGTCGCCGCTCGGCATGGTCAGCGCCAGCCTGGGCGTGGCCGCGCTGGTCGCGCCCACGGACGCGCGCGACCTCGTCGCCCGCGCGGACCGGCAGCTGTACGAAGCCAAGCGCCGCGGCCGCAACCGCGTCTGCGGCGACGGCTGCGCACCTTCGGCGTCAGGCGGCCAGGCCGCGCAGTGAGGCGACGATGTCGTGCAGGCTGGCGACCTCGCAGCTCGGGATCGCCTGCGAGTCGTTGGCCAGGCGGCCGGGATTGAACCAGCAGCTCTCGATGCCGAAACGGTTGGCGCCGAGGATGTCGGCGTCCAGGCGGTCGCCGACGATCACGGTCTCGTGCCTGGCGAAGCTGCGCGCCATCTTGCTGGTGAACTCGAAGAAGCGGCTGTCGGGCTTGGCGAAGCCGCAGGCTTCGGAGGTGGCGACGAAGGACAGGTGGGGCTTGAGCCCCGAACTGGCGATGCGGCGGTGCTGGATCTGGTGGGCGCCGTTGGTGATGATGCCCACTTCGCCGATGCCGGCCAGGGTGTCGCACAGCTGGACGGCGCCGTCGACCAGCACCACGGTGTCGGCCAGCGATTCGACGTACAGGTCGCTGGCGCGCTGCGGATCGAGCTCGATGCCGTTGTCCGCGAAGGTCTTGCGAAAGCGCTCGACCTTGAGGAAGTCCTTGGTGACGGCGCCCTGTTCGAAGCGGCGCCACAGCGCGAGATTGGTCGCCTGGTATTGCCGGAACAAGTCGCCGACCTGCTCGCGCACGCCGAGTTGCTCCATGGTGCGCAGAAAGGAGCGCTGTTCGGAGGCGCGGAAATCGAGCAGGGTGTCGTCGAGGTCGAACAGGAAAAGTCGGTGTTTCATGACGTCGGGAGGAGAGTGCAACTGTTACTTCATGGTAGCACGCTCCCCCGGACGCGGTGCGGCTCAGCTCGGCTTGTGATCGGGCACCGGTTCCTCGTCGTTCGGCAGGTGCACCGGCTGGTGGTGCGGGTGCGGCGTGTCGAAGGGCTCGGGCATCGGTTCTTCGATCGGCGCCGGATCGGGGGCGCGGTGGGCGTGGACGGGCAAGCGCGGCGGCTTGCGAAGCTCGTGTCGAACTGCGTGCATGATGTGGTCTCCTGGCAGGAATGCGGTTCGAGCTACCTTATCATGCTGCCCGGCGGGACGGCGCGCGCCGGCCGTGGGCTACAATGCATTCTTCCTGAACACAGCCTTCTTGCCGCACATGGAATTGTCGATCACCACCCTGGCCCTGCTCGTCCTGACCCCGCTGCTGGTGTGGCGCATCTACAGCCGCATCAAGACCCGGATGCAGCGCCAGCGCTCGATCGTCTCGCGCCACTACACCGGCGTGCTGGTGTTCGGCGCGATGATCCTGGTGCCGCTGGCGCAGCTGTTCGACACGCCCTATAACCTGGCGGCGCTGGTGGTCGGCGCCGGCGGCGGCATCGGCTACGCCGTCTGGGGGCTGAAATTGACCCGGTTCGAGGAAACCCCGCAGGGCTACTTCTTCACGCCGCCCGCGCGCCTGGGACTGGTGATGGCGATGATCCTGGTGGCGCGCCTGCTGTACATCGGCATCGAAGTGTATGCCAACCAGGGCAAGGGCATCCCCACCCCACGGCTGACCGACAGCCCGCTCACCATGCTGTGCGTGGGGATCACGGCCGGTTACTTCGGCTACTATTCGGCGGCGCTGCTGCGCTGGCGGCGGCGGGCGCGCAAGGCGATCGACCAGGTTTGATCGTGCGCGGTATGCGGGCATCCTTGGGTTCCCGCCTTCGCGGGAACGACGTGCTCGAGTACGTGTCCGAATTCATCATCGCACGATCAGCGTGCGAATCAAGACAACGTCGTTCCCGCGAAGGCGGGAACCCAGGTCCGTAGCCCACCACGCACGCGACCAATAACGAAAAAGGGATCCACCACGGATCCCTTTTTCGTTACGCGGCCTTCGCCCCTTCTTTTCTCCGCTGCAGCACGAAGATCGGCTGCGCCCACTGCATGTCCTTCTTCTTCTTGCTCGTGATGAGCGTCAGTTCCGAAGGATCGTAGACGTCGGTGTTGTGCGTCAGCGGCGTCGTCATCAGGTACTGGGCGTCGGTGTTCTTCAGGAACTCGCCGACCAGCTGGATATTCCTGATGTCCAGGTGCGCGAACGGTTCGTCGATGAACACGAAACCGCCCGAGCCTTCTTCGGATTTCAACAGACCGATCAGCAAGACCAGCGACTTCATCACCTGCTGGCCGCCCGAGGCTTCGCCGTCGTTCATCCCGATCTGGTCCTTGCCGTCGAACTTGAAGCGCACGTGCAGGCCCGCCTGGGACAGCTGCACGTCGTCGTTCTCCAGCCGCACCGGGTCGGCCTGCACGTCGATGCCGGCCAGCGAACCCAGTTCGCGGATGTTCTTGGTATAGGTCTTGATCGTGTAGCGCAGGCGCTCGATGTAGGCCCCGCGCGCATTGCCGGTGGCCTCGATCGCGCGGTTGTTCTGGTAGCGGCGCTCCTCGGTCTCGCTCTGGCGGCTTTCCAGCTGCTCGTGCAGGCGCGCGTACTGGTCGATCACGGTCGGATCCAGCTCCCAGTCCTCGCGCGCCAGCGAATGCTCGAGCGAACCGAGACGCAGGTTGACCTGGTGCGCGTTCTGGTGCTTGGCCACCAGGTCGCCGCGCCAGTTGGGGTTCTTCCAGGCGACGGGCACCGCGCGCCAGCCGCGGCGCAGCTCCAGCAGCGCCTTGGCGTGCTCGCTGCGCTGCTCGATCTGGCGCCGATGGTTCAGGCGCATGCCGGCTTCGGCTTCCGACAGCGCCATGCGCGCGTTCTGCCACACGGTGTCGGCGCGGGTGCGCGCCACCGTGGCGTCCTTGCTCAGGGTCTGCAGCTCGCCCAGGCGCGCGCCCACTTCCATGCGCTCGGCCTTGAGGGGCGCAATCGCGCGCGCGGCTTCGTCGAATTCTTCCTGGCGCGCCGACAGCTCCTTGGCGGCGTCGACGCCGGCGATGCGCGCCTTCAGGCCGCCCACTTCGGCGGCCAGCTTCGAGATCGCGAGGGTCAGCTCGTCCTCTTTCTTTTCCAGCGCCGGCATCAGCTTCTGGATCGCTTCCAGGCGCTGGGTCTTGCCGGCCGCGCCGAAGCGGTAGCGCGACGCCTCGACGAACAGCGAGCGGCCGCCGCGGCGTTCGCGGTGGTAGGCGTCCGGCGTGATCCATTCGTCCGAGCGGCTCTTGAAGCCGTCGTCGACCGAGTCGACGCGCTCGATGCGTTCGAGCTGGTCGATCAGCCAGCCCGGCGCTTTACCGGAGAAACGCACCACCGACAGCAGGCTGTCGTCCTTCACCACCGGCGCATTGACGCAATCGGGCACGATGAAGTGGCGATAGCGTTCCTTCTCCGCCAGCCGGTAGGCCGCCGGCGCATCTTTCGCGTTCTCCAGCAGCACCACCGAGGCGTAGCCGCCCAGCACGCCCTCGACCGCGCCCTGCCATTTCGGATCGGTCACCTCGACGATGTCCGACAGCATGGCGTGGGCGATGCCCTCGTCGCGCAGCGCGCGGCGCATCAGGCGCTGCGCTTCCGGCTCCGGCATCGAGGTCTTGCCCTGCAGCGCGGAGATGGTCGCCATCTCGCCCGCGATCTTGCTCGATACCGCTTCGCGCGCGCTCTTCTGGCGCGCCAGCTCGGCTTCTTTTTCTTCCAGCTTCCTGGCCACTTCGGCGATGTCGGCGCCGGCGTCCGCGGCCAGCTTTTGCAGGCGGTCGCGCTGCTCGAGCAGGCTTTCCAGGGGCTTCAAGCGCGTGTTCACCTCGGACAGGCGCTTGGCCAGTTCCGTGCCTTCCTGCTCCAGCGCGGCTTCCTGCTTCTGGGCCTCGGTGAGCGAGCGCTGCTGGCTTGCCAACTGGCTGCGCTTCTCGGCCAGCTGGCCGTCGGCCTGCACCAGCGGCTTTTTCGCCTCGCGCAGCATGCGGCTGTTGCCGGCGGCCTTTTCGCGCGCCTCGTGGTATTGCAGCGCCGGCAGCACTTCTTCCTGCAGCGCGCGCCGTTCCTTGTTCAGGTCGGACCACTGGTGGTGGTTGGCCACGCGCAGGCGCAGCCCCTCCAGGTTGGTGCGCGAGGTTTCGAGTTCGGTCTCGAAGCGTTTGAGCTCGACCTCGGTGTCGCGCTGGTGGCGCTTGGCTTCGTCGTAGGCGTCCAGCACTTCCTTGTCGCCGAAGACCTGGAACACCAGGTCCAGCAACTGGCGCGGCGCGTATTCGCACAGCTTGTCCGTCTCGCCCTGCTCCAGCGCCAGCACCTTCGACATCGCCGGCGACAGGCCTGCCGAGGCCAGGCGTTTGCGGTAGTTCTCGACGCCCAGCCAGTCGGTGGCTTCGGTCACTTCCTCGATCTCGACGTTACCCGGACGCATCAGGTACTGGCGCTTCCAGTCGCCGCCGTTCTTCTGCACCTGGCAGAACAGCGTCACCTCGTCGTCCGAGAAAAAGCCCGAATGGCGGAACGGGCGGTTCGACAGCTGGCGTCCGACCGGCTTGTTGTCGACCACGGCGCGCAGCCAGGCGCTTTGCTGGCCCGAGTGGCGCGCATAGTGCTTGTACGTGCGGCCCATCGAGCAATCGAGGCCGAACAGGGTGCGCATCGCGTCGAGCAGCGTGGTCTTGCCCGAGCCGTTCTGGCCGGCGATCGTGATGATCTTGGCGTCCAGCGGGATGTTCTTGATCCGCTGCCAGTAATCCCAGTGGACCAGTTCGAGTGATTTAATGTGGAACATCGGCTATCTCAGTTCGGGGTATCGGTTGCTTCATTGGCTGCCTCATTGGCCACATCATTGGCCACATCACTGGCCACACCATCGGCCGCATCGGGCTGCTCGAGCGCCACCGCATCGTTGGCGGCTTCGGCCTCGGGCGCGTCGACCGCGGCCACCCTGCGCGGAGCGGCTGCCAGCGGCGCGCGCTTGAACACTTCGGACAGCGCGCCGTTGATGATGCGCTCCTTGAGCACGTCGGTGTCCATCATCAGGTCCAGCAGCGGGCCTTCCAGGATCACGTCGCCGCGCCGTTCGATGAAGCCCAGCTTGGACAGCACGCCCAGGTTCATGTCCATGCGGGTCTTCTTGCCGAGCTTGTCGCCGAAGTCCGACAGCAGCGCGGTGTACGAGATGCCGATCGACGCGTCTTCGGCGCGCGGGATCGGCGACTCCTTCTCGAACATGTCGTTCTGGTCGTCGTCCACCGTGGTGTGGGTTTCCTGGCGCTCGCGCTTGGGCAGGATGATCTGGGCCCACAGCACTACCAGCAGGGCCACGCCGTCGCGGGTCAGGCCGAAGTTATTGTTCTGCCAGATGTCCTTGGCGCCGAAGATCTTCGGCTCGACGTTGCGGTGCAGGGCCACGGTCACGTGGTCGGCGTACACGTTGTCGAGCAGTTTGAGGCCCGATTCGAGCAGGCGCTTGTCGACTTCGGCGCGGAACTGGTCGTCCGACAGCGCGCGCTTGACCATCTTGTCGTCGCGGCGCAGGGTCTGGTGCGTCAGCAGGCGCGCGATCAGGATTTGTGCATCGTCATTCATGTGGGCGTGCCGTCCGAAGGGTGATCTGGATTGAGGGAGAGGGTAGCGACCGACATGGCCGCCACTTCGGGGTCGTCGAGTTCGATCATCTGGTCCTGGGCCTCGAAGGCGAGCGGCAGGCGCGCCAGCTCGGCGGTCGCGCCCTGCAGGCTGGCCTCGGCCGCATCGCCCAAGAGCGGCAGCAGCGAGGCGCGGTAGGACGCCAGGGCGAAGCTGGCCGGCAGCAGCGATTCATGCAGCTGCACCCGACGCGGGCCGACTTCCGAAAACTCGGGGAAGTTGCCCAGGTTGGCGAAGTCGGACAGCTTGTTGATCCAGTCGTTCAGCTCGACCATCATGGCCGGGCTGTCGTTGATCGTCAGCGGCGCGTCCTGGCCGCTCGGCAGGCCCTTGGGGCCGGTCGAGATCACGCGCTCGGCCAGGAGCTCGGTCTCGGCCACGTCGATCATCTCGGCCGGGGTGGCGAACAGCGGCGTCACCGGGCGGTCGATCGCGCCCGAGGCCAGGCTCGCCAGGTCGTCATGGGCCAGCAGCCAGCGCTTGACGTCGGTGGTCGACAGGCCGGACTGGCCCAGGTGCACGCGCTGGCGCTCGATCTGGTTCAGCGCACGGGAAAACATGCCTTGCATGTTAAGGAGCGCGCTTTGTGCCCTGCCGATGGCCTGGGCCGCGCGGTGGGTGGCGGAATCGGCGCGCTCGTCCGAGGTAATGGCGCGCAGGATGACCGAGCCCTTCTCCACCCAGTCGCAGGCCATGTGCCACTTGGCCTGCGAGGTGCGCAGGCGAAACTCGGAGCCGGAGGCGATCGCGTCGCGAAATTCCTCGGTCAGCTCGATCAGGCGGCCCAGCAGGTGCTTGAGCTGGTCGACAGTGACGCCGCCGACCGCCTGGGCGCCGGCCACCTGCGACAGCAGGAAGCCCATCTCGGCGTCGTCGTCTTCGGGCTTGCCCAGCGCCAGCAGGGTCTCGAGCGCGGACAGCACGTTGCGCGCCAGCGGCGTGATGCGGTACACCGCGCCCGGGGCGTCCCAGGCCAGCAGGCCGTGGCCGCGCAGGCGGTTGAGCACCGTCTCCAGGCTTTCGGGAATCAGGTAGGCCAGCTTCTGGTTGATGTCGGCGCGCGAAAACGCCGAGCTGGCGGTGTCGCCGGCCAGTTCGCGCAGGACGAGCAGGCGCACCAGCACGCCATCCTGGGAGCCGTGGAACAGGGCCGTGAAGGCCGACAGCATCGGCTGGGCACGCTTGAGGTGGAAGACCTGCTCGATTTCGTCGGGCGCGACGCCTTCCTGGAAGTGTGCTTGCAGCGGATCAAGTTCCGGCGCTAAGGCCGGGGAGTCGGCAGCGAGGGCCGCGCCGGCAAGGGGATCGATCATCGTTGTTACCAGTCTCTCGTGCGCGGTCGAGACGGGCCTGGCATGACCGATATTGACGATGTTGACAATATCTACATGAACGTACTGACAGGCCCGACCGGCTTCGCGGGGGCGTCAGTATAACAGGCTGGACTGGCCAGTCAGCGATTGCCAACCCCGATCAGGGGCCGACAATTGCGGGAAAGACACAGATGAGAGTTACGGCTTGGCAATACTCTTGAGCGTCTGCTCGATGGTTTCCTTGTCGCCTTCGGTGAAGCGGATCTTGACCGGATACCATTCGTGCGCCGGCGCCAGCCACACCTCGACGCTCTGGTCGCGGCTGCCCGGCAGCGCCGCGCGGCTCACCAGCACGGCATCGACCTGGCCCAGCCCGGTCTTGACCTTCTCGCGCTTGATCACCTTGAAGGTCCAGGCCTCGGCGCTGCTGCGGCCGGCCACGAAGAACGGCCATTCCGAGCCGGGCTTGAACTTGTCGCCGGCGGCGCGCGCGACGGCCGCCAGCTGCCAGGTGATCGATACGCGGTCCTGCTCGCCGCCCTTGAGCGGATAGGTCTTGTCGCCCTCCGAGAAGCGCATGACTTTTTCGCCACGGTCGAAGGTGATCGAGGTCGGGTCCTTGCGCATGCGCTTTTCGGTAAATTCCACCGGGGCCAGGCCGAACTCGTCGATGGCGCCCTGGCTGCGGTTCTCGAGCAGGGTGCCGAGGAGGGCCACGCGCGATTCGACACCCAGGTCGTACTTGCCGTCGCCGGCGCGCCATGCGACCGTGGCGTCGCCCTTGAGCGACAGGCCGCGCTGGCGCGCGCTCAGGTCATAGTGCAGGTCGGCCGATGGCGGCAACTCGAAGGCGCGCTTGACGGCTGGATGCGCCGTCGCCGACGGATTTGCGGTCTGGGCGCCGGCACTGCCCAGGGCGAGCGCCAGCGTGCATGCCACGCCGGCTTGTCGAATGTTGTCTAGAAGCATATCAAAATCCTGAATGGTTCAAGACGATATTATTCACTGTTTGCGTGGTTACTGCTCCATTCGCCTCCGTATTGCGAATCCGCACCGGATACCAGCCATGTTGCGGGGCCAGCCAGATGTCGAGCGTCGACTTGTACGAGCCGGGCAGCGGCGGGCGGGTCAGGTGCCAGGTGTGCAGCTTGCCGAGCCGGGTGTCGATCTCTTCCTGCCCCACCAGCTTGAACCGGTAAACGCTGGCGTCGCGGTCTTCGCCGACAAGGATGTCGATATCGCTGCTCAATTGCTTGGGGTCGCCGCGCGCGATGGCCGACAGCTGCAGCGGGATGCTGGCCTTGTCCTGGGCGCCGGGCGCCAGCGGATAGGCCGCCTGCGACGCCGAGAAGGTCAGCTTGTTCTCTCCCCAGTTGAAATGGGTGGCGGTGAGCGAGCGGCCGCGCCGCTTTTCCGTCATCTTGATCGGCGCGAAGCCGGTGGCGGCCACCGCGCCCTCGCTGTGCAAGACCACCAGGTTGACCCGCGTAAACACGACCCGGATGCCGGCTTCGACCTGGATCCTGTAGGTGTCGTCGTTGAATTGCCAGGCCAGCATGGCCTCGCCCGACCATTCGGCGCCGTCCTTGTCGGTACGGGCGACGTCCAGCGTGATCGTGGCCGGGGGCGGCATGTCGACCTGGTAGCGGCGGATTTCCGGCACTGCCGGGGCGGCCGGTTCGGCCGGTGGCGCCGGCGTTTCCGGAACGGAAGGCGTGGGAGCGGCCGTCGTCTCCGGTGGCGGCGCCGGCGCCGCCGGCGCGATGCCGGCGCCTGCGGGCGCGCCATCGGCCGCGGCGTGAACGTCAGGGGTGATGTCGCCGGCCTGCGCGGGCATCCCGAGTTCGGCGGGCAGCGGGGGGATCACGGGCAGGGGCGGCGGCCCCGCGTCGGGCACCGGCAAGGGCGCGGGCGGCGGCGGCGCCGGCGGCGTGGCGGCCGGCAGGACGCGCGTCAGCAGGGTCGCCGCGCCGCCCTCCCCTCCGGCCTGGCGCGGGAGCGACAGGTTCACGTCGAGCAGCACGCTCAACACGATCCAGTGCAGCAATACCACCAGCGCGACCGACAGCAGCCGGCGGCGACGCGGAAGAAGGAGTGGTGCGGATTGCATACCGCTAGTGTAGCGCGGGCGCGACCGGCCTTGCACGGCGCCGGTGAGAATGGCCATGCGCAGCCGGGCCGCCCGGGCCGAGTGCGTTTGCGCAGCGCAACTTTCCATCGTGCCGTCAAGACGCATTTTGCTGGGCAGGCAATATTTCTGACAGTTATCCGACTTGGGTCCAGCGCAAGCCCGGCGTTTTCCAGCCCCATGCCCGGCATGGCCCATCCGGGCGTAATCTGCTACGCTTGCCGCACAACTACCGGAGACCAACGATGCTGAATCAGCCCATGCCAGGAATGACCGACACGCTCGAATTCGTCAAGAACCTGTGGGGCGGCATGAACATCCCCGGCGCCATGCCCGGCATGGGCGGCATGCCGATGCCCGGCGCCGGCCTGTCGGTCGACGACCTGGACAAGAAGATCGCCGACCTGAAGGCGGTCGAGTCCTGGCTCAACCTCAACATGAGCATGCTGCGCGGCTCGATCCAGGCGCTGGAAATCCAGCGCGGCACCCTGGCCACGCTCAAGGCAATGGGCGACAGCATGGCCCAGGCCATGAGCCAGACCGGCGCCGCCAGCGATGCCGCCATGGCGCCGTTCGCGCAATTCTTCGCCCAGGCGGCGCAAGCCGCCGCGCCCGCCGCCAAACCCGCGGACAGCGTCGCCTCGCCAGCGCCATCGCCATCTGCGCCACCGCCATCTGCGCCGCCGCCATCCCCGGCGGCGTCCGGGACCGCGGCGCCGCCCCAGGGCGCCGAGGCCGCGCACGCCGCCATGCCGGCGGCCGTTGCTTGGTGGAATTTGTTGCAAGACCAATTCCGCCAAGCCGTGGCCAGCGCCATGCCGCCGGACGCCGCCAATCCGGACCAGGCCGGCGCGCCGCCCGATGACGGCGGCAACAGCCCGCAAGCCGGCGCCGCCGCCGGCAAGCCGTCCGCAGGCCAATCGGCCGACGCCCAACAGGGCAACGGTAATCCGCCCTCCGGCCGGCGCAGCGCGCGCGGCAAGACCGACAAGGCGTGAGAGCGCCGCATTGATCCAAACGGTAGTGCTCGCCTGCAAACCGTGCTGAACTGACCCGGCGGCCCGGCCTGCCCGGCCCGGCCGCGTCCCCGTTCAGCCGGAGGAGCCATGCTGCCGAGCGACCTGATCCACCTGACGCCGTCGCAGGTCGACGACCTGCGGCGTAAACTCGCCGCCGCCGGCTGCAATCCGCCGCCCGGCGCGCGCAGCGTCGCCGAGTTGCAGGACGCCTTTGCCCTGCTGCGCAAGCGCCACGGCCTGGCGCCGTCGGACAAGATCGACGGCGACCTGTTGCGCTGCCTCGACGCCGCCGCCGGCCACCTGTTCGGCGAGGTGCTGCGCGACGAACTCGACATGCTGCGTCCGGACATGGAAGATCCGCAGGGAGACGGGCGGCGCGGCGCCGCGCTGGACGCCGCCTTGCCGCCCGACCGCGAGCGCCTCTTGCAGCGCGCCCACGGCGGCATGCTGACCGGCCTGGCGCTGTCCGGCGGCGGCGTGCGCAGCGCCACCTTCAGCCTGGGCGCCCTGCAGGCGCTGGCGCGCTGCGGCCTGCTGCGCCACATCGACTACCTGTCGACCGTGTCCGGCGGCGGCTTCGTCGGCGGCTGGCTGTCGAAATGCCTGCATGCCAACGGCGGCGACATCGCCAGGGTGGAAGCCATGCTGGCGCCGCAGGCCGGCAGCCTCGAGGCGCCCGAGCTGCGCTTTTTGCGCCAGTACAGCAACTACCTGTCGCCGCAGGGCGGCATGTTCAGCGCCGACACCTGGACCCTGGTCGGCACCTACGTGCGCAACACGGGCCTGAACCTGGCCATGCTGGTGGCCTGGATGTGCGCCCTGCTGCTGCTGCCGCGCTTTGCCGTCTGGGCCGTGCACCGCGTGGTCGCACCTGGCGGGCCATGGGCGCACCTGGCCGACATCGCCTGGATCCTCGGCGTGCTGCTGTTCCTGTTCGCCGTGTTCTGCATCGCGCTGTCGATTTCGAGCAAGCCGGAAAGCTCGCGCGGGATGCGCCGCTTTCCGCTGTCGCAGGGCGCGGTCCTGTGGTGCATCAACCTGCCGCTGCTGCTGGCGGGCTTTCTCGGCAGCCTGGGCCTGTGGCGCCACGGCGGCGCGGCGCCGTCGGCCTTCCTGCCGACCGGGCTCGATGGCCGCTGGCACTGGCTGCTGGCCCCGGGCCTGGTCTATTTCATCGTCTGGGCCTGCGGCTGGTACCTGGCCCATGACCGCTCCAGCCCCTACCGCCGCACCGGCTATACCGTGTGCGCCGCCGGCGCCGCCAGCGTGCTGCTGGTGCTGCTGGAAGCCGGCCGCGCCTTCGCCCCCGATATCCTGGCGTTGCTGCGGGTCGATGCCGCCCGGCTGTCGCTGCTGCTGTGCTGGACGGTCGGCCTGCTGCTGGCGCTGGCTGGCTGGCTGGCCATCTACACGCGGCTGCACGCCGACCCGCCGCTGCGCGACCTGACCCGCGCCGAACTGTGCGAAGGCCTGTCGCACTTCCTGTGCGCGATGGGCGCGCTCACCCTCGGCACCCTGCTGCTGCTGGGCGGGATGGCGGTGCTGCCCGATCCCGCCAGCCAGCGCGTGCTGAACGACGCGATCGCCCTCGCCACCTTCGGCATGCCGCTCATGATGGCGCTGTTCGCCGCCACCATGACCCTGATGATCGGCCTGGTCGGCCGCCTGTACAGCGACGCCAGCCGCGAATGGTGGAGCCGCCAGGACGCCTGGACCGCGATCTTCGCCCTCCTGTGGTTGACTGTGTACGTCACCTGCTTTTACATTCCTCCGTTGTTGCACTGGGCCTGGCTCACCTACGAGCCCTGGTCCAACCTGGGCACCCTGCTCGGCTGGCTGGCGATGACCGCCTTCGGGCTCAAGGCCGGCAGCAGCGTGTCGACCGGCGCGCGCGGCGCCCCGGACCCGAAGCTCGAACTGGTCGCGCGGCTGGCGCCCTACGTGTTCACGGTCGGGATCTTCGCCCTCCTGAGCAGCCTGGTGCAGGCCGCGGTGGCGCTGCCGGATGTCGCCTGCCCCAGGGCCGAGCTCACTTGCGTGCTGCGCGCCCATGCCGACGCCACCCTGGCAACGAGCGGTGCGACCCTGCTGCTGGCCTTCGGCGCCTTCCTGGGCGCCGCCCTGTTGCTCGGCTGGCGGGTCGACATCAACAAGTTCTCGCTATATATGCTGTATCGCAACCGGGTGGTGCGGGCCTGGTTCGGCGCCGGCAACCGCACGCGCCAGCCGCATCCCTTCACCGGCTTCGACCCCAACGACGACATGCTGCTGGCCGAGCTGCGCTACGGGCGGCCCTACCCGATCGTGAACACCGCGCTGAACCTGGTCGGCGGCGCTGAACTGGCCTGGCAGACGCGGCGCACCGCCTCGTTCGCCTTCACGCCGCGCTGGTGCGGTTACGAGCAGCCCGCCGTGGCGCCCGGCGGCGCGGGGGCGCCGGCGGGCTGCTACCGGCCCACCGACCAGTATGCCTCGCGCTCCGGCGTCGGCCTGGACGACGACGCCGGCGTGCGGCTCGGGATGGCGGTGGCCTTGTCCGGCGCCGCGGCCAGCCCGAACATGGGCGCCCACTCGTCGCCGCCCCTGAACTTCCTGATGACGATGTTCAACGTGCGCCTGGGGCGCTGGTGCCCGAATCCGGCGCGCCGCGCCTGGACCAGCGCCTCGCCGCCGATTGGCCTGTTCAGCCTCTTGTCCGAGCTGTTCGGCCAGCTCGACGCCGACGCCGCCTACGTGCACCTGAGCGACGGCGGCCACTTCGACAACCTCGGCATCTACGAGCTGGTGCGGCGCCGCTGCCGGCTGGTGATCGCGATCGACGTGGGGAGCGACCGCTACCTGGCGTTCGAAGACCTGGGCAACGCGATCCGGCGCTGCGGCACCGACCTGCACGTGCGCATCGACCTCGACGTCTCGCGCCTGGCCGCGATCGGCGACAGCGGCATGTGCGGCGCCAGCTGCGCGGCCGGCCACATCCGCTACAGCCAGGCCGACCGCGGCGCCGCCGACGGCGTGCTCCTGTACGTGAAGCCGGCCATCGTCGGCAGCGAGAATGCCGACCTGCTCAACTACCGCAAGCTGCATCCCGGCTACCCGCACGAAAGCATCGCCGACCAGTGGTTCGACGACGCCCAGTTCGAGAGCTACCGCGCGCTGGGCGAGCACATCGTCGATTGCGCGCTGCGCGAGGCGGCGCGCGCCACCGTGCGCGCGAACGGCGAGCCGGATATCGAGGCGCTGTGCGCGCAGCTGCTGCAGCGGCATGGGCCGGGGCGCCGCGACGGCGCCGGAGCTTGATGCGCATGTCTCCTGGCATGCCTGCTCAAGTGACGTTATAGGGATGGAAATAAGGTGCGAAGGGAGCATCGACAGGCACGGCAAGCATTCGGCTCTTCAAACAGAAAGGAACCACCCAGAGCCTGAGGCCCTGCGTCTTGGGAAAGCTGAAAACAGGCAGTGCCCTGTCGAAGAGATCGGTACGCGGATAGATCAGGACCACATCACCCTGGCCATCGAGGTAAGATTGACCGTAGGCCAGCAGCTGGTAAAAATCGCTCTGTGCCAGACCGTACTTTAGCGTGCCGCCGGTTTTGTGGCGGTCCAACAGTTTCCACTTGGTGTCGAGTACTAGGAAATCTTTTGCCGACTCCCGCACGAGTAGGTCCGGCTGGAGACGAAACCAGCTTTGTTCATCATGACGAACCAGATAATGCGAACGCATTTGCGTCTTCAAGTAATTTGGTTTGCGCAGTTGAAGCGACATGTGTTTAGTCACGAACGCCTCGAACACTCTCTCCATCGGGAACAGCAGAGAAGGCGCTGCGTGACGGCCACTTCCTGTCACCGGGGACAACTCCTCTAGAATCAGCTTTGCCCAAGTAAGTGCGTCCGCATAAGTGCTCATACCTCGGTCGAGGCGTACGCGGCGGAAATCGGCTTGAATCTCCGTACTCAATGGAATGTCAACGAAGAGAGAGCTCAGTTCGCGCGCCAGCCGCTGGTTTTCCTGCAGCGCGAGTGACGGGAGAATCCGCCGCAGTGCCGTGTGCAGTAACCGGTTCTCCGGGCGATCACTGGAAAATTCGTCATGCTCCGTGAAGAATCTATCGGCGCGCGTCAGGTTATGCCGCAATTGCTGGTTGATCAAGATCTTCCCTCGCAGTGCATGAAGGTTGTCCTGCCTGACCGCGTAGTCGCTACGCAAGCCATGCTTGGCAACCTGTTTTACTGCGAGCAGGAATTCTGTCATGAACACTTCAAGCAGCGGCATTGTGGCCGCAGCCAATTTCGCGCGTTCGGTCTTGATGTGACGAAAGCCATGGAGGCAGCACAGCATTTCAATCAGTAGCTGCCGTGCTTCGTTCGCGCCACCCTCATTCGCCAGACCTGTTTTTGGCAATACCTCAATTTGAAATCCTGCTGGACTGCGCATGACCCCGACATAATTTGTTACCTGCACAGCCCTCCGGCCGGCCCGCTGTATCAACCTGAGCCATGGTGTCTCACCCTCTTCCGCGGCCTGCAGACAGGTGCTTTCGAGCCATGCGAATACTGCAGGTGGCACCGTGGGCCCTGGCGATCCGCTGCCTTCAACAAACACGGCGTCAAATTCGAAGATGGCGAGATGGGTACGCGCCTGAGCATGTGGCTGGTCAGCGCGCGCCAAGATAAATTCCGATATAGGCGTCGGGGTTTGACAATGCCAGATCATTCAGCGCATAGCGCCTTCTGGTGCCGAACGCTTCCAGACCATGACTCGCACCGAATAGCTGGACCAGCTCACCTTCCTGATCATCGTCTACGAGAATGAAGCACGTTCGTTGATCACCGCTCATTGCTTTCTGGTTATCACCCAGTATCAATCGGATCTTTTCCCAGTCTTCGAAGAAATACTCTTCGAGCAGAGGGATGATCCTGTTGCGGAAGATGTGCTCCAAGCGTTCAAACCGGACCATGCCGTCCTGCGCGTCACCTAACTCCATGAAGTAAGCGTGACCAATCGTATGGTCGCGGTCATACAGCGATTCGATGCGCTGGTTGATGCGACTGAGCAGAGAGGGGATATCGATCGATTTTTCACCAAGCGTGACGCGCAGCGCATACAAGGGAGCGTCTATTTCGTCCTTGCTATTCGGCATACGGGGTACAAAGTCGAAACGGCGGCGCAGTGCCGTATCGACCAAGGCCAGCGACCGGTCAGCCGTATTCATGCTCCCGATAATGTCCACGTTGGCCGGTATTGAAAACTGTTCGCCGGAATAAGGGAGCGTCACCTTGGTCACATTTTTCGCGCCTTCGCGCTTGTCTACTTCAATCAGCGTGATCAGCTCACCGAAAATCTTGCTGATATTCCCTCGGTTGATCTCGTCGATCACCATCGCAAACTGCTGTTCAGGAAAGCGCCGTGCATCCTCACACAGTCTCTTGAATACACCAGGGCGAATCTCGTAGCGAATCTGTCCGTCCGCGCTGACGTCCAGCACCGGCCGCAGTCCTTCGACAAACTCTTCGTACCCGTAGGACTGGTGAAAAGTAACGAGACTGTAATGCTCGGCAACTCCTCCATTGTCGTCCGACGTGGTGTAGGTCTGTTTTAACAGCTGCAGAAGCTGATGCGTCTTGCCGGTGCCCGGCGGCCCGTAATAGATCCGGTTGAAGGTCTGCCGAACCGGTATCGGCAGCAGTTCGTCGCCTTCGTCGTCCTCATCCTCCACATCGTCGTCAAGGAATCCGGGTTCGTTGGACTCTGCATCCAACTGGTCCGGCCACCAGCCGGGTCGCGCCTTGTCGACGGCCAGCCATTCGTCAAGCGCTTCGTTTGATTGGGCAAACGCGCGCTCAATGGTCGACACCAGTTCTTCGCTCAAGGGCTTGCGGTGGCACTGCTCCATTTCACCAACCGGTCGAGTCCACGTGATTTTCTGCTTTTCCTTGCCGCGAACAACCCCCAGAACACCGGCAGCTTTCCTGTCGTGCGGATTCTTCCGTCCAAACCGGACCTGCACGCCTTTGCCCATATGCCACCAATCAAGCCCGGCGTCGTGCACGACTCGCGCGAGGCGAACAAACAGAGCGCGGTACTCGGCGGACCAAGTGCGTCGAAATTCCTTGAATGACGCCTTGCCGTCAAAGCGCGATAACAGCTTTTCATCGGTGTCGAAATCTGAGTCGGCTGGAACCGTCGATGCCGTCATGGCGTCAAGAGGCTCGCCCGCCAATGAAGCAAGTTCCGCCAGACTGATCCCAAAATACGGTTGCAACAACGTATGGTCAAACAGCGCCAGATCGTCCTTGCCAACTTGATAGAAAGTAGATCGGTAGGACGGTGACCACCCCTTTGAGCTATCTGTGTATGGATCGGTCCGAATAGCGAGTTTCAGGACGCGGTAATTTCGCTGCAGCCAGCCAGCGTCTTTCGGCGAAGATTGCGCGGCTGAGGTGAACTGGCCTACGAGTTGAGGGCTGTTGCTATTGCACAGATAAAACAATGTACCTATCGGTGCGTTTTCAAATTTTTTCCCCTGGCTTTTCCCGGTATCGCCATAGATCATGGCCAACCCTTTTTCCCGATACTGTTGCTGCTCTTCTTTCGTGAAGCTTCCATTGCCATGGGATAGCTTCCAAATGGCGAGGTTTTGCCGACTCCATGTTTCCCACATGAGCCGTCCATACTCAAGTATCCCCATATTTTCGGGCTTGTCGGCAACGACCGCACGCTGCAGGGATGCCATATTTGCATCAAGGAAAGCGCTGTCATCGATCAACGCTTTGAGAGGCGCGCGCGTGAATATATTAACAAGCCGTGGATTCTGCCGATCCTGATAGTGGAAAGCGATCTTCCATCGGTAGACTTCACCGAATATATCCATCGACTCAATGGCATCGAGATCGCCTTGTGCGGCGTACCGTGCGACTTGGACAACTCCCTGCCTGACCTGCTCGAAGGCTTGCTCAGCGGTATCCCCAAGCGCCGTGTACCACGCATAGTCTGCGGAATAACTTAGCGTCTGGTCACCGCTCTTTTCCCCGACGTCCTTGCGAGAAAAAATGCCGAACTTGAAGGCCGAGCCGCCCCACATGCTGCCCATTTTATCCAGCCGTGCTTCTATCCAGTAAGTGAATGTGTCTTTCGAACCAGCCTTCGTATATTCGTCGAGTTTCATTTCCCGGAGACGCGCCTCCGGCCACACCGTCAAGAACTCACTCCACAAATCGTATTGCTTTTTTAGCTCGACCATCATTTCCCTTTTCATGAACGCGGCGTTATCGTGAATTGCGATTATGAGGCATTGTTCTTCATGACAAGAATGCCATGCCAGTCAGCGCCGCCTGATCGCCATACCGGGCGATGCGGTGCGCCGTTCCCGGCACGACAGGCAGCGCACTTGCGGCCCGCAAGCGCCGCTAGGCCGTCTCGACAGTACGCGAGGTCAGCGCTCCTTTCCGCGCGACCAACCGCTTGGTCTCGCCGGTATGCGCCAGTGGAAATTTCTCCGTGCACGGCAGCAGTGCCGTCCCCGCGCCGCCAATGCGGCGCCGGGACACGTCGGCGTGTACCGGATGGCCGCCGGGAACCGGATCGGCACGTCGTTCCTACAGCCCCTCACGGATGGAGCGGCTTATTCCGATACTGGCTCGTATTGCGAAAACAACGCTAACAACGCGATCTTTCGCCTCCCGTAATGGACGGGCGCGGCCTTCATGCGTTCGATGGCGCCGCCTCGCCCTCTTCAGGCGATGGCGCGGCCGGCGGCGCGTCCGGCTGGGCGGGTTCAGGCTGCGGCTGCAGCGCGCCCAGTTGCTCCATCAGCTGCGCGAAGCGCTGCTGGCCCGGCTGCAGCTCGTCGACGTGCTCCAGCACCTCACGGGCCTCGAGTTCGAGTTCGGGGTCGTAGCCGCGCTGCTGCATGTGCGAGATCAGGATCTGCACCTCGTTGAACAGCACCCGGACGTTGTCCGGCAGCCGCTCGCGCGCCTTGCGCATCCATTCGACGGCGTCGGGCAGCTTGCCGGTTTTCCACAGCACCACGCCCTGGTTCATCAGGTCCACCGCCTCCTTGCGCGCGGTGCGGATGATGAGCGCGCCCTCGTCAGACAGGCGCGCGCGGTCGAAGATCTTCTGCACTTCGTCCTGCAGCAGCGTGTTGTCGTGGTTGTTGCGGATCACGTGGGCCAGCACCTCGTTGGGCGTCTCCTTGACGCCGACCGCGAACAGCAGGGTCGCCATCTCGATGCAGATCGCGGTGCCGGGCCGCTTGGGATCGGCCTGCAGCATCGCCTCCAGCTCGTCCCCGACGCGGCGCGCGTTCAGGTAGTCGCCGCTCTCGTGATAGACGTGGCCTTCGGTGATCTTCGCGCGCAGCGCCATGTGTTCGTGCTCGCTGCCGAATTCGCGCTGGGCCAGGAGGAGCAGCTGCAGCGCATCCTTGGTATTGCCCTTCAGGCCGCACACGCGCGCCAGGCCGAGGAAGTCGTCCGGCGCCTTGCGGATCGAATACTCGCCGATCACCAGGCATTTGCGGAAGGCCTTCTCGGCCATCGGCACGTTCCCCAGGCGCAGCGCGGCCTGGCCCAGGTGACGCTGGCGCGGCACCGAGTTGGGCGACAGCTTGGCGGCGCGCTCGAGCACCGCGGCCGCCTCTTCGTGCTGGCCCAAACCCTGGTAGGCGCGCGCCAGCTGGTCGTAGGCGTCGATGTAGTGGCGGTTCTCGGCGATCACGGTCTGGAACATCTGGCGCGCCTGCTCGAAATCGCCGTCGGCCATGCGGATCTTGCCCAGCCCGGCGCGCGCCCAGTGGTATTCGCGCTGGGCCAGCACTTTTTCGTAGACCTCGCGCGCGCGCGCCGGCTGGCCGCTGCGCTCGAGCATGCGCGCCTTCATGCGCAGCAGCTCGATCTCGTGCACCCGGCTGGCGGCGATCTGGTCGTCGCACAGGCGCGCCGCGCGCAGGTAATCCTTTTCGACGAAGGCCTGGTCGATCAGGCGGAACATCTGCTTGCGGCGCCACACGCGGTTCAGGCGCGTGAGCAGCACGCCTTCGGTGATCGGCTTGACCAGGTAGGCGTCCGGCTGGTGCTCGGCCGCGCCCATCACCGACTCCACGCTCTTCTCGGCCGAGACCATCACGAACACCGAGGACGGCATCAGGAGATGGCGCATGCGCGCTTCTTCCAGCACCTGCTGGCCGTTCTTGCCCTCGCCCAGGTTGTAGTCGCACAGCACCACGTCGTAGCGCAGCTTGTTGAGCAGGCCCATGGCTTCGCCGCCGCTGGACGCCTGGTCGATATTCCTGGCCCCCAGGCTGCGCAGGCTTTCGCGCAGCAGCTGGCGGATGCCGACGAAGTCGTCGACGACCAGGTAGTGCTTGCTGGCCCAGTCGATCTCTTCGAGCACCTTGGGCTTCGCGCCCCCCAGCGCGGCGGCCGGCCTGACGTCCGGCTTGGCGTTCGGCTTGACATCATCCGGCCTGGGGTCCGGCTTGGAGAAAGCGGCGAGCGGGTTCATGGCAGGGTCAGGATGAAGCAGCCGCCGCCGAGCGGGCCGCCGTTTTCAAGCCGCACCGCGCCCGACCGTTCGCGGTGGCGGTGCATGCGCGCCACCTCGCCCGAGAAGTACAGGCCCAAGCCGGCGCTATTGGTCAGGAAGTTGACGCCGCTGTCGCCGCTGCCCGGCGTGCCGGCCGCCAGCAACACGGGCGGAAAGCCGGCGCCATTGTCTTCGACCCGGATCTCCAGCTCGCCATCGCGCGAGCGCGCCGACAGGCGGATGCGGTCGCGCGTGTAGTGCAGCGCGTTGTTGACCGCGTGCGAGACCACGCCCACGATCAGGTCTTCGTCGACGTGGGCCATCAGTTCGGGATCGACGTCCAGTTCCAGCGTCACGCCGCGCGACTCGATCAGCACGCGCTCGAGGGCCACCACCTGCTCGACCAGCTGACCGACTTCGATCGGCTGGACGTCGAACGGGTAGCCGGGCTTGCCGACCTGTTTGTACAGCGCCAGCAGCTGCATCAGGTTGTCGTTCAGGCGGCGCGTCTGGTACAGCATCTGCGCCATCTGCGCATACGCCTTCTCGGTCTCGGGCGAGGCGCCGTCGAGCAGGCGTTCGAGCGTGCCGGACAGGACGCTGATCGAGTTCTTCATGTCGTGCGCCGTGGACGCCAGGAACAGGAACAGCTCGGGCGAGTGGTGTGAATCTTCCATCCGGACAGGCCCTTTCGGCCAAAAATTGCTACCGGCAAATTATACCCGCAGGGATCCAGCATTTCGGGCCGACATGCTGATTGCGCGCGTGCGTTTGCAGCGGCGCAACAACGGTTACGGCCCGAGATTCCCGACGTCTGGCGCCGCATCCGGAACAACACGGCTGTTGCGCCGGGCGCGCAGCACGAACCGGGCCGGATCGAGCGCATCGACCAGGGCCATCTCGAGCGGCAGCGGCTCGCCTTCGAGCTGGGCGGCCAGCAGCTCGGCCGCCAGCGGCGCCCAGATCAGGCCGCGCGAGGCATAGCCCAGCAAGCCGTACAGGCCCGGATGGCGCGGCACGTCGCGCAACCTTTCGGTGGTCCCCAGGGCGGCGAAGTCCGGCAGGCGGCCGACCAGGGGCAACCGGTCCGGCGCCACGCAGCGGAAACCCACCCTGCCCGCCAGCGGCGCGCCTTCGGCGGCGTGCGGATCGGACACCAGGCCGCGCAGGCGCGCCACGTTTTCCGCCTGGCTGGCGGCGCGCAGTTGCGGATCGGCGTCCAGGTCATAGGTGGCGCCGGCGCTGGTGACGCCGTGGGCGGACGGCGTCAGGTAGGCTTCGCGGCACAGCACCAGCGGCAGTTGCGGGGCGTGCTGCGGCGCCAGGTGCGTGACTTGCCCACGCAGCGCCTGCAGCGGCAGCTCACGGGTCTGCGCCATCTCGCGCGCGCCGGCGCCGCTGGCCAGCACCACGGTCGGCGCCTGGCCGATGACGCTGCCGTCGCCGCCGCGCGCCTGCCATTCGTCGCCCTCGCGCGCGAGGCTCACCTCGCCGGCGCCGAAGCGCCGCCTCAAGCGCTCGCCGCAGGACGCCAGCAGCGCCTCGCACACGCTGCCAGGGCGCGCCCAGCCGCCTTGCGGGAACAGCCAGCCGCCATCCGGCGCGGGCAGGCCGAGCAGCGCTTCGGCCTCCAACGGGTCGAGCCAGCGCGCGAACCCGGACGGCAGCTTGCCGTCGGCGGCGATCGCGCGCGACACGGCCGCATGGCCGGCATCGCGCGCCAGCTGCAGCACGCCGCACCCGTCGCCATCGAAGGCGCGACCGACGCCGCCCAGCTGCTCCCACAGGCGCAGCGCATACAGATAAGCGGCGCGCGTCAGGCGGGTCGGGACATTGTCGTCGCGCGAAAGCAGCGGCATGAAGATGCCGGCCAGGTTGCCCGACGCTTCCATCGCCACCTGCGGATGACGCTCGACCAGCGTGACCTGCCAGCCGCGCGCGCACAGGCGCGCCGCCGCGGCGCAGCCGGCCAGGCCGGCGCCCAGCACCAGCGCGCGCCGGTCCGGTTCGGGCGTCGCCGGCAGGCGCGGTTTGCGGGTCGAGAAGGTCGCCTCGTCGCCATCGAAGACGAATCCCTGGGCGCCCAGGGCCGCGCGCTGTTCGTCGTCCAGGCCAGGCGACGCCAGCCGCGCGCCGAGCGCCGTCAGGCGCGCCAGCGGACGCACGAAGGCCGTGCCCTGCGCGCCGCGCAGATGAATCCAATCGGGATGGGCGTTCAGTTCGGCCAGCGCCGTCTCGAGCGGCGCCGCCAGCAAGTCGAGCGTGACGTTCTTGTCGTCCTGGGGAATGCGGTGAAAGCCCGGCTGCAAGCCGTCGGTGAGCGCGACCACGTGCAGGCGCGCGGGCCGCCGTGGGTCGGCGCGCCAGGCCGCGACCAGTGCGGCGAAGCGGCTGCCGTCGCCGTGGTCGCTATCGAAAACGGTGTAGCGCTTGCGGTCGCGCCAGTGGTCGTGCACTTCCATGCGAACCTCGTCGTTCAGCGCCGCCTGCTGCGGCAAATGCACTCGCGGTCATGGTCGTCCACCAGGCCGACGCCCTGCATATAGGCGTAGACGATGGTCGAGCCGACGAACTTGAAGCCGCGCTTGGACAGATCCTTGGAGATGCGGTCGGACAGCTCGGTGCGCGCCGGGCGGGCGTGATCCGGCCAGTCGTTCACGATCGGCTTGCCGTCGACGAAGGCCCACAGGTAGTCGTCGAGCGTCAGTCCCTGCTCGCGCAGCGCGAGATAGGCCCTGGCGTTGGTGATCGCGGCGGCGACCTTCAGGCGGTTGCGCACGATGCCGGGGTTGGCAAGCAGCTCGGCCTTCTTGTCCTCGTCATAGGCGGCGACTTTTGTCGCATCCCAGCCGTCGAAGGCCGCGCGGTAGGTGTCGCGCTTGTTCAGGATCGTTTCCCACGACAGGCCGGCCTGCGCGCCTTCGAGGTTGAGCATTTCGAACAGCGTGTTCTCGTCGTGGCAGGGCACGCCCCACTCGTCGTCGTGGTAGGCGATGTAGCGCGGATTGGCCATATTCGCCCACGAGCAGCGCTTGACCGTCATCGCGCCGCCCCCGGCGTTGCGCCGCGCAGGCAGGCCAGGACCTCGTCGGTGCGATCAGACGCCACCAGCTCGGCCGGCGTGCGTCCACCAAGCGCCGGCTGGGGCGCCTTCATCCAGGCGTCGGCGGCGTCGTCATTGCCGAGCACCTTGCGCGCCTCGTGCATGACGGCGTAATAGGCCTGCGCCTTGCGCGAATGGCCGTCGAAGCGCGCCTGCAGCGCGGCGATGGAGTCGGGAGAGAGGCGTTCAGGATCGGTCATGGCGTCGCGGTCATGGCGTCGGTTTGCTGGTGGAGACCGCATCATACCGCGCCCGGGCCGGACGATCGAGGGTGGTTCTCGCTGACAGGCATCTATGATGCGTCTACGATGCGCCTCCGGCTCGCCCGGACGGGGCCGAGACCGGACAGGCCCGATCGATTCAGATGATTGTTATGTGGCTATTTTTTAAACGACAAGAAACGTCAAAATTGCCATTTCCAGCGGCACCGGGGATGATTGCTGAAGCGAAAAGGAATCCCAATGGATGGGTTGATCCCATGACGGGGACGTTCGGCCCCAAAGACCGGGTGCCCCCAGAGCACGTCGTCGGTGCGTGCAAGGCGGATGAAAAAGGATGCCTGACTGTCCGGCTTGGGCCGGATGCTGACGTCAGAGCGCAGAGATTGTTGAGTTTCGAGAAACCACTAATGGATGGAAGCAAGAATGCCCAGCCATGACGACATTGTTTTGTTAGCTTCGTATAACGCGACGATGAATGAAAGAATGTACGCCGCAGCGGCCACCTTGCCGAAGGAGGCGTTGATTGCCGACAGAGGTGCATTTTTCGGCTCGGTCCTTGGAACCCTCAATCATCTGGTTGCCGGCGACACGATCTGGCTACGTCGATTCATGGCGCATCCGTCGGGCCTGTCTTCGTTGCAGGTGATGGCCGACATAGCTGCGCCGGCCAGTCTTGCTCATATCTATAGCGATGACCTCCAAACACTCCTGGAGCACCGCAGGCGGCTCGATGGGACGATCGTCGCGCTCGCGGCGGAGGTCTCGGATAGGGATTTACAGGCGCCGCTTCTGTACAAGAACGCGCGTGGCGACTTCCAGAAGCGCTTCGGGAGCTTGTTGCTACACCTGTTCAACCATCAGACGCATCACCGCGGCCAGGCGAGCACGTTGCTGTCACAAGCGGGCGTTGACATCGGCGTCACGGATCTCCTTGCATGGATACCCGACTGCGATTAGCGCACGGGCGGAACTTCTGCCTTGGGTCGGTATCGATCCTTCGCCGGTAGACCGCTTTCGGCCACGTGAAGAAGGCGGCTTTACCGCAAGTGGTGCGGCCCGCTCGTCATTGCGTCGGGCACGCTGAACAGTGAGTGAAGCGAGGTCTGTTTAACGACAGGAGACATGTCATGGTCAAGTTCGCGTTGTTCGTTCGGCTGGAAGCCAAGCCGGGCAAGGAGAAAGACGTAGAAAGCTTTCTGTTGAGTGGTCTTCCCCTCGTTCAGGCAGAGCCAGCAACTACCGCCTGGTTCGGCATCCGCCTGGGGCCGTCAACCTTCGGCATCTTCGACGCATTTCCGGATGAGGCTGGGCGGCAGGCGCATCTTTCCGGCAAAGTCGCCGCCGCGCTCATGGAAAAAGCGGGGGAGTTATTCGCCAAGCCGCCGTCAATCGACAAGGTTGACGTTCTTGCGGCAAAGCTGCCGGGCTGAGCAAGCCCGGCAAGCCGCTCAGACCGACGGCACACTGGCGGCGCCAGCGTCGACGCCGACAGTGTGCCGGCGCCGGCTGGCTGCGCCAACGACAACGAGCTCGGAAGGTGGCTGGCGGCCTACCCCTGGCTTCGACAGGCGCTCATTTACAGGCGCTCACTTGCGCGGCCACTGGCCCTCGATCACGCGCGCCAGCGCCTCGACGCCATGCCGGATAGATGCCGGCTGCACCGCCGAAAAGCCGAGCAGCAGGCCGGGCGCCACCGCGCAGGCGGGCGTGGCGGCGGCGTTCGCGTAGTACGCCAGCGGGCGCAGCTCGATGCCGGCTGCCAGGGCCGCCTGCGCGACGCCCGCTTCAGCGGGGATGCGCCCCTTGCGGTCCGGCCTGAAATGCGTGCACAGGTCGAGTCCCACATCGGCCGGCCCGCATGCCAGGCGCTCGCCGAGCCGGTGTTCCAGCGCCGCCATCAGGACCGCGCGCCGTTCGGCATAGGCCTCGCGCGTGCGCCGGATATGGCGCATGAAGTGTCCTTCGGCGATGAAGTCGGCCAGCACCGCCTGCGGCAGCATGGCGTGGTGCATGTCGACCACCGCCTTGGCGCGCGCCAGCGGCTCGGCCAGCGCCGGCGGCGCCACCACGTAGCCCAGGCGCAGCGCCGGGAACAGCACCTTCGACAGGGTGCCGACGTAGACCACGCAGCCGGCGCGGTCCAGGCTCTGCATCGAGGCCAGCGGCGCGCCGGTATAGCGGTATTCGCTGTCGTAGTCGTCCTCGATCACCCAGGCGCGCCTGGCCGCGGCCCAGCGCAGCAGCTCGAGCCGGCGCGCCAGGCTCATGGTCGCGCCCAGCGGCAGCTGGTGCGAAGGCGTCGCGAACACCATGCGCGCATCGGGATAGTGGCGCGCGCCATAGGCCACGTCCATGCCCTCGCTCGTCACCGGCACCGTGCGAATGCGCGCGCCGGCCACCAGCATCGGCGCGCAGGCGCCCTGGTAGCCGGGCGACTCGACCCAGACTTCGTCGCCCGGCGCCAGCAAGAGCTGCGTCAGCAGGTACAGCGCCTGCTGCGAGCCCGAGGTGATGACGATCTGCTCAGGCGTGCAGACCACGCCGCGCGAGGCGCGCAGGTAGGCGCACAGCAGCTCACGCAGCGGGGCGTAGCCGTTGGCGGGACCGTAGCCCAGGTAGGGACCATTATTCGGGCTGCAACCCGGGCCGCGCTGCGCACGGCGCAAGTGCCGCGCCTCCAGCTTGCGCCACAGGTCGAAGGGAAACAGATCCAGGCCCGGCATGCTGGGGCGGAAGGCGCGCACCGGGCCGTCGTAGAGACGGCGCGTTCCCATGGCGTCCGCCAGTGCCTTGCCACGCTCCGGCAGCGCGCGCAGCAGTCCCGGCGCCGCCGGCGCCTGGCGCGCCAGCACCAGGGCTGCGTCGACGAAGGTGCCCTGCCCCACGCCGCCGCGCAGATAGCCTTCGCTGGTGAGCTGGTCGTAGGCCGCCAGCACGGTCTGGCGCGACACGCCCAGTTGCCGGCACAGGTCGCGCGTGGCCGGCAGGCGCGACCCCGGCGCCAGCGCGCTGTGCAGGATCGCTTGCTTCAGGCGGGCGTACAACTGGCGAAACAGCGGCACGTCGCTGCTGCGATCGAGCGACGCGCTGGCGATCAGGTCATGGACGTGCATGGCGGGCGGCGAAGAATTGGTATGCCCATCTTCCATGGAATTGGCTATTTCAGCAAGCCAAAGCACAGCCTACGATAAGGGCCTCGATCAACCAGACTCCGTGAGCCCCCGCATGAAACAGTTCGACGCCCGCGTCACCTGGCAGCGCGCCGACCAGGCCTTCCTCGACGGCCGCTACAGCCGCGCCCACGCCTGGCGGTTCGATGGCGGCTTGAGCGTCCCGGCGTCCTCGTCCCCGCTGTCGGTGCCGCTGCCCATGTCCGACCCGGCCGCCGTCGATCCCGAAGAAGCGCTGGTGGCGGCGGCGTCGAGCTGCCACATGCTGTTCTTCCTGGCGATCGCGGCGCAGCAGGGCTTCGTGGTCGAGCGCTACGACGATGCCGCACGCGGCCTGCTGGATACGAACGCGGCCGGTCGCATGGCCATGGTGCGCATCGAACTGAATCCCAGCATCGCGTTCGCCGGCGCGCGCCGGCCCGATGCGCAAGCACTCGCCGCCATCCACCACCTGGCGCACGAACGCTGCTACATCGCCAATTCGCTCACCACCGAGATCGTCATCCTGGAGACTGCCTAGATGTACTGCCCTGCCCGCTTCACGCAATCCGGGGCCGCCCCGATGCACGCCCTGATCGCCGACCATCCGCTCGGCATGCTGGTCACGCAGCGCGACGGCAGTCCGGACGCCGACCACCTGCCGTTCGAACTGCTGCCCGGGGAAGGCGTGCTGCGCGCCCACGTGGCGCGCGGCAATCCGGTGTGGCGCCGCGCCGGGCAGCAGGTGCTGGTGGTGTTTCGCGGGCCGTCCGGCTACGCGACGCCGGACCGGATCGAGAAAGCCGAAAACGGCGGCCGCGTGGTGCCGACCTGGACCTACAACGTGGTGCACGTGCACGGCACACTGCGCGCGATCGACGATCGGGACTGGCTGCGCGCGCTGGTCGAGCGCCAGACCGGGCGCCACGAAGCGTCGCAGCCCGATCCATGGTCGGTCGACGACGCGCCGCCCGACTACATCAGCAAACTGCTGGCCGCCATCGTCGGCATCGAGATCGCGATCGACCGCATCGAGGGAAAGTGGAAGAGCGAGCCGCCGCCGGTGGCTACGGCCCAGCTCGCTTAAGAAAGCGAGCACGCCCCCGCAAGCGCTGCCGGGGGGGGGGGGCGGATAGAACGGCTTAGTCGCCCGACCCGGTATGGCCCGCGGACCCCGAACTGCCGGTGCTGCGCGACTTGCCCTGCGCCAGTTGCTCAGCATGCTTCAGGTGTTCCTGGACGGCCGGGATCATCTTGTCGACCTGGCCCTTGACGTCCGGATCCTTGGCGCCCTTCGACGCCGCCCGCAGCTTGGTCAGGGTGTCCTTGTGTGCGCCCACGCCGCCCTGCTTGACATAGGCCCGGTCGAAGGCGTCGCCGCTCATTTTCTCGAGGCCTGCCGACATGGCCTTGTGCTTGGCGTCGAGCTCGGTCGGCAAGGTCACGCCCTTCGACTGGGCCAGGGTCTGGACCTCGGTCAGCGCCTTGCCGTGGTCGTCGACCATTTTCTGCGCGAAGGCCTTCACCTCGGCGTTCTGGCTCTTGCTTTGCGCCAGCTTGCCCATCTCGACTTCGGCCATGTTCGACATGCCCATGTCCATGATCGCCTTGCGGTCGGCGCTGGTCAGCTTGGCGTTGCCGCTGGCGGTGGCCGAAGTCGCGCTGCTGCCCGACTGCTGGCCGGCCTGGCTGGATTCGCCGCTTTGCGCCTGCGCGGCGCCCGCACCGAACATGGCGGCGGTAACCGATACCGCCAGCAGGCGCTTGATCATGAGATATTTTTGCATTTCGCTCTCCGTTCAATAGTGGGATGGGCCGAGTCTAGTCCCGCCTGTTCAAGACCAGCGCGCGTTAGCCGACAAGCAATTTCAAGAAAAAAAAGCCAGCCCGGCAGGCTGGCCCGTGAGCAAAAATCTGCCGATCAGCGAAAGCTCAGCGCCGCCGTCAGGTCGCCCGGCGGCCGCGCGCCGCGCGCCCTGAACGCGGCGTTGCGGGTGGCCAGGCCCTCGAGCAGCGGCAGGCCATGCAGGCGCGTGATGAAACGCAGGATCGAGGTCGTGTCATAGAAATTGTGGTCGACCGCGCCGCGCTTGGCGTGCGGCGATACCACGATCGCCGGGACGCGCGAGCCCGGGCCCCAGCGGTCGCCCGGCGGCGGCGCCACGTGGTCCCACCAGCCGCCGTTCTCGTCGAAGGTGATCACCACCACCATGTCCTTCCACTGCGGCGACTTCTTCAGGTGTTCGATGATGTTGGCCACGTGGGCGTCGCCCGACTCGATGTCCGAGTAACCGGCGTGCAGGTTCAGGTTGCCCTGCGGCTTGTAGAAGGCCACCGCCGGGAGCTTGCCCGCCACCACGTCGGCGATGAACTTGTTGGAAATCGGGCTGTCGCCCAGGCCGCCGTCGCGCAGGTGCGCCGCACGCGCTTTTGTGCCAGGAGCGAATTGCTTGAAGTAATTAAACGGCTGGTGGTGGTACTGGAAGTTCGGTCGCTCGCCGGCGCCGCGGCCGTCCAGCGCCGCCTGCATGCCGCCCCCATACCAGGCCCAGCTCACGCCCTGCTTCGACAGCAGGTCGCCGATCGTGTCGTAGGTCTGCGGCGGGAGGGTCGAGGCGTCCAGCGGGTCGGCATGCAGCGGGTCGCCGCCGACGGCTGGACGCACCCAGCTCGGCTGGTACGGCGGCGCCATCGTGTTGACGGCGTAGCCGTCGGGCGTCACCGCGCCGTTGCGCACGAACTTCGGCTTGCCTTCCAATGCCGATGTCGGCGAATCGGGAGCCAGCGCCAGGCGCACGCCCTTCGGACCGTCCGCCAGCACCGCGATCTTGTTCTTCGCCGCCGTCTGACGCGCATTGAAATATTCCGGCACGCGGCCGCTGATCAGGAACTGGTGGTTCAGGTAGGATCCGCCAAACGCCGCCATGAAGAAGTTGTCGCACAGGGTGAATTCGCGCGCGATCTGGTACAGGCCCAGGTTCTTCGCGGTCTCGCCGTAATAAGCCATCACCATGCCGCCGGCGTCGGACCAGGCGGCAAAGCCGTCGTTACGCCCGCCATTGATCTGCATCTGGTTTTGGTAGAACTGGTGCACCAGGTCGCGCGTGACGACGCCTTCCGGCAGCGGCTTGCCCTGTGCATCCGTCAATTTGTATGGCGCGTTCGGCAGGTTGGCCGACTGGGCTTCGGTGGTGAGGTAGTCCTTGCCGCCGAGGTTCTGGCGGCCCGGCACCACGCCGCCCCAGGTCTTGGGCAAGGTCGGCAGGATCGAACCATCGCGGTCGCGCTGCCGGACGCTGGCCGCCGGCACGCTCGCCAGCGGCACGGCCAGGCCGGGGAAGTCGGCGAACAGGTTGTTGAAGCTGCGGTTTTCCAGGTAGATCACGACCACGTTCTTGACGTGGACACGCAGCTTGGCGTCGAGCGAGCCCTTGGCGGCAGGCTTGGCCGCGGCCGCATGCGTCACACCGGGCAGGGTGGCGCCGACGCCGACCGCGGCGGCGGCCTGAAAGATGCGCCTGCGCGCGGGATTGTCTGGCGGGATGGACGCGGCGGGCTCGCGATCTTGCTCTCGCTCTGGATCTTGCACGTAGTGCTCCTCTTGCTGTCGGCCTTGTAGCCGCAAAGGAAGTATTATCCGCGCAATTTACAGGTGGAAACAATCAGAAACAAATGACATGGGGTGTGTCAAAGAGGCGTCACATTCTTTGGGCACAATGCAAGTGCTCTTAGGGAAGGGCACTCGGCGGTGCAAACCGCCCTACCGGCGCCGGCGGTCGGGAAATATACCGGCACCAGCTTTGTTGACTGCAGGCCCACGTGCGTGGGCCTGCATTTTTTCTTGTCCTCGCTTCAGCTGTATAGCGGAATCAGGATGTCATAGGCATTGTCTGGCCGCGCATCGTCGTCGACCGTCGGCGTGTAACGGCGGTCGTAGCGCTCCAGGCGGATGCCGTCTTCGTCTTCTTCCATGCCCAGCTGTTCCATGGTCGCGATGCCGGTCACGGTGCTGGCCTGGGCGTGCACCATGGGCCCGCGATGGGTCATGAGGGCGTAGCGGCGTTCCGGGATCCGCATGCCGATCATGCCGGGAGGGAGGTTGTTCAGGTCTGCGACTTCGACGGCGATGCATTCGAGCTTCACGCCGCCATATTGCGGCATGCGAACGCCATAGTGCAGACCATTGGTTTCGCCCAGCTCCGCCTCGCGCGCGAGGAAGGATTTCCAGATTTCCGGCAATTCCGTTTCCAGAACCGAGGCGGGCCCTGCGACAGGCAGCCCGGCGAGCTTCATTTCAGGTAGTGTAACGGTTGAGATGTGCATGATAGTGGCTTGCTGATGGACGAAAAGATTATAGCCTTATCTCTTCGGCAAGATTAGCATCTACGCAATCGTGTGGATCGATTTCTCGTGTCAAAAGGAGAACAACGTTGCCTACCCCACTTAAAGCGCTGTTGAAAGAGCTGGAAACCTTCGGCGTCAGCCATGACGCGGCGCCCGCCAACCGCACGCGCCGCCTGCTCAACATCACCCACGACACCGGCGAATTCCTGGCGGTGCTGGTGCGCGCCATGGGCGCGCGCCGCGTCCTCGAAATCGGCACCTCGAACGGCTATTCCACCTTGTGGCTGGCCGATGCCGTTCAAGGCATCAACGGCAGCGTCACGACGGTCGAGCTGTCGGCCGAAAAAGTCGCGATGGCGCGCGAGAATTTTACGCGCGCGGGTTTACAGGATCGGATCGTGCAGGTCGAAGGCCAGGCGGCCGATTTTTTGGCGAGCAGCGCGGACGAGTCGTTCGACTTGATGTTCCTGGACTCCGAACGCGGCGCCTACCTTGGCTGGCTGCCGCAGATCGAACGCATCCTGCGTCCGGGCGGGCTGGTGGTGGTCGACAACGCCACCTCGCACGCCCAGGAACTGGCGCCCTTCATGCAGGCGCTGCGCTGCGCATCCGGCTGGAGCACCAGCCTGGTCCCGGTCGGCAAGGGCGAGTTCCTGGCGACGAAACATTGATCCCACCTGGTTCCGGCGCCCGTGCAGTTCAGGCACGGTTTTGTGCAGTCCATCGCACGGGGCGCGCAGGGAAAGGACGCGCTCCCTAGAATGGCCTCATCAACTTACCGGAGACCGCCATGCAACGCGCAACCATCGCCGCCCTTCTCGCCCTTGCCTGCCTGTCGGCCCAGGCCGCCGAACAGGTGCGCAACGTCACGCCGTTCAAGACCATCGATGCGCGCGGCCCGGTCAGCCTGGTGGTCGAGGTGGGCAAGGCCCATGCGGTACGGGTCGAAGGCAACCAGAAATTCATCGACCGCGTGACGACCGAGGTCGTCAACGGCGAGCTGCGCCTGGGCTTTGCCGACAAGAACAAGAGCCGTGTCAATATCAAGGATGGTGAGCGGGTCGTCATCACCATGCCCGAACTCGCGAGCTTCCGCGGCGAAGGCGCCGGCCTGATGATCCTGAATAACGTTCACGGCGAACACTTCGACGTCAACTACCGCGGCGCCGGCAGCCTGCAGATGAACGGTCGCGTGGGCCACCTGCGCCTGAACGCCGAGGGCGTGGGCGAAGTGGTGGCCAAGGACCTGGTGGCCCAGGATGCCGACGTGACCTTCCGCGGCATCGGCGAAGTGTCGGTGCATGCCAGGAACCGGCTCAACGCCAGCGTACAGGGCCTGGGCAACCTCACGTATTACGGCAAGCCGCAGTCGGTCAACCGTTCGGTCTCGGGCATCGGCAACGTCACCGCCGCAAAATAAGGCGGCCAGCTAGTAGCGTCGGCATTCGCCGCCGACGCGGCGCTGGTGTTCGGCGTCGTTCTCGCGCCGGATAATCTTGCTGCCGACGATCCCCGCGTCGGCGGACCAGCCGGCTGCGCGCCCCGGCCAACCCTACCCGTTGACCAGCTCGAGCAGCACCTGCGCATGGCAAGGCCCATCGAGCCGGCACCAGCAAGCCAGGTTGTGCCCGCGCAGCATGCTCTGCGCCTCGTGCGCCAGCTGGCGGCCTTCGGGATCGTCGCTCAGCCAGCGGCGATAGGCGGCCACCGCCTGTTCCACCGTGGGCATCGCCACATAGCGCCCCACCGGCGTGCCCGGCGCCACGTCGGGCAACACCGAGAATGGATTGCCCCAGCGGCCGGGACGCGCCACCGAGATCGTATTCGGCGGCATGCGCCAGCCCTTCCTGCGACTGAGTTGCACACGGTGTGGCGTCATCGGCTTTCCTCATGATTGGCTCTCAGCCATCATACCGGGGCCAGGCGCTCCTGCATCGACTGCGCGCCAGCGCTGCCGCAACTGGACGCGAGGAACTCCATCAAGCGCTGCAGGGTCTCCCGGCGCGCCGCATGGATGATGTTGTGGCCCCTGAATGACTCATCTGAACTGCTCATCCATTGACAGCTTGCTGCCGCGCCATGGTCATGCAGTCCGTGTGCGTGGCGTGGGTCCGTGGGATAATCCACCTTTCAAAAGCATCGAAAAGTTCTCAACCATGACGCCACTCGTCCATACATTCGTCAGTCACTTCGGTGAGATGGGCAGCCGCTGGGGCATCAACCGCACCGTGGGGCAGATCTATGCCCTGCTCTTCGTCACCCAGGAACAGTTGCACGCCGACGACATCGGCGAGAAGCTCGGCATCTCGCGCTCCAACGTCAGCATCGGACTGAAGGAATTGCAGTCCTGGGGGCTGGTGCGCCTGTCGCGCATTCCCGGCGACCGGCGCGAGTATTTCACCTCGCTCGGCGACGTCTGGGAAATCTTCCGCGTGGTCGCGGCCGAACGGCGCCGGCGCGAAGTGGCCCCGACCCTGTCGGTGCTGCGCGAATCGCTGCTGGCCCACGCCAATACGCCCGAAGACCAGTTCGCGCAAGAGCGCATGCGCGAGATGCACGAGCTGGTCGACCTGGCCAACAACTGGTTCGACGACCTGCAGCGCCTGTCGCCCGAGTCGATGTCGCAGCTCATGAAGATGGGGTCGAAGGTGCAGAAGCTGCTGTCGGCCAAGGACCGCCTGTTCGGCGCGGCGGCGGCCAAGGAAGCCCGGGAAGAGTAGGCGCGTCCCGACGGCGTTCCTGATCTCCTGGATAGCCGTGCTCGCCACTTTCGCATGAGGGGCTAGACTGGTGTTTTGATTGCCAGGCCATCCCGTCATGAACATCGTCTGTATCGCCTGGGGCTCGCTGCTGTGGAAGCCTCAGGGTCTCAAGCTGGCATCAAGCTGGCATCCCGGCGGCCCGCCGCTTCCCCTCGAATTCGTGCGCCAGAGCGACGACAGCCCCGAGCTCGCGCTGGTGCTGTGCGAGCGCGCGCGCCTGGCGCCGACCTACTGGGCTTATCTCGCCACCCAAGACCTGGTTGAAGCGCGCGCCATGGTGCGCGAGCGCGAGAAGATCACGCCGGAGCGGCCTGAATGGATCGGCAGCATTCCTGCCGTCGACGGCGCGCAGGCAGACCCGCGCGTCAATGCCTGGCTGCGTGACAGGCGCATCGACGCGGCGGTGTGGACCGCCGTGCCGCCGAAATTCGACGGCCAGAACGGCCGCGTGCCGACGGCAGACGAAGTGGTGGCGTGGCTCGATGGCTGCACCGGCGCGCAACGCGAGGCGGCCGAGGACTACATCCGCCGCACGCCGGCCCACATCGACACCCGCTACCGGCGCGCCATCGAGACGCGGCTGGGGTGGCGGCCGCTGCGCGAAGCGCACGTCACCCAGACGCGCTGACCGGTTTCGACAGCAGGAAACACAGCGCGACGCCGCTCGATGGCGAGCAGCCCTATCCGGGCGCCAGCTTCGTGCTGCGGGCATATTCGACGGATAAGCGGATCGTGGACGCGAAGTTAAGGCCACCTCGAATAACCCGCTCTCGGCGTGAGCAGAGCCAGGCGAAACGTGAGTCCGCGCTCCAGCATCGCTCAGTAGCGTGATTTTCAAA
>NZ_JBNDJE010000016.1:0-115316 GCF_050434805.1 Massilia sp. UYP11
GGGTTTCATCATGACGGCACTCGCTGGCTTGGTTCGATGTCAGGATTTTACCCAGCCGCAGGCGTCTCGGCCGAGGTTTTTAGAGGTGGCCTTAATAGCTGCCTTTGCATTTTCGCGAACACCGGAGTCAAGCCGAATATCTAACTTTGGATGAAAAGGGTCATTAACAGACCCAGCACTGTAAAAATGGAATTCGTGAACTGATGCAGCGCGCTTGTAAGCTGGAGTTCGAAATGCCATCTCCTGCCCATTCCAATGTGCTATCCGTCGCGTTTGATCACGCAATATTTTCCCACGAGAGAATACCGGCCCAAGTCCTGCAGCTTCTGCATTTCGTTGCGCACGCTCGTGCAGTATTTTCGGGCTGGAATCATTGTCCAGATACTCAAGATTCTTATGGACATCTACTGATATATGCACATCCGGAAATTCAATCAATCTTATTCCGATTGTCACACGTTCATACTCATACTCTCCAGCAACAAATCCCCCTTCAATACACAATCCAGGCTCAGCTGGAATTTCTTCGGCCTCACGAGCACGCAAGATAGTTGCTACACGATTCATTCGATTGACGAAGTCATCTTCTGGCAGAACACCGTAGACCTCTTGAATGAAAATATCTTCGTTCACCGGCACAAGCGACAACACCGTATAGCCTACCCTATCATCGGAGCCAATAATAATTTTTTGATTCAATCTCGCCCCATCAAGTACCTTTCCGAATAGCGGAAGCTTCGAAAAATTCCTCTCATTAAAAAACCTGCGCTCTTTGTCGATTTTCTTCATTCGCACGGAGATATATTCATCGAACCTCCCCAATTCCCCTTGTCGATATTCGATCGATGATTCAATCTCCGCCGGGCCATATACTAAAGTAGCATCATGCGGAACCTGCATTACAAGACGACCAAAGCAAATAGATCTAGTCTCGCTGAACATTGATTTTAGTTTGGGCGATATATTTTCCACAGCTCCTCCGGAAGCATCATCTACTGCTCGACGGCATCCTTCAATACAAAACAAAGCCAAGAAGGTCATTAGTAAATAAATTACAGATTTCCGAGATAAAGACGCCCTCATTATTTCGACCATCTCATTGTTGAGATAATCCGATATAGACAATAAATCGTTGCCGCGATCACCGACTCATTGCTATAGCTGGCCTGATGCTCGTATCCAGTCTGCCGGAACACTCCTTTGAATTTTCCACTTCTTAGTTGCGCATCTGCTGAGTATGTTGGAACCGTTTGATCTCCCGGCTCGGCTGGAGGCTGGAGGTGCGTTTTTAATAAAATCTTTTTCTCTGTTTTTTTCGACGATGCACTTGAATTTCTGAGATCCAGCCCCCCCTTTTCATCGTCACTGGCTATCTCTAGCGATGTCACGTCATCCGAAACAACATCTCCCTCGATTTTCCATATCACCTTATGCCAGGCGAGCCCTTTGGCATCGGCACCATAGTGGGCGTAGCTCTGATCATGATAAGTTTCAACAATCTGATTATGGAATCTTTTTGCTTCATCAATTAAATGAAATGTTCGCCTTAAGTTCCTCCCTGGCAAATTTGCCGGATTGAGCCAGTTTTTACGTAGAAGTCCATACCATTTATCGCTCGCCTTGTATATCTCCTCATAGGGATCTCCTTTCTGAGGAAAGCTTTTAATTACTTCGCTACCACGCGTCACTTGCAACCAATTATTCCCATATTCCTGAGAAGGAAGCAATTCCAGTCCGCCTTGAGAGTTTCCCAGAACAGCAGTCACATGGGGACCCGTTGCACCTAGAATTCTTGCCGAGGTATCGTCGCCTTCAAAACCGCACCGCATGCGCTTGTAAGCTGTTCCCGCTCCTATCGCGGGCATTACGCCATGTATTACACCAAGAACCTGATCGCCAATCTTACCCATTTCTGGATGAATTATTGCTCGCGCAACCAAGCCTCCCATCGAGTGTGTAATTAGAATTACCTTCTCACATTGGTAGCCCTGGCTCTGATACTTCTTCATCAACGCAGTTATCCTCTCAGCAGTTTCAATCCCAGAGTCCATGTTTCCTTGGAGCCAGTTATACCCCATTGCGTGTACAGGAAACCAACATCCTTTGACGGCATTGCGCAATGATGCTTCGTCCATTTTAGTCATAGATGAGCCTGGATGTGCCTCCCACTGGGAAGGATTAACATTGACGATTGACCGCATTAAATAGCCGTCTTTGAATTGATCGGAGAACACACCATTCAACCGCACCTCGCATTCGCTAAGAATTTTCTCATAGCTTCCAAAGAAAACTTCGCCCCACCCACGTTCACGCGCTTTTTCATCCCTAGTTTTTGCGTCGCTCGTTCCGGGCCTGTCGCTTTGCAGAAGTGGCCCATCAATACGTCTCCAACTTCCACCATACTGACTGGAAAAATGTGCAGCCTTGTTACGTATATTTGATGTTTCAATCGGGTTTCCGGTAATATTTATTTTGGGATCATAGGTATCAAGTTCGGTTTGGGATGGGTCAAAGCGCAATTGTCTTTCCGCTGCACTGTCCTCCTTCATCGGCACGGTTTCGAAAAGATTATCTGGTCGCCATGCAATATTATTTTTCTTCCCAAGGCTGGCCTGCCGTTCCGCGCTCATTCGCAAATTCGACCCCATGATACCTGGAATGAATATGATGGGAAGAACGCGCTTGGGTGGGATACTATGAACTTGAGGAGTCTTGTTCTGGCTAGGCGTGATGAAACCTTGGGCCAACTTTCCACCACTTTGCTCGGGTTTCGTTGGGAGCTTATAACCTGCTAGCTTTTGACCAGTCGCCATGATGCTTTCTCTGATATCAATATCGGTGATTTAATCGTCCAAAGCTTCAATCGTGTATTGCGCAAATGGGATATCTGAAGAGAAATCCTGAGTCATCCCGTCCTGATCCGTGCGCCCTTCGACAGTCTGTCCATCCTCTAGCGTGACGCGATACCGTTGATCTACCAAGGGCATTCCTGTACTCAAATCGACCATGCGCACACGCTGATCATGCTTAAGCACGCTTTCGGGCATATGCATCGTCATCCCTACACCGTCGCCAGCACTGGGAAATTCAAACTTGGATGCCTTAACCACAAAACCACCAGTGCATTGATGTGTGATCGCACCGTCGCCAAACACGACTTGGGCACCTTGCGTGACCAGTGTTATTCGGGGAGACTGCAGAACGATTTCCTCGGAAGCAGAGAGGACAATACGTTTCGCTGAAGTAATCTCCACATTCTCATCCTGCGCCTCGATTTCTACTTTCCCACTTGCCGCAACCAGCTTGGCGCCAATGGAATGCACAAATATGCTGATTCCCTGTAGTGCTTGGAGAAGCAATTTTCGGCCAGCCGATACCTGCGTATTCCCAACACTGAGAAGATCAATATGTGCTTGAGCACCAATTGCGACACCCGCCTGACTGCCGACCAGCACACCTGCCGGTGCCTCAATAGCGACGATCGGCTCGCCATTTGCTCCCGATGTCGACTGCCCTACCGCCTTAGTGCCGTCCTCCCACTTTTCGAGATGGTTTTTCAGCTGCATGAGCGACTCGCCTTCCGACACATCTGCTTCGTGCGCCTCAGCCAACTCGGCCAGCTGTTTTTGAATACTCGACAATGCGTCGAATAGACCAGTCAGTCCATCACGATCAAGCAGCCTTCCCGCAGCCCGCAGCGACGCATCCGCACTGATGAGAATCCCCTGCCCGCCCCGCAATGAAAGCGCTGCATCGGTGCGCAGCTCCGCACCTTCGCCACGTGGCTCGGCCGAACCATCCCGCCTCGGGTGTGTGAGGTAGCCGAGATTCAGCTGGCTGTGAGCGTGTTCGCTCCCAAGCTGCGCGCTGATCTGCCCCGGCGTGTCGTCCATGCGAAGCTGATTGGCCCGCACCCCCTGCCCTTCCTTGCTCACGATTCCAGACAAGTGCTTGTCGCCGGGAAGGGCACTATTGCGGCTGAACGAAGGCGACGGCGTCCGGGCGCCATGGACGTTGCCGATGACGAGGGGTTTGTCAGGATCGCCGCCCATGAACACCACGACCACCTCGTCGCCGACGCGCGGCAGCGAGATCGCTCCATACCCGTTACCCGCCCACCCTGAAGCAACGCGCAACCATGCCGAATCGCGGTCACTGCCGGAAGCGCCGGCACCATCCGCGTGCTCATGGTCTTCCGGACGGCACGCCGGAAAGCAGACCTTGATTCGGCCGCGCTCGTCGCAGTAGATTTCCTGGTTCGCAGGTCCGACCACGATGGCGGTCTGCGCTTCAGTCCGAGGCAAGTCGATACGCGGATCATAGGCAGGAACGATCGGGATTCCTCGCCGCACGCACGTAAAGCGGTTCGTGTAACGCACACCGCGTTCAGCGCTGGCCTGCAGCAAGGCGGCGCGATCGCTGCTCCAACGGTTCAGGGCGAACAGACGGCCAGCCTTTTCCTCGAGCGTCGTCGGCAGGTTGTTTTCGGCTTCCACCCGCAACTCGGTGCAGACGAATTCCCGCTGATCGGCTGGATGGGAATCGATTTCCGGATGCCCATCCATGCGACGCCATTGCCCGACCCGCATGTCCCGATCGCCGCTTTCCGCTTGAAAGAACTTGGCTTCGTATTCCTTGCGCTGCATGCGCAGCACCCCAAGGCTCCGATAATCGTCGCCATTGGCACCAGCATGGGGGGAATCGATCAGGTACTCATCGAGACTGGCCGCGAACTGGTTGCCCATCACGCCCTGATCGACGAGGCTCGTTTCCTGGCTATTCATGGACCACGTCTGGGCGTAATCCCAGCTACGGCGATTGACACGCCCAGCGGTCAGGTGACGTACCGCATGCCAGGAGGTAATACTGTCGCGCTGCTCGGTGCCGTGATCACGGTGGAAGCGCGCCGCACCGGCTGGATTCTGCTCCAGCGCGTTCGGGTTATCGACAAGGACCAGCGTATGGACCGGGACGTCGCTGCTTCCTCGCTCATTCGACGCGCCCGCCTTGATGAACCATGCAATACCCCGACGCTTCCAGAGACGCCGCAAGAAAGCCGCATTGGATTCGTTGTACTGCATCGTGAATTCGCGAGGCGGATACTGCTTCAACCCGCCCGATTCGAAATGAAATGCAGCCGCCGCGATCGGATTGGCCTGGCGCCACTCGCGCAAGATGATCTCGGTGATGTCGATCTCGTTGCGATTGCGGAAAACCCGTGTATTGCAGGTTTGCTCCAGCAGCGAAAAGGCGTCCCGAACCATCAACTGATAAGTCGCAAGCCCCCCGTCGCTCTGCCCCTCGATGACGCCGCCGATAATCCCGCACACGCTGCGAAGCTTGCCCGAGTCGGTCACGAACTGAAGTTCGACCGGATTGGCGATAAAGCGCTTGAGCTCCATGCCCGCCTGCAGGGAGACGCACTGCAGCGCATATTCAATTCCCCCGCAGATCGTCTCCACGCCGCTGACATATTTCACCAGCAGCAGATCGTCGACGATCCCCCTTGGTGTGGACAGACGCAGCCGTATGGCGCGGTTCATGTCGGTCAAACTACTGACCCCGGCGGCAAACTTATCGATGATCATGGTTTCCACCTCATGAATGAACAGTTCGCTAGTGCCTATGAGCAAAGCCGATCATAGCCACGGCAAATCACGATGAGGTTGATGGGGCGCAACTGCACCACTGGCAACGCGGTGGTACAGCAGCGCGCCGAACGGCTGAGCCGCAGATTCGGGGCGGTTGCCCCCGGCAGGGCGTTTCCGTCGTTGTAACGCGGAATTGCCCGCGCGGGGGCGCGTGGCTCGGGTGATTTGGCTACACTGATTGCACCGACTGCTGTCAATGCGCCCCGCGGCGCTGTGGTGACGCCATGCGCAATTTTTTCAACTCACACTGGAAAGTGATCCTCGCGATCCTGCTGGCGATCGTGCTGGCCATGCTGACCGTCGACACCACATCCGGCGCGCCCCCGCTGGCGGCGCGCCTCCAGGCACACACCCAGGCGCTGGCGTCCGCCGCGTCGGGCAAGCCGTACGGCGCACTGCGCCACGTCGAGGCGTCGCTGCGGCGCTACGGTTATGCCCCTCGCGTGCGACAGGGCGGCGACGCGGCGCATCCGGGCCGCAGCATCGAGGTGGCGGTGTCCAGGCTGGCGCCCGGCGAGCGCCCCGCCCGCACCTTCATCGTCGGCGCCCACCTCGATCAGGACACTCCTGCGGGGATCGCTGGCGCCGCCGCCGTGCTCGAGCTGGCGCGCGCGGCCAGGACGCTGCATCCCGCTTACGGCACCGAGGTCCGCTTCGTTTTTTTCGTGAACGATGAGCCGGCCGCAGCGGCGGACCGGCGCGCCATCGCAGCTCGCCGCGATGGCGGCAACTTCATGGCCTTCATTGGAACGCGCGAATCGTCGACCCGGGTGCGCCAGGCGCTGGCCGCCTTGCGCAACGATCCGATGCAAGCCCGGCAAGGACTGGCGGCGCCGGCCCACGTGATGGGGCTGACCCTGTCGGGGCATGGCGGCGGACCGGAAGACGGGCCTGCGCTGGTGATCACCGACGCCGGCTTCCTTCGCTTTCCTTATTTCCACGCCGAGGCGGCACCCGGCCAGGAGCAAGACCAGGCCCATGAGCGGCCGCAGGACCGCAACGACTACCACGGCATGGCGCGCATCGTCGGCGGCCTGTCCCGCACCCTGGAGGCGCTGGCCGGCGCCGTCGAGATCTAGGCCCTACTCGGCCACCCCCCTATTCGGCCAGGAACATCTCTTGCAGGTCGTTCAGGAAGCGCTGCCCCAGCTCGGTCGGCTTGATCAGCTTGTGGTCGCGGTAGATCAGGCCTTTCGCCTCGGCCTCGTTGAGCGCCTTCGTGATCGCACCGATGTTCATGCCGGTGCGCTCGCCGAACAGGTTCGGATCGAAGCCGCCGGTCAGGCGCAGCGCGTTGAGCATGAACTCGAAGCCCATGTCGGCGCGGCCGATCTCGTGTTCTTCCTGCACCGGATTGCCGCGCTTCGCGGCCTCGATGAAGGATGCGGGCTGCTTGAAGCGCGCCTGGCGCAGCACGCGGTGCGGGAACGAAAGCTTCGAGTGGGCCCCGGCGCCGATGCCGAGGTAGTCGCCGAACTTCCAGTAATTCAGGTTGTGGCGCGCGCGCCGGCCCGGCTGGGCATAGGCCGAGACCTCGTAATGCTCGTAGCCCGCGGCGCCGGTCACCTCGGCGATCATGTCCTGCATGTCGGCGGAGAGGTCGTCGTCCGGGAGCGCCGGCGGATACTTGGCGAACACCGTGTTCGGCTCCATCGTCAGGTGGTACAGCGACAGGTGCGGCGGCGCGAACGCCAGCGCCGTCTCCAGGTCGCGCCGTGCTTCGTCGAGCGTCTGCGACGGCAGCGCGTACATCAGGTCGAGGTTGAAATTCTCGAAGGTGTTCTTCGCGATCTCGACCGCGCGCAAGGCTTCGCTTCCGTCATGGATGCGGCCCAGCGCCTTCAGGTGCGCCGGGTTGAAACTCTGGATGCCGATCGACAGCCGGTTGATGCCGCTCGCGCGGTAGCTCTTGAAGCGCTCGGCCTCGAAGGTGCCCGGATTGGCTTCCATCGTGATCTCGGCGTCCAGCTCCAGCGGCAGCAGCGTGCGCAGGTCGGACATCAGGCGGTCCAGGCCGGCCGCCGACATCAGGCTCGGCGTGCCGCCGCCGATGAAAACGGTGTGGATCTTGCGGCCCCAGATCAGCGGCAGCGACTGCTCCAGGTCGAGGCGCAGCGCGTCCAGGTAGGCCTGCTCGGGCAGCTCGCCCTTCGATTCGTGCGAGTTGAAGTCGCAGTACGGGCATTTGCGCACGCACCAGGGCCAGTGCACGTACAGCGACAGCGGCGGCAAGGCGGCAAGGTTGAGTGCGCCCGGCTGCAGGTATTGCAGCGCGGCGCTGGCCGGCGAACGCGGCTCGCTCGGCCCAGGGGCCGCAACTTTAATCGGGATCATGTCAGGCGGACTTCAGTTTCTCGACCAGCGCGCGCAGCGCCTGGCCGCGGTGGGACAGCGCGTTCTTCTCGATCGGCGCCAGCTCGGCCGTGGTCTTGCCGAGCGACGGGATCAGGAAATGCGGATCGTAGCCGAAGCCGTTCTCGCCGCGCGGGCTGGCGATGATCTCGCCGTTCCAACGGCCGTCGGCGATCACCGGCTGCGGATCGTCCGGATGGCGCACGTAGACCAGCACGCAATAGTAATAGGCCGATTTGTCGCCGAGTCCCGCCAGGTCGGACACCAGCTTCTGGTTGTTGCGGGCGTCCGACTTCGGCTCACCGGCAAATCGCGCCGAATGCACGCCCGGCGCGCCGCCCAGCGCGTTCACGCACACGCCCGAATCGTCGGCCAGCGCCGGCAGTCCGGTCAGGCGCGACGCGTGGCGCGCCTTGGCCAGCGCGTTCTCGACGAAGGTGCCGAACGGCTCTTCCGCCTCCGGCACGTCGAATTCGCCCTGCGGATGCAGCTCGAACCCGATGGGGCCGAGCAGCTGGGCGAATTCCTTGAGCTTGCCGGCGTTGTTGGAGGCGAGGATCAGGCGTTGGGTCATGGTAAGCGGGTGGGATTGAATGAGCCAGCTATTTTACCGGCTTCACACACGCCATGCAGGTCACAGGAGCCGTAGCGATTGCTTCTGCAGGTGGATCAGGTCGGCGATGCCGTGCTGCGCCAGGTCCAGCAGGCGGTTCATGCCGGCGCGGTCGAACGCCGCGCCCTCGGCCGTGCCCTGCACCTCGATGAAGTGGCCCGTCTCGGTCATCACCACGTTCATGTCGGTATCGCAATCCGAATCCTCCGGATAGTCGAGGTCGAGCACCGGCATGCCGCGGAACACGCCCACCGACACCGCGGCCACGAAATGGCGCACCGGGACCGCCGGGATCATGCCGGCCGCCACCAGTTTATCGAAGGCGTCATGGGCCGCCACCATGGCGCCGGTGATGCTGGCCGTGCGGGTGCCGCCGTCGGCCTGGATCACGTCGCAATCGAGGTGCAGGGTGCGCTCGCCGAACGCTTCGAGGTCGAACGCCGCGCGCAGCGAGCGGCCGATCAGGCGCTGGATTTCCTGGGTGCGGCCGCTCTGCTTGCCGCGCGCGGCTTCGCGGTCCATGCGACTGTGGGTCGAGCGCGGCAGCATGCCGTATTCGGCGGTCAGCCAGCCCTGGCCCTTCCCTTTCAAGAAGCCCGGCACCTTCTCTTCGATGCTGGCGGTGCAGATCACCTTGGTGTCGCCGAACTCGATCAGCACCGAGCCTTCGGCGTGACGCGTGTAGTTGCGCGTGATGGTGATGGGACGCAGTTGGTCGACCGCGCGGCCGCTGGGGCGCTGTTCAAATGTCATGACGGTTGCTTTCGTGTTTATCGGGTGTCTACTTGATGACCTGGGATGACTTTTCGATCGCCGCACGGATCTCGGCGATCGCTTTTTCGATGTCGTCGTCGCCGAACGCGTCCGCGCCGCCCGGGGCCGCTTCGTCCCCGACGATGGTCGACCTGACCATGTCCTCGCCCAGCAGCTGGGTCGAGATCACATCGGGCAGCCCCGCATGCGCGGTGTCGGCGCCCTGCCAGGCGATGGCCAGCGCGGTCGTGTTGTCGGCCTGGGCGCCGCCGACGGCGACCGCCGTCTGCACCATCCCGGGCACGGCCTGCACCACGCTGCCGGTCGCCAGGCGATGCACGATCTCGGCCTCGGGCAACATCGACCACAGGCCGTCGGAGCACAGCAGCAGCACGTCGCCCGGCTGCAGGCTGACCTGGTGCGACAGCTCGATCTTCGGCGCGCCAGAGGCGCCCAGGCAGTTGTACAGCTTGTTGCGGTCGGGATGGGTCGCGCGCTCGCTCGGATCGGCGCGGCCGCGGTCGACCAGGTACTCGAAATGCGAATGGTCGCGCGTGCGCGCCAGCACCTGGTTGCGCCGCACCCAGTACAGGCGCGAGTCGCCGGCATGCGCCCACACCGCGCAGTTGTGCTGCACCAGGCAGGCCACGACGGTCGTGCGCGGCATCTCGGGCAGGCCGTGGGTGGCGGCATGGGCCTGGATGTCGTGGTGGGCCTGCAGCAGCGCTTCTTCCAGGAAGCGCTCCGGCCGTTTGACGTAGGGACGCGCCTGCATGCGGAACATCATCGACACCGTCTGCAGCGCGATGGTCGCGGCGATCTCGCCGTGCGCGTGTCCGCCCATGCCGTCGGCCAGCAGGAGCAGCAGCGAATCGCGCGTGAAGCAATAGCCCATGCGGTCCTGGTTGACCTTGCGGCCGCCGATATGGCTTTGCTGGTAAACGGAAAATTGCATGATTACCCCTGGCCGCGCCCGAATGCGCCGAGACGGTCGACGAGTCCGCGCCAGCCGCCGCGCGCCGCTGCCGACGCCGCCGCGCGCGGCGCCGCCGGGGTGGCCTGCAGCGCTTTCTGGATGGCGAACACGCTCTGCGGACGGGCGAGCGGATCGAGCGCCAGGCAGGCTTGCACGAGGTCGATCAGCTCGGGCGAATAGCGGCCCACCAGCCGGTCCAGCTGCTCGGCCAACCCGTCGCCGGCGCGGCGCGCCTCGACCGACTGCGGGGTCGCGCAGCTCATGCAGGCCAGCATGGCGGCGCCCAGGCTGTAGATATCGGTCCACGGCCCGAGGCTGGCGCCGCGCGTGGACAGCTCGGGCGCCGCGAAACCCGGCGTGTACATCGGCGCCAGCATCGGCGCATCGCTGTGCAGGGTCTGGCGCGCGGCGCCGAAGTCGAGCAGCAGCGGCGAACCGTCGGACCGCAGATAAATATTGGCCGGCTTGAGGTCGAGGTGCAGCAGCTTGTTGGCGTGCACCTCGCGCAGGCCGGCGCACACGCCCGTAAATACCTGGCGCACGAACTGCTCGCCGAGGCGCCCGCCCTTGGCCGCGGCGCGCGCGATGTGTTCCTGCAGCGAGTGGCCGGATTCGTAGGCCATGACCATGTATACGGTGTCGTGGGCGCGAAAGAAGTTCAGCACGCGCACCACGTTCGGGTGCACGATGCGCGCCAGCGCCCTGCCCTCTTCGAAGAAACACTTGAGGCCGATACGGAACACGGCCAGGTGCGGCTTGGCGACGACGGGCACCAGTTCGCCCGGCTGGCGCAGCGCGAGCGCGCTCGGTAAATACTCCTTGATGGCGACCGCATTGCCTTCGCCGTCATAGGCAAGGTAAACAATACTGAACCCACCGGACGCGATTTTCTTTACAATGCGGTATCCGGCAATGTCCAGCCCATCGGGCAGGGGAGCGTTATTCTGTGCAGCCATCCAATTGGGTTTCCTTGCTAAACAGGGCGATTGTGTGGATAAATGTCGGCTTTGTAAAGAATAAAAACCGGGGATCCCATTGAGCATTTCAAGCATGACAGGTTACGCGGTCGCCACCAGCGAAGGCGCTGCAGGAACCCTCACGATCGAAATCAAGAGCGTCAATTCGCGCTTCCTCGATCTCCAGTTCCGTATCAATGACGATTTGCGCGCGCTGGAACCCGACCTGCGCTCGGCGATCATGGCCGCGATCACGCGCGGCAAGGTCGAGGTTCGCCTGTCGTTCGGCCGCAAGGCCAGCGGCGGCTCCTCGGCGCTGAACCAGGAACTGCTGGCCGACCTCGCCCGCCTGCAGGGCGAAGTGACGCGTCACTTCGCGCAGGCGTCCCCGATGACGGTGGCCGAGCTGCTGCGCTGGCCCGGCGTCGTCGAAGAATCGACCATCGGCCAGGAGTCGCTCCAGGCGGACGTGGCCGCCCTCACCGCCACCACCATCGCCGCCTTCGTCGACAGCCGCAAGCGCGAAGGCGCGGCGCTCGAAACGATGCTGCAATCGCGCATCGAATCGATGGAAGCGATCGTCAAGCGCATCACGCCGCTCATTCCGCAAGTCATTTCGCAATTCCAGCACAAGGCCATCGAGCGCATGCAGGACGCCCTGGGCCTGGCCGGCCACGGCAATCCGTCGACGCTCACGCGCCAGGAAGTACTGGAACGGATCCGGCAAGAAGTGACGCTGTACGGCATCCGCATCGACGTCTCCGAAGAGCTGTCGCGCCTGTCGGCCCACCTGAACGAAACCCGCCACATCCTCAAGAAAGGCGGCCAGGTCGGCAAGCGCCTCGACTTCATGATGCAGGAACTGAACCGCGAAGCGAACACGCTGGGCGCCAAGGCCTCGGTCAAGGAACTGGCGGATGCGTCGATGGAACTGAAACTGCTCATCGAGCAGATGCGTGAACAGGTGCAGAATCTGGAGTGATCCGGCTGACGTTGTTCAGCCCGTGGATTTATTTTTTTGTTAGCCCCAAAACGTCGTTCCCGCGAAGGCGGGAACCCAAGTTGTTCAGCGTCTCGATAGCGCTGGCAACTTAGGTTCCCGCCTACGCGGGAACGACGTATTTATGCTAGCGTGATTGTCATCATTATCGCGGCGCGCACTCGCGACGAAACGTATTAACAAAGGAACCACCATGCTCCCACACGCCTTCTCCGGCAGCCTGTTCATCGTCGCCGCCCCGTCCGGCGCCGGCAAGTCGAGCCTGGTCAACGCCCTGCTGGCGCAGGAACCCGGCATCAAGCTGTCGATCTCGACCACGACCCGCCCGCCGCGTCCGGGCGAACAGGATGGCGAGCATTACCACTTCACCAGCGCCGAGGATTTCGTCACCCGCGCCGAGCGCGGCGAATTCCTGGAATGGGCCGAGGTGCACGGCAATTACTATGGCACGAGCCGCCTGACCGTCGAACAGGAAATGAAGAACGGCACCGACATCCTGCTTGAGATCGACTGGCAGGGTGCGCGCCAGGTGAAGAAATTATTCCCGGACGCGGCCGGCATTTTCATTCTGCCGCCGTCGATCGAGGCGCTGGAAGAACGCCTGCACAAGCGGGGCACCGACGAGCCGCACATCATCACGCGCCGCCTGCTGGCGGCCGGCGGCGAGATGGCTCACGCTCCGGAGTTCGAATATGCTATCATCAACGAAGAGTTTAACGTCGCCCTGGCCGAACTGCAGGCGATTATCAAAGCGACACGTTGCCGGTTTGCCCAACAGGCCGCCCGTAGCGCTACGCTGTTTGCCCAACTGGGAATCCACGCGCATCAAACCTGATCGGCGCGCCAATCTGGCGTGCTTTTCACCGTTGGTGCGTTGTACCATTGGCGCGCTCTAGCGTTGTCATTCCCGCGTTTTGAAACGAATTTTTGCACATCAGGAGCACACACATGGCCCGCATTACCATCGAAGACTGCCTCAAGAACATCCCGAACCGGTTCCAGCTGACCCTGGCCGCTACCTACCGTGCTCGTCAGTTGCTGCAAGGCCACACCCCGAAGGTCGAAGCCAAGGATAAGCCGACCGTCATCGCCCTGCGCGAAATCGCCGCCGGCAAAGTCGGCGTGGAAATGCTGAAAAAAGTACCGATGTAATTCCCTTCGGGGTTGCCTGGATTAGCGTCATCCCGTCTTCTGTTATTCTGTACCTACTACGGCTTGACGATTAACGTAATGAACCTGTCTCCGGATTCGACCAATTCACGCAACCCTGCTGCTCCACGCGAGCGGCGCGCCGACAATCGTCCGCCCGATTACCTCGAGCCCGTCGCTCCCGGCGTGGCATCGGTCACGCAGCTGATCTCGATGCTGTCCGAGTACCTCACGCCGGCCGAACTCAAGAAAGTCAAGGAAGCCTACCGCTTCTCCGACGAGATGCACCTGGGCCAGGTGCGCAAGTCGGGCGAACCCTATATTTCCCATCCGATCGCCGTCGCCGAGATCTGCGCCGAGTGGAAGCTCGATGCGCAAGCCATCATGGCTGCCCTGCTGCACGACGTGATTGAAGACCAGGACGTCAAGAAAGACGAGCTGATCGAGCGCTTCGGCGCCCAGGTCGCCAACCTCGTCGATGGCCTGTCCAAGCTCGAGAAGATCGAGTTCCAGAGCCAGCTCGAAGCGCAGGCGGAAAACTTCCGCAAGATGCTGCTGGCGATGGCATCCGACGTGCGCGTGATCCTGATCAAGCTGGCCGACCGCCTGCACAATATGCGCACCCTGGGCGTCATGGTGCCGGCCAAGAAGCGCCGCATCGCCGGCGAGACGATGGAAGTGTACGTGCCGATCGCCCACCGCCTCGGCCTGAACAATATCTACCGCGAACTGCAAGACCTCTCGTTCTCGCACCTGTACCCGCTGCGCTACCAGACGCTGTCGAAGGCGATCAAGGCCGCGCGCGGCAACCGCCGTGAGGTGGTCAAGAAGATCCTCGAGTCGGTCAAGAACCAGCTGGCCTCGAGCGGTCTGCAGTTCGAAGTCGACGGCCGCGAAAAGACGCTGTACGGCATCTATAAAAAGATGCGCAACAAGCACCTGTCGTTCTCGCAAGTGCTGGACGTGTATGGCTTCCGCGTCGTCGTCGACAGCGTGCCCAACTGTTACGTGGCGCTCGGCACCCTGCACGCGCTGTACAAGCCGATGCCCGGCAAGTTCAAGGACTACATCGCGATCGGCAAGATCAACGGCTACCAGTCCCTGCACACCACCCTGATCGGCCCCTACGGCACCCCGGTCGAATTCCAGATCCGCACGCAAGAGATGCACCGCACCGCCGAGAGCGGCGTGGCGGCGCACTGGCTGTACAAGACGGGCGACTCCAACATCACCGACCTGCAGCACCGCACCCATGCCTGGCTGCAGTCGCTGCTCGACATCCAGCAGCAGACCGGCGACTCGGCCGAGTTCCTCGAACACGTGAAAGTCGACCTGTTCCCGGATTCGGTCTATGTCTTCACGCCCAAGTCGAAGATCATCGCCCTGCCGCGCGGCGCCACGGCGCTGGATTTCGCCTACTCGATCCACACCGGCATCGGCGACCACACGGTGGGCGTCAAGATCAACAACGAAGACCAGCCGCTGCGCACCGAGCTGCACAACGGCGACATCGTCGAGATCATCACCGACCCGGAATCGCGTCCGAGCCCGACCTGGCTCACCTTCGTTCGCACCGGCAAGGCGCGCTCGGCGATCCGTCACCACCTGCGCCTGATCGACGTCAACGAATCGGTCGAGCTGGGCCAGGAATTGCTGGCCCAGGCGCTCGCGGTGCGCAATATCAAGCCGGACCTGCCGGACGCCGTCATCGAGCGCCTGCTGGCCGAGACCTCGGCCAAGTCGATGGAAGAGATGTATGCCGACATCGGCATCGGCAAGCGCATGCCGGCCCTGGTGGCGCGCCACATCTTCGGGCTGATGGAAGGCGACCCCGAACTGCTGCCGTCGAGTAAGCCCCTGCCGGCCAGCGAGATCGCGCCGGTCACGATCTACGGCAGCGAAGGCGTGGCGGTGCAGTTGGCGGCCTGCTGCCTGCCGATCCCGGGCGACCAGATCACCGGCCAGCTGCGGCGCGACCAGGCGCTGGTGGTGCACACCTGCGACTGCCTGCCGGCCAAGCGCATCCGCGCCAAGGAGCCGGATCGCTGGATCGCGGTGCAATGGGGCGACGAACTCAACCGCCGCTTCGACTGCCGCATCCGCCTGTTGATCAACAACGAAAAAGGCATTCTCGCCCGCGTGGCCGCCGAAATCGGCGAGTCGGACGCCAACATCACCTATGTGGGCATGGACGAGGATGACGAGCACAGCATGACGCAGCTGCGCTTCACGATCCAGATCAAGGATCGGGTGCATCTGGCGCAGCTGATTCGCAATCTGCGCAGGGTGGCGGGAGTGAACCGGGTGGAGCGGGAGCGGTCGTGACTGGCGGCCGCGCCAATATCGTCCACCCTGCGTTGTCCACCCTATGCCGGCAACTTCGATAGCCTGAGAATACTGTCGAAAGCCGCGCACGCACCCGCGCACGCGTCGGCAATCTCGTCCGGCGACTTCACGTGCTGCTTCAACGCCAGCATGAATGCGCGCCAGCGCGGCCCCGGGCCTTCGTCGGCCCCGCGCAGGTAACGCAGCGGATGCGGGGCGAGCCGCTCCGAGAGCTTCCCGTACAACACCTTCCCGCCCAGCTGCGAGCCCTCGACCACGTACGCCACGCCCCAGCGGTAGGCGGCGCTGGCATCGCGTGGCCAGGCATGCGGGCCGGACGGCGCACGCACCGGCGGCATGCCGGGCTCGTCCAGATCGGCATCGATCAGCTCCAGCCGCCCCACCGCCGGCAACGCCTGTTGCGGACCATCGCCGAAACCATCGAGCCAGACCTGCAGCGGCGCCAGCCAGTCGCGCACCATCGTGAGGTGCGTGGCATAGTCATGCAGATCGGGAGCGGGGCCGGACAGGGGCAAGCCGCCGTCGAGGCGCTCGTGGCGTGCAGAAGTGGCGGCGCGCAGCGCGGCCAGGGCGTCCACATCGGGCGCGGATTGTAGAGGTCGATTCATGACCGCATCTTAGCAGCGAACCAGGGCCTCAGTCGGCCACGGGTTCGGGATAATCGACCGACAAAATCTCCAGTTCGTCCATGCCGAGCGGCGTCTGCAACGGCACCACGTCGCCCTCGCGGCACTTGGTGAGTGCGCGCGCCACTGGCGACACCCAGCTGATCTTGCCCTTCAAAGGATCGAGCTCGTCCACGCCGACGATGGTGACGGTGTGTTCATCGCCGGCCTTGTTGATGTAGCTCACCGTTGCGCCGAAAAAGACCTGGTCGTTACCGTAATGGACAGTCGGGTCAACGACGAAGGCCGAATCCATGCGCTTGGTGAGAAAGCGGATGCGGCGGTCGATCTCGCGCAGGCGGCGCTTGCCGTAGATGTAGTCGCCGTTCTCGGAGCGGTCGCCGTTCGAGGCGGCCCAGTGAACGATGCGCACCACCTCGGGCCGGTCGACGTCGATCAGCTGCAGCAGCTCGTCCTTGATGCGCTGGTAGCCGGCCGGGGTGATGTAGTTCTTGGCGCCGGCGGGAATCGCCTGCGCCAGCGCCAATGCTTCTTCGTCGTCCTCGTTGTCCGACTCTTTGACAAATGCCTTATTCATGACCTTATTGTAACGAGACTTGGCATTGCCTGCGCCGGGATTCGCGTGCTTTTATCGTATGATGCAGACAAGCCAGAAGGGCACCTCGAAAAACCGTCGCGAGCGGCAGCAGATTCGGTCGAGAAGCGCAGCTGTACTCGAGTACAGCGAGCATCGCAGACCTACGCGGCCCGACCGAATCTGCAACGCGCAGCAGGTTTTTCGACGTGCCCAAAAGCAGTGCGCGAAAAAAAAGAAGCAACGAGACAAAACAATGAGCCTGCCCTCCTCTTTCCACACCGAACACCCACCCTCGTCCGGCCTGGTCTACCGGTTCGTCCTGCACCCCGACGGCAGCACCAGCTTCGCCTGCCTGAACGAAGGCTGCAGCGCGCTGCTCGGCATCGCGCCCGGCGAGCTGCAGGACGATCCGGCCTTGTTCGAACGCCTGATCCTGCCGGAAGACCGCCGCGCCTACCACGAGGCGATGCAGGCGTCGGCCACCGCCCTGGCGGCCTGGAACTGGGAGGGACGGATCCGCATCCCGGTCTGGAACGACGTCAAGTGGATCAACCTGCGCGCCACTCCGCACCCCCGCGAGGACGGCGCGGTTCAGTGGGACGGCATCATGACCAATATCACGGCAAGCAAGCAGGAGCAGGAAGAATCGCACCGTTCGCGCGAGCGCCTGGCCGAGCTGACCGCGCATATCGAGCAGGCCAAGGAAGACGAGCGCACCCGCATCGCGCGCGAGATCCACGACGACCTGGGCGGCAACCTCACCGCGATCAAGATGGCGCTGGCCATGCTGTCGGCGCGCCTGCCGCCCGACCAGCCGGAACTGACCGACAAGGCGAACTACGTCGACGGCCTGGTCGACCGCACGATCGAGGCGGTGCACCGCATTTCGCTCGACCTGCGCCCGAGCACGCTCGACCTCGGCATCGTCGCCGCACTGGAATGGCAGGCGCGCGAGTTCGAAAAGCAGATGGGGACCGCCGTCATCATGCGCTGTCCGGACAAAGACCTGGAGCTCGCGCCCGACCACGCGAGCGCGCTGTTTCGCATCTTCCAGGAAGCGCTCACGAATATCGCCAAGCATGCCGGCGCGACACGGGTCACGGTGTCGCTGCGGCGCCAGCGCAACCTGCTCACCCTGTCGATCTGCGACAACGGCCGCGGCATCCAGCCGGCCGACCGCCTCAAGCCGCAATCGTTCGGCCTGCGCGGCATGAGCGAGCGCGCCAGCGCACTCGGAGGCACGCTGGCCTTGTCGTCCGCGCCCGGAGGTGGCACGATGGTGACCATCAAGACCAGGCTGGCATCCAGGACCTCCGCGCAGCAGGCGGCGGCCCGCGAAGCGGCGCAAGAACAAGAATGACCGAAAAAGTACATATCCGCGTTTTCATCGCCGACGACCATGCCATCGTACGCGAGGGCCTGAAGCAGATCCTGGCCGAACAGCGCGACATCAACGTCGCCGGCGAAGCTGAAAATGGCGTCGACGCCGCCCGGCTGGTGGGCAAGTCCAAAGCCAATGTGATGCTGCTCGATATCTCGCTGCCCGACCGCAACGGCATCGACGTATTAAAGCAGATCAAGAAGGACAAGCCCGAACTGGCGGTGCTGATGCTGTCGATGCACCGCGAAGACCAGTACGCGATCCGCGCGCTGAAGGCCGGCGCGTCCGGCTACCTGACCAAGCAGAGCGCGCCGCGCGAACTGGTGACGGCCATCCGCCAGGTGGCGGGCGGCCAGAAATACGTGAGCGCGGCGCTGGCCCAGACCCTGGCCAGCTCGATCGGCGCGGACCACGAAGCGCCGGTGCACGAAGGCCTGTCCGACCGCGAGTACCAGACCCTGACCATGATCGCCTCCGGCATGACGGTCAGCGAGATCGCGCGCGAGCTGTCGCTGTCGGTCAAGACCGTCAGCGAATACCGCGCCCGCTTGTTGGTCAAAATGAAACTCAAGACCAGCGCCGAGCTGACGACCTACGCCATCCGTAACGGTTTGGTCGACTAAAGAACCTATCCCGGTAGGTGAGAGTCGTTCCTGCCGCGCCTGGCAAGCGTGCGCTGCGTTGCTCGTCGTTGCATGGCTCGCCATGCGGCCTCCTCGCGCCTTGCTCACGCCTGCCATGCATCGGCATGAACTTCCTCCCACCTACCGGGATAGGTTCTAAATCTCACATTCCGTTGCGCCACGGCGGCCACCGGCACGCGCAAGGGCTGTGTTACCGTTTTTTAATTGATGCTCGGCAAAGAAGCTGATTATCATGTGGCCAATCCCGCACATTCGTCACTGCGCAGCCATCCATGTCCATCCCGCCTACTCCTGCCGCGCCCGCCGTCAACCAGCCAGCCACCCCTGCTGCGGGTTCTGCTGCCGGTTCTGCTGTGAATCCTGCTGAAACCGCACGCGAGGCCTTCCGCCGCCTCGCCGCGCGCCGCCTCGCGCCGACGCCGGACAACTACCGCGCCATCTATGACGAGATCGCCGGCACTCCACCGGCGCCGCCCGCACCGGCGCCGGATGCGGGCGCGGTCGAGGTGCTGGCCGGCTTCGCACGGCGCATGGCCGAGACGCCGGGCGAGCTTTCCGAGCATGGCCGCCGCATGGCGCGCGCGGTCAAGCTGGAAGACTGGGGCGGCTACACCCAGGCGCTGGGGCAGATACTCGAGCGCCACCTGCGCCGCAACACGCCGGTGATGGCCCTGGGCGACGAGGAACCGGACACGGTCCTGCTGCGCGAGATGCTGGCGCGCACCCTGTCCTTCGCCTGCGCCTCGCTGCTCAGCGGCGACGCCGAACTGTCGGCCGAGGCCGAAGCGCTCGGCGCGGCGGTCAAGACCGCCGTCGGCGAATCCGAGCTGCAGCACATCGCGGCGCGCCTGAAGCAATTGTGCTTCCAGATCGAACTACGCAAGGACGACGGCGCCGAACGGCAGGAACTGCTGTTGCGCCTGTTCCGCCTGCTGCTCGACAATATCGAAGGCCTGCTCGACGACGACAACTACATGCACGGCCAGGTGCTGGTGGTGCAGGAACTGATCAAGGGCCCGCTCGACACGCGCGCGCTCGAAGACGCCACCCGAGGCCTGAAGGACGTGATCATCAGGCAGGGCCATCTCAAGCATGGCATCGACGGTGTGCGCGGCGCGATGAAGAACATGATGATGACCTTCATCGATCGCCTCGGCTCGGCCGCCGCGTCCACGAGCGACTACCATGCCAGGCTGGGCGGCTTCTCGGAACGCATCGGCAAGGCCACGGACGTGAACCAGATCAACGGCGTGCTCGACGAAGTGCTGCGCGAGATGCGCAACGCCCAGGACGAGGCGCTGGCGTCGCGTGACCGCATGGTCGGCGCGCATCAAGAGGTGCAGGAAGCCGAGCAGCGCATCCGCGAGCTGGAAGCCGAGCTGCAGCATATGAGCGAGCTGGTGCGCGAAGACCAGCTGACCGGCAGCCTGAACCGCCGCGGCCTGGACGACGTGTTCGAACGCGAGAGCGCGCGCGCCGACCGCCGAAAGACGCCGCTGTGCGTGGCCCTGCTCGACCTCGATAACTTCAAGCGGCTCAATGACACCTATGGCCATGTGGCGGGCGACGGCGCGCTCAGGCACCTGGTGAAGGTGGTGCGCGAGACCCTGCGCTCGATGGACGTGATCGCCCGTTTCGGCGGCGAGGAATTCCTGATCCTGCTGCCGGAGACCACGGTCGACGCGGCGGCGGCGGCCATGGTGCGGGTGCAGCGCGAGCTGACCCGGCATTTCTTCTTGCACGATAACGAGAAGATGCTCATCACTTTCTCGTGCGGGGTGGCGCTCCGGGCGCCCAACGAAGACCAGGCTTCGCTGATGGCGCGCGCCGACAAGGCGATGTACCAAGCCAAGAATAGCGGGAAGAATCGGGTGGTGATCGCGGATTGAACCTGGCCCTGCCGAATTTATACTGCGCTGCAACTTTCCAATCTTTCGAGCAGCCAGTCCATGCCCATCCTGCATCGCACCCAGACCCTGACCGCGCTCAAGCCTCGCTTCGTCGAGCGGTTTCGCTGCATCGGCGCCAGTTGCGAGGACACCTGCTGTTCCGGCTGGACGGTGCATGTCGACAAGAAAACCTACAAGGCCTACCGCAAGGAATCGGTCCCGGCGCTCGATCGCATGATGGCCAATATGACGCGCCTGGAAGGGATGGGCGATCGCGCCTATGGGGCGATCAGGACGGTCGGCGAGCAGGAGCAATGCCCAGCGCTCCACGACGGCATCTGCTCGGTACAGGCCCACCTCGGCGCATCCTACCTGCCCGAAGTCTGCCACGAATACCCGCGCACCAGCCGCAGCGTGGACGGCCAGGTCGAGCAGGCGATCACGCTTTCCTGCCCCGAAGCGGCGCGCCTGGCCCTGCTTGCCGAAGACGCCTTCGATTTCGTCGAGGCCCCGATCCATGTCCGCCAGTCGGCCGTGCTCGGCGTCGGGCCACGTTGCGGCGTGCCCCCGGCGCTCATGGCCGAGATCCGCATCTTTTGCCTGAACCTGTTGCGTACCCGCGAGCTGACCCTGTGGCAGCGCCTGGCGCTGCTGGGGGCGTTCTGCGACATGCTGAGCGGGGTGTGCGAACGTGGCGAGCAACAGACCATTCCCGCCATGATCGGCGACTTCGTGCGCCTGGTCGAGGACGGCGGGCTGGTCGCGACGCTCGACCTGATCCAGCCCGACCATGATGCCCAGGCCATGGTGTTCGCCACCTTGTGGGCCACCAAGGGTTTCGAATCCACGTCACCGCACGAGCAGGCGCTGATGCGCCAGGTCGCCGCCAGGTTCGGCGCCGACGCCCAGGGCCAGGTCAGCGCCGAGCGGCTGGTCGGCGCCTACCGGCGCGGCCTGGGGCGCCTCGACGCGGCCCTGGCGGCCGCCCCGTGGCTGCTCGAGCATTACCTGGTAAACGAGGTGTTCTCCGAGCTGTTCCCGTTCAATGGGGCTACCCCCTATCACAGCTATGTGCAGTTGATGGCGCGCTTCGGCCTGTTGCGCCTGATCCTCGCGGTGCAATGCAATACCGAGGGCGACGTGCCGCCGCTCGCCACCATGGTCTCGACCGTACAACTGCACTGCCGGCGCTTCCAGCATGTGCCCGGGTACACCACGCGCGTCAACAACTCACTGCACGACAGCGGCTGGGCGGAGCTGGGCAAGTTGTACACATTGCTCAAGACCTGAGCCGGACCGATGGCGCTGCCCGGGCGGCAAGGCCGCTCCGGTGTCGATTCCGCCGGTTCGGCGAGCGCGATGAACCCTATAAATAAATTTATTTTTACCCTCAAGTTCTCTTTTTGCCTGCCGCTAAGGGGCGCGGTCGTTGGCCGCACTCCTGCTACAGGCCATCTTTTTCGACAGGCGGCCCTAAACTTTTTCCATAGGGCACCGTTACCAGCAATAACAGCGGTTTGAACGTCACGGAACAGCGCGACGGACCAAAGTACACAGCAGCAAGGTCGCTGCACCCTGAAAGACCACGTCTCTGGAGTAGACACCATGGCATCCGTAATCAACACCAACGTCGCATCCCTCAACTCGCAGCGCAACCTGGCTACCTCGCAGTCGCAGCTGAACACCTCGATCCAGCGCCTGTCGTCGGGCCTGCGCATCAACAGCGCCAAGGATGACGCCGCCGGTCTCGCGATCTCCGACCGCATGCAGTCGCAGATCAAGGGCATGACGCAAGCCACCCGCAACGCCAACGATGCCGTATCGATGGCGCAAACCGCCGAAGGCGCCCTGTCGAGCTCGGGCGACATCCTGCAGCGTATCCGTGAGCTGGCAGTGCAGTCGTCGAACTCGTCGAACTCGTCCAGCGACCGCAAGGCCCTGCAAACCGAAGTTACCCAACTGACCTCGGAACTGAACCGCATCTCGAACACCACCGAATTCAACGGCCAGAAGCTGATGGACGGTTCGATGGGCACCGCGAACTTCCAGGTCGGCGCCAACGCAGGCCAGCTGATCTCGATGACCGGCTCGAACTTCACCACCTCGACCTACGGCAACAACAGCACCGACGTCGCAGCCAAGGCCACTAACGCCAGCTCGGCCAACGGCGTGGTGGCCGGCACCGTGACCATCAACGGCTCGCAAGGTTCGAAGGCCATCAACGTCGGCGCCGGGGATACCGCCAAGGCCACCGTTGACAAGATCAACACCGTCAGCGGCGATACCGGCGTGACCGCCACCGCCAAGACCGACGCCAACCTGGAACTGCTGGCGAACGAGTCGTACACGTTCACGATGCAGTCGGATAACGCCACTGCGGTGACGATCTCGTTCTCGGTGGGCACCAACGACGCCAACGGCCATGCCGGTGCGATCAGCGCCTTCAATGCCCAGTCGGCAAAGACCGGCGTCACCGCATCGTATGACTCAACCAACGGCGGCATCAAGCTGAGCCACGCCGACGGCAACGACGTCAAGCTGAAGAACACCTCGACCGGCGCCGCTGCGGGCGACGCCATGCTGGCGACCTACACCACCGCCGGCGCGCTGAGCGCTCAAGCTGAAACGAACGGCGCCAATGGCGCTACCGCGATGGGCAAGATCACCATGGACTCGGACAAGAGCTTCTCGGTGGTCGACGCGACCACCACCATGGGCCTGGGCGGCAATTCGGCGCTGAAGGCGGTGGCCGACCTCGACATCAGCACCTTCGAAGGCGCACAGGCCGCCATCAAGACCGCCGATGCCGCACTGTCCGCCGTGAACAGCCAGCGCGCAGAATACGGCGCACTGCAGTCGCGCTTCGAATCGGCGATCTCGAACCTGTCGTCGTCGACCGAGAACCTGTCGGCATCGCGCAGCCGCATCGTCGATACCGACTTCGCAGCCGAAACCGCGAAGATGACCCGCGGCCAGATCCTGCAGCAGGCCGGCACCTCGATGCTGGCCCAGGCCAACTCGCTGCCGAACGGCGTCCTGTCGCTGCTGCGTGGCTAATCGCTAACGAGCGGTAACGACAACGCGAAGTAAGCGGTTCCTCGGCTGGAGAAATTCAGCCGGGGAATTTTTACTAGGGGAATCGACATGCACATCCAATCATTGGGTTCGTCGCCCGCAACGAAACTGGACGACCGTCCGGTTGCGGTGGCCGGGCAGCCTGCGCCTGCGGACCGCCAGCCGGCCACGGATGCGCCAGCCTCCGTACCGGTCACCATATCGGGCACCGTATCGGGAAGGGACGCGGTGTCGGCAGCCGTGAAGAAACTCAACGAGGCCATGCCGCCTTCGGCCCAGAGCCTGGAATTCGAGATCGACGAGGGCAGCAAGGAGGTCGTCGTCAAGATCATCGACCAGAGCACCAAGGAGGTGGTTCGCCAGATCCCTACCGAGGAAGCCCTGGAAATGGCCAGGTCGATCGACAAGATGCAGGGATTGCTGATCCGGCAAACCGCCTGAACTTCCGTATCAGAAAGCGCCACATTCGCGAGAATGTGGCGCTTTTTTCATGTGCAAGCACGGCGCCGGCATATGGCTATTTCGCAAAATCAAAATAAAGCGACCTTTACCGCTCTTAAGTCCGGTTTGTTTCTGTCGATAATCACTTACGATATTGCTTTCACGGGAGAAACAAGTGGCCGTTAGTTCAACCTCACTCGACATCAACAGCATCGTCAGCCAACTGATGCAGGCTGAGGCCGCGCCGCTTGCCAATTATGACAAGAAGACCGCGGCGTTCCAGGCTCGTGCGGCCGCCCTCGCCCAAGTCAGCGCCGCGGTCGGCACCTTCCAGGGTGCGCTGACGAAGCTCAACACGTCTGCCACGTTCCAGGGCCTCGGCGCCGCCACCAGCAACAAGGACGTCTTGAGCGGGACCGCCGGCGCAGGCGCTGTGCCGGGCAAGTACAAGATCAACGTGACCCAGCTGGCGCAGGCCCAGAGCCTGAAGACGAACGGCTACGCCAGCACGACGTCGACCATCGGCGCCGGCGCCCCGACCACCCTCACCTTCCAGTTTGGCACCGTTACCGGCGGCACCTTCGGCGCCGCCGGTAACGCGCTGGGGCTGGCGGCGGCGGCAAGCGGCATCGCCAACGGTTCGCTGAACCTGAACGGCGTTTCCATCGGCACCGGCCCAACCACGCGCAGCGCCCGCGCGCTGGCGGAAGCCATCAATGCGCAATCCGACAAGACCGGCGTGGTCGCCACCGCCGGCGTCACCAGCACCGCTGCCGGCCTGTTCGAGAATTTTGGCGAGGTCAGCGTCGATGCGGGCTCCAGCTACACCCTGTCGGTGGGCGGCGTACAGCTGGCCAACCTGACCCCGGGCAGTACGCCGCTGACGGGCGCCGCCCTCGACACCGTACTGGCCGGCGCCAACACCCGCAATGCGCTGGCCGCCGCCAACATCACCTTCACCGGCAGCGCCGCCGACGGCACGTTGCAGTTTAGCGCTTCCGACGGTTCGACCATCGACGTGACCGAAGCCGTCACCGGCACCGTCCACGGCGGCATTGGACACGCCGACACTGCCGTGAATACCGGTGCAACCGTGACCGCGACCGCCGGCGTCACCCTGCGTTCGAACGACGGCAACCAGATCGTGGTCGGCGGCACCAACCCGGCCGCCGCCGGCTTTGCCGCAGGCAGCGTCGGCGCCCATATGGGATCGGGCTTTTCGCTCAACGGGGCCATCAACAGCAAGACGGTCACGCTTGGCGCCGGCGACCAGTCGCTGCAGGGCATTCGCGATGCGATCAACAAGGCCGACATGGGCGTGACCGCCACCATCGTGTCCGACGGCAGCGCCAAGCCGTATCACCTGGTGCTCACCTCGAACAAGACCGGTGAAGCGACGACGATGAAGATCAGCGTCGGCGGCGAAGACGGCAACCCGGCGGATCCGGCCATTGCCGCGATGCTCGGCTACGATCCGGCCGGCGTGCAGAACTTGACCCAGACGGCCGGCGCCCAGAGCACCAGGCTGAACATGAACGGCATCGAGATCAAGAGCGACAGCACCACGGTCACCGATGCGATCCAGGGCGTGACGCTGGACGTCACCTCGACCGGCAGCTCGACGCTGACGGTGTCCAAGGACACGGCGTCGATCACCACCGCGGTCAACGACTTCGTCAAGGCTTATAACGACCTGAACAAGACGATCGGCGGCCTGACCTCGTTCAACTCCACCAGCGGCAAGGGCGCCATCCTGCAGGGCGACGCCAGCGTGCGCACCATCCAGAGCCAATTGCGCCGCCAGATCAGCGCCGTGATGGAAGGCTCCGGCGGCAAGCTCAATTCGCTGAGCCAGATCGGCATCGGCTTCCAGCAGGACGGCAGCCTGAAGGTCGACTCCACCAAACTCAACAAGGCGATCAGCGAAAACGCGGCGGACTTCGGCGGCCTGTTCGCCGCCATGGGCTCGACCACCGACAGCATGATCAAGTTCGACAAGTCGAGCGCCGCCACCAAGGCGGGCACCTACGCGATCAACATCACCAGCCTGGCGACCCAGGGCAACCTGGTCAGCAGCGCCGCTCTCAGCGGCTCGACCACGATCGCCCCGAATACCGTCTGGCGCGTGACGCTGAACCAGACCGATCCGGTCACCGAAAGCAAGAGCCAGGAGATCAAGCTCCAGGCAGGCACCTACAGCAACGACGACCTGGCGGCCCTGATCCGCTCGGCGATCAACGGCAACTCCACCTTCGCCGGCGCCGGCGACACGGTCGAGGCCGCGGTCGGTGACGACGGCCGCCTGACGCTGTCGTCGAGCAAATATGGCGACATCTCGAACATTGAGATCGCCGGCATCAGCGGCAGCACGGTCGACAGCATCTTCGGGGCCGCCACGCCGACCAAGGGCAAGGACGTCGAAGGCACCATCGGCGGCGTGGCCGCCACCGGCAACGGTCAATCGCTGACCGCCGCAGCCGGCTCGGCGGCCGAAGGCATCCAGGTCTCGATCACCGGCGGCCTGGTCGGGGATCGCGGCAGCATCACCTTCTCGCAAGGCTTCGCTTACCAGCTGACCAACCTGGCGGCCGGCTTCATCGGCAAGGACAGTCTGCTCAAGAGCAAGACCGACGGCCTGGATGCCTCGATCAAATCGGTCGCCGCGCAGCGTGCACGCTTCGAGATGCGCCTGGAAAGCATGGAAAAACGCTATCGCGCGCAATTCGTCGCACTCGACGCCATGCTGTCCTCGATGCAGTCGACTTCTAACTACCTCACCCAGCAGTTGGCGAGCCTGTCCGCCAACCGGGGTTAATTCAGCATCACTGGAGAATTACATGTTTGGAACCCAGAAACGCGGCGTGGGCGCCTATGCGACGGTCGGCCTGGAAACCGGCGTCGCCTCGGCCTCGCCGCACAAACTGGTGGTCATGCTGTACGACGGCGTGATCGTCGCCCTGCTCAGCGCGATCAACGGCATCAAGTCGTCGAACATCGGCATCAAGGGCGCCGCGATTTCGAAGGCCATCACGATCATCGACAACGGCCTGCGCGCCTCGCTCGACAAGAAGGCCGGCGGCGACATCGCCGCCAACCTCGACGCGCTGTACGATTACATGAGCCGCCGCCTGCTGGAAGCGAACATCAAGAACGACGCGACGATCGTCGAGGAAGTGCACGGCCTGATGGCCGACCTGCGCGAAGCCTGGGTCCAGATCGGCGAGCAGCAGGCCGTGGCCGAGCCGATGCCGCCCGCGATCCAGCAAGCCCCCACCCTGATGAGCGCCTGAGAGAGATGACGACGATGACGATGAGCGGACAGGAAGTCGTGACCACTTACGAAACCATGGTCGGCATCACCGAGCGCATGCTCGATGCGGCCAGCGCCAGCGAGTGGGACCGCCTGGCCGAACTGGAGCAGGAATGCGCACGCCACGCGAACCGGTTGAAGGCGAATGAAGGCGGCGCGCCGCTGGGCGGCCAGGAACGCCTGCGCAAGGTCGACGCGATCCGCCGCATGCTCGACTTCGACCGCCAGATCCGCGACCTCACCACGCCATGGATGGCGCACTTGTCGACGCTGATGAAGAGCGCCTCGACCGAACGCCGCGTCGCGCGCGCCTACGGCGTCTGATGATGGGAGGGCTGGATGCTGCCGCGTGAACTCGTCGGCAGCGTCACGCCCGTCACCCCGGCGCGGCCGGCCGAGCAGGCCGTCGATCCGCGCCAGCAGGCGTTCGCGCGCGAGATCGCGCCGCTGCTGGGCAAGACCATCCACGGCGCGATCCAGGCGCGGCTGCTCGATGGGACGTTCGTCGTCCGGTTCGCCGACACCCAGGCCCGCATGCAGCTGCCTCCCGGCGCCCAGGTCGGCGCCGACGTGCCGCTGACCCTGGTCGGCCTGCATCCGCGTCCCACCTTCCAGGTCGGTTCACACACCACCACCGCCTTCGCCGAAGCCGGCCCCGCGCCGCAGGAGGACGCCGACGGCGCGCATGCGCCGCTGTCGTACCGCGAAGGCGCCGCCATCGGCCGCGCCGCCGGCCTGCTGGCATCAAGCGCGGCACTCGGCGCGCAAGCCTTCGCCGGCGGCGCCGAAGCGAAGAACACCACCTTGAGTCCCACCGCCCAGGCCCTGGCCGGCGTGCTGGCCGCAGCCCAGAAGGCCGACAGCCAGCTGTCCGCCATCGTCGGCCGCGCTCCGCTGGCGCCCGGCCCCGGGGCGGATCCAGCGGCGTTGGCGGCCGGCCTGCAGCAGGCCTTCGGCAAGAGCGGCCTGTTCTACGAATCGCACGTGGCCGAATGGGCGCGCGGCGCCCTGCCCCTGTCCGAGCTGGCGGGCGAGCCGCAGCAGCAGGCTGCGCAGGGCGGGGCACGCCCCAATGCGCAGGATCCCGCGACTGCGCAGTTCATCAGCATGCAGCTGGCGGCCCACGAACAATCGCACCTGTCATGGAAAGGCCAGCTGTGGCCGGGCCAGCCGATGGAGTGGGACGTGCAGCGCGAGGCCCATCAGGATGGTGACGGCAGCGGCGACGGCGAACAGGCGATCTGGCACTCGCGCCTGCGCCTGCGTTTTCCGCAGCTGGGCGAGCTCGAGGCGCAGCTGCGCATGGTGAACGGCGCCCTGCAGGTGCAGTTCGCGGCGGCCGACGAAGCCACCGCCGGCCTGCTGCGCGAGCACATGCCGGCACTGGCCGGCGCCCTCGACGCGGTGGGCACGCCGCTGGCCGGCTTCGACGCCCGTGCGCGCGCCGGAGCGGCCGAAGACCCGGATCACGATCATGCGTGAGCAGGGCGACAAGCGGCGCCAGAATGCCGTGGCGCTGGCCTACGGCGCCGGAGAACGCGCGCCGACCGTGGTGGCCAAGGGCTCCGGACTGGTCGCCGAGCAGATCATCCGGCGCGCCCAGGACGCCGGGGTGTTCGTGCACGAATCGAAAGAGCTGGTGTCGCTGCTGATGCAGGTGGATCTCGACCGCGAGATTCCTCCCGCCCTGTACCGGGCAATTGCAGAACTGTTGGCATGGCTATATCATATAGAGTCGGCTCGACAACACGATGATCTGTTGCCTCCCGCGCCCGATCCGACGCCCCACCTCCCATTGGCACCAGCGGCAAGGATAGATGCAAGCGATGATTGAAACAGAACTGGAAGACTGGCACGACTTTGAAGTAGCATCGCGCCGCGAGATCGTGGCGCTGCTGCGCCAGATCGGAGAAAAGAACCAGCTGATTCGCATGCTGATCAAGGGCGAGGCCGACGTCTGCGTCACCTCGATCCTGGCGGTCGACGAGGACAGCGGCACCGTGGTGCTGGACCGCTCGGTGGACCGCGCCCAGAACGAGCGCATCGTGGCCGCCGGCCGCGTGAAATGCGAGACGTCGCTCGACAAGATCCGCATCCTGTTCGGCGCCGACGGCCTGGCCGCCACCACCTGGCGCGGCGAGCCCGCGCTGCGCGCCGACATCCCGCCCACCCTGATCCGCCTGCAGCGGCGCGAGTACTACCGCATGCCGACCCCGGTCAGCAATCCGGTGCGCGCGCTGGTGCCGGTGCCGATCGACGCCGGCGGCGGCATGGGCGTGTTCCCGCTGCACGACATCAGCGTCGGCGGCATCGCCCTGCTCGACAACAAGCTTCAGCTGGGCGCCAGCATCGGCCGCGTGATCGAAGGCTGCCGCATCGAGCTGCCCGAGATCGGTCCGATCGCGACCTCGCTCGAGATCCGCAACTCGCTCGACCTCACCCTCCTGAACCAGAAGACCAGCCGCCGCCTGGGCTGCCAGTTCGTCGACATCTCGCGCGGCGCTCTGGCCGCCGTGCAGCGCTACATCACCAAGCTCGAACGCGAGCGCAACGCGAAGCTCGCCGGCCTGGCCTGAGGCCGGCCCTGCGCGGGCATTTCAGCGACGAAGATCGATGGACACGGCCGCGCGCGCATCTTCTCTTTCCCTGTCGTTTCCCGCGGCGCTTCTCCACGGCCACGACACCGCGACCCTGTCCCAGGCAATGGGACTGCTCGCCATCGTCGGCGACCTGGGCATGGGCCAGCCGCTCGATGGTTCGGCGCGCGCCGCGCGCCTGGCCGCGCGCGTGGCCGCGGCGGCCGGCGCCGGCGCCGCGGCGTGCGAGCATGCGCGCATGGTGGCGCTGCTGCGCTGGTCGGGCTGCACCGCCACCGCGGCCGGCTTCGCCGCGATGCTGGGCGACGACGTCGGCGCGCGCCACGCGCTGGTGAGCCGCACCCTCCATGCCCGGCAGGCGGCTCGCCTCTCCGACACCACCGGGCTGGCCGAGGTCCACTGCGAAGTGGCGGGCGACATCGCCGCCATGATGGGCTTGCCGGCCGCGGTCGAACGCGGCTTGCGCCACGTGTGGGAGCATGACGACGGCAGCGGCCTGCCGTCGCACCTGCGCGGCGCCGACGTGCCGGACGTGGTGCATCACGCGACGCTGGGCGGAGACCTCGACATCCTGGCGCGCGTGCATGGTGTCGACCGCGCGCTGGACATGATCGCGCAGCTGGGCGGCGTCAAGTATCCGGCGCGCCTGGTGGCGCTCGTGGCGCCGCACGCGCGCGCCTGGCTCGACGCGCTGGAGGCCGCCGAAGCGCCATCGTCGCAGCCGGATTTTCTTCCGGTATCGGCGTCGCTCACCCTGGTGGCCGACATGATCGAACTCAAGCTGCCCTGGCTGGCCGGCTATTCGCGCCGCGTCGCGTTGCTGGCGCAGGAAGCGGCGCAACTGGCGGGCCTGCCCGAGACGCAGCAGCGCGGCCTGGCGCGCGCCGCCCTGCTGCACGGGATCGGGCGCGCGGCGGTGACCAACACGGTGTGGGAGCGCAGCGGCAAACTGAGCGCCGCCGACTGGGAAGCGGTGCGCCTGGTGCCCTACTGGACCGCGCGCGCCGGCAGCCGCATCGACGGCCTGGGACCGGACGCGCAACTGGCGTCGCACGTCTACGAGCGGCTCGACGGCAGCGGATACTTTCGCAGCCTGGACGCGGGCGCCCTCGGCGCGCCGCAGCGCCTGCTGGGCGCGGCCGCCGCCTGGGTGGCGCTGCGCTCGCCGCGGCCATGGCGCGCCGCCCATGCGCCGGCGGCGGCCGGCGCCCTGCTCGCGGCCCAGGTGACGGGCGGCCGCTTCGACCGCGCCACGGTGGACGCCGTGCTGGCCGCGGCGGCAGGCGTTCGCGCCGCGCCGGGAAATGGAATAGCAGATGCGGGTGCGAACGCCGCAGCCGGCGCGCCGGTGCGCGCCACGCTGTCGGCGCGCGAGACCGAGGTATTGCGGCGCATCAGCCTCGGGGAGAGCAACAAGGCGGCCGCGCGCGCCATGCGCCTCAGCCCCAGCGCCGTGCGCACCCACGTCGAGAGCATCTTCGGCAAGCTCGATTGCACCACCCGCGCCGCCGCCACCCTCAAGGCCCTGACCCTCGGCCTGATCTGAGGCCGCAATCGGCTCGAGCGGCGCGCGGGACAGGTCGCCGCGCAGCGGCGTCAGGACGAATGCATGCGGCGCTCGTTCAGCAGGGCCACGAAGCGCCGCGCCGCCAGCCCCTGGGGACGGTTGTTCGCCCACACCACGTCGACGAACAACGTCATGATGTTGGTGAAATTGGCGGAAGGAATGTGCACCAGCTGGCCATCCGCCAGCGGCGTGAGCACGAAGCCGGCGGGCAGCCAGGCCCAGCCCAGGCCCGCCGTCACCAGGCTCAGTGCGGCGACCGGATTGTCGGTCTTCCACTGCAGGCGCGACATGGCGATGCGCTTGTCGACCTGGTCGGCGTGGCGGCCGGCCATGACGATCTGGCGCTCGCCCAGCAGGTGCTGGTCGCGGATCGCGCCGGCCGGTACACGCGCCAGCAGCGGGTGATCGGGCGCCAGCACCGCCACCAGGGTTTCACGGGCTACTTCCTGGAAACCTTCGCGCGGATCCATGCCGTAGCGCTCGAACACCAGCGCCAGGTCGGCGCGGCCATCCTGCAACATCGCCAGGGCATCGGCTTGCGCGGCGCTCAAGACGTTCACTTCCAGTAAGGGAAACGCCTCGGAGAGCGCACGCAGCGCGTCGTGCCAGGGCGCGGCGGCCATCAGCTCGGGCACCAGAACCAGGGTCAGCGAAGGTTCGAGGTCCTGGCTCAGCGACAGCGCGTGCTGGTTCAGCAGCCGCAATTGCTCGACCAGCAGGCGCGCCTGCGGCAGCAACGCCAGCGCGTGTTCGGTGGGACGCGGTTCGCGGCCGCCGCGGTCGAACAGCTCGAGGCCGAGCTCGGCCTCCAGGTTGGCGATGGACATGCTGACGGCCGAGGGCACGCGCCCGAGCGCGCGGGCGGCGGCCGAGAATGAGCCGTGGTCCACGGCGGCGAGCAGGATGCGCAGGTGGTCGAGATCGAAAGCCATCTATCAATCATACTGACAGCTGCTGACTTTTTCCATCACCCTGATTCACATAAGATGCGTTTCCATCAGCGGCAAGGTCTGCCGCATCCATTCGAGGAGAGCATCATGGTGTGGTTGGTATTGTTTCTTGCAGGGTTGTTCGAAGTGTGCTGGGCCGTCGGCTTGAAGTACACGGAAGGGTTCACCCGCCCGTGGCCCACGGTCGGCACCGTGGTGGCGATGGCGATCAGCTTCGTCCTGCTGTCGCAGGCGATGAAGACGCTGCCGCTGGGAACGGCCTATGCGATCTGGACCGGCATTGGCGCGGTCGGCACCGCCCTGGTGGGCATCGTCCTGTTCGGCGAATCGGCCAACCCGGCGCGCATCGCCTGCATCGGCCTGATCGCGGCCGGCATCATCGGACTGAAACTGGCGACGCCGGCCTGACTGAAAGCGCCGGTGCGCCCGGCCGGGTTCTTCCCTGCGCGGCGCTCGGGGGAAGGGGCGCCCGGCGCTATCACACCTGCATATTCATGATGTCGTGGTATGCCGACACCAGTTTGTTGCGCACCTGCACCGTCGCCTGGAAGGCAATGCTCGATTTCTGCATCGCGACCATGGTGTCCGACAGGCTCACCGTGTCGTCGCCCATGGTGAAACGCCGGCTGAGCGCCTGCGCCTCGGCCGAGCGATTGCTCACGCCCTGCAGGGAGTTGTGCAAGGCTTCCGCGAAATCGAGCTTGACCGCGGACTTGCCGCCGACCGCGCCGGCACTGCCAAGCCCGCCAGGGGCGACCGGCCCCGCCGACTCCGGCTTGGTGGCCGCCGTCTTCAACTGCTCCATCATGGCCTGGATGCGGCTACTGTCGATGCCGCCGATACCGCCAATACTCATGTTACCCTCCTGCATGTTATTGCTTTGTGGAATCATCCACAAATGCACTCAGGAAAGCAGAATAGCAGCGCAAGCGCCAGTTTCACCCGTGAGTTAGGGCGGTAAACGCCCCCTATTTCGGGATTTGAATGTTGCCCCTGGGCTCCATAATGCTGTCTGTTCCCTATCCATTCACCTGAATCCATCAACCATGGCAGCAACTGCGGAAGACCTTCTCGACACCACCCAGGGCCAGCCCCCGGCTGCGCCCCCGTCGTTTTTCCAGACGACCATGGGCAAGCGCGTCGCCGTCGGCGGCGGCATCGCGCTGATCCTGGCGCTGATGCTGGCGGTCTGGATGTGGAGCCAGGCGCCCGAGTACCGCGTGCTGTTCTCCAATTACAGCGACCGCGACGGTGGCGCGATCACCGCATCGCTCGACCAGATGGGGGTGCAATACAGGTTTTCCGAAGGCGGCAGCGCGATCCTGGTGCCGGCCGAGCAGATCCACGACCTGCGCCTGAAGCTGGCCGCGCAAGGCCTGCCGAAGGGCGGCAACGTCGGCTTCGAGCTGATGGAAAACCAGAAGCTGGGCGTGTCGCAATTCCTGGAACAGGTCAACTACCAGCGCTCGCTCGAAGGCGAGCTGGCGCGTTCGATCCAGTCGCTGGGCTCGGTGAGCAACGCGCGCGTCCACCTGGCGCTGCCGAAGCCGTCCGTGTTCGTGCGCGACCAGCAAAAGCCGACCGCCTCGGTGCTGCTCAACCTGCAACCGGGCCGCGCCCTGGATCCGGGCCAGGTCAGCGCCATCTCGCACCTGGTCGCGTCCAGCGTGCCTGAACTGACCATCGGCAACGTGACCGTGGTCGACCAGAACGGCAACCTGCTGTCCGAGCAGGCCGGCAAGGGCGCCGGCAACAAGATGCTGGATGCCACCCAGCTGAAGTACGTCGACCAGGTCCAGCAGAACATCATCAAGCAGGTCGAATCGATCATCAAGCCGCTGGTCGGCGAAGGCAATGTCCGCGCCGAAGCGACCGCCGAGGTGGACTTCGCCCAGGTCGATACCGCGGCCGAAATGTACAAGCCGAATTCGCCGCCGGAACCGCAGGCCATCCGCAGCCAGCAGACCTCGGAGACGCTGGGCGCCGGCGCCGGCCCGTCGGGCATCCCGGGCGCGCTGTCGAACCAGCCGCCGGGCGTGAACACCGCGCCGATCGACGGCGAGCCGCCGGCCGAAGCGCCTGCCGCCACCGGCCCGAGCACCAAGAACGCCACCATGAATTACGAGCTGGACAAGACCATCCGCTACGAGCAGCGGCCGATGGGCGGCATCAAGCGCCTGACGGTCGGCGTGGTGGTCAACTACCGCCGCATCGTCGACCCGGCCACCGGCAAGGTCACCGTGCGTCCGCTGGCGGCCAACGAGGTGGCCCAGATCAACGAGCTGGTCAAGCAGGCCATGGGGTACAACCAGGCGCGCGGCGACACCCTGAATGTGACCAACGCGCCGTTCGACGGTGTGGACAAGCCGGCCGATCCGGTGGTAGAACCGGACTGGTGGCGCGACCCGGCGAACATGCCGCTGTTCAAGGACCTGGCCCGCTACGCTTTCGTGTTCGCCGTGATCGCCTTCCTGTACTACCGCTTCCTGCGTCCGCTGCTGCGTCCGGCGATCAAGAAGTTCGACGAAGCGACCGCGATCCCGGAAGATCAGAAGGCGGAAGAACTGGCCGCGGGCGAGGCACTGGGCGAAGGTGCCGCGGCGGACGAGGAAGACCTCGCGGACGAAGAGAAGGTTCGCCGCGACATGGGTTACCGCGAGAACCTGAAGTTGGCGAAGGACCTGGCAAACGAAGATCCGCGCATCGTCGCAAACGTCATCAAGGCATGGTTGGGTACAAATGAGTGATAAAGACAAGGAAGGCACGAACAAGGCGGCGATCCTGATGCTGGCCCTGGGCGAGGCCGAAGCGGCCGAGGTGATGAAGTACCTCGGCCCGCGCGAGGTGCTCAAGCTGGGCGCGGCGATGGCGCAGATGAAGGCGGTGCAGCACGGCCAGGTGGTCACGGTGCTCGAAGAGTTCGTCGAAGAGACCAATCTGCACTCGACCGTCGGGCTCGATTCGGACGAGTACATCCGCCAGGTGCTGACCAAGGCCCTGGGCGACGACAAGGCGGCCGTCCTGCTGAACCGCATTCTCGGTGGCAAGGATGCCTCGGGCATCGAGAGCCTGAAGTGGATGGACTCGGTCTCGGTGGCCGAGCTGATCCGCAACGAGCACCCGCAGATCATCGCCACCATCCTGGTCCACCTCGAGCGCGACCAGGCGTGCGAAATCCTGGCAAACTTTACCGAGCGCCTGCGCAACGACGTCGTGCTGCGCATCGCCACCCTGGACGGCGTGCAGCCGGCCGCCCTGCGCGAGCTGAACGACGTGCTGACCAAGCTGTTGTCGGGTAACGAACACATCAAGAAGTCCTCGCTGGGCGGCGTGCGCACCGCGGCCGAGATCCTGAACTTCATGAGCGGCGAGCAAGAGCAAGCCGTGATGGACAATATCAAGAACTACGACAACGATATGGCGCAGAAGATCATGGACGAGATGTTCGTGTTCGACAACATCATCGACATCGACGACCGCGGCATCCAGCTGCTGCTGCGTGAAGTGCAGTCCGAGATGCTGATCATCGCGCTGAAAGGCGCCTCGCAGGATCTGCGCGAGAAGATCTTCAAGAATATGTCGCAGCGTGCCAGCGAAATGATGCGCGAAGACCTGGAATCGAAGGGGCCGGTGCGCCTGTCCGAAGTGGAATCGCAGCAAAAGCAGATCCTGCAGATTGTGCGTCGTCTGTCCGACGAAGGCCAGATCGTGTTGGGCGGCAAGGGTGAGGATTCGTTCGTCTGATGGCCATACCGAAAGAACAGCAGAGCGCCTACCAGCGCTGGGAAATGGCGTCGTTCGGCGACGACCGTCCCAGCACGCTCGCACGCCGCGCTGCCGAGGCCGAGGCGGCGGCGCCGCCTGCCGACGCCACGCCCGCCCTGCCGCCGGGATTCAGCCTGCCCAGCGTCGAAGAACTGGAAGCGATGCGCGAAGCGGCGCGCCAGGAAGGTTTCGCGCAGGGACTCGACGAAGGCCGCGCCCAGGGCCATGCCGAGGGCCGCGCACAGGGTTACGCCGAAGGCGCCGAGGCCGGCCAGCGTGAAGCCGCGGCCGAACTGGAGCAGCTGCGCCAGGTGGCCGCCAGCTTCGGCGACGCCATCGCCCAGGCCGACGAGACCATCGCGCGCGACCTGCTCGACCTCGCCCTGCGCCTGGCGCGCGGCATGGTGCGCACCGGTTTCGAGGTGCGCCCGGAACTCATCCTGTCGGTAGTGCGCGACGCCATCGACCAGCTGCCCGTGCTGCAACAGCCGGCCGTGCTCACCCTGCATCCGCTGGACGCCGAACTGGTGCGCCACGGCATGGCCGAAGAATTGAGCAAAGGCGGCTGGCGCATCGTCGAGAACGGGTCCATCGGGCGCGGCGGCTGCAAGGTCGAGACCGCCACTAACCAGATCGATGCGCAAGCCGCGGCGCGCTGGAACCGCCTGACCCACGCGCTGGCCGCCAACGTCGAGTGGCTGGGCGACTGATGGACGAGCGCACCCCTGCCCGCGAACGCGGCGACGCTGGCGGCGACCCGCATACCGGGCGCTGGAAATCCTATCTGCGCGACTGCGACACCCTGGTCGGCTTCGCCGATCCGCTGCAAGTGTCGGGCCGCGTCACGCGCGTGGCCGGCCTGGTGATGGAATGCGTCGGCCTGCGCCTCGCGGTCGGCGCCGCCGCCACGATCCCCACCGCCAGCGGCTTCATCGAGGCCGAAGTGGTCGGCTTCGAGGGCGAGCGCCTGTTCCTGATGCCGCAAAGCGATACCGAGGGCGTGGTGCCCGGTTCGCGCGTCTTCCCGGTCGAGAGCGTACTGCCGCCGCCGGGCACCGTGCCGCACGGACGGCGGCGTCCGCAAGACCGCGCGCGCCACCTGCCGGTCGGCATGCAGCTGCTGGGCCGCGTGGTCGATGGCGCCGGCCGTCCGCTCGACGGCCTCGGTCCGCTCGGCACGTCCGAGGTGGGGCCGCTCAATGCGCGGCCGGTCAATCCGCTCGACCGCGCGCCGATCAAGGACACGCTCGACGTCGGCGTGCGCGCCATCAATGCGATGCTGACCGTGGGCCGCGGCCAGCGCCTGGGCCTGTTCGCCGGCACCGGCGTCGGCAAATCGGTGCTGCTGGGGATGATCGCACGCTATACCGAAGCCGACGTCATCGTGGTCGGACTCATCGGCGAACGTGGGCGCGAGGTCAAGGAATTCATCGACCAGATCCTGGGACCCGAAGGCCGCGCCCGCTCGGCCGTGGTGGCGGCGCCGGCCGACTCGCCGCCGCTGCTGCGCCTGCAGGGGGCGGCCTACGCCACGGCAATCGCCGAGCATTTCCGCGACCAGGGCAAGAACGTGATGCTGATCATGGATTCGCTGACCCGCTATGCGATGGCGCAGCGCGAGATCGCGCTGGCGATCGGCGAGCCGCCGGCCACCAAGGGCTACCCGCCATCGGTATTCGCCAAGCTGCCGGTGCTGGTCGAGCGCGCCGGCAACGGCCTGGAAGGCGGCGGCTCGATCACGGCCTTCTATACCGTGCTGTCCGAAGGCGACGACCAGCAGGATCCGATCGCCGATGCGGCGCGCGGCATTCTCGACGGCCACATCGTGCTCGATCGCCACCTGGCCGAGGCCGGGCATTATCCGGCGATCGACATCGAACAGTCCATTTCGCGGGCGATGCACTCGATCACGACCCACGAACACCAACTCGCGGCGCGCAAGCTGAAGCAATTGTATTCACGCTACCAGCGCTCGCGCGACCTGATCAATGTCGGCGCCTATGCCGCCGGCAGCGACCCGGTGCTCGACCAGGCGATCGCGAAGCATGCGGCCATCGAGGAATTCCTGTGCCAGGAAATCCACGACAACGCCACGCTTCCCGAGAGCTTGGGCCAACTTTCCTCGCTATTCGACTGATTGGCAAGAATTGTCCAGCGTTAAAATCGCTGCACCATGGCCCAATTATCCGCACTCGAAACACTGATTGACCTGGCGCAGAAGGATTCCGATGCCGCCGCCAGGCGCCTGGGCGCGGCCAACAAACTGGTCGAGGAAGCCGAGCAGAAGCTGGAGATGCTGGTCGGCTACCGCGACGAATATGCGCGCAAGCTGGACGCGGCCCAGGTCGCCGGGATCACGCCGTTTGCGTACCACAACTTCGTTGCCTTTATCGGCAAGCTGGACAATGCCCTGGATGGCCAGCGCGACGTGTTGAAGCATGCCCGGTTCAAGGCGGAGACCGAGCGCAAGACATTGCAGGAAAGCGAACGCAAGCGCTTGTCGTATCGCACGCTGAACGAACGCGCCGCGAGCGAGGCGCTCAAGGCACAGAACAAGCGCGACCAGAAACTGATGGACGACCACGCGGCGCGTGGCGCCCGCTACCAACAACGCTGAGCGAAACATGACGACGCAGACCACGAATCTCCTGTTCCAGACCACCGGCGCCAGTGCTGGCGCGCCACGCGGCGCGAATCCGGACCGGCTGGCCGACAGCGCACGCGGCAATGGCGCCTTCGGCGCCACCCTGTCGCGCGAACTGGCGGCGCGCCAGCAGGCGCCGCAGCCCCAGCCCCAGACCCCGGCTGCCCAGCAGCCGAAGCCGGCCGCGCAGCAGCAATCGACGCCGAAAGCCGCCGACAAGCCCGCCAACCGCGAGCCGGTGCGCGAGCAGGCAAACAAGGCCGGCGCCAGGCCGGCCGGCCCCGACGGCGAAGCGAAGACCACGAAACCGGCGTCGGCCGAGGGCAAGGAAGAAGCCGAGACAGCGCAAGGTGCGGCCGAAGGCGCGGCCGAGGCCGCCGCTGCGGCGACGACGCCGGTCACCGACATGCTGGCCTTCATGGCCAGCCTGACCCGGCCCGCGGCGGCCGACGCCGCTGCCGTGTCGCCTGACGCCGCCGCTGCCGGCGACCTGCAATCGACGGCGCTGGAAGGCGCGCTCGAGCGCATGACCGGCGCGGCAGGCAGCACGGGCGCTGACGCCGCGGCCGGCGCCGCCGCCGTCACCGACCAGCTCGGCAAAGGCGTCTCGCTGGCCGCCGGCGTGCAGCGCGCACCAAGCGACCCGAACGCGTCCCAGGCCCAGGCCGGCGCCCTGCCGGAAGGCCTGCAGGATGCCGCCCAGTTCCAGACCCAGCTGCGCGAAAGCCAGCAGCAGGTCGCCACGCGCATCGAGGACGCCCCGGCTCCGCTGGCCCAGCTGCAGGCCCAGGCCGCCAGGATGGCGGATGCGGTGGGCAACCCGGCCGCCGTGCCGGGCGACCGCATCCCGGCCCGGATGGGCAGCCAGGCCTGGGACAACCAGGTCAGCCAGCGCATCGTCTACATGGTCGGCAAGGAGCAGGCCGCCACCCTGACCCTGAACCCGCCCGACCTGGGACCGGTCCAGATCGTGCTCAACGTGAGCAATGACCAGGCCAGCGTGGCCTTCTCGGCCGAGCAGCTGGAAGTGCGCCAGGCCCTGGAAAACGCCCTGCCGCGCCTGCGCGAGATGATGAGCGAGAGCGGCATCGCCCTGGGTAACGCGACGGTCGACGCCGGCGCACGCCAGCAGCAGGACTGCGAACGCCAGGCGCCGGGCGGCGCAAACGCCAATGGCAGCCTGGCCGGCAACGGCACTGGCGGCGAAGGCGAGGCCGCGGTGAACGAAGCGGCGCCGCGTACCCGCACCGTGGGCCTGGGCGAGCGCGGGATGGTCGATCTGTTCGCGTAATTCCGGCCCGCAGCTTCAATATGTCGTTCCCGCGCAGGCGGGAACCCAAGTCCTTTGTGCTGCAACTTACGTCGAACGTCATCGCTGAGCATGTAACCTTGGGTTCCCGCCTACGCGGGAACGACGTTTTAAGGGTAGCAAAAGAAATAACGCGACCACGGAACGTCATCCCTTTTTCATTCCGTCATCGCGCGCCTGCAACAATTCCGGATTTACTGCCTCTTCCGCCCTCTTTTCTAGGCTTGCCCGAGTGCATCTTTCGGCGACAATGCCATAATGTTGTACCCATCCACCAGCACTGAAGACCAAACTTGAAAGCGAATCCGAAAATGAAGGCTGATCCGAAAGCGGACGCGGCTGCAGCGGCGCCGGCCGGCTCGAAGAAAAAGCTCATCATCATGATCGTCGCCGCGATCCTCGTGCTTGGCGCGGGCGTCGGCGGCGGCTGGTATTTCAGTCAGTCTTCGGCCGCCCATGGCGAAGAAGCCCCAACCAAGGAAACCAGGAAGAAGAAAAAGAAAGACCCGGCGGCCAAGCCAGAATACGTGCCGATCGAGGCCTTCACCGTCAACCTGCAGCCCGAGAACGGCGAGCAGTATTTGCAGGTACAGTTCACCCTACAGGTCCAGGGTGCCGAACAGGCGACCATGGTGAAGGACAATATGGCGATGGTGCGCAATCGCGTGCTGCTCCTGTTGTCGAGCAAAAAGGCGTCCGACATCAATACGGTGGAAGGCAAGCGGCAATTGGCGTCCGAAATCCAGGCGGCGGTCACCGAGCCGTTCGAAAAACAGGGCGACGAACAGGAAGTGTCCGACGTATTATTCACTTCGTTCATCATCCAGTAAGCATCCAGACAACACGACGACATGGCCGATAATTTCCTCTCACAGGAAGAAGTCGATGCCCTCTTAAAAGGGGTCAACGGCGATCAGGACGACATTGCGACGCCTGAAGACACCTCGGGGGTACGCACCTATAACCTGGCAACGCAGGAGCGCATCGTGCGCGGCCGCATGCCGACGCTCGAGATCATCAACGAGCGTTTCGCCAGGTATCTGCGGGTCGGCCTGTTCAACTTCCTGCGCCGCAGCGCCGAAGTCTCGGTCGGCTCGGTGCGGGTGTCGAAGTACAGCGAGTTCATTCGCAACCTGGTGGTGCCGACCAACCTGAACCTGATCCACATGAAGCCGCTGCGCGGCACCGCCCTGATGGTGTTCGATCCGGGCCTGGTGTTCCTGCTGGTGGACAATCTGTTCGGCGGCGACGGGCGTTTCCACACCCGCGTCGAGGGCCGCGACTTTACCCAGACCGAGCAGCGCATCATCATGCGCATCCTCGACATCGTGTTCGAGGCCTACGGCAAGTCGTGGGAGCCGGTGTATCCGATCGAGTTCGAGTACATCCGCTCCGAGATGAACACCCAGTTCGCGAACATCGCGACCCCGAACGAAGTCGTGGTGTCCTGCACCTTCACGGTCGAGCTGGGCTCGGTGTCGGGCCAGATCCATTTCTGCATGCCCTACTCGATGATCGAGCCGATCCGCGATGCGCTGACCTCGAGCATCCAGGGCGAGGCGCTGGAAGTCGACAAGCGCTGGGTGCGCCTGCTGACGCAGCAGATCCAGGTCGCCGAGGTCGAGCTGGTCGCGGTGCTGGGCAACGGCAAGGCGAACTTCGACGAGATCCTGAACATGAAGATTGGCGACGTGATCCCGATTACGGTGCCGGAGCTGCTGCAGGCCACGGTCGACGGCGTGCCGGTGATGGATTGCAGTTACGGCGTGCACAACGGGCAATATGCGCTGAAGGTCGAGAAGCTGCTCGCCAATAGCGACACCTTCAGCAAGTAATCGATATGCCTGGCCGGGCGCAGGGCGCCGGCCGGGGCAATACAGAAGCAATACAGGAGAACACCATGTCGGACAACCAGGAAGACCAGGACCACATCGACGACGATTGGGGCGCGGCGATCGCCGAGCAGGCCGCGGCCGAAGCGGCCGCCCTCGAGCGTCAGCAACAGCAGCAGGCGGCCGCCCCGGCCGCGGCTGCCGCCGTGTTCAAGGATTTCTCGAACAAGGGCGCGCGCAACGAGACGCCGAACGACATCGACTTCATCCTCGACATTCCGGTGCAATTGACGGTGGAACTGGGGCGCACCAAGATCGCCATCAAGAACCTGCTGCAACTGGCGCAGGGCTCGGTGGTCGAACTGGACGGCCTGGCCGGCGAGCCGATGGACGTGCTGGTCAACGGCTGCCTGATCGCCCAGGGCGAGGTGGTGGTCGTGAATGACAAGTTCGGGATCCGGCTCACTGATATCATCACGCCCTCCGAACGGATTCGCAAGCTGAATAAATGACACCGCGCCGCGCCCCTGCCCTGTTTTTCGATCGCACTCCTGTCACCGGATACGCAGGCGCAGGGTCGGCAGCGAAGCTGCCGACCCTGCGGTCCATCGCGGCGGCATTGCTGTTCGCGCCCCTCGTCGCCTGCGCCCAGCAAGCCGCGAACACCGACACCACCTCGACGCCGGCGCCGCCGGCCGGCATGGCCGGCGCCTCGAGCGCGCCGGCGCAGGCGCCGGCCGCCCACGAGGATGCCGTAACGCCACGCCGTCCCGGCGACACCACCCAGCCGGTCGCCACCGCGCCGGTGTCGCCGGCGTCCACCGCACCGCTGAGCGAAGCGCCGCGGGTGGCGCTGCCGCCGTCCACGATGCCTGCCCCGTCCAGCGCCAGCCCCGGCGCCGGACGCCCGGATGCCGGACGCCCGGACGCCGGCGGCCTGCTCAAGACCATCATGGCCTTGACGCTGGTGCTCGGCCTGCTGGCCGGCCTGGCCTGGATGATGAAGCGCTACGGCCCCAAGATGGGTGGCGGCAACGCCAACCTGCGCGTGGTCGGCGCCCTGAACCTGGGCGGACGCGAACGCATCATGGTGGTCGAAGTCGGCGACCAGTGGATCGTGGTCGGCGCCGCGCCGGGCCGCGTCAACGCCCTGCACACCATGCCGCGCCAGGAAGGCGAACTCACTCCCGCGGCCGCCCACGGCGGCATCCCGGCCACCAATTTCTCGGACTGGCTCAAGAAGACGATCGACAAACGCAATGCGCGCTAAACACCTTTTGTTGGCCGGCATACTGGCCCTGCCGCTGATCGCGGCGGCCCAGCCCGGCATCCCGGCATTCCAGAGCAGTCCGGCGCCGGGCGGCGGCACGTCGTACTCGCTGCCGGTCCAGACCCTGCTGCTGCTGACCTCGCTCACCTTCCTGCCGGCCGCGCTCCTGATGATGACGGCGTTCACCCGCATCATCATCGTGCTGTCGCTGCTGCGCCAGGCGCTGGGCACCCAGACCGCGCCGCCGAACCAGGTGATGGTGGGGCTGGCGCTGTTCCTGACCTTCTTCGTGATGGGGCCGACTTTCGACCGCATCTACAGCGAGGCCTACCTGCCGCTGCAGCGCAACGAGATCCAGATGACGGACGCGATGAACCGCGGCGTGGTGCCGCTCAAGGAGTTCATGATCAAGCAGACGCGCCAGTCCGACCTGGCGCTGTTCGTGAAGATCTCGCGTTCCGAAGCGCTGCAGGGGCCCGAGGACATTCCGCTGCGGGTCCTGATTCCGGCCTTCGTCACCAGCGAACTGAAGACGGCGTTCCAGATCGGTTTCGCGATCTTCATCCCCTTCCTGATCATCGACATGGTGGTGGCGTCGGTGCTGATGGCGATGGGCATGATGATGATGTCTCCCGCCGTCATCGCCCTGCCGTTCAAGCTGATGCTGTTCGTGCTGGTCGACGGCTGGCAGTTACTGCTGGGCTCGCTGTCCCAGAGTTTCTACTGAGGATGCGGCCATGACCCCAGAAAGCGTGATGACGATGGGCCGCACGGCCATGGAGGTGACCCTGATGATCTCCGCGCCGCTGCTGCTGGTGGCGCTGATCATCGGCCTGATCATCAGCATCTTCCAGGCCGCGACCCAGATCAACGAGGCGACCCTGTCCTTCATTCCGAAGCTGGTCGGCGTGTTCGTCGCCCTGGTGCTGGCCGGACCGTGGATGCTGTCGGTGATGCTCGATTACATGCGCCAGGTGTTTACCGGGATTCCGGGGATGATCGGGTAGCGCGGGCGTGCGAACGTTCGTTGAACGCGTCGGCGGCGCAGCCACCAACCCTGCGGTGCGCTGGCCGTGCTGACATTCACCTCGGTTGAAATCAACGCCTGGATCGCGGCGCTCTTGTGGCCGCTGTCGCGCATCCTGGGGCTGATCGCGGCCGCGCCGCTGTTCGGCAACGCCGGCGTGCCGCTGCGCGTCAAGGTCCTGCTCGGCGTGTTCCTGGCGCTGGTGATCGCGCCGCTGGTGCCGGCCGTGCCCGCCGTCGATCCCACCTCGTGGGCGGGCCTGCTCATCCTGGTCAAGGAAATGATCATCGGGCTGGCGATGGGTTTCGCCATGCGCCTCGTGTTCGCCGCCGTCGAGTACGCGGGCGAGGTGGCCAGCCAGACCATGGGCCTGGGCTTTGCCATGTTCTTCGACCCCAGCACGCGCGGACGCTCGTCGGCCATCAGCCAGTTCATGGCCCTGGTCGCGACCATGGCCTTCCTGGCCGTGAACGGCCACCTGGTGCTGCTCGAGGCGCTGGCCGAGAGTTTCATCACCATGCCGATCACCGAGACGCCGTTTTCCTCCAACGCGGCGCTGGAACTGGCGCGCTGGGGCGGGCGGATCTTCTCGGCCGGCCTGCAGATCGCGATGCCGGTCATCGCCGCCCTCCTGATCACCCAGGTCGCCCTCGGCATCCTGACGCGCGCCGCGCCGCAGCTGAACATCTTCGGCATCGGCTTCCCGATCACCCTGGGCGTGGGCTTCCTGACCCTGAGCCTGGCCCTGCCCTACCTCAGCGCGCCGATCGTCAACCTGTTCAACCAGGGCATCGAAACCACCCGCTCGCTGCCGCGCGCCGGCAATCCGCAGCCGGGCGCGGCGCCGGCGCAGCCGGTCCCGGCGGCGCCGGCGCCTGGATGATGGCCGGGCGATGTCCTGGCCAATGGCGCGCTCTGGCGCTCTTTCCCGGTCAGCCCGGCGGCGTCTGGTAGCGCATCGCGACGTCGCAGCGCGCATAGCGCGCGCCATAGTCCGCCATGATCCCGGCGTCATGCTCGAAGCCCCGCTTCTCGTACAGGTGGATGGCGGCCTCGCACCTGGCATTGCTGAGCAGGTAGAGTGGTTCGGCCCCGAGCGCCATGGCGCGGGCGATGATCGCCTCGAGCAGGAATTCGCCGGCCTTCAACCCGCGCGCGCTCGCGCGCACGCCCATCTTGGTCAGCTCGAAACTGCGCGCGCCGGTCTTTTGCAGCGCGCAGGTGCCGACGATGCCCAGTCCGCGCGCTTCCACGAACAGGATCACGCCGCCCGGATCGACGATCTTCTTGCGCGGGTGTTCCAGCACCTCCCTGTCGGTCGCCTCTAGCCGGAACATGGCGTTGATCCACTCGGCATTGATGTCGTGGAAGTGGTGCGCCAGCGCGTCGCTGAATTCGTGGATCGTGAGGACCTGCGGCGTCGACCGCGCCGCCAGCGCGTCGATCGAGTGCGCCGCCAGCGCCGTCTCGACGGCGGCGATCTGCGCCATGAACGCTTCCGGCTCGCCGCCGAACAGCGCCTTGACCGCCTCTTCGATCCGCGGCCAGACAACCAGCCTGGCGCGCGCCAGCACGGCATTGCCTTCGGCGGTCAGAGAGATCGTGCGCTGGCGAGCGTCCCCTTCCTGGCTTTGCTGCGATTCGGCCAGGCCAAGATCGACCAGCTGGCCGATGCCGCGCGTGACGCCCGGCTGGCTGATGCCCACCACCTGGACCAGTTGCCCGACCGTCAGCGCCTGGCCGTCGAGCGCGGCCAGCAGCGGCATGTGGGCCGGCTGCACCGGCAACCCGGCGTCCAAGGCGACCCTGGCGGCGCCCGCCTGCATGCGTTCGCCCAGGCGCTTGAGACGGCTGCCCAGGAAGGTTGGTCCCAGCTCTTTCAGTAAATCCGCCATCGCCATCTCCATAACACGATATATAACAGTGTATATTCTTGCCATGGGGATCGTCAATCCGTCTTGCGCCAGACAAGTCCAGCGCGCCAGCACCGGGGAGGTGAATGCCGCGAAGTGCACCACATCGAGGGTGAAGTGCTCCACGATCGCCCCCTCCTCGCGTCTGGACAGCGGGCGGGCTCGAGATGCCTCAAACGCCGCCTTTATTTGGCCCGCAATGCTACTTGGTTAACAAACAAAGCCGCACTGCAGGGGTAGCCTGAACGTCTTAGGGCGTAGCGCCCCCACCACGCCATGCATGTGGCCGCTATCGACATGAAACCATCAAGACCTCTCAAGTTCGCCGGTTGGATCCTGCTCGGAATCACGGTCATCGTGATCCTGTTCTTCCTGCTGTTTGACTGGAATATGTTGCGGCCGTATATCAACCGCAAGGTGTCGGAAACCACCGGCCGTGAATTCGCGATCCGGGGCGACCTGGACGTGACGTTCCGCCGCGGCCTGGACGGCGAACGCGGCTGGCGGCGCTACGTGCCGCGTCCCTACGTCAGCGCCAGCGACGTCACCATGAGCAACCCGGACTGGAGCACCGTCGGCCCGCAAATGGCGGGGGCGCAGCGCATCGAGGTGGGCCTGCACGTGCTGCCGCTGCTGCGCAAGGACGTCGTGATCACCGACCTGCGCCTGGCGGCCCCGGACATCGCCGTGCAGCGCCTCGCGGATGGCCGCAACTCCTGGACCTTCAAGGACAACGGCCCATCGCAATGGGACGTCCACATCCAGCGCCTGTCGTTCGACAGCGGCAAGCTGCGTTACATGGACGCGCCGCTCGGCGTGGACCTGCGCGCGGACGCGCGCACGATCGACGGCCAGCAACCCGCGCCGGCCGCGGGCGTGCCGCCGTACGGCCTGGCCTTCACCCTGTCGGGCACCTACAACAAGGCGAAAATCACGGGCGGCGGCAAGGCAGGCGCGGTGCTGTCGCTGACCGGCGACGACATCACCTACCCGATCGAGGCCGAGGCCAGCGCCGGCCAGAACAAGCTTGGCCTGCGCGGCGTGATCCGCGATCCGAGCGCGCCGTCCGGCTTCGCCCTCAGCATGTCGCTGGCCGGCGCCAGCATGGCCGACCTGTACGGGCTGACCGGCGTGCTGCTGCCGGCAACCCCGCCCTACTCCACGCGCGGCGAGCTGCTGGGCAAGAAGGAAGGTGAATTCTGGACGTTCACCTATAAGGATTTCACGGGCAAGGTCGGCGCCAGCGACCTTGCCGGCACCCTGCGCTATGCCCAGCGCAAGCCGCGTCCGTTCCTGAGCGGAACCCTGACCTCGCAGCAGCTGCGCCTGGCCGACCTGGGTCCGACCGTCGGCGCCGACACCGGCGCCGGCACCAAACAAGCCGGCCGCATCAAGTCGCCGCCACCGGGCAAGGCCCTGCCGACCGAAGGATTCAATACCGACAACTGGGGTGCGCTGGACGCCGAGGTGAAGTTCTCCGGCAAGCGCCTCGTGCGCACCCACGACATTCCGCTGAGCGACGTCGAGACGACCGTCCGCATGAAGGACAAGGTGCTCACGCTGACCCCGCTCAGCTTCGGCATGGCGGGCGGGCGCATCGTGTCGAACATCCGTCTCGACGGCAGCGACAAACCGCTGGACGCCTCGGCCCGCCTGGCGGCGCGCGGCCTCAAGATCCGCGAACTGTTCCCCAAGCTGCAAACGATGCAGGCCAGCTTCGGCGAAGTCAATGGCGATGGCGTGCTGGCCGGCAAAGGCAATACGGTGGCGGCGATGCTGGGCACATCGCAGGGCGAGATCAACGCCGTCGTCACCGAAGGCTCGGTCAGCCAGTTCATGCTCGAACTGGCCGGCCTGAACGTGGCCAACGCCATCTTCGTCAAGATCTTCGGCGACAAGCAGATGATGCTCAACTGCGTGGCGGCCCAGACCACGGTGCGTAACGGCCGCGCCAACATCGATCGCTTCGTGCTCGACAGCGAGGACGCGGTGGTGAACATGTCGGGTTACGTCGACCTGGCCAGCGAACGCCTGGACCTGGACGTGCGGCCCAAGACCAAGGGCGCCCGCGTGCTGTCGCTGCGCACGCCGCTGTATGCGCGCGGCACCTTCACCGAACCGAAGGTGGGGCCGCAGGCGGGTCCGCTGGCGATGAAGGCCGGCGCCGCCGTGGCGCTGGCCGCCATCAACCCGCTGGCCGCCCTGATTCCGCTGATCAACATCGACAAGGCGCCGGACACCAACTGCGGCGCCGAGATCAGGGCGGCGACCAAGCCGCCGAAGGTGAATGCGAAGACGCCACCGAAGCCGGTGGCGGCGCGCTGATCAGAGGATGTTAAACAGCGACAGCCCCGACATGGTCTTGAACGACATCTGCGCCGCCTGCAAGGTCAGCTGTTGCTGGGAAAAGTCCGAGATGGCCTTGACCGTGTCCAGCCCCTGCAGGTCGTCCAGGGTGCCCGCGTACTGGAGGTCGAGGTCCGAGCCGGCGCTGTCCAGATAATCGAGCTCGTTCATGTGCGCGCCGACCGAGGCCTGCACGGTCAGCACGTTGTCGTGGGCGTTCTTGAGATTGTCGAGCGCGGTGTTGATCTGGTTGGTCAGCGCCGCCTTGCCGGCCGCACCGTCGCCGGGCAGGCGCAGCGTGTTGATCAGGTCGGTCACGGTGGTGAACACCGACTGCTTCTGGCTCGGCTCGACGCTGAACTTGTCGCCGGCGGCCGGCACGCCCTTGATTTCCATCGACATGCCGCCGAAGGCGATCTGCTGGCCATCCTGGTAGGGCAGGTCTTGCTGGCCCGCCAATATCGCGCGCGGGGCGACGCTGGTGTCGTAGACCGTGTAGATCGGCGCCGGCGGCGTGGCTGCACTCATGCCGAACTCGATCTCGAACGTGGTGCCGTCGATGGCCGGACGGTTGATCACCGAGCCCGACGAGATGATGGCGGCGCCGGCATTTGCCGCGTCGGCCTTGGTCTGGAACGTGCCGTTGCCGGTCGGGATCGCTTCGAAGACACCCCTGCCCGAGGCCGACAGCGGCACCTTGCGCGATTCGCTCACCTGGAGCTGGCGCACGCCCGAGTCGCCCTGGTAGGCGGCGCCGCCGGGTGTCGCCGTGAACGGCTTGGTGGTGGTCATGAAGCCCGAGAACAGGTAGCCGCCGGCGCCATCGGCGGTATTGGCCACGCCCAGCAGGTCGGCCAGGCGGCCTTCGAGTTCGGTGGCCAGCTTTTCGCGGTCGCCCTGCAGCATGATGCCGTTGCCGCCCTCCACCGCCAGTTCCTGGATTTCCTGCAGCAGGTCGCCGGCGTTCTGCAGCGCCGATTCGGTGAACCCCAGCGCCGATTTCGCGCTGCTGCGGTTGGTGGCGAACTGGGCGTTGATGTTCTGCGATTGGGTCACCTCGAGCGCGCGCGCCGACGCTACCGGATCGTCGGCCGGGGTCAACAGGCGGCGGTCGGTCGACAGCTGCATCTGCGTGCGCGCCAGCGCCGACTGCAGGCTGTTGAGCTGGTTGGTCGAGGTGTTGTAGAGGTTCAGGGTACTGATGCGCATGATGGTCTTTGCTCAGGGTCAGGCGTTAGCGGCCGATCGACAGCAGCGAATCGAAGATGGTGCCGGCGATCTGCATCACCTTGCTGGCCGCCTGGTAGGCCTGCTGGTACCTGATCAGGTTGGCCGCTTCCTCGTCCAGGTTGACGCCCGAGACGTCGGCCTGGGCGCCGGCCGCCTGCGCCAGCAGGGAATTGCTGGCCGAGGCGTTGATCTGGACTTCGCGCGTCTTGTTGCCGACTTCGCTCACCATCTGGGCATACGAGGACTGGACGGTCGCGGTGCCGCCATTGAAGATGTTCCTGGTCTGCAGCTCGCCCAGCGCCGCGATGTTGCGGGTGTCGCCGACGCCGTTGACGTTGGAGGCGATCTCGAAGTTGTCGCCGTCGCCCGGGGCGCCGGTCATGGTCACGATGATGCCGCCGAAGGCGTAGGTGGCGCCGTTCTGGAACACGACGCTGCCCACGATCGGCGTCCTGACGCCCTTGTCGTCGACCGTGTAGACCGTGTCGGCGGCCGGGAAACCGGTCAAGGTGTCGGGCGCGCCGGCGACGCCCTTGTTGAAGGTGAGCGTGATCGGCAGCGCGGGCGGCGTCCCATCCAGGAACTCGCTGTCGACCTTGATCTCGCTGATCTTGCCGCTGCCGGTATTGGTCGAAGGTTCATCGCTCAGGACCGGGGCCGCGGCCGCGATCTGCGACACGTCGTTGGCCAGCACCTTGAAGTCGGACGCGCCATTGATGGTCGGCCGCACCAGGAAGGTGTCGCCGTCGACCGCGCTGTTCGAGAAGGTCATCTCCACGCCGCCGACTTGCAGGATGGCGTCGCCGTTGACGTCCGGTGCGACCGACGCGACCGGCTTGCGGTCCGGCAAACTGGAAATGTGATACTGGCCAGCGGAAAACTTGACCTCGTAATCGTTGTCGGCCAGCTTGGACGGGTCGACGACCCTGGCCGTCAGCTCGGACGTGCTCAGCGGCGAGCTGTTGACGCTTTTGCCCACGTAGGCCGGCGCTTCGTTGAAGAAGGCCTTGCCCGGCTGGCCGTTCTGGTCCAGGCCCAGCTCGTGCTGGCGGTTGAATTCGAAGGCCAGGCCGAGCGCGATCTTGCCGAGCTGGCTTTGCGCCTTGTCCAGGGTGTTGCTGCGGAACTCGAGCACGCCGCCCAGCTTGCCGCCCGGCAGGGCGCCGTCGGGCAGCACCGACACCTTGCTGCCCACCTGGTAACCCACTTCGAGGCGGGCCAGGTCGGTCGGCGACTGCATCGTCGCCAGCTGGAAGGAATCCTGGCCCACCACCAGCGGCTGGCCGTTGCCGATCGCGACCGTGAAGCTGTTGTTATCGCCCGGCAGCACGGTGGCCTTGACGTATTTGTTCAGTTCCAGCACCAGCTGGTCGCGCTGGTCCAGCAAGTCGTTCGGCGGCCGCTGCGGCGACGAGGCGTAATTGCCGATCTGCTCGTTGAGCTTGGCGATCTGCTTGGCGTAGGTATTGATCGCGGTGACGCTCGACTCGAGCTCGGCATTGACGCCCTCGCGGATCTCGCCCAGGCGCGCGTCCAGGCCGTTCAGGCGCGTGGCCAGCGATTCGGCGTTCGACAGCATGGCCTGGCGCGACGGCACCGAGGCGCGGTTGGCGGCCATGTCCTGCACGCCCTTGAAAAAGCCTTGCATCGCCGGGGTCAGGCCGGACGTGGTGTCGGCCAGCAGGTTGTCGATCTGCTTGATCTGCGAATGATACGATTCCAGGCCGCTGGCGCTGGCCTGGGCGCTGCGCACCTGCGTGTTCAGGAAGTCGTCGCTGTAGCGCTTGATCTGCGCGATCTGGGTGCCGGTGCCGATGAAGCCCACGCCGGTATTCATGGCGGCCGCGGTGGCCTGCACCACCACCTGGCGGCTGTAGCCGGCCACGTTGGCGTTGGTGATGTTGTGACCGGTCGTGGACAGGGCCGCCTGGGCGGCGTACAGACCGGTCTTACCGATGGCGAGAAGGCTACTCATGAATTTTTTCTCTCTTTGACAAGTCTGTCTACGGCAGATTCTGGAAAAACTTGACGGTCATTGGACATGACATCGTCTCCGGCCAGGCCGTCAGGCCAGCGAATGCTTGATCAAGCGGGTCAGCTTGGCCGCGTAATGCGGGTCGGTCGCATAGCCGGCGCGCTGCAGGCCCCGGGCGAACGCCTCGGCGTCGCCCCCGTTGGCGATGACTTTTTCATAACGTGGATTATTCGTGATCAGCCTGGCGTAGTCGCGGAACGAATCGGCCGGCGTGTCGTAGGCGCGGAATTTCTCGACCCGGGTCTGCGGCTTGCCGTTCACATACTCGGTGGTCACGGCGGTGGCGACCTTGCCTTTCCAGTTCGGACCGGCCTTGATGCCGAACAGGTTGTTGCTGCTGGTGCCGTCGGCATTCTTGATCATGCGCTTGCCCCAGCCGGTCTCGAGCGCCGCCTGGCCCAGCATGAACTTGGCCGGCACGCCGGTGGTCTGCTCGGCCGCATGGGCGTGCTCGTGCAGCTTTTCCTGGAAGGCGCGCACGTGCGGCGCCTGGACCCGGCCGCTCTCGGTGGTGGCGGCCAGCGGCGGCGCCTTGCCGGTGGCCGCAGCCGCCGCCGCGCCACCCTGATACATGGCGGCGGCGTTCATCGCGGTCGGCAGGCCCTTGATGCCAGGCGCGGCAGCGCCGGCGCCCACGCCGTCGGCGCCGATCGCTAGCGCCTGCTGGCCCATCTGCTGGGCGCCCAGCTGGCGCACCAGCACGTCGGCCAGGCCAACGCCGCGCTTGGCCAGGTTCTGGCTCATCTGCTGGTCGAGCATGGTGGTGAAGGTCTTGGTCTGCTGGTTGTCCATCAGGCCTTCCTGCGGAGTGGCGTCGCGCATGCTCTTCATCATCATATTGATGAACATCGCCTCGAACTGGGTCGCCGCTTCCTTCATGGCGGCCGGCGAGCCGTCCTTCGCGCTCTGCCGCAAGCCGTTGAGGCTGTTGGTGTCGAGCGCGAGCTTGGCGGTCTGGTCGTTGGAGAGGCGCGAGGCGATCATGCTTGGGTCCAGTGAATTAGATGATTTCGAGTTCGGCGCGCAGCGAACCGGCGGCCTTCAGCGCCTGCAGGATGGCCAGCAGGTCTTGCGGGGTGGCGCCGATCGAATTCATCGCCTTCACCACTTCGGCCAGCGAGGCGCCGCCCTTGACGTTGAGCATCTGGCCCGGTTCCTTCCTGACCTCGACGCTCGGGTTCTGGGTCACCACGGTGGCGCCCAGGGTGCCCGGGTTCGGCTGGCTCACTTGCGTGTCGGCGCCGATCGTCACCGACAGGTTGCCGTGCGAGATCGCGCAGTTTTCCAGCATCACGGCCTGGTTCATCACCACCGAACCGGTGCGCGCGTTCATGATCACCTTGGCCGAGGCCAGCGGCTGCCTGACGTCGATCTGTTCCAATTGGCCCAGGAAGGCCACGCGCTGGTCGCTCGACGACGGGGTGCGCACGCGCACCACGCGGCCGTCGAGGGCGGTCGCCACGCCGGGGCCGAACTGGTCGTTGACGGCTTCGACCACGCGCGCCGCGGTGGCGAAGTCGGTTTCCTTGAGCTCCAGGCGGATCTGGTTGTCCGCGCCCAGGTTCGAGGCCACCGCGCGCTCGACGGTCGCGCCGCCCGAGATGCGGCCCACCGACAGGTGGTTGACCTGCACCTGGGCGCCGCCACCCGGGGCTTGCGCGCCGACGCCGCCGACCACCAGGCTGCCCTGGGCCATCGCGTACACCTGGCCGTCGGCGCCGTGCAGCGGCGCCATCAGCAAGGTGCCGCCGCGCAGGCTTTTCGCATTGCCGATCGAGGACACCGTGATGTCCAGGGTCTGGCCCGGCTGGGCGAAGGCCGGCAGCGAAGCGGTGACCATCACCGCCGCCACGTTCTTGAGCTGCAGCTGGACGCCGGCCGGCAGGTTGATGCCCTTCTGCTGCAGCATCGCCTTGATCGACTGCACGGTGAACGGGGTTTGCGTGGTCTGGTCGCCGGTGCCGTCCAGGCCCACGACGATGCCGTAGCCGGACAGCTGGTTCTGGCGCACGCCGGCGATGGTCGCCAGGTCCTTCAGGCGCTCGGCCTGGGCCATCGGAACGGTCCCGGCGAGCGCGGCGGCCAGCAGCATGAAGACGGTGATCTTACGCATGGATGATTTCTCTTAGAACGGCAGCATCGACAGGAAGAAACGCGACAGCATCGAGGTCACCTCGGCGCGGTCGAGACGGCTGTTGGTGCGGTATTCGACCCGCGCATCGGCGATCGTGGCCGACGAGACGACGTTGCCCGGCTGGATCGTGTCCGGGCTCACCATGCCCGAGAAACGGATGAACTCGGTGCCCTTGTTCATTGCGACCTGCTTTTCGCCGGCCACGATCAGGTTACCGTTGGGCAGTACTTCGGTCACGGTCACGCCGATGGTGCCGGTAAAGTTGTTCGAGGCGCTCTGGTTGTCGCCGTCGGCGAACTTGATGCCCGACTCGAGATCGACGCCGGCGCCGATCTTGCCGGCCAACAGGCCAGGCGCGGTGAAGCTGGCGCTGCCGGTCTTGTTGCCCGAGCTGGCGCCGGCCTTGGTGGCGCTGGTGCGCTCGCTGATGTTGACGGTCAACAGGTCGCCGATGTGGCGCGCGCGGCGGTCCTCGAACATCGGGCGGTAGCTGTTGGCGTTGAAGATGGCGCCGTCGGTGGCCGGCGCGTTCTCGACCAGCATCGGACGGGCGCTGGTCGGGCCCTGGACGATGGTGGACGGCGCGGTGTTGCAGCCGGCAAGCAGCGCCAGCGCAGCGAGGAACGACAGGGGCAAGGACAAGGTTTTCATGAGGACGGGATTAGAGCTGCGACAGTTTCTGGAGCATCTGGTCGGAGGTCGTGATCGCCTTGCTGTTGATCTCGTAGGCGCGCTGGGTCTGGATCATGGCGACCATCTCTTCGACCACGTTGACGTTCGAGGCTTCGACATAACCCTGCATCAGGTTGCCGGCGCCATTGGTGCCAGGCACGTTGAGGTTCGGCGCGCCGGATGCGGTGGTTTCGACGTACAGGTTCTCGCCGCGCGACTCGAGGCCGGCGGGATTGATGAAGGTGGCCAGCTGCAGGGCGCCGATCTGGGTCATCGCGGCTTCGCCGGCGATCTTGACCGACACGGTGCCGTCGCGGCCGACGCTGATCGATTCGGCGTTCACCGGCACGGTGATGGCGGGCTGGACAACGAAGCCACTCGAGGTGACGAGCTGGCCGTTCTGGTCTTTCTGGAACGAGCCGTCGCGGGTGTACGCCTGGGTGCCGTCCGGCATCAGGACCGGGAAGTAGCCGGGACCGTTGACCATGACGTCCTTGTCGTTGCCGGTCAGCTGCGGGTTGCCCTGGGTATGGATGCGTTCGGTGGCGACGGTGCGCACGCCGGTGCCGATCTGCAGGCCCGACGGCAGGTTGGTCTGCTGCGACGACTGGGCGCCGGGCTGGCGCACGTTCTGGTACAGCAGGTCCTCGAACACGGCGCGCGACTTCTTGAAGCCGTTGGTGCTGACGTTGGCGAGGTTGTTCGAAATGACGTCCAGGTTGGTCTGCTGGGCTTCCAGGCCGGTCTTGGCGATGTACAGCGAACGAATCATGGCATTCTCCTATTGGCGGCAGGCGAACACCGCCACGCACAATAGAATTATGCCGGGGCAACTATCAATTCAAAGCGAGGATCTGGGTCGCTTTTGCGGCGTTATTCTCGGCGTTCTTCAACAGGCTCATTTGCGTGTCGAACGACCTTGCCAGGGCGATCATATTGACCATGCAGTCGACCGGATTGACGTTGCTGCCCTCGAGCGCGCCGCCCGCCACCCGCACGTTGGGGTCGGGCTGGGCATTGCCGCCATCCTTCAGGCGGAACAGGCCGTCGTCGCCGCGCACCAGGTCGCCCTCGGGCGGATTGACCAGCTTCAGGCGGCCCAGCACGGCCGCCGCGGCCGGCTGGTCGACGTTGGAGATGGTCGAGATGGTGCCGTCGCCGCCGATCGTCACGGTGGCGTCGGGCGGGATGGTGATCGGACCGCCTTCGCCGGCGATGGTCTGGCCCGAGGCGGTGGTCAGCACGCCGTTCGGGCTCATCTGCAGCGAACCGTTGCGGGTATACGCCTCGGTGCCGTCCGGCATCTGCACCGCCAGCCAGCCCTGCCCTTTCACTGCCACGTCCAGGTCGCGGCCCGTGACCTGCAGCGCGCCCGACGAGAAGTCGTTGCCAGCGGTCGAGTCGACCACGAAGGCGCGCGTCGGCAAGCCCGGACCCTGCACCGGCGCCGAGCGGAACACGTCGAGCTGGGCGCGAAAGCCCGTGGTGCTGACGTTGGCCAGGTTGTTCGAGGTCGTGGCCTGCTGTTCGAGGATGTGCTTGGCGCCGGAGGCGGCGGTGTAGATCAGGCGGTCCATGTCGTGGTCCTTGAGGTGGGCAAAATGCGGCGGTGCTTGAACGCACCGCCGGCACGTTCAGTCATCAGCGCAGGTTCACCAGCGTCTGCAGCACCGAGTCCTGGGTCTTGATGGTCTGCGCATTGGCCTGGTACACGCGCTGCGCGGTGATCATGTTGACCAGCTCGGCGGTCAGGTCGACGCTCGAAGCTTCAGTGGCGCCTGCCTGCAGCACGCCCATGCCGCCGGTGCCGGCGGTGCCGATCAGCGGGGTGCCGGAATCGGCCGATTCGGCCCAGGCGTTGTTACCGAGCGGCTCCAGCCCGTTCGGGTTGGTGAAGTTGGCCAGGATCACCTGGCCCAACGGCTTGGTCTGGCCATTGCTGTACTGGCCCAGGATGATGCCGTCGGCGCCGGTGGTGAAGCGCTGCAGGGCGCCCGGCTTGTAACCGTCCTGGTCCAGGCGTTTCTCGCTGGTGGCGTTGCCGTACTGGGTGCTCTTGGCGAAGTCGAGCGTGACCGGGATCTGCAGCTCGGCGCCGGTCGACGGCACCACCGGCAGCGAGGCGGCGAACTTGCCGTTGAAGCCCGGGCCAGTGCCGCTGGTGGCCATGTTCAACGCGCCATTGGTGTCGAAATTCAGGGTGCCGAGCGGTTTCGGCGCCACGGCCAGCGAGTCCAGGATGGCGGCGTTGACCTGTTCCGGCGTGGCGCCGGGCACCGCGGCGGCGGCGTTGGCGGCGGCGCCGATCTTGGCCTGGTCGGCCGCGCTCATGGCCGGGTCGGCGGCGACGGCGGCGGCCAGCACGGCGTTGGCCGCCGAGGTGGCGTAGGCATTGATGGCGCCGGCCTTGCCCGCCGGGGCCGCGGTGTCCCAGGCGGTGCGCGCGCCCAGCACGCCGGCGTCGGTCAGGGTGACGCTGGCGGCCTGCGCCGATTCCATCTCGGTGCCGTCCATGCTGGTGTAGACGTCCCACTCGCCGGCCTGGGTCTTGACGTAGTACAGCGACAGGGTGTGCGGGTTGCCCAGCGTGTCGTATACGCTCACCGGGCTCTGCTTGTTGTAGGTGGTCGGATCGGCCGCGTTGAACGGCTTGTTGGCCGGCGGCTGGGTGCGCGAATCGAGCTGGATCTCGGCGAAGATGCTCGAGGTGACCTTCGGCGGCTGGTCCGAGGTGTCGATCTGGATCGGCACCGGCGCGCCGGCGGCCAGCTGGCCGTTCGGGCCCAGGCCGTAGCCGGTCAGCTTGGCGCCCTGGGCATTGACGACGTAGCCGCCCTTGTCGAGCGAGAACTGGCCATTGCGCGAATACTGGACCACGCCGGCCTGCTCGATGCGGAAGAATCCGGCGCCGTTGATGGCGATGTCGAGCGGGTTGCCCGAGGATTCGATATTGCCCTGATTGAATTGCTGGGCGATGGCCGCGACCTTCACGCCGATGCCGGCCTGGCTGCCGCCGGCGCCATTGAGCGCATTGGCGTAGACGTCGGCGAACTGGGTGGTCGAGCCCTTGAAGCCGACCGTGCTGGCGTTGGCGATGTTGTTGCCGATGACGTCAAGCGATTTGGCGGCGCCGTTCAAGCCGCTCAAGCCTTGTTGGAAAGACATGGTAATGCTCCTGATGAGGTAACAGGTAAGCGGCTTGCTTACATGACTTGTTTAATGTCGGCCAGGGTCACGGAACCCTTGCCCGGAAGGTTGAGCTTGACGCCATCCTTGCCGCCGGTGGTGACGCTGGCGACGCTGTCGAAGGCCAGCGCCTTGGCATCCCTGAGCGTCTCGCCGCCGCGGCTGGCCACCACGCGGAACGAATACGCCCCGTCGGGCAGCACGACCGGCTTGCCTTCGCTGCCGAGCTTGTTCGGGTCCGGCACGCCGTCCCAGGCGACCGGGACGATGCCCGCTTCCTGTTCGCCCAGCTCCAGCGAGGCGACGTCCTTGCCGCTCGCGTCGGTGATCACGATCTGCACCTTGTCGGCCGGGGTGTCCAGCTCCACGCCCAGGATCGCCTGGCTCTTGTGCAACAGGATGCCGTCGCCCTCGACCAGCACGCCGGAACCGATCAGCTGGGTGGCCTGCAGCGCCTCGGTCGACTGGTAGCTCGACTTGAGCGTTTCCAGGGTCGTGTTCAGCTTGTTCACGCCGGTCACGGTCTGCAGCTGGGCCAGCTGGCTGGTCATCTGCGCATTGTCCATCGGGTTCAACGGATCCTGGTTCTGCAGCTGGGTGACGAGCAGGGTCATGAACTTGTCGGTATCGGCCTGGACGCTGTCGGTCCCGGTCTTGGCCTTGGCGTTCATCGCCGCCTGCAGGTCGGAAATATTCGAGGTCGGGTTCTGGGAGCTGATCGGGCTGGTCATGGTCGCTGGGAAGGTTATTGGCCGATGGTCAGGGTCTTGAGCAGCATGGTCTTGGCTGCGTTCATGGTCTCGACGTTGGTCTGATAGGAACGCGAGGCCGACAGCATGTTCACCATCTCGTCGACCACGTTCACGTTGGGCATCGATACATACCCCTTGTCGTCGGCCATCGGGTGCTTGGGATCGTAGACCTGCTTGAGCGGCGACGGGTCTTCGACCACTTCGCGCACGCGCACGCCGGTGGCGCCCGAGGCGGTCGGCACCGACTCGAACACGACCGCCTTGGCGCGGTAGGCTTCGCCGCTGGGCGAGGTGGCGCTGTCGGCGTTGGCAAGGTTGCTGGCGGTAGTGTTCAGGCGCTGGGCCTGAGCGCTCATCGCCGAGCCCGACACATTGAAGATATTAAATAGCGACATGGTCAATCAGCTCCTTATTGGCTCTGCAGCGCCGTCATCAGGCCCTTCAACTGGCTGTTGATCATCATGACCCCGGCCTCGTAGCGCAGCGCGTTGTCGGCGAACTGGTTGCGTTCGACGTCCATGTCGACGGTATTGCCGTCGACGCTGCCCTGCACCACGCCGCGGTACAGCACCGGCGTGCCATTGGCCAGGGTGGCGCCGGCGGCGGCGCCGCGCGGGATGTGGCTGTTGCTGGTGGTGTTCATCGCGCCGGCATTCTTGCCACCCGCCATCGCGTTTTGCAGGGCGCTGGCGAAGTCGATGTCGCGCGCCTTGTAGTTGGGCGTGTCGGCGTTGGCGATGTTCGACGCCAGCAGTTCCTGGCGCTGCGAGCGCAGGGACAGTGCGGTTTCATTGAAACGCAGGTAGTTGTCGAGATTGCCGATCATGCTGCCTCCGGGTCTTGGGCTGGTTGGGACAGAAGCGATCATACGGACCGGCCTGCAACACCAATCGACGGAGAAGGAGGTGGAAATCCCCCGCTATTCAATGTTTCACTACGGAATCATTCGACCTAAGATGGCAGCATTCCGATCTCCCATCCACTGGAATCTCCATGAAACAGCAACTCGTCGCTTTTTCGCTGCTCGCCCTGGCGCTCGGCGGCGCGCAGGCGCAGCAACCATCCGGCGCCGCACGCCAGAAGGCGGAAGACCTGCGCAAGGTCGCCGAACAGTTCCTGAAGACCCAGAGCGCCGGCCTGCCGGGCCAGGTGACGGTGACGGTGGGCGGCGTCGACCCAAGACTGAGCCTGCCGGCCTGCCCGGCGCCGGAAGCCTTCCTGCAACCCGGCGCGCGCCCGTGGGGCAAGACCACCGTCGGCGTGCGCTGCGCCGCCCCGGCCTGGTCGTTGTATCTGCAGGCGCAGGTGAGCGTGGTGGCCGACTACGTCGCCGCCGCCGTGCCGCTGGCCCAGGGCCAGCCGCTGGACGCGCACCAGCTGGTGCTGGTGCAGGCCGACATCGCGGCGATGCCGAACGGCATCATCACCGACATGACGCAGGCAATCGGCCGCACCCCGACCATCTCGCTGCCGGCCGGCACCGCGCTGCGCATGGACACCCTGCGCAGCCAGCAGGTGATCAAGCAGGGCCAGTCGGTACGGCTGGTATCGCGCGGTTCGAACTTCTCGGTCACAAGCGAGGCAAAGGCGATCAACAACGCCAGCGACGGCCAGGTAGTGCAGGTACGCACCCAATCCGGCACCGTCGTCAGCGGCCTGGCGCGCAACGGCGGGATGGTGGAAATAGTTCTATAAAGAAATGTGATTTCGCGGCATCGAAATCGTGCTCGATCGCTAAAGTTTGTAAAGGCAGCGCCGTTACATCAAGCAGATCCCGGAGCTTGTAGCTTCGAACCGAGAAGGATGATGCTGTGAAAATCAACGATACGCTCAAGGGCAACCCCGGCCTCCAGCCGGCGACCACCCAGACGAATACCGCGCGCGGCGCCGACAAGGCCGCAACGACGGCGCCGACGACCCAGGCGCAGACCGACAGCGTGCGATTGTCCTCGCAGGGCCAGGCCATGGCCAATGCGGTGGGCGGCGCGCAGGTGTTCGACGCGAAGAAGGTCGAACGCATCAAGATGGCCATCGCCGATGGCCAGTTTCAAGTCAACTCCGAGAAAGTGGCGGACGGCTTGCTGGAAACCGTACGCGACTTGCTCCATTCAAGACAACGCTAAACCATGACGCCGAGCCCGACCCAGACCATTGCAGCCGAACACCAGCACCTCGACGCCCTCGTGGCATTGATGAAACAGGAACAGCAATCGCTGGTCGCGCTCGACGCCGACGAGCTGTCCAGCCTGACCACGCAAAAGAACGCCCTGCTGGCCAGTCTGTCGAGCCTGTCGCAACAGCGCCACGCGGCGCTGCGGGAAGCCGGATGCGAGGGGTCGGAAGCGGGCATGGCGCCATGGCTGGCCGCCAGCGGCGATGGCGAACTGCGGGAACGCTGGGAGCGCATGCTGGACGTGGCCCGCGAAGCCAAGGAACTCAATCGCGTCAACGGCATGCTGATCAGCAAGCAGCTGGCGCACAACCAGGGCGTGCTCAACGCCCTACGCACCCCGACCAATGCGCCGACCGGCGCGATCTATGGCGCCAGCGGCCAGACCGTGGGCCTGGGGGCATCGAAGCGGTATGTGATCGGCTGAAAAGCGCGCTGAACATCGGCAACGCCGGATTCAGCCGCCCAGGCGGGTCAGCTCTTCCTCCAGCGCATCCAGGAACACCTTGACCCGTTCCGGCACGTAGCGCCGGGTCGGCGTCATGGCCCACACCGACAGCTCTTCCATCGTTGCATCCTCCAGCTCGACGCGCACCAGGCTGCCCGCGCGCAGGTGTTCGTGCACGTCCCAGAAAGTCAGCATCGCCAGGCCGAGCCCCTGCACGGCGGCGGTGCGCGCGGCATCGACGCTGCTGGTCAGCACGCGCGCATCGACGCGCCTGCGCTGCAGGCTGGCGTCCACCACGAAGGGCCAGCGCGCCACCGCGTGCAGGCCGATGCACTGGTGGCGCTCGAGATCGGCCAGGGTGGCGGGGGTGCCGTGCGCGCGCAGGTAGCGCGGCGCCGCGCACAGCAGGCGCGGATTGGCGGCCAGGCGCCGCGCCACCAGTTCCGAATCGCCCAGGGTGGCTACCCGCAGCGCCAGGTCCAGGCCCTGGCCGACGATGTCCTGCACCCGGTCGGACAGGTCGAGGTCGACGCGCAGGTCGGGATGGCGCTCGAGCAGGGACGGCAGCAGCGGCAGCACGATGGCCTGGCCGAACACGCTGGGCGCCGTCAGGCGCAGCAGGCCGGAGGCGCGCATGCCGCTGGGCCGCAGGGCGCCGCGCGCGCTTCCCTCGGCCTCGGCCAGGGTGGCCGCATATGGCGCGAAGGTCTCGCCCTCGGCGGTCAGCGCCAGCGAACGCGTGGTGCGGTGAAACAGCCGCACGCCCAGGTCGGCTTCGAGCGCCGCGATGCGGCGCGACGCCTGCATCGGACCGATGCCGAGCTGGCGCGCGGCTGCCGACAAGGTGCCGCCGGCTGCCACCGCAAGAAAGATGCGCACATCCGAAATCTGCATGTTTATAACCGTATATGTTAAAGCGGCTGCTCACCGGCTCGTCTTTATCGTTCACTGGCGCTCGCCTAGCATGACTTCATCGTCGCCAAGCGACACCACCCGAGCGAGAACCGGCATGAGCGATACCCAGAACATGATTTTATCCGCAACCGATATAAAAGGCGCCAAGCTGCGCAACCGGCTGGCGGTGGCGCCAATGACCCGCGTCTCGGCGACGCCGGAAGGCGCCCCGACCCGTGCCATGCATGACTACTACCTGCGCTTCGCCCGCGGCGGCTTCGGGCTCGTGATTACCGAGGGCCTGTACACCGACCAGGCGTTTTCGCAGGGCTACCTGAACCAGCCCGGCCTGGCCGATGACGAACAGGCGCGCGGCTGGGCGCCCATCACGGCGGCGCTGCGCGACCAGGGCGCCCTCGCCTTCGCCCAGCTGATGCATGCTGGCGCGCTGAGCCAGGGCAATCGCTTCCGCAGCCACGGCGTGGCGCCATCGGCCATCCAGCCGAAGGGACAGCAGATGACCTTTTACTACGGCAAAGGCGAGTATGCCGTGCCGCACGAGATCAGCGAGGAAGAGATCGCGCAGGTCGTGCAGGGCTTCGTCGACAGCGCCGTGCGCGCGGTGCGCATCGCCGGCTTCGACGGCATCGAGATCCACGGCGCCAACGGTTATCTGCTGGACCAGTTCCTGAGCGCGCATACCAATCTGCGCACCGACCGCTGGGGCGGGCCGGTCGAGCGACGCGTCGGCCTGCTGGTCGAGGTGCTGACGGCGGTCAAGGCGGCCGTGGGCCCTGGGGTGCCGGTCGGCATCCGGATCTCGCAAGGCAAGGTGAACGATTTCACCAGCAAGTGGCCAGGCGGCGAACGCGACGCGCAGGCGATCTTCGGCGCGCTGGCGCGGGCCGGCGCCGACTTCATCCACGTTACCGAGTTCGAGGCATGGCAACCGGCCTTCACCGACGGCCGCGACAGCCTGGTGGCGCAGGCGCGCAAGCACGCGCCTAGCGTGTCCATCATCGCCAATGGCGGCTTGCATGACGCGCACCGCGCCAACCAGGTGTGCGCGGACGGCGCCGACGTGGTGGCGCTGGGGCGCGGCGCCCTGGCCAATCCCGACATGCCGAGCTTGTGGCAGCGCGGACTGGCGCCCCGCGCCTTCGACGGCGCCATCCTGGGACCGATCGCCGACATCAAGCAAAGTGAGCTGGCGCTGACTGGGCTCGACTGAACGGAAAGTCCTACGCGCAGGCGCTCTCTGCTCCTATTGGGAACACTGACGGGTGAACCCAGATGGGCATTTTGTCAGTGTGCCAAGGAGAACATGATGGAAGATCAACAACCGAAGGACGCCCGGCAAGACAATCCCGACCAGGGCCTGCGCCAGGGCCGCGCCGATTCCTCTGCGGGCTTCGTGACCGACGACAGGGGCGGCGCGTCGAGCATCGGTTCGGGCAACCAGCAGTCCGGCAACTTCGCCATGGCTGCGCCTGAAAGCAACGTCGGCCCGGCCGGCGCGGCGCAAAGCAGCCGTGGCACTGCCTCCGGGCCGATTCCCGGCGGCGCGCTGGGCAAGGCGCAGGCCGGGCAGGACGGCCAGTCGGAGATCGGCGGCGCGGCGACCGGCGGTTCGCCCGGTACCCACTTCGACCGGGCGGCGCAGGATTACGTGGGGCGCGCCAGCGAAGACAAGATCAGCGAGCGGCTGGCCGACGGGGCCGAAAGTTCCGGGACGCCGGGAGACGGGCCGCGGTAGCCGGACCGGGTGAACGCGCGCCAGGGCGCCATCCCGCCCGCCGTCGCCGCCATCGGGGCAAGACGTTGTCGCCATGGCGGATGACGGGCGGATGCCGCTCCAGGCGTCCCGGTTGCGCACCGAACAGCAATACATTCCTACAAATGCTTATAATGATGGCTCCGATCACTGTCCGGCCATCATGCCGCCCGAACCCTCTTCGCACGACGTGCGCTCCGCCTTCCGGCGTGAATTCGTTTCTCCCCATCTGTGGCGCACCCGGTTCGTCGTGGTCAGCATGGCCGCCGTCGCCGGCCTGGTCGTGGTCGCCTTCACCTGGCTCGCCGAATCGGCCTTCGGACAATTCCAGCAACTCAATGACCTGGCATGGTGGGCGCCGCTGATCTGGACGCCGCTGTGCTGCGCCGCCATCGTCTGGGTGACGCGCCGTTATGCGCGCGGCGCCGGCGGCTCCGGCATTCCGCAAGTGATGGCGGCGCTCGATCCCGCGCTGTCGGGCGGACGCCGGCCCCTGCTCGTGTCGCTCAAGCTGAGCCTGGCCAAGATCGGCCTGACCTCGGCCGGCCTGCTGGGCGGCCTGTCGCTCGGGCGCGAAGGCCCGTCGGTGCAGATCGCGGCCGGGGTGATGCTGTCGGCCCGGCGCTGGCTGCCGCGGCGCAGCAGCATCAGCGCCCATTCCCTGCTGGTGGCGGGCGGCGCCGCCGGCATCGCAGCCGCCTTCAACACCCCGCTGGCGGGCATCATGTTCGCGATCGAAGAGCTGTCGCGCACACCCGAGCAGCGCAACAGCGGCCTGATCGTCGCCGGCATCGTGCTGGCCGGCCTGATCGCGGTCTCGGTGCACGGCAACGGCCCCCATTTCGGCGTGATCCATGCCGGCCCGATCGGCCTGTCGCTGCTGTGGCCGGGACTGCTGGCGGCCGTGGTGTGCGGCTTTGCCGGCGGCCTGTTCGCGCGCCTGCTGCTGGCCAGCCTGCGCGGCACCTCCCCTGACCTGCCCAGCCGCTGGCGCGCCCGCTATCCGGTGCGCTTCGCGCTCGGCTGCGGCCTGGCGGTCGCCATCATCGGCATCGCCAGCGGCGGCGCCACCTACGGCAGCGGCAACGAAGCCACCCGCAGCCTGCTGGAAAACGAAGCCAGCGTGCCGGTCGCGTTCGCCCTGTTCAAGTTCGCCGCCACCTGGCTGACCGCGTGGTCGGGGGTGCCGGCCGGGATTTTCGCGCCATCGCTGTCGATCGGCGCCGCCCTCGGCCACGACATCGCCGTGCTGACCGGCTATCCGCATGCGCCGGCGCTGATCGCGCTGGGCATGGTCGGCTTCCTGGCCGCGGCAACCCAGGCGCCGCTGACGGCATTCATCATCGTCATGGAAATGGTCGACGGCCATGGCATGGTGCTGAGCCTGATGGCGTGCGCGGTGGTGGCCAGCACCGTGTCGCGGGTGCTCAGCCCGCCGCTGTATGGGGCGCTGGCGGCGATCCAGTTGCCGCCGCGGCTGCTGCGCGAAGGGAACGGCGAACGCGCATGACGGGCCCGGACTGAGGGAAGCGCTGATTTATTCTGGCGGATGGGATTGGCGACGGAAAAAGGCGCCCGGCAAGGCGTAAACCGCAGCCATACCGCGTGGTATGGCGAGGATTTACAACGCAGCAGGGCGTCTTCTTTCCGTGCCAAGACCGCCGCCATGAATAAATCAGCGCTTCCCTAGGCATCGGGATGACGCGTCAGTCGAACAGTTCGGCCGACGCGAATGGCACGCCCTGGCGGTCCTTGGCCGAGACGACCGGCGCGCCCGTGCGCGGCCACCCGATCGCCAGCTGCGGATCGTCCCAGGCGATGCAGCGCTCGTGCTCGGGCGCGTAGTAATCGGTCGCCTTGTAGACCGTCTCGGCGCTGGCGGACAGCACGATGAAACCGTGGGCGAACCCTTCGGGCACCCACAGTTGCGCCCGGTTTTCGGCGCTCAGCACTTCGCCCACCCACTGGCCGAAGGTCGGCGACGAGCGGCGCAGATCGACCGCCACGTCGAACACGCTGCCCCGCACGACGCGCACCAGCTTGCCCTGCGCCTGCCGCACCTGGTAATGCAGGCCGCGCAGCACGTTGCCGGCCGAACCGGAATGGTTGTCCTGGACAAACGCCACCGTGCGGCCCACTGCGGCGTCGAACAGATCCTGGCGAAAGCTCTCGTAGAAGAAGCCGCGCTCGTCGGCGAATGCGCGCGGAACGATGCGCAGGACGTCAGGGATCGCCAGCCGCGTAATCTGCATCAGCGTCCTTCTTTTGCCGTGCGCAACAGATATTGTCCATAATTGTTGCCCTTCATTGACGCTGCCAGCACTTCCAGCTGCCGTGCGTCGATCCAACCTTTGCGAAAAGCAATTTCCTCAGGACACGACACTTTCAGGCCCTGGCGTCGTTCGATCGTCGCGATGAACTGGCTGGCGTCGAGGAGCGATTCGTGGGTGCCGGTATCGAGCCACGCATAGCCTCGCCCCATGACTTCCACATGCAGCTTGCCGCTCTCCAGATACATGCGGTTCAAGTCGGTGATTTCGAGTTCGCCCCGCGCGGACGGCTTCAGTTCGCGCGCCATCGCCACGACGTCGCGGTCGTAGTAGTACAAGCCCGTGACGGCATAATTCGAGCGCGGCGCGGCCGGCTTTTCCTCGAGGCTGACCGCCTTGCCTTCGCCGTCGAACTCGACCACGCCATAGCGCTCCGGGTCCTGGACATGGTAGGCGAATATGGTTGCGATGTCGTGACGCGCATCGGCGCGCTCGAGCATTGGATGAAGATTGTGGCCATAGAACAGGTTGTCGCCCAGTACCAGCGCCGACGGCGCATCGCCGATGAAGCGCTCGCCGATGAGGAAGGCCTGCGCCAGGCCATCGGGCGACGCCTGCACCGCGTACGAGAGATTCAGCCCCCAGCGCGCACCGTCCCCCAGCAATTGCTGGAACCGCGGCGTATCCTGCGGCGTCGAAATGATCAGGATGTCGCGGATCCCGCCCAGCATGAGCGTGCTCAGCGGATAGTAGATCATCGGCTTGTCGAATACCGGCAACAGCTGCTTCGACATCGCCAGCGTGGCCGGATGCAGCCGGGTGCCGCTGCCGCCGGCCAGGATGATGCCCTTGCGTTTCACGGGTTCGCTCATAGGTTTCCTTGCGCCGACAACTCGGCGATCATGCGGTTCACGTGGTAGCGCCAGTCGGGCGGCGCCAGGCCGAAAGTGGCGCAGAATTTGCTGCAATCCAGACGCGAATTCGCCGGTCGCACGGCCGGCGCCGGCAATGCGCCGGCGGCGATCGGCTGCACGGCATCCGGTCCCGCTGCCAGCACCGCGCCATGCGCCTGCGCCTGCGCCAGCACATGCCGGGCGTACGCATGCCAGGTGGTGCTGCCGCTCGCGGCGACGTGATAAGTGCCGGACAGGCGGCGCGCGTCGTCCTTCTGGGCCGCGATGCGATACAGCGCCAGCGCCGTGGCGTCGGCCAGCAGTTCGGCGCCGGTCGGCGCGCCATGCTGGTCGGCGACCACGCTCAGGGATGCGCGTTCCTTTGCCAGCCGCAGCATGGTCTTGGCAAAATTGCTGCCGCGCGCAGCGAATACCCAGCTGGTGCGCAGGATCAGGTGCATGGCGCCACTGGCGCGGATCCGTTCCTCGCCGCCGGCCTTGGTATGGCCGTACACCGACAGCGGATTGACGGCGTCGGTCTCGACCCAGGCGCCCTCTTTCGCGCCGTCGAAGACATAGTCGGTCGAGTAATGCACCAGCCAGGCGCCCAAGGCGGCGGCCTCTTCGGCCAGGACGCCGGGCGCGACCGTGTTGCAAGCGTGCGCGGCGTCGCGGTCGCTTTCGGCCGCGTCCACTGCCGTGTAAGCGGCGGCGTTAACGATCACATCGGGCCCGACGGCGCGCACCAGCGCCCGCAGCGACGCGGAGTCGGCGATATCGGCTTCGCCGCGGCCACAGGCACGCAGCTCGCCCAGCGGCGCCAGCGCACGCTGCAGCTCCCAGCCGACCTGGCCATCCTTGCCGAGCAACAGGATCTTCATGCGGCCGGCCGTCCATCGGCGTAGTGCCGGTCGATCCAGTCGCGGTAGCCGCCGCTGGTCACGTTGCGCACCCATTCGCCGTTGGCCAGATACCACTCGACGGTCTTGCGGATGCCGGTCTCGAACGTCTCGGCCGGGCGCCAGCCCAGCTCGCGCTCCAGCTTGCCCGCATCGATCGCGTAACGGCGGTCGTGGCCGGGGCGGTCCTTCACGAACGTCATCTGCGCGGCATACGACTGGCCGTCGCCGCGCGGACGCAACTCGTCGAGGATCGCGCACAAGGCGCGCACCACGTCGATATTGGCCTTCTCGTTGCCGCCGCCGACGTTGTAGGTCTCGCCCGGCCGGCCGTCGGCCAGCACGCGCCGGATGGCGCTGCAGTGGTCGAGCACGTACAGCCAGTCGCGGATCTGCCGGCCGTCGCCATAGATCGGCAGCGGCTTGCCGGCCAGCGCATGGTGGATCACCAGCGGGATCAATTTTTCCGGGAAATGGAACGGGCCGTAATTGTTCGAGCAGTTGGTGGTCAGTACCGGCAACCCATAGGTATGGTGGTAGGCGCGCACCAGGTGGTCCGACGCCGCCTTGCTGGCGGAGTAAGGGCTGTTCGGCTCGTAGCGGTTCTGCTCGTTGAACGCCGGCGCGTCGCTGGACAGCGAGCCATACACCTCGTCGGTGGACACGTGCAGGAAGCGGAACGTCTCACGCAGCCCGGGCGCCAGGCCGTTCCAGTAGGCGCGCACCGCCTCGAGCAGATTGAAGGTGCCGACGATATTGGTCTGGATGAAGGCGCCGGGGCCGTCGATCGAGCGATCGACGTGGCTTTCGGCCGCGAGATTCACTACCGCACGCACCCGGTGTTCGGCCAGCAGGCGGCCTACCAGCGCGCCATCGCCGATATCGCCGCGCACGAAGTGGTGGCGCGGATTGCCCTCGAGGCTGGCGAGGTTCTGGAGATTGCCGGCGTAGGTCAGCTTGTCGAGGTTGACGACTGGCTCGTCATGCTGCGCCAGCCAGTCGATGACGAAGTTCGAGCCGATGAAGCCCGCTCCGCCGGTCACGAGGATGGTCATTCCTGCGGTTCCTGGTAAAAGTGTACATGGTCAGGCGGCGCCAGGGCGCCTTCCTGAGCCCAAAATCCAACGCACCATTCTCGGGGCGATATAGCTCGATTGTCAATGAGCGGCATGGCCCCCGGACAGCGCCGTACGCCAGGCGCGCCTACGCGGCTGCGTCGCTCGCCAGCCGCACGCCCATGGTCGCCCGCCTGCCAGCGGTCGCTGTTCTGTTACTTATTTGTATTAGTTTCGCCAGCCCATTGACTTGGTTTAAGAAGAGTAACAATGAACGTTGCATCAGCGCAAGATGCAGCACCTGTATGGGGTGACAGTGGGGAATCGCCATCATTTCAGGAGCCCGCCATGTCCCTCCACCCTGTCCTCCCGTCGGCCGCCGTCGCGGCCCTGGTGCTGTCGTTCTGCAGCAGCGCCGCGGCCGCCGTCGAGGTCACCGTCACGCCGGTGAAACCCGCCGTCGAGCGTGGCGACGACGTGCTGGTGCGCGTCACCCTCACCAATGCGTCCGGGGCCGCCCAGCACCTGCTGCGCTGGCGCACGCCGCTCTATGGGGTCGAGGCGTCCCTGTTCGAGGTGCGGCGCGACGGCCAGCCGGTGCGCTACCTCGGCCGGCGCATCAAGCGCGCGGCGCCCGGCCCGTCGGACTACGTGCGCCTGGATCCCGGCGCCTCGCTCAGCAAGACCGTCGAGCTGTCGCGGCTGTACGAGATGAGCGTGACCGGCAGTTACACGATCCGCTACCACAGCGCCGCCATGCCGGCGCCGGGCGCCGGTGTCCAGGCGGTGGTTGGCGAGCTGGTCTCGAAGCCGGTCAGCATCTGGGTCGACGGCCGCCTGCCGCGCGGCGCCAAGCCGGCCGCCATCGCGCCGGAACCGGGCGGGGCCGGCCTGAGCTACGCCAACTGCTCGAACGCTCAGCAAGAGCAATTGGTGACGGCGATGGATGCAGGACGCGCGATGACGCGGGATGCCCACGCCTACCTCACCTCGGGCAAGCAGTATGGCGAGCGCTACACGACCTGGTTCGGCGCGCCCGACGCCGCGCGCGGCGCCAAGGTCAGCGGCAATTTCACGGCCATCAAGGACGCGTTCGAGAACAAGCCGGTCAAGATCGACTGCGATTGCGACGAACCGTATTTCGCCTATGTGTATCCGGCGCGTCCCTATACCGTGTGGGTGTGCAGGGCGTTCTGGGCCGCGGCCGTGACCGGCACCGATTCGCGCGGCGGCACCCTGTTGCACGAGCTCAGCCATTTCGACGTGGTGGCGGCGACCGATGACCACGTGTACGGCCAGTCCGGCGCCGCCGAACTGGCGCGCACGGCGCCCGAGCGGGCGATCAACAACGCCGATTCACATGAGTATTTTGGGGAGAACACGCCGGCAGTAGGGTTGGCGGCTTCGCCGCCGACGCGGTGATGGTTATCGGTGCCCTTTTCGCGCCGGATGATCTTGCCGCTACCTATCACCGCGTTGGGTAATCTGGTCCAGTGGACCAGATTACGAGCCGCCGACCCTACGGTTCAAGCAAGCGTTGATTCACCGCTGCGTAAACGAAAACTTCACCGGAATCGCCGGACTGCTCTTGATGCTGCCCGCATCGACCTTGCCCAGGCTGGACAGCCACGGTCCGGCATAGCGGATCTCGTAGCTGTGCTGCCCTGGTTTGAAGGCATAGGCCTGGGTGATGTCGATTGTGTTCAGGTGCGTGGTCTGCGGCTTGACCTCGAGGTAGTCGGCCGGGCCCAGGGCCGCGCGCTTGACCATGCGGCCGGTGTAGGCCACTTCTGCCCCGGGTGTGCGCAGGTCGAAGCGCGGAGCGGTCAGGTCGTCGCCCAGGGCGATCTCGCGCGGGATCCACACCGACTGGTCGCCGCGGTTTTCGATCAGCACCCGCACCTTGACCGACTTGGCGCCGGTCTTCACTTCGAGCCGGTGATGCACGTTCACCTTGGCCTCCACGGCCTTGACCGCGCCGGCCAGGCCGCCCAGCGCCAGCAGCGTCGCCAGCACAGCTGCCGGCATGCTTCGTTTGACATGCATCTTGCCTCCTTCCGGGACGGGGCCACCACGGTTTGACAGACTCGCCGCCGCGGGCGCGACAACGGTCTTCCAATTATGACACGGGTAGTCGTGACAGTTCAGGGCAGAATGTTACCGCCTGTTTCAGGCAAGGCCGCCAGGATGGTCACCGCCACCCGCCGGTTGCGGGTCTGCCCGGACACGTCCGTATTCGGCGCCACCGGCCGCGTGTCGGCAAAGCCGATCGCCGACAGCCGCGCCGGCGGCAGTCCGTGGTCGATGAACAGGCGCACCACGCTCGAGGCGCGCGCGGTCGACAGTTCCCAGTTCGACGGATACACCGGGCTGGCGATCGGCACGTCGTCGGTATGGCCCTCGACCTCGATGCGGTGGCTGTCATCCCGGAGCAGGCCCGCCACCGCGCCCAGCACTTCGCGCGCTTCGGGATCGAGCAAGGCCTGGCCCTGCGCGAACAGCACGCTGGCGTTGATCTCGACGCTGATGCCGCGCGCGTTCTGGGTCACCCGCACCTGGCCCGACTTCACCAGCGGCAGCAGGGTCGCCGACAGCGCGCGCGCCATCGCGCCCATGCGCTCCTGCTCGCGCCGCGCGGCCTCGTTGCGCTTGCGGTTGATGATGTGCGACAGCGGCAGCACCGGCTCGACATTGGTGTTCACCTGCGTGGCCGCGCCGCGCCCGCCGAAGGCGTCGCCCAGGGCGTCGGACAGCACCTGGTACTTGCCCTCGTTGACGATGGAGATCGCGTACATCACCACGAAGAAGGCGAACAGCAAGGTGATCAGGTCGGCGTACGAGATCAGCCAGCGCTCGTGGTGTTCCTGCGGGACGTCCTCGTCGTAGCGCTTGCGGGCCATGATCTCGCGTGCCGTCAGTGGCGCGCCAGCAGGCTGGCGACGCGCTCGTCGACCACGCGGCCGTGGTCGCCGCTGGCCAGGTCGGCGAACACCTCGGCCAGGATCTCGTACTGCGCGACCCGGTCGTTGACGATCGCCTTCAATTTATTGCCGACCGGGTAGAGGAACAGGTTGGCCAGGCCCACGCCGTACACGGTCGAGACGAAAGCGACCGCGATGCCCGAACCCAGGCGCGCCGGGTCGGACAGGTTTTCCATCACCTGGATCAGGCCCAGCACGGCGCCCAGGATGCCGATCGTCGGCGCATAGCCGGCCGCCGATTCCCAGATGCGCGCCGCTTGCCGCTGGGCGAATTCATAGCCGTTGATCTCGTGCTCGAGCAGGCTGCGCAGCTTGTCGGGCGCGATGCCGTCCACCACCAGGCGCAGGCCCTTGGCCACGAACGGATCGGCCCTGCCCATATATTGTTCCAGCGACAGCAGGCCGTCGCGGCGCGCCGACTGGCTCCACAGCGCGATGTCGCGCGACAGCTTCTGGCGGCCGTTTTTTGGCGGCACGAACACCCAGCGCAGCATGCCGAGGCCGCGCAGGAACGTGCGCGACTCGCTCTGCAGCAGCACGGCGCCGAAGGTGCCGACGACGACGATGGCGAAGGCCGCCGGCTGCATCAGCGATGCGAACCTGCCGCCGTCGAGCGTGTAGCCGAGGAAAATGCCGGCGATCGCCAGCACCAGGCCGCCTACGCTGGCCCAGTCCATATATGCTCTCTCAAGGTGGTGCGCAGGCGCGCGACGGCCTGGGTGTGCAGCTGCGACACCCGCGATTCGGAGACGCCCATGACGGCGCCGATTTCCTTCAGGTTCAGCTCTTCTTCGTAATACAGGCCCATCAACAGCTTCTCGCGCGGCGGCAGGTTGTCGATGGCCTCGATCACGGCGTGGCGGAAGTCGGTTTCCATCAGGCCGCGCAAGGGGTCGCTGTCGTCCACCGCATAGCGGTCGAGGAAATTGCCGTCGCCGTCGTCGTCATGGAAATCTTCGTAATAGAGCAGCTGGTGGCCGCCCGAGTCGGCCAGCATGTCCTGGTAATCCTCGAGCGAGAGCTTGAGCGAGCCGGCCACCTCGGATTCGCTCGGCGGGCGGCCCAGCCGCTGCTGCAGCGCGTGCATTGCGGTCTCGACCTTGCGCATGTTCTGGCGCGTACTGCGCGGCATCCAGTCGCTGCTGCGCAATTCGTCGAGCATCGCGCCGCGGATGCGCAACACCGCATAGGTCTCGAATTGCGCGCCGTGGGTGTCTTCGTAGCGGTTGATCGCGTCCAGCAGGCCGATCATGCCTGCTTGCACCAGGTCATCGACTTCCACGGAAGGCGGCAACTTGGCCTTCATGTGGTGGGCAAGGCGCTTTACCAACGGCATATGCTCCGTCAGCAAAGAATTCTTGTCCGTTTTCCCTTTGACCGTGTACATGCTGGTGTCAGTCTTCTCTCTACTTGTTCTATTGCCGATGCCGGTCACGAACCTAAGCGGGCTGCGCCGCCCTGCTTGCCGAACTGCGGCATGGCGTTCAGCGCGAACTTGCCTGCGAGCTGGCGAAACGCCACCGACGCACCGGCCAGCGGAAAGGCATCGACCACGGCCCGGCCCAGGCGCGCGGCCCGGTGCAGGTATTCGTCGGCCGGCACAGAGCCCATGAAGCTGAGCTTGACGGCAAGATAACGTGTTGCTGCCGCTGACATATTATCGTATACCACCTTGGCCTCAGTCTCTGTCGCGCCGGTAACAAGGATCCCGAAAGGGCGCCGGCCCAGTTGCTGCGACAAGCGCTTGATCAGTGCGTAGGCATTCGTGATCGACGCCGCGCTGGTGGATACCTGCACCACGATCTCGGAATCCACCATCGAAGCCACCGGGAAATCGCCGTCGGGGCCGAGTTCGGCGTCGACGATCACGATTCCCGTTTGCAGCGCCAGCACGTCGAAGGTCTTGCCCAGGCGGCGCGCTTCGGCCGCCGTGTCGGGCACGCCCATCGGCACCACCGAAAAGCCTTGAGGCGCCGGGCGGATCACCTGGTTCAAAGCGCTTTCCTGGCGCGCCACCTGCAGCAGCGAGGCGCTGCGGTTCATGCCAAGCCGGCGCGCGACGCCGTAGTCCACTTCGCAGGCGTCGACGATCAGCACGTCGTTGCCGGCCTGGGCCAGCGAAGCGCCCAGGTTGACCAGCATGGCGCCCTTGTCGTCTTCGGGCGTGGCCGAGAGGAAGGTGACCACGCGCGGACGCGGGCCCTGCAGCATGCGGCGCAGGCCTTCGGCCTGGTCGAAATCGAAACTAGCCAAGGCTCACCTCGCGCGCGGCTTGGGCTGCCGCCATCATCAGCGGCAGGTCGGCGTCGGTAGTAGCGTTGCCGCGGTTGCGGAAGGCGCGGTCGACCAGCAGGGTGCGGTCGGCCACGTGCAGGTCTTCCGGCACACGCTGGCCGTTCGAGATGTAGTGCAGGTTCAGCTTCTGGCGGATCACGATGTCGAGCACGCCGCCGATCGACGTGGCTTCGTCCAACTTGGTCATGATGGCGCCGTGCAGGCCGCTGCCCTGGTAGGCGCGCACCACTTCGTTCAGCGTTTCGCCCGTCGAGGTCGAGTTCAGGCACAGCAGGCGCTTCACGTCGGCGCCCGAGCCGGACAGCATGGCGACCTGCTCGGCCACCATGTGGTCGCGCTGCGACATGCCGATGGTGTCGATCAGCACGGTGTGCTTGTTGCGCAATTCCTTCAGGGCGATGCGCAGGTCGGCTTCGTCCTTCACCGAGTGCACCATCACGCCCAGGATCTTGCCGTAGATGCGCAGCTGCTCGTGGCCGCCGATACGATAGGCGTCGGTGGTGATCAGGGCCAGCTTGTCCGGGCCGTGGCGCATCACGCAGCGCGCGGCCAGCTTGGCGGTGGTGGTGGTCTTGCCGACGCCGGTCGGGCCGACCAGCGCGTACACGCCGCCCTGCTCGAGCAGCGCGTCTTCGTTGCCGATGGTGGTCAGGTTACGGGCCAGCACGGTCTTTACCCAACGCATGGCCTCGAGCGCATCCTTGGTTGCCGACATTTTCTCGATCAGATAACGCGCCAGGGTGGCCGAAAAACCGGCAGCCAGCATCTCGCGCAGCACGGTGGCCTTGTGCGGCTCGCGCTGGGCGGTGGCGTTCCACGACAGTTCGGCCAGCTGGGTTTCCATCAGGCCGCGCATGGCGCGGATCTCGCTCATCATGCCGTTCATTTCGGCGGCGGCCGATTCCTTGGCCTGGGCGATGGCGGCGCTCATCATCGAGGTCATGGCGCTCATGTCGATCGCCGGCTCGGCGCTCGGGGCGCGGCGCTCGGCGTAGGTCGGGGCCGGGGTCACTTCGGTATAGGCTGGCGCGACCGGCGCCCTCGGCGCGGCCGGGGCGGCGTCCTGCAGGCGGCGCGACAGGAAGGCCGGAGCGGCTGCGGGGGCCGCTGCCTTGGCTGGCGCCAGGTCGTCGAAGTGCTGCAATTGCGGCGCCGGCTGGGCCATTTCCGAATCGGCGGCCGGCGCGGCCAGCGAGGCCACGTCATCGTTGTCCAGCGCCAGGATCTCGACCTGGCCGTCGACCGGACGGTTGGAGAGGATGACGGCGTCCGGCCCCAGGGCTTCGCGCACCTTGCGCAAGGCATCTCGGGACGTTGCTGCCGTAAATTTCTTCACCTTCATCTGGTTCTCCGCGCTTCAATCTGGTTCTGCATGACGGCACGATGCCTGTCGATAGGAACCATTATTGACGATGCTCTAGGGAAACCATCAGGGGAAAAGGATGGGGAAAAGGGCCTATTTCATCGACATCGGCAACAGCGATACATTTTGATTGAATGGCAAGCCGGTATTGTCGTCAGAAGGCGTCGCGGCCGGGCGATCTTTGTCCTACAAGAGAGGTCTAAGTGGGCAAGACAGGCTGACTGTCGATGGCCCCCGGGAGGCACCATGGTCAAATCGATTCGGCTGTTGTATCGCAAGGTCCAGGGCCGCGTGCGATGCAATTACAACTGGGACTGGCAAAAGATGTGCGAGCGCTCCGCCGTCATGGTCACCGCCGTCGAGTGGAGCGCCGGGACCGGGACCGGCGCCGCGGCCTATCCCCACGATTCCTCGCCCGGCCGCCCCCACCTGGGCCGGGCGAACGTGTATGTGACCAATATCGGACCGCACGATTCCGAGGGCGGGCCAGGCGGCGTCGAGTTCTATCTGCACGCCGACTCGGAGGTTCCGCTCGACGTGCTGGTGACCATTACCGACCTTGGGCTGGTCGAGCGCACGATCACCATCAAGTGATGAGCCTGTTGTTGCGGCTCAGCGAGCGAACGCGATCTATCTCCCATCATTAGCGTGTGCCAAAGCTTTTAGGAGATAGAGAATGATCGAATGCGCGTTTGAACTCAACGGACGGCCGATGAGCATGTTCAAAATGAATGCTTTGCAGTTCCCAGCTTTTTCAGGACTGGACAACCATGCCAACCAGCCGAGATTTGCATGCAATCCAGATCTCGGGCCGATTCCGCCTGGTGCTTACTACATCGTGGACCGGCGGTCAGGCGGCCGGTTGGGGCCGCTGCGCGATTTTTTCGTCGATCGTTCGGAATGGTTCGCCCTCTACGCAACGGATGGCAAAATCGACGACGAGACTTTCTGCAATGGCGTGAAACGAGGAAACTTTCGACTTCATCCACGCGGAGCGGCAGGTATTAGTAGAGGATGCATTACCATTCAACATCAAGCTGACTTCAACATCATTCGCGCGCACCTGAGAGCAGGCCGGCAGATCAACATACCAGGCAGTTCCATGACAGCTTACGGGCGGGTGACGGTCAAGTGAACAAGGTAATGACACGGACACTGATGACGATCTGGGTATTCGTAGCGACAGTCATGCTTGCTCGCTTCTGGCTACACTACTACTATCTCTTTCCACAAATACCTGAATCATTCGCCATCTGGCTGAGTACTCTTTACGGCGCTCGCAACGCAGAGGAAATAGCCGATATGGAAACCCTTCTCGCTTTGAGCACCGCTTTAGTCATTGTAGGGGCTGTCACCTTGTTCGCACGATGGATCTGGCGCAAATTCCGCCCGCTGGTGTTGCAGTCTGAACGATCAGGGTAACTCCACGCCTCCCTGCGCAATCACATCGGCACACCCACCAGGCTGGTCACCCGAATCGTCTTGGTTTCCGGCACTTCCGCATGCGACAGCACCTTCAGCTGCGGCACGGCGCGGCGCAGGAAGCGCGACAGGAGCACGCGCAGCGGGGCCGGCACCAGCAGCACCGGGGTGTGGCCCATCTGCTCCTGCTGGTTGGCCGAATGGGCCGCCTGCTGGGCGATGGTGTCGGCCAGGCCCGGCTCGATGCCGGTGCCGTCGCCGCCGGCGCCCATCGCCTGCATCAGGAGGCGCTCGAGGCGGTTGTCCAGGGTCATCACCGACAACTCGTTCTCGCCCGGGAACAGCTGCTGGACGATGGCGCGGCCCAGGGCCACGCGCACCACGGCGGTCAGTTCCGACGGATCCTGCGTCATGTTCGCGTGCTCCGACAGCGCCTCGATGATCGAGCGCATGTCGCGGATGTGCACGCCCTCGACCAGCAGGTTCTGCAGCACTTTCTGCAGGATCGACAGCGAGACGACCTTCGGCACCAGGTCTTCGACCAGCTTCGGCGTTTCCTTGCCCAGGTGGTCCAGCAGCGCCTGCACTTCCATGCGGCCCAGCAGTTCCGACGCGTGCATCGTGATCAGGTGGTTCAGGTGGGTCGCCACCACGGTGCCGGCGTCGACCACGGTGTAGCCCATGCTCTGCGCTTCGTCGCGCAAGCCGGCGTCGATCCAGGTGGCCGGCAGGCCGAAGGCCGGATCGACCGTCACCAGGCCTGGCAGGGTGCCGCTGGCCATGCCCGGGTTGATCGCCAGGAACTGGCCGTTCAGCGCTTCGCCGCTGCCCACTTCCACGCCCTTGAGGGTGATGCGGTAGGCCGATGGCTTCAGTTCCAGGTTGTCGCGGATGTGCACCGGCGGCGCCAGGAAGCCCACTTCTTGCGCGAACTTCTTGCGGATGCCCTTGATACGCTTGAGCAGCTCGCCGCCCTGGTTCTTGTCGACCAGCGGGATCAGGCGGTAGCCCACTTCCAGGCCCAGGGTGTCGACCGGCATGACATCCTGCCAGGTCGCTTCTTCGCTCTCGGCCGGGGCGCGGCTTGCCGCGGCGGCATCGGCGGCGGCAGCGGCGGCCGCTTCTTCCTTGGCCGGCCCTTCCTTGCGGCGCTTGGAAATCATGTAGCCGGCGCCGGCCAGCGAACCGCCCAGCAGCAGGAATACCAGATTGGGCATGCCCGGGATCATGCCCAGGGCGCCGATGATGGCGGCGGTGATGTACATCGTTTCGGGCTTGGCCATCAGCTGGTTGGTCAGCTGCGAGCTCACGTCCTCGTCGTTGGCGACGCGCGACACGACCATGCCGGCCGCGATCGAGATGATCAGGGAAGGGATCTGCGCCACCAGGCCGTCGCCGATGGCCAGCAGGGTGTAGATCTTGGTCGCCTCGCCGATCGCCAGGTCGTGCATCACCACGCCCACGATCAGGCCCGCCACCACGTTGATCACCGTGATCATGATGCCGGCGACGGCGTCGCCCTTCACGTACTTCGAGGCGCCGTCCATAGCGCCGTAGAACTCGGCTTCCTGCGCGACTTCCTGGCGGCGCTTGCGGGCGTCGGCTTCGCCGATCAGGCCGGCGTTCAGGTCGGCATCGATCGCCATCTGCTTGCCAGGCATCGCGTCCAGCGCGAAGCGTGCGCCGACTTCGGCGATGCGGCCGGCACCCTTGGTCACGACCGAGAAGTTGATGATGGTGAGGATGATGAAGACGACGATACCGACGGTGTAGTTACCGCCGATCAGGAAGTGGCCGAAGGCTTCGATGACCTTGCCGGCCGCGGCGGAGCCGGTGTGGCCTTCGGTCAGGACGATACGGGTGGAAGCGACGTTCAACGCCAGGCGCAGCATGGTCGAGACCAGCAGGATGGCCGGGAAGGCCAGGAAGTCGAGCGGCTTGACCGTATACAGTGCGGTCAAGAGCACGATGATCGACAGCGCGATATTGAAGCTGAAGAACACGTCGAGCGCGAAGGCCGGCAACGGCAGGATCATCATCGCCAGCAGCATGATGATCAGGACCGGCGCTGCCGCCTTGCTGCCTTGCGCACCAAGGCCGCTCATCCAGGCTGGCAGTTTCATGCTGTTGGTCATTCATTCACTCCGTGTTCAGTTCAGTTCGGCCCCCCCCTGGCTTGGGCGGCGCGTGCGACGCCGGGTTCAGCGGGTCCATCTCGTCAGGCACCTTCAACTTCGTCGGGCGATCCGGGTACTCCCCTTCGCCCTTCTTGTAGGCGCGCAGCTGGTAGACGTAGGCCAGCACTTCCGCCACCGCCGAATACAGCTTTTCCGGAATCTCGTCGTCGATGTCGGTATGCTTGTACAGGGCGCGGGCCAGGGCCGGGGCTTCCATCAGCGTGACCTTGTGTTCCTGGCCCAGCTCGCGGATCCTGGCGGCCACGTCGTCGATGCCCTTGGCCACGACCCGCGGCGCGCCCTTGCCATCCGCATACTTCAGCGCCACTGCATAGTGAGTCGGATTGGTCACGATCACATCTGCAGTAGGTACATTCTGCATCATCCGGCCCCGGGCCATTTCGCGCTGCAACTGGCGAATCTTCCCCTTAATCTGAGGATTGCCGTCCGACTCCTTCGATTCCTGGATCACTTCCTGGCGCGTCATCTTGAGTTTGTCCTTCCAGTGCCATAACTGGTAAGGCCCGTCGATCAGGGCGATGACGCCCAGCGCGCCGACGATGAACAGGAAGGATTTGCCGATCATGGCGCCCACGTGGGCGCTGCTTGCATTGAGCGGCTCGACCGCCAGGCCCAGCATCGCCTCCTTCTGGCTGCTGACGACGATATAGGCCACCACGCCCACCACGATGGTCTTGGCGACCGCCTTGAGCAGCTCGACCAGGGCGTTTTTCGAAAACATATTGCCAATACCCTTGATCGGGTTCAGCTTCATGAAGTTGGGCATGAACGCCTTGGACGAGAACAGCCAGCCGCCGATCAGGAGCGGCGACACCAGGGCGATGACCATGATGGCGACCGCGATCGGCAGGCAGGCCAGCAGCACCCCCACCAGGTCGCCCAGGATGCGCTCGATCAGGATGGCGGGATTGAAGACCTGTTCGCGGTCGAGCGACAGGCCGGACTTGAGCGCCAGGCTCAATTCACCGACGAGCATGCCGCCGAAGGCCCACAGGCAAGCCCCGGCGGTCATCAGGACGGTAAAGGTGGCCAGCTCCCGCGACCTGGGAACGTCGCCTTCCTCGCGCGCCTTCTCGATCTTCCGGGGCGATGCGTCTTCTGTCTTTTCTGCGTCGCTATCTTCCGCCATTCCTGCTCCGTCAAACTATTTCACATGCGCCTTTGCACTGCGCAAATGAAATTATCGCCGGAATTGCCGTGCGGCCAGGAAGAAAACAAGAGGGGAAATCGGCCGCTGTTCGCGGCCGGCAGGCATTACATACGGCGGTGGACGAAGGCCGCGGCCGGCTGTTCGCGTCCACGGTCGGCCAGGGGCGCCGCCTGGGTGGCCGCGGTCGGCTTGGCGATGCGGGCGGACACGATCACCGGCGCAATCACCGGAGCGATCGGAGCGATCGGAGCGATCGGGCCGACCATGGGCTTGACCAGCTTGACGGTGGACGCGGTGGCCGGCGCCAGTGCGGCGGCAGCCACATGCGCCGGCAGGCGGCGGCGGGCGCGCCAGGCGGCGACCACCAGCCCGTACACCGCCAGGTACAGCGCGAAACTGGCGACCACGCCCTGCATCAGCACGCCGGGCGTGCCGGCGTGGTTGACGGCCAGCGCGGCCGGCACCAGGGCGATGCTCCACGACACCGGCGATACGCAGGCATTGCGCAGCGGCGCCGGCAACATGCGCAGGTAGCGCGCGGTGATCGCCGTCTTGACCAGGCTGTGCAGGTGCCAGCTGTCCGGATGGCCCGGATGGCGACGGCACCACAGGCGGCGGCAGATGGTAAACACGGTTTCGAAGACCGGATAGGCGCAGGCCAGCAGCGGAGCCCAGGCCGAGACCGACGGGTTGCGATAGACCAGCATCACCGACAGCCAGGCCAGCAGGAAGCCCAGCAGGTAGGCGCCGCCGTCGCCGAGGAACAATTTCCCAAGGGGGAAATTGACGACAAAGAATCCGGCCGTCACCGCGCAGATCACGAAGCACAGCTGGGCCAGGTGGACGTCGCCGGCGCCCAGGGCGATCAGGCCCAGGGTGGCCAGGCCGATCACGACCGTGCCGCTGGCCAGGCCGTTGAAACCGTCGATGATGTTGACCGCGTTGGCCACGCCGCCGACCGCGAAGGCGGTGAACAGCACCGAGAACGGCAGCCAGCCCAGCAGGCTGTCGAGCGGCGCCAGGCCGGTGTATTGCAGGGTGACGCCGGTCAGGAACCAGCAGACCGCGCCGCTGGCCATAGTCGCCAGCAGACGCGCGCGCACCGACACGGTGCGGGTCAGGTCTTCGGCCAGACCGAACACGAAGGCCGGCAACGAGGCGATCAGCACCGGCAGCAGCAATTCTTGCTGCGCCTGCGGCAGGACGCCCAGCGCCATCCACAGGCCGGTCATGATGGCGGCGCCGCCGATGCGTGGGGTTGGCGTGATATGGAATTTCTGCACACCGCGGGTCGCGTCGAGCGAATAGCGCCCATGCCAGCGTGTAGTGAACACGAGCAGGAGGGAACAGATCAGCGATGTAATAAAGCCAATTTCGAGGCCGGCCATGGGAAGGTTATTAATACTCATAGAACCACTTTGTTAACTCGTCAATTCTATCGCATTTCTCGTTGATCTTCCGACAAACGTGCTGGGCCACGGATTCTATCCCAATGTCACAACAGTGCCGTTTCGTTATACAAGCCATTGATTGTGCAGCAACAATTCGACGATTCTAGGTAGATTGCGATCTGCCAATCAATCTCCCTGAAACTTCTCCTAATATTTCTCGACAAATTGTTACACTTTTCTCCAGTGAAATTTAGATAGATTAATTTCTTGTTCACAAATAAGGTGGGCCATGGCAAAACATAATCGACGGCCGTATAGTTTCATTTTCTATATTGTTTTATGCCTGAGTGCGCTTTATCCTGGCCTGGCCCGATCGCAAGCCCCTTCCCCCGAATTGCTGGAAGCCCGGGCCCGCCTGCTGGAAGCGGAAACCCGGCAGGCGCTGGCCGAAGCCGAGCGCGCCGAACTGCTGGCGCGCCTGCCGCCGGCCCAGACCAGGGCCCTGAGCGGCAACGTCGACGCCGCCAAATTCGGCGCCGCCGGACTGGCGCGCGCGTTCGACCTGGCGCTGGAACTCGCGGAGCAGGTCTGCGCCGGCCTGCCCCAGGAGCGCCAGGTCATCCTGTACGACCCGGCCGTCAGCCAGGGCGTGGTGGCGGCGCGCATCGTCGACGGCGCGCTCGCACGCACCGCGCAGGAATTAACCGAGCGCAATCTCGAGCTGCAACACTACATTAACGCGCAGACCCCGGAATCGGCTGACCGCCGGCCGGCGATACCGCTGATCTGGCTGACCGCGCCCACGGTATTGCTGCGCGCCGGCGCCGATCTGGCCAGCCTGTTCAAGAGCGACGCCACCTTCACCGGCATCGCCTATGGCGACGGCGCGCGCGCCCTGTTCGCCAGCGCGCTGGCGCGTTCCTGCCCCGCCCGCCTGGCCGGACTGAACGGCGGCTATATGGGCGAACTCGACACGGCGCGGCACGCCAGCCTGCTCGAGCGGGTCAGGCTGGTGGGAGTGGCACGCTCGGTGCTGGCCCAGCACGCGGCGCGGCTGGAAGTGCTGGCCGACGCCGCCAAGGGCGAGCGCAAGAAGGAGCTGCAGGCCGTCGAAACCGCCGCCAGGGCCCAGTTGAAGGCGGTCGACGCGTTCACCGAGGGGCTGCGCGCGGGCGAAGCCAGCGACAAAAGTCCCCTGTTCACCGCGGCGCGCTACCTCGGCCAGGCCGAGCGCAGCGCCGGCGCCCTGGTGCTGGACGTCGACCTGCGGCTGGAAGGCCTGACCCAGGTGCGCGGCAACCTGTTCGGCGGCGAACGCCTGTCCTTGTCCGGCGTGGCCTTCCTGTGGTACCGGCTGCACGAGCCGGACGGCCGGCTGCTGCGCGCCGACGCGCTGCGCCGGGTGAGCGCACCGGTCGAGGTCCGGCTACGTGGCGCACGGGCGGATGAAGAATTCTGGCACGCAGGGTCGGCGGCTCCGCCAGCGAGGTGATAGTTGACACAAGATCATCCGGCGCGATATCGGAGCCGGCAACGATCACCGCGTCGGCGGCGAAGCCGCCGACCCTACGGGGATCTCAAGGTCTGCTCGATCGCGCCGAATAACGATTTGCCGTTCTCATCGAGCATCTCGATGCGCACCGTGTCGCCGAAACGCAGGTACTGGGTGACGGCCGCGCCGCCATCGAGTATTTCTTGCCAGCGCTGTGTGGCGATGCTGGCGTAGCCCGGCGTGTGGCGGCGCGTCGCGCGGTTCGCCATCACGCCCGCGCCGACGATGGTGCCCGCCTCGACCTTGCGGCTGCCGGCCAGCGCCGCCAGCAGTTGCGGAAAACTGAAGACCATGTCTTCGCCCGCTTCCAGGGTCCCGACCGGATTGCCGTTCCATACCACCCGCAACGGCAGCGCGGCCTTGCCGCCGCGCCAGGCCTCGCCCAGCTCGTCCGGCGTCACCGCCACTGGCGCGAAGGCCGTCGCCGGCTTCGCATGCAGCAGGCCCAGGCCGGCGGCCCGCTCATTAGCCACGATATTCTCCGCCAGGTTCTGCAAGGTGACGTCATTGGCAAGGAGCAGCAGGCGGATCTGTCCATGTGCCGCGTCCGGCGTCGCGCCTTGCGCCAGGTCGCCGCTCACGATCGCCAGTTCGGCGCCGAAGTCGATGCCCCACTCTTCGCGCGCCAGCACCAGGTCTTGCCGCGGCCCGAGGAGGCCGTCGCCGGCCGCCCAGGCCAGCTGCGGCGCGTCGCGCCAGGCCGCCGGCAGTTCGGCGCCGGCGGCGCGGCGCTCCAGTTCGTGGTGATGCAGGTAGGCGGCGCCGCACACCCGCCCGCTGGCGCGCGGCAGTGGCGCCAGGCAGCGGGCCGGATCGAAGTCGAACGGACGACGCGCCCTGCCCTCGTTCAGCTGGCGGTACAGGACGTCGAGCTGGGGAGCGATGAAGGCCCAGTCGTCGAGGGCGGCGCGCAGGCTGGGCGCGATGCCGTCGGCGACGTGGCCGGTTTTCAGGTCACGCGACACCACGGCCAGCTGGCCGTCGCGGGTGCCGTCGTCGAGCGTGGCGAGTTTCATGAAAGGGGCCTTTAGAACCTATCCCGGTAGGTGGGAGGAAGTTCATGTCGATGCATGGCGGGCGTGAGCAAGGCGCGAGGAGGCCGCATGGCGAGCCATGCAACGACGAGGTAGCATGGCATGGGGTGCCATGCTACACAGCACCTGCCTGCCAGGCGCTCTCGGCCCGACTCTCACCTACCGGGATAGGTTCTCAGTGCGAGCCCGCCATTCTACGATACGGCTCAGTACTTGACGATCACGCCGGCGCCGAGGACGCGCTGGAAGTAGTTATAGTCGATCATGCTCTGGCCATAGCCCGAGAAGGCGTGGATATAGCCTTTGACCGGGCCCGCCAGCGGGAAGGCCCAGCCGAGCTGGACCGCGCCCTTGTCGGTGCTGAAGTTACGCCGCACCATGGCCGAAAGCTCGTGGCCGCCACCCAGGCGGTAATTGCCTTCCAGTTCGAAACGGCCCATGTAGTCGACGATGTCCGGATTGTCGTCATCCTCGTTCGACTCATTGATGCGTTTCCACATCTTGGCCGTCATCGTCAGCGGACCGCGTTCCAGGCCCAGCTGGGCATACACGCGGTTCCAGCTGCGCGACAGTTCCGACGACTGGCCATTCGACTGGTGCACGAAGCCCAGGTTCAGGAAGCGCACGTTGACGCCCGCCAGCGCGAAGTCGAGCGGCGTCACCGCCATGACTTCAGGCTGGTAATTCGTCTCGCGGAACGGGCTGGAAGCGCGGTGGTTGGCCGCCTGCCAGAAGCTGTTCTGGGTGTAGCCGAACCAGACGTCGACCGGCAGTTCGAACAGCGTCTCGACCATCTTCATCTTGAAACTGAGCTGGAACTCCAGCTCGGCCTTCGACAGGCCCTCGGCATCCGGATCGGAGGCCAGGAAGTCGCGGTACGGCTCTTCGTTCGGCCGGTGGGTGCGGGTCGCCATCAGGTAGCTCGGGCGGTGCGGACGGAACTTGAACACGCCGCGCTTGTCACGCGCGTCGAGCTCCCAGTGGCTGCTCAGCGTGTACTGCGACGCGGCCTGCACGACGGGGTCGACCGAGGCGGTCTGGTCCACCGCGCTGCTGCGCGGCGCGTCGAACGCGCCCTGCGCCACCGGCGCCGTGGTCGGCACCGGCGGCACGGCGGCCGGAGTAGCGGACGTGGCAACCGCCGCGCTGGCCGGACCAGGGCCGGCGGCGGACGCCTCCTGGCTGGCGGCAATGCCGTCGAAGCAGGCCAGGCGCTGGCTGCCTTCGGCGATGGCGGAGCATGCCGCCAGGGTTTGCGGTGCGGTCTGGGCCAATGCCGGCAGGGCCAGCAGGAGCGGAACCAGGGCGATGGCATGAGAAAGTTTCGGGCGATAGGCGTGCATATTTATTGTTTTATATCATAACGTTCGTGCAGCAACTGATGTTCAGTTGCCATCGCGCGTAAGTGTCGCGGAAATTTCTTATTGATGTCGCACGTATTGCATCCAGGCATGCGAATATCGCCCGCCCTGCGCCCCGCCCTGCTCGGAGAGCGTTCAGGCCGGCGCCAGCAGGTCGAGCTGGGCCTGGTCGAGGAAGCACCATTCGCCCTCTTCGAGGCCGAGCGATGCCAGGGTCAGGCCGCCGATTTGCGAGCGGTGCAGCGCGCTGCAATGGTTGCCGGCGGCGGCCAGCATCCGCTTGACCTGGTGGTATTTGCCCTGTTCCAGGACGATCTCGAGGGTATGTTCGCCGCGCTGGACGCAGGACACCGCCTTCAGGGGCGCCGGCTCGTCGTTCAGTTGCACGCCGGACAGCATCTGGGCGACCAGTTCGGCGGTCACCGGCTCGGCGGTCGTGGCCTGGTACACCTTGGGCACATGGCGCTTGGGCGAGGACTGGGCGTGGATGAAGGGGCCGTCGTCCGACATCAGGAGCATGCCCGTGGTGTCGTGGTCGAGGCGGCCGACCGGCTGCACGTCGCGCCAAGTGAACTGTTCCGGCAGCAGGGTCAGCACGCCCGGATGGTGGCTCGGTTTCCGCGAACATTCGAAATTGGCCGGCTTGTACAGCGCGATATAGACGTGCTCGCGATAAGGCCACGCTTCGCCGAACACGGTCAGGACCAGGCCGTCGGTGTCGAAGGTGGCCTTGTAGCTGTCGACGGTTTCGCCATTGACGGCGACGTCGCCGTCTTCGATCAGCGCACGGCAATATTTGCGGGTGCCGAATCCCTGCGATTGCAGGATACGGTCTAGGGACAATTTACTCATGGGCCGAGACTTTACCAGATGCGCGCGCCCCTTTGGGAAAGCATTGCCGGCCAACTTTGTTACCGTTACCTCGGACCCATTTTGCATGCCTACGTTCATTTGAGCAGTATCAAGCCTGCTGAGATTCGCATTGATAGACTTCAACACGTTAGGAATCCGCCTAACGGCAACTAGGGCGTCTTTGATCGAGGGGCGGCCGTAGCCAAAGGATAGGAATGAACGTGAACGACGATCTCAACCCAGTGAATGGAAAGCTTTCCGCGGATGAGGCCCATTGTGCGCGCCAACGGCTCGCCCAGGACCATGCGGCGCTTTTCCCCACCCGACTCGCCATGGCGCGTTGGTCCGGCGGCGGCCTTCCGCACCTGCACGGCGGCCTTCCAGCGCTACGCGCCGCCTGGTATGCCCGCACCGTGCGCGACCACCAGGCTTGGCTCGACCGTGGCGGTTTTGCCCAGCACGACGACATGATACCGTTGCGAAAACCGACCATGTGGCACCCACCGAAGGTGAGCTTGCCACAAGGCGCATTGACGGTTCAGCAACAAGACAGCCATTCCCCGACGCAGCAGAATTCGCAGTCACCGTGCCGTTCGGATCGCGATGGCGATGCCCGTCAGTGCGGCACTTATACCTGAACCGGCACGCCTCCTGGCAGGACGCCAGAGGCACCCCGATGAGACCGGGAAAACAGGGCGACGGAAAAACTGGAAGAGCGCAGCAGGCGTCCCGATCAGGTGGCGTCGATGAGTTATAAATGGAAACGACGGCGCAAGGCCGTCGTTTCCGTTCCTGCGGCCGGCACGCCATGCGGCAAGCCTCCGAGGGATGTACTACCGTGAGGAATGGAATTCTCTCGAAAACCGCAGCACGTGCGGTGGATAGCGTGTCGCCCTCCGGGCCGATCGAAGCGTCTGCCTCCCCGCCCTTGCTGCTCACGCTACCGTTCCACTATAGCCATTTGCCGTCTGTATTCAAGGACAAAATGCTCAGCGCAATTTCGGCACGGCTCCGTGGTAGGCCGCCTTGACCGCGCTTTCGCCGACCGCGGCGCCAAACTTCTTGAGCACCCTTTCCGGCAAGCCTTCGTGCGCCGTGTAGTCGACGATGTCCTCGGCCTTGACGATGTCGCGCGCCACCGTGTCGACGGTGCCGAAGGCGTCGGCCAGGCCCATGTCCACCGCCCTGGCGCCGGTCCAGTACAGGCCCGAGAAGGTTTCGGGGGTCTCCTTCAGGCGCTTGCCGCGCCCGGCGCGCACCACGGCAATGAATTGCTGGTGGATTTCATTGAGCATCTCCTGGGCATGTTCGCGATGCTTCTCGGACTGCGGACTGAACGGATCGAGGAAACCCTTGTTCTCGCCGGCCGTCAGCAGGCGCCGCTCGACGCCGAGCTTGTCCATGGTGCCGGTGAAGCCGAAGCTGTCCATCAGCACGCCGACCGAACCGACGATCGAGGCCTTGTTGACATAGATGCGGTCGGCCGCCGAGGCGATGTAGTAGCCGCCCGAGGCGCAGATCTCGTCCACCACCACATACAGGGGTTTATCGGGGTAGCCGCGCTTGAGGCGCTGGATCTCGTCCACGATGATGCCGGCCTGTACCGGGCTGCCGCCGGGGCTGTCGATGCGCAGCACGACCGCCGCCGACCCGGGGTCGGAAAACGCCTTATTCAGCGACGGGATCACGGTGTCGGCCGCGCCGCTGCCTTCCGCTTCGATTTCGCCGTTAATTTCGATCAGGGCCGTGTGGCGGCCCAGGTTTTCGACGTCGCCGCTGCCAAAATTGAAGTCGTAGTATGCCCACAGCGCCAGCAGGGCGACGCTGAGGAAGCTCAGTTTGAAGAAAATGCTCCAGCGCCGGGCGCGGCGCCGTTCCTGGACGGTGGCAAACACCAGTTTCTCGAGCGTTTCGCGCTCCCAGTTGCCGATCGTCGGATGCGATGCGAGCCGGCTGTCGCCGGGTTGGTCATGGCTCGTTTGGTCACTCATAAAGTCGAATGGGGGGTCGAAGGCGAGCGCTGTTCCTGCGCAGGGGCGCGGAACCGCTCGTCGGGCCGCCAGTATATCTTGCCCGCGCCTTCGTGTACGGCGATCGGATGCAGGCGCCCACCGCGACACGGACCGCCGGCGCACCTGCCGCTGCCGGGCTCGTAGACCGCGCCGTGGGTGGCGCACATCAGGTACTGACCGCCGGACTCGAAGAACTCCCCTTCCCTCCAATCGAGCTCGACCGGAACGTGGGCGCAGCGGTTGAGGTAGCCATACACCTGACCGCCGTGGCGGATCACGAACCCGGTGGCCGGCTGCCCCCAGGCCAGCAGCGCAAAGCGCATGCCACGGCCGCCATCGAGCAAACCATCTGCATCGCACACGAACAGGGATTCATCTTCCGCCATCTGCGCGCTCGCGGATTCAGGCATGCGCGAGCAGCCAGGCATGCAGCTCGGGGATCGAGCGCGCCGAGAACAGCGGCTGGCAAGCCTGCAGCTGGGCCACCGGATGCGCGCCGAACTCGACGGCAATGCCGGACGCGCCAGCATTGCTCGCCATCATGAGATCATGGGTGGTGTCGCCGATCATCACCGTGCGGCGCAGGTCCTGGCCCAGTTCACGGGTCAGTTCTTGCAGCATCGCGGGATGGGGCTTCGAGAATGTCTCGTCCGCACAACGGGTAGCGTCGAAGATCGACAGCAGGCCGGTCGCGTTCAGCGCCCGGTTGAGACCCACCCGGCTCTTGCCGGTAGCCACCGCCAGGAAGTAGCCCTCGTTGTCAAGATCGGCCAACATCTCCCGAACGCCCTTGAACAGTACCAGTTCGTGGTCCTTGGTGAGAAAGTGATAGCGGTAGCGCTCGACCATGCGCGGGTACATGGCCGGCTGGATGTCCGGCATCGCCGCCTGCATCGCCTCGGCCAGGCCGAGCCCGATGACGTGGGCGGCCGAAGCGTCGCTCGGGACCGGCAGGCCCAGGTCGCGCGCCGCCGCCTGGATGCACTTGACGATCGCCGCCGTGCTGTCCATCAGCGTGCCGTCCCAGTCGAACACGATCAGATCAAATTGTTTTCTTGCCATTGTTTAGCGGCAGCCCAAGGCGCCGGTCTCCGTCGTTTTTTGATCGTCCAAGCGTCTATCATGCATCTGGCGCCCTTATGCCGGGCGCGCCCAAGCTTATCAGGAACCGCTCGCATTCTTCCGGCATCGGCGCGCGCAAGGTCATGCGCTCGCCGCTGTCCGGGTGGGTAAACGTGATCTGGTGCGCGTGCAGGAACATGCGCTTGAGCGCCCCGCGTCCCGCGCCAGCCTTGTGCAACTGTTTATTGAAGGCGAAGTCGCCATACTTCTCGTCGCCCAGGATCGGAAAGCCGCTCGACGCCAGGTGAACCCGGATCTGGTGCGTGCGGCCCGTCTTGAGTTCGGCTTCGAGCAAGGCGAAATCATGCCATTTTTTTAATAGATTGAAAATGGTATGCGCTTCCTGGCCGCCCGCCTGGACCACGACCCGCTTTTCGCCATCCGCCGTCGTGTATTTATGCAGCGGCAATTTGACATGCTGGCGCTTGTTTTGCCAGTCGCCCTTCACCGCTGCGAAGTAACGCTTGTCGGTCGTCCCGTCGCGCATCTGGTCGTGCAGGTGGGTCAAGGCGCTGCGCTTTTTGCCGATCAGGAGCAGGCCCGAGGTTTCGCGGTCGAGCCGGTGCACCAGTTCCAGGAACTTGGCTTGCGGCCGCGCCGCGCGCAGTTGCTCGATCACGCCGTAGGACACGCCGGAGCCGCCATGCACGGCCACGCCGGCCGGCTTGTTAATGACGAGCAAGTGCGCGTCTTCGTACACGACCGGGAATTCGGTGCCCGGCACGGTCTCGTTGCTGGCTTTCTCGGCGACGCGGATCGGCGGGATGCGGACCATGTCGCCCTCGGCCAGGCGGTACAGCTGGTCGATCCGGCCCTTGTTGACGCGCACTTCTCCCGAACGGAGGATGCGATAAATATGACTCTTCGGTACGCCTTTGCAGACACGCAACAAGTAGTTATCGATACGCTGTCCGGCGTCTTCTTCGCCGATTGTGACAAATTGCGCCTGCAGAGCCTGTTGTGATGAAGGGGGAACAACACCGTTTTGAATCGCCATTCGCTCTGTCTTCCCAGAAATTCTCTCTAAGTCCTTCATTTTGAATATATAATCGACAGGCGGCGGTCAAACCTCTGCTGGTGTAAGAATTAAAACGATATTTTACACAGGGGCGCGCTCCATCGGCCCCGCTTATTGCAAATTCGATGGAAAGTAACGTGTACGCACATCCTTGCGCCGATCAAGGTTGCACCTGCAGTTGTAATCGGGTTGCGCGCAGAGATGCAGGATTGGATTGTCAGGATTCTTAAGGATAAGTACCGGCAAGCAAATCTTGCTTGTCGGGTGATGGTGTCGATAACGCTTGTCGTTTTCGCCAGGCTAGACGCGAGGTCCTCCTCCAGACTTGTGAGTCAGGCTGTCTTTTCGCCTCCAGGTCCTGGACGGTCGTCGGCGTCGAGCCGGGCTGGTTTTAGCACACCCCCCTCGCTCCGCTGTGCCACCCCAACGTGGTGGCAGGCGGCCAGCGCAGGTCGCGGCGTGCATGGACAATGACGTTCGGCCCCACAGCGCCCCGTTGCGGCAGCGACCCGGTGTTTACTCGCGGTTTCATTCGCGATGATCACTGTTTCCAGCTGCATCGCACGCTACGGGCATTCCCCTCTCCTGGATTCCCATCCCCGCATACATCCCTGTAGCTGCGCCGCCCGCGAGGGCGGCCATCACACGGCCCACGGGTCGCGGAGTTTATAAAAATGAAACGCATGTTGTTTAACGCTACGCAGCAAGAGGAGCTGCGCGTAGCGATTGTCGACGGTCAAAAGCTGATCGACATCGATATCGAGACCGCCGGTCGCGAGCAACGCAAGTCCAACATCTACAAGGGTGTCATCACCCGCATCGAACCCTCCCTCGAAGCCTGCTTCGTCTCCTACGGCGAAGACCGCCACGGATTCCTCCCCTTCAAAGAAGTCGCCCGCACGTATTTCCGCGAGGGCGTCGACGTGCGCAACTGCACCATCAAGGAAGCGCTGAAGGAAGGCCAGGAAATCATGGTCCAGGTCGAGAAAGAGGAACGCGGCAACAAGGGCGCCGCCCTGACCTCGTTCATCTCGCTGGCCGGCCGCTACCTGGTCCTGATGCCGAACAATCCACGCGGCGGCGGCGTGTCGCGCCGGGTCGAAGGCGAAGAGCGCCAGGAACTGCGCGAGACCATGGACAAGCTCGACCTGCCGCAAGGCATGTCGGTGATCGCCCGCACCGCCGGCATCGGCCGCAACGTCGAAGAGCTGCAGTGGGACTTGAACTACCTGATGCAGCTGTGGCGCGCGATCGAAGGCGCCGGCAAGTCGGCCTCTGGCGCCTTCCTGATCTATCAGGAGTCGTCGCTGGTCATCCGCGCCATCCGTGACTATTTCCAGCCCGACATCGGCGAAGTCCTGATCGACACCGACGAGATCTACGAACAGGCCCAGCAGTTCATGAGCCACGTGATGCCCGACATGGCGCACCGCGTAAAGCGTTACAGCGATGACGTGCCGCTGTTCTCGCGTTTCCAGATCGAACACCAGATCGAGACCGCGTATGCGCGCACCGTGCCGCTGCCATCGGGCGGCGCGATCGTGATCGACCACACCGAAGCCCTGGTCTCGATCGACGTCAACTCGGCGCGCGCCACCCGTGGCTCGGACATCGAAACCACCGCCTTCAACACCAACTGCGAAGCGGCCGACGAAGTCGCCCGCCAGCTGCGCCTGCGCGACCTGGGCGGCCTGATCGTGATCGACTTCATCGACATGGAAGTGGCCAAGAACCAGCGCGAAGTCGAGCAGCGCCTGAAGGACGCCCTGCACCACGACCGCGCCCGCGTCCAGATGGGCAAGATCTCGCGGTTTGGCTTAATGGAGCTTTCGCGCCAGCGCCTGCGTCCTTCGCTGTCGGAAGGCTCGCACGTGACCTGCCCGCGCTGCTCGGGCACCGGCCACATCCGTGATACCGAATCGTCGGCCCTGCAAGTCCTGCGCATCATCCAGGAAGAGGCCATGAAAGAGAATTCGGCCGCGATCCACGTGCAGGTGCCGGTCGACGTCGCCGCCTTCCTGCTGAACGAAAAGCGCGGCGAAGTGCTCAAGATCGAGAACCGCCACCGCATCACCGTGATCCTGATCCCGAACAAGCATCTGGACACCCCGCACTACAAGCTCGAGCGCATCAAGCACGACGATCCACGCCTGGAAGACGCGCACGCCAGCTATGCGATGGCCGAGACCGCCGACACGGACATGGCCTACGCCAAGCGCCAGAAGGAAGAAGCCAAGCCGCGCCAGGAAGCCGTGGTCAAGACCATCACCCCGGCCCAGCCGGCCCCGGTGGTCGACCGCAGCGAGGCGGCCAAGCCGGCCAAAGCCGCCGCCGCTCCTGCCGCCGCCCCCGTCCCCGCTCCCGCTCCAGTCGAGAAAGGTTTCTTCGCCCGCCTGCGCGACTTCTTCTTCGGTAAACCAGAAGAACCGGCCCCGGCGCCAGTCGTGGCCGACAAGCCGGCCGCGCCGGCGCCGGCCGAGCGCGGCGACCGCAACAACCGCAACAAGGGTGGCCGCAACGGTGGCCGCAACGGCGAACGCGGCGCCAAGCCAGGCCGTGAGCGCGAAGAGCGCGACGCGGTTGCCGCCACCGCCCCCAAGGGCGCGCCGGGCGAGGAAGCCATCAAGGGTGCACCGGGCGCACAGGCCGACGAGGCCCGCGAAGGCCGCCAGCCGCGCCAGCCGCGCGAGCGCAAGCCGCGTGAACCGCGCGAACAACTGGAAGGCGCAGCGCGCGTCGAGGGCGCCGAGCGTCCCGATCGTGCAGAACGCGGCGGCGAGCGCAAGGAACGCCAGCCACGCCAGCCGCGCGAGCGCACCGAGCGTACCGAACGCACCACCCAGGCCATCGAAGCCAGGCTCGACGAAGTGAGCGTGAGCCAGGTCGTCTCGACCGCCACGGTGGCAGTGAGCACCAGCGGTCCGGAAGGCACCCAGGAAGTCGTGCAGCAGGTCGTCAAGTCGGTGACGACGATCGGCCCGGACGGCGAGGACCTCGAAGGCGAAGGCGACGAACCGCGCCGCCGCCGCCGTCGTGGCGGCCGGAACCGCAATCGCCGTGACCGCGACCAGATCGAGGGCGGCGAGGCGCTGGAAGGTTCGGACGAAGCGCCGGCATTCACCCCGGTAGCCGACGAGGAAGCCGCCAAGGTTGCCGCTGCCGCCAGGGCCGCGAAGACCAGGCCGGCGCGCGCCACCAGGCAAGATGCATGGCCGTTCCCGACCGCGGCGTCGGTGGCCGCTGCGAAGGCGGCGCACGAGAAGGCTGCTGCGCCTGCGCCGGTCGCACCGGCGCCGGTTGCTGCCGAGCCGATCCCGTTCCCGACGGCAGCCTCGGTTGCTGCTCAGCAGAACATGTTCCCGACCGCGGCATCGATAGCTGCTCAGCAGAACATGTTCCCGACCGCAGCGTCGGTGGCTGCGGCGCATGCCGCGGTCGAACCGGCCCCGGCCCCGGCACCAGCTCCAGCTCCAGCTCCGGCCGAACAGCCTCCGGCTCCGGCCGAGCAGGCGCCAGTGGCGCAGGCGGCGCCAGTGCTTGCTCCCGTGGTCGAGACCGCGCCGGTGGCTGCACCGGTCGCCGCGTCGGCGGTCGAGACGGCTCCGGCAGCCGCACCGGCCATCACCGTCGCGCCGACGCCAGCCGCCGCGCCTGCGGCCAGCGCGCCGGCGCCCGGCGCGGCCCTGGCCGCAGCGCCGGTCGTCACGGCGGCGCCGGCCGAAGCACCGGCCAAGCTCGACGACGTGCTGGCCCAGGCCGGCCTGCAACTGGCATCGACCGACCCTGAAAAACTGCGCGCCGCGCAGGAAGCTTCCGTGGCAACCCCGGTTCGCCTGGGCCGCGCCCGCAAGCCGGTCGCCGCGCCGGTCGACGAGCCGCTGGTGCAGGTCGATACGCGCCAGTAAGCCCCGGTTAGCTGTCCCGGCAGGGCGATCCCGCGCAGGCGGGAACCCAGGTTCGCAAGCGCTGCACGGCGCCGCCAAACCTGGGTTCCCGCCTCGCGGGATGTCTTTTTTGGCGCCGCCCAACAAGACGTTCGCAGACTCACGGATCATGTCGCATTCACTGAACGCATTCACTGAGCGGCATGCTGTATCCACCCCGTTCCCCAAGCGTCACGGGCAGCTTCATCAGCCCCGTGCTATCGTACTGAAATGGCTGAAAAAATCATTCTGATCAACGACCTGCGCTCGTCCGCGCTGCGGGTCCCGGCCGTGCCTGAAGCGCCGACTGGCCTGCTCAGCGACGCGCTCGGCCGGCCCCTGCACGACCTGCGCATCTCGGTCACGGACCGCTGCAACTTCCGCTGCGTGTACTGCATGCCGAAGGAAGTCTTCGACAAGGATTACCAGTACCTGCCGCACGGCGAGCTGCTGTCGTTCGAGGAAATCACGCGCGTGGCGCGGCTGTTCATCGCGCACGGCGTCGAAAAGCTGCGCCTGACGGGCGGCGAGCCGCTCTTGCGCAAGAACCTCGAGCGCCTGGTCGCGATGCTGCGCGCACTGCCGACGCCGAGCGGCCGTCCGCTCGACCTGACGCTCACCACCAATGGCTCGCTCCTGGCGCGCAAGGCGCAGGCGCTGAAAGACGCCGGCCTGGACCGCGTCACGGTCTCGCTCGACGCGATGGACGACCAGGTGTTTCGCAGGATGAATGACGTCGACTTCGCCGTCGCCGACGTGCTGCGCGGCATCGACGCCGCCCACGCGGCCGGCCTGGGGCCGGTCAAGGTCAACATGGTGGTCAAGGGCGGCACCAACGACGACCAGATCCTGCCCATGGCGCGCCACTTCAAGGGCACGCCGACCATCCTGCGCTTCATCGAATTCATGGACGTCGGCGCCTCGAACGGCTGGAACATGCGCGAGGTCGTGCCGTCGCAAGAGGTGGTGCGGCGCATCGCGGCCGAGCTGCCGCTGGTCCCCAGTGCGGCCAATTACGTCGGCGAGACCGCCTCGCGCTGGCGCTACGTGGACGGCGGCGGCGAGATCGGCGTCATCTCGAGCGTCACCCAGGCCTTCTGCGGCGACTGTTCGCGCCTGCGCCTGTCGACCGAGGGCAAGCTGTATACCTGCCTGTTCGCCACCCGCGGCCACGACCTGCGTGCGCTGCTGCGCGCGGATCGCAGCGACCTCGAGCTGTCGGGCGCCATCGCCCAGCTGTGGCGCGCGCGGGCCGACCGCTATTCCGAGACGCGTACCGCGGAAACGGGCATCGGGCAGCGCGACGGTGCGCGCAAGGTCGAAATGTCCTACATCGGCGGTTAATGCGGGGAGAATAAAAAAGACATGGAGACAGGGATGATCAGCGGACTGGTACTGGCGGGCGGGCGCGCCTCGCGCATGGGCAATGTCGACAAGGGCTTGCAGCCTTTCCGATCCAGCACCATGGTCGAGCACGTGCTCGCGCGCCTGCGGCCGCAGGTTGGCCCGGTGGCGATCAGCGCCAACCGCAACCTGGATACCTATCGCGCTTTCGACGCGACGGTGTTGCCCGATGAAATCGCGGACGGGGTGGAACCGTATCCAGGCCCCCTGGCCGGCCTGGAAACGGGCTTGCGCCACTGCGCGACGCCCTACCTGCTGGCCGTGCCCTGCGATTCACCGTTCCTGCCGCCGGACCTGGCATCGCGCCTCTTCGCCGCGCTGCAGGAGGCGGATGCCGACCTCGCCTACGCCGCCACCCGGGAGCCGGGCATGCGCACACAAGCGCATCCCGTGTTCTGCCTGGTGCGCGCGGACCGCTTGCCTGCGCTGACCTCGTACCTGGTCGAGGGCGGCCGCCGCGTCGACGGCTGGTATCGCGACCTGAAAGCGGTCGAGGTCGTCTTCGACGATACCGATGCCTTCCGCAACATCAATACCCTGGACGAGCTGCGCGGGCTGGACGACGCCGCGCCGCCCTTCCCTGCCAGTCTGGCCCAGGTAGCCAGCTGCATCAACGGCTACGATCCGGATGCCCTGCGCGTGCAGGACGCCCAGCGCATCATCCGTGATTTCGTGCAACCCGTGCGCGCGGTCGAGATGGTCGCGCTGCGCGCTTGCCTCGGCCGCGTGCTGGCGCGCGACCTGGTCTCGCCGATCGACGTGCCGGCGCACGACAACTCGGCCATGGACGGCTACGCGCTGCGCGGCGGCGACCTGCCGGCCGAAGGCGCCGTGACCCTGAAGGTGGTCGGCGTCGCCTATGCCGGCAAGCCGCTGGGATTGCGCCCAGGGCCCGGCGAATGCGTGCGCATCATGACCGGCGGCGTGATGCCGGCCGGGTGCGACAGCGTGCTGCCGCAGGAATTCGCCGAAAGCGCCACCGACGATACCGTCACCCTGCGCGCGGGCGCGATCCGTGCGGGCGACAACCGGCGCCTGGCGGGCGAAGACCTGAAAGCCGGCAGCGCCGCCCTGAAGGCCGGCCGCGTGATCCGCCCGGCCGACCTGGGCTTGTGCGCTTCGCTGGGCTTCGCCGAGATCCCCGTCCAGCGCCGCCTGCGCGTGGCCTTCTTCTCGACCGGCGACGAGCTGCGCTCGATCGGCGAGCGGCTCGACGAGGGCTGCGTGTATGACAGCAACCGCTACACGATCTACGGCATGCTGCAGCGCCTGGGCTGCGAGATCATCGACATGGGCGTGGTGCGCGACAGCCCGGAGGCGCTGGAAGAAGCGCTGCGCACCGCCTGCGAGAACGCCGACGCGATCATCACTTCGGGCGGCGTCTCGGTCGGCGCGGCCGACTACACCAGGCAGGTGATGGCCCGCCTGGGCGACGTCACGTTCTGGAAGATCGGCATGCGTCCGGGCCGGCCGCTGGCTTTCGGCCGGGTAGCGTCCAACGGCCGCAGCGCCTTTTTATTCGGCCTGCCGGGCAATCCGGTGGCGGTGATGGTCTCGTTCTACTTTTTCGCGCGCGAGGCGCTGCTGCGCATGATGGGGGCCGAGGCGCCGCTGCCGCTGCTGCGCGCGCGCAGCGTCGACGCGATCCGCAAGAAGCCGGGGCGCACCGAGTACCAGCGCGGCATCGTCGCGCGCGGCGCCGACGGCGAGCCGGAGGTGCGCATCACCGGATCGCAGGGCTCGGGCATCCTGCGCTCGATGTCGGAGGCGAACTGCATGGTGGTGCTGCACGATGGGCAAGGCAACGTCGCGGCGGGGGAGATGGTGGATATCTTGCCGTTCGAGGGGTTGTTCTGACGATCGCTGAACGCGTCGGCGGAGAACCCGCCGACGCTACCGTAGGGTTGGCGGCTCTGCCGCCGACGCGTTCGACACACATTTGATCTGCCACATCTGCTTGCCGGATCGCTTCTTTACGATCTCGGCATGGCCCGCTACCGCCGTGCCCTCGATGGCGCCACCTACTTCTTCACGGTTGTCACCTACCGGCGACGCGCCATCCTGTGCGACGAACCTGTACGCCTTGCGCTGCGGGCGGCTTTCGGACGCGTTCGTGCCCGCCTACCCTTCCATATCGATGCGATCGTCCTGCTGCCCGATCACCTGCACTGCATCTGGACATTGCCCGACGGCGACGTGAATTTTTCCGCACGGTGGTCGCAGATCAAACATCATGTCGCATTTGCTTGCCGGGATAAGTACGGAAATTTTACGGTGACGGCCGCCCAGCGGCACCGCCGAGAAGCGCCGATATGGCAACGAAAATACTGGGAACACCGGATTCGGGATGAACGCGACATGGAAAAACATGTCGATTACATTCATTACAATCCGGTCAAGCACGGATTGGCCACGTGCGCCGCGTCATGGGAATATTCATCGTTCAACCGATATGTCGAGAACGGGGTTTATCCAACCGACTGGGGTGGGACGGATCAAGCGCGCAAAATGACGTTGGAGTGATTTACGAGCAGGTTGAACGCGTCGGCGGCGGAGCCGCCAACCCTACGGAAGCGTTCATCCTTCGGATTTAAAATCAATCGTCCCGCTCCGACTCATCCGGCCCCAGCATCAACTGCGCCGCCTCGCTCGGCAACGCCTCCACCGATTTCAACTTGCGCGCCATCTGACGGCTGCGTACCTCGGCGCTCTCGATGTTCTTGGCCGCCTTTTCCAGTGTCAGCTTGGTGGTGGCCAGCACGTCGCCGAACTTGGTGAACTCGGTCTTGACCGCCCCCAGCACCTGCCACACCTCGGACGAGCGCTTCTCGAGCGCCAGCGTGCGAAAGCCCATCTGCAGGCTGTTGAGCAGCGCGCTCAGGGTCGACGGGCCCGCGATCGTCACCCGCAAAGTGCGCTGCAGATCGTCGGCCAGGCCGGGACGGCGCATCACCTCGGCGTACAGGCCCTCGGTCGGCAAGAACAATATGGCGAAGTCGGTCGTCTGCGGCGGCGACAGGTATTTGTCGCAAATGGTGCGCGCTTCGCCCCGCACCGCCCGTTCCAGCTCGGCGCCGGCGCGCGCCACGCCCTCCAGGTCGGCCTGGTCGCTCGCCAGCAGCAGGCGTTCGTACTGCTCCTTGGGGAACTTGGCGTCGATCGGCAGCCATAGCGGCGCACCGCCGTCGACCACGCCGGGCAGCTTGATCGCGAACTCGACCCGCGCATTCGATCCGGCCACGGTCTCGACGTTCTTGGCGTACTGGTCGACGGTGAGCACTTGCTCGAGCAGCATCTCGAGCTGCACCTCGCCCCAGGTGCCGCGGGTCTTGACGTTGGTGAGCACCCGCTTCAGGTCGCCCACGCCGATCGCCAGCTGCTGCATCTCGCCCAGGCCCTGGTGCACTTTTTCCAGCCGCTCCGACACCTGGCGGAACGATTCGGAGAGGCGCGTCTCCAGCGTCGCATGCAGTTTTTCGTCGACCGTCTGGCGCATCTCTTCGAGGCGCCTGGCGTTGTCGGTCTGGAGATCGCGGATCTTGGTTTCCAGCGTGTTGCGCACTTCGAGCATGCGCTGGGCGTTCGATTCGGTGAGACTGCCCAGCGTCTGCTGCAGGGTGTCGGCGAAGCGCTTCAGCGCGCGCGCCTGTTCCTCGCGCCCGCTGCTCGAGTGCAGCTGCATCTGCTGGCGCATGCTGTCGAGCTGCTGGACCGTGGCGCTCAGGTTCTGCGCCATGGACTGGGTCAGGTGGGCCGTCAGCTCCTGGCGCGTCGACTGCGCGCTCGATTGCAGCTCCTGGCGCAGCTCGCGCTCCAGGCGTTCGACATGGTGGCCGTCGCCGCTGCCGCGCATGCGCAGGAGGACGGCCACCAGCAGTCCGGCCACAATGACGAGGCCGGCCAGGATGAGGATGTCGGCAACGGTCATGGCGCCGCTCAATCGGGTTTGTTGCGCATCCAGTCCGCGGTCTGGAAGAAGGAATTCATCATGCGCACGCGCAGCGCGTCGTCGTAGCCCAGGTCTTCCATGGCCCACGCCATGCAGCGCAGCCACTGGTCGCGCTCCTTGCTGCCGATCGCGAACGGCAGGTGGCGCGCGCGCAGGCGCGGGTGGCCGTAGCGCTCGATGTACAGGTTGGGGCCGCCCATCCAGCCGGACAGGAACATGAAGGTTTTCTCGCGCGAGCCGTCGTTGGGCACCGGGTGCATGGCGTGGATGCCGGCGAATTCCGGCTCCAGCTGCATCAGGTCATAGAAGCGGTCGACCAGCGCGCGCAGGCGCTCGCCGCCGCCCATCATCTCGTACAGGGTCTGGGATTCGGCCTGCACGTCGGTCTGTGTTTCGGTGTTGTGTTCGGACATTCCGCCATCATAGCGTAGGGTTGGCGGCTTTGCCGCCGACGCGGCGATGGTTGGCCGAAAAATTATCCGGCACGACATCGGCGCCGATAACAATCACCGCGTCGGCGGCCGAGCCGCCAACCCTACGTCGGGAGCCAAGCCCGAATCAAGCTTCGCGCAGCGTCTGCAACGGCGGCTGCCGTAGCACCCCGCGCAGGCCCAGCCAGCCCCCCACGATCGCGCACAGCGCGCCAACCAGCAGGCCCGCGACCCATACGCCCGGTTCGAACACCCAGGGGAACTTGAACTGGTAGGTGGCCAGGGCCCAACCCAGCGCCGCCGCGCCGCTCGCCGCCAGCAGGCCGGCCAGGCCGCCCACCAGCACGAACTCGATGCGCTGCGCCTGCGCCAGTTGCTGGCGCGTGGCGCCCAGCGCGCGCAGCAGGCCCGCCTCGCGCGTGCGCTCGGATTGCGACCCCATCAGCGCCGCATACAGCACCAGCACGCCGGAAGCGAGCGTGAACAGGAACAGGAATTCGACCGCCGTCACCACCTGGTCCAGCACGTCCTGCAGCTGGCGGATGATGCCCGAGACATCGATCACCGTCAGGTTCGGATGGTTGCGGGTCAGCGCATTGCCCAGGTTCGCAGCATCCGGCGGCAGGTGGAAGGCCGTCATGTAGGTGGTCGGCGCATCCGCCATCGCCGCCGGATTGATGATGACGAAGAAGTTGGCGCGCATCGAGCCCCATTCGAGCTTGCGCACGCTGGTGATCCTGGCGTCGACCAGCAGGCCCGCCATGTCGAAGCGCATGGTGTCGCCAAGCTTGAGGCCCAGGCGCTCCATGATGCTCTGCTCGACCGAGGCCTCGGCCACGCCGGGCGCGTCCTTGAACCACTCGCCCTGCACCACCTCGTTCGCCTGCGGCAGCACATCCGTGGTCGACAGGTTGAATTCGCGGTTGGCCAGGCGCCGCGCCTCGCCGTCCTGGAAGGTGTCGCGCGTGATCGGGTTGCCGTTGATGGCCGTCAGGCGGCCACGGATCATCGGGTACAGCACGGGTTCCTTGACGTTGGCCGCGAGCAGCTGGCCTTCGACGTCCTGCTTTTGCTCGGGCAGGATGTTGATCACGAAGCGGTTCGGCGCATCGGCTGGCGTGGCCAGTTGCCAGGCCGCCATCAGGTCGCCGCGCACCACGGTCAGCAGGAGCAGCGCCATCAGGCCCAGCGCCAGCGACACCACCTGGACCACGGTGGCGCCGGGCCGGCGCTGCAGCGACGTGACGGCGAAGCGCCAGGCCTGGTTCTTGAACGCGCCGCGTATCCGGCGCAGCCCTTGCAGGCCGAGCCAGGCCACCAGGGCGAAGAAGGCGAAGCCGCCCAGGAAGCCGCCGGCGGTGATCAAGGCCAGGGTCGGGTCGCCCGCCTGCCACAGGAGCAGCAGGAAGAACACGCCGATGCCCAGGCCGTAGGTCGCCAGCGCGGCCGGCTGCGGCGCGCCCTGCTCGCGCCGGATCACGCGGTTGTGCGGCACGTTGCGCAACTGGAGAATCGGCGGCAGCGCGAAGCCGACCAGCAGCAGCATCCCCGTCGCCACGCCCTGCAGCGCGGGCAGCATCGACACCGGCGGCAGCTCGGTCTTGATCAGGGAGGCGATCATCTCGAGCAGCACGAAGTGGGCGCCGAAGCCGACCAGCACCCCGATCACGCTCCCCAGGAGGCCGATGAAGGCGAATTCGAGCAGGTACAGCACGGTGACCTGGTTCTGGGTCAGGCCCAGGCAGCGCAGCATGGCGCAGGCGTCCAGGTGGCGGCCCATGAAGCGGCGCGCCGCCATCGCCACCGCGACCGCCGCCAGCATCGCCGACAACAGGCCCACCAGCGACAGGAACAGGCCGGCGCGATCGAGCGTGGCGCGCATTTCGGGGCGGCCGTTTTCCAGCGTCTCGATGCGCACGCCCTTGATATTGCCGGCGCGGATCTGCGCGCGCACCCACTGCTCGTAGTCGCGCACCGCGGCCATGTCGTTCGCGTCCTTTGACGCGACCATCAGGCGGAAGCTCACGCGCGCGAAGTCGTCGATCAGGCCGGTGGCCTGCAAGTCTTCCAGCGCCAGCATCACGCGCGGCGCGAAGTTGGCGAACGAGGCGCCCTTGTCGGGTTCGGTGGCGATCAGCTGGGCGATGCGGAACTGGCTGTTGCCCAGGGTGAGCATGGCGCCGACCTCGGTGCGCAGCTGCGGCAGCAGGGCGGGATCGACCCAGACCGTGCCGCGCGCCGGCACCGCGCGCGTGGGCGTGCCCTGCGCGCCGGCGGCGGCGACCGGGTCCGTCGTGACGCTCATCTGGCCCCTCAGCGGATAGCCTGTCGACACCGCCTTGATCGACGACAGCTGGGCCAGCGAGTCGTCGCCCTCGCCGGCTTGCGCCATGCTCGGGAAGGTGACGGTCTCGGCCAGCAGCAGGCCCCGTTTCAGGGCTTCGTCGCGCCACGCCTGGCGCACCGGGTCGTCGGTATTGACCAGCAGGTCGGCGCCGAGCAGCTGGTGGGCGTCGCGGTCCATGCCGGCGCGCATGCGGTCGATGAAGAAGCCGACCGAACTCAAAGCCGCGACCGCGACGATCAGCGCCACCAGCAGGAAGCGCAGCTCACCGGCGCGCCAGTCGCGCGCCGTCATGCGAAGAGCCTGGACGAACATGGATTTCGCTCCTGTCTGGAATCAGGGGTTGCCGAAGAAGGCGTCGACTTCGGCGAGGAAGGCGCGCTTGCGCTCCGGGTCGATGAAGGCGGCCTGGAAGCTGTTGCGCGCCAGTTGGCGCGCATGGCGTTCATCCAGCGGCAGCGCGTCGAAGGCGGCGAAGTAGTTCTCGTTGACGTAGCCGCCGAAGTAGGCCGGGTCGTCCGAGTTGACGGTCACCGCCAGATTGGCGTCGAGCAGGGTGCGCAGATTGTGCGAACCCATCACGTCGAACACGCGCAGCTTGATGTTCGACAGCGGGCATACCGTCAGCGCCACCTGCTCGCGCGCCAGGCGCTCGACCAGGGCCGGGCTTTCCAGGCAGCGCACGCCGTGGTCGATGCGCTCGACCTTGAGCACGTCGAGCGCGCTCTCGATGTAGGCTGGTGGGCCCTCCTCGCCCGCATGCGCGACCAGGCGCAGGCCGAGCGAACGGGCGCGCGCGAACACGCGCGCGAATTTCTCGGGCGGGTGGCCGACCTCGGACGAATCGAGGCCGACGCCGATGAATTTGTCGCGGTAGGGGAGCGACTCTTCGAGCGTGGCGATGGCCTCGTCCTCGGACAGGTGGCGCAGGAAGCACATGATCAGGCTGGCGCTGAGCGGCGCGTCCCGGCAGGCGCGCCAGATGCCGTTGATGACCGTCTCGAACGGCACCCCGCGCGCGGTATGGGTTTGCGGATCGAAGAAGATTTCGGCGTGGCGGACATGGTCGGCATGGGCGCGCGCCAGATACGCCGCAGTCATGTCGTAGAAGTCTTGTTCCTTCAGCAGCACGCTGGCGCCGGCATAATAAATGTCGAGGAAAGATTGGAGATCGGTGAAAGCGTAGGCCTCACGCAACGCTTCGACCGAGCTGAAAGCGAGATCGACCCCGTTTCTTTGCGCAAGCTCAAAAATCAGTTCCGGTTCGAGCGAGCCCTCGATGTGGATGTGCAGTTCTGCCTTGGGCATGTTCTGCAGCAGATTGCGCAGGCGTTCGTCGAGCATGGTTTTCTCCAACAAGTACTTCAGTAAAGACGCAATAGTCCGGGTCAGCATGGCCCGACCGACAAGTGTAACGCATGCGCGCCATCCGCCTGCGCCATAGCGAAAATGGCTGCGTTCGGCTTAGTGACATGCACGATTCGCGTGCGCCGCGTGTTGAGCAGTTCGTGCACTATCGGCACACAACGGAAGAAAATAAAGGCGCCGCCGGCTCACCGATCTTTCGTTCAAACCGGCCTCGACGCCGTGCTCCGGCCCCACCTTCCCACGGCCGCCGCGACGCCTGCAAAAACCCGATTTTCGATAGTTGAATCAACTACTTGGCACCGCCTCAACAGCTTGCGCGACACTGCTTTGACTTCGGAAACCAATAGGCACATAATAAATTTCATAAACGCAAAAAAGGCGTTCTCCACCACGCGGATTTGACGAGCCGTTAAATCCACGACAAGCAACCGCACGTGAATTCGACAAACGGCGCCGGCCATTCCGGCGCGGCACGTGACGACCGAACAGGGAGAGCGCGACAAGGATACCGGGGCCCCAGGCAGCTTCGACAGTGGCTGCTGTGACAGTGATTCGTTGTTGGCACATTAAAGGAACTTCAATGAGCATCTTTGAAAACTACGCGGCCCGCTATGAGCGCACCCGGGAAGAGGAATACTCCCTGGCGGAATATCTCCAACTGTGCAAGAAAGACCCGCTGACCTATGCCAGCGCGCCGGAACGCATGCTGGCCGCGATCGGCGAGCCGACCCTGGTCGATACCCGCCTCGATTCGCGCCTGTCGCGTATCTTCGCCAATAAGGTGATCAAGATCTATCCAGCCTTCCGCGAGTTCTACGGCATGGAAGAAGTGATCGAGCAGGTCGTGTCTTATTTCCGCCATGCGGCGCAAGGACTCGAAGAGCGCAAGCAAATCCTGTATTTGCTTGGCCCGGTCGGCGGCGGCAAATCGTCGATCGCCGAGAAACTCAAAAGCCTGATGGAACTCGTGCCCTTTTATGCGATCAAGGGCTCGCCGGTGAATGAATCGCCGCTGGGCCTGTTCAGCGAGGAAGAAGACGGCACCATCCTCGAAGAAGACTACGGCATTCCGCGCCGCTACCTGCGCACCATCCCAAGCCCGTGGGCCGTCAAGCGCCTGCATGAATACGGCGGCGACATCAATAAGTTCCGCGTCGTCAAACGCTATCCGTCGATCCTGAAACAGGTCGCGATTTCCAAGACCGAACCGGGCGACGAAAACAACCAGGACATCTCTTCGCTGGTCGGCAAGGTCGATATCCGCAAGCTCGAGGATTTCCCGCAAGACGATCCGGACGCCTACAGCTATTCCGGCGGCTTGTGCCTGGCGAACCAGGGCCTGATGGAATTCGTCGAGATGTTCAAGGCGCCGATCAAGGTGCTGCACCCGCTCCTGACCGCCACGCAGGAGGGCAACTACAAGGGCACCGAAGGCTTCGGCGCGATCCCTTTCGACGGCATCGTGCTGGCGCACTCGAACGAATCCGAGTGGAAGACCTTCCGCAACAACCGCAACAACGAGGCTTTCCTCGACCGTATCTATATCGTGAAGGTGCCGTATTGCCTGCGCGTGTCCGATGAAATCCAGATCTACGACAAGCTGCTGCGTAATTCGTCGCTCGACAAGGCGCCGTGCGCGCCCGGCACCCTGCGCATGATGTCGCAGTTCGCCGTGCTGTCGCGCCTGAAGGATCCCGAGAACTCGAGCATCTTTTCCAAGATGCTGGTCTACGATGGCGAGAACCTGAAGGACACCGACCCCAAGGCCAAGTCGCTGCACGAATACGTCGACTATGCCGGGGTGGACGAAGGCATGAACGGCCTGTCGACCCGCTTCGCCTTCAAGATCCTGTCCAAGGTCTTCAACTTCGACAATACCGAGGTGGCGGCCAATCCGGTCCACCTGCTGTACGTGCTCGAACAGCAGATCGAGCGCGAGCAATTCCCGCCCGAGACCGAGCAGCGCTATCTGTCCTATATCAAGGAGCACCTGGCGCAGCGCTACGTCGACTTCATCGGCAAGGAGATCCAGACCGCCTACCTGGAAAGCTATTCCGAGTATGGCCAGAACATCTTCGACCGCTACGTGACCTTTGCCGACTTCTGGATCCAGGACCAGGAATTCCGCGACCCGGATACCGGCGAAAGCTTCGACCGCGAATCGCTGAACGCCGAGCTGGAAAAGATCGAAAAGCCGGCCGGGATTTCGAATCCGAAAGATTTCCGCAACGAGATCGTCAACTTCAGCCTCAGGGCGCGCGCCACCAATGCCGGCAAGAATCCGGCCTGGACCAGCTACGAGAAGTTCCGCAGCGTGATCGAGAAGAAGATGTTCTCAAATACCGAGGAACTTTTACCGGTGATTTCCTTCAATGCAAAAGCGAGCGCCGAGGATGCGAACAAGCACGCCGACTTCGTTGCCCGCATGGTGGAGAAAGGCTATACACCCAAGCAGGTGCGTCTGTTGTGCGAATGGTATCTGCGTGTGCGCAAGTCGTCGTAACGATGCGCCTTGCGTGTTGCCGAATGGCTGCAGGCCGCTACCGGCAAGGCGCAACGCCGCGCGTGCGCCGCACGCTCGTTCGCGCAGCGTATTAAGATAGGGGTGCCGTCGCTCGCGACGGCACTGAAGCGCCAGCGACAAGCGCCACATGTCGCCAGTTCCGCGCTTATTATGAGCAGGAGGCCTGTTTTGACTTACCTCATCGACCGTCGCTTGCAGGGCAAGAACAAGTCTGCGGTCAACCGCGAACGTTTCCTGCGCCGCTACAAGGCGCAGATCAAGGATGCCGTCGGCCGCGCCATCAAGGGCCGCTCGATCACCGACATCGAGAACGGTGAAAAGGTCACCATTCCCGTCAAGGACGTGAACGAACCGCATTTCGGCCACGCCCATGGCGGCGTGTACGAAACCGTCAACCCCGGCAATACCGAATATCAAAAGGGCGACCAGTTCAACCGGCCCCGCGGCGGCGCCGGCGGCGCCGGACGCGGGCGCGCCGGCAACAGCGAACAGACCGTCGAAGACGATTTCATCTTCGAGCTGTCGCGCGAAGAATTCATGAATTACTTCTTCGAGGATCTCGAGCTGCCGAACATGGTCAAGACGCAGCTGACCCAGACCATCGAATACAAGAGCCAGCGCGCCGGCTACAACGTGTCCGGCACGCCCTCGAACATCCACGTGCTGCGCTCGCTGCGCGGCGCCCTGGGCCGCCGCATCGCCGTCGGCGGACCGGCGCGACGCCAGCTGGCCGAGGCGGAAGCCGCGCTGCAGGCGCTGCTCGACGAAGGCGCGCCGTCCGACGACGAAGGGGTCGTCGCGCTCAGGGACCGCATCCATCATCTGCACATCCGGCTCAATGCCATCCCGTTCATCGACCCGTTCGACCTGCGTTACTCGAACCGGATCAAGGTCCCCAAGCCCAGCACCCAGGCCGTGATGTTCTGCATCATGGACGTGTCGGGCTCGATGGACGAGACGCGCAAGGATACGGCCAAGCGTTTCTTCATCCTGCTGTATCTGTTCCTCAAGCGGGTCTACGAAAAGATCGACGTCGTCTTCATCCGCCACCACACGGCGGCGGCCGAGGTCGACGAGAACGAGTTCTTCCATTCGCGCGAGTCGGGCGGTACCGTCGTCTCCTCGGCCCTGCACCTGTTGCAGAAGGTGATCACCGAACGCTACGGCAGCGCCGACTGGAACGCCTACGTGGCGCAAGCCTCGGACGGCGACAACTGGGATAACGACTCGGTGCTGTGCAAGCAGATTCTGACCAGCGCGATCATGCCGCGCGTGCAGTATTACACCTATGTCGAGATCACCGACGGCCCGCCGCAGAACCTGTGGGAACAATACTGCGACGTCGCTGCCCAGCACCGCAATTTTGCGATGCAAAAGATCGTGACCCCGGCCGACATCTACCCGGTATTCCGGGAACTGTTCAAGAAGCAGGCCAAATAGCCTGCGACACGGACGCAGCAAACAGCGAGGCGCCCCATGCCAAGAGATCCAAGCAATCCGCGCGCCCTGCCCGAACAGTCGGAGTGGACCTTCGACCTGATCGAACAGGCGCACGAAGAAATCAAGCGGGTGGCCAGGCGCTACGGCCTGGACACCTATCCGAACCAGCTCGAGATCATTACCGCCGAGCAAATGATGGATGCCTACACCTCAGTCGGCATGCCGGTGTCCTATAACCATTGGTCTTTCGGCAAACACTTCCTGAGTACCGAGAAGAGCTACCGCCGCGGACAGATGGGCCTGGCTTACGAGATCGTCATCAACTCGAATCCCTGCATCGCCTACCTGATGGAAGAAAACAGCCTGACGATGCAGGCGCTGGTGATCGCCCACGCCGCCTATGGCCACAATTCTTTCTTCAAGGGAAATTATCTGTTCCGCAGCTGGACCGACGCCGACGCCATCGTCGACTATATGGTGTTTGCCAAGAACTATATCGCCGAGTGTGAGCAGCGCTATGGCATCGATGCGGTCGAAGAGCTGCTCGATTCCTGCCATGCGCTGCAAAACTACGGTGTCGACCGCTACAAACGGCCGGCCAAGCTGTCGGTGGCGCAAGAAGCGGCGCGCACCAAGGAGCGCGAGGAATACGCCCAGTCCCAGGTCAATTCGATCTGGCGCACCCTGCCCCAGCGCGAAGAACAGGTGGCGGCGGATGCGCCGACCCGCCGCTTCCCGCCCGAGCCCGAGGAAAACCTGCTGTATTTCATCGAGAAATACGCGCCGCTGCTCGAACCCTGGCAGCGTGAACTGGTGCGGATCACGCGCAAGATTTCGCAGTATTTCTATCCGCAGCGGCAGACCCAGGTGATGAACGAGGGCTGGGCCACTTTTTGGCACTACACGATCCTGCAAGACCTGTATAAAGAAGGGATCGTCGGCGACGGCTTCATGCTCGAGTTCCTGCAAAGCCACACGAACGTGGTCTACCAGCCGCCGGCCAACAGCCCGTATTACAGCGGGATCAATCCCTATGCCCTGGGTTTCGCGATGATGACCGACATCCGGCGCATCTGCGAAAACCCGACCGACGAAGACAGAACCTGGTTCCCCGACATCGCCGGCAGCGACTGGCTCAAGACGCTCGACTTCGCGATGCGCAACTTCAAGGACGAAAGCTTCATTGCCCAGTACCTATCGCCCAAGCTGATTCGCGACTTTCACTTCTTCGCCGTGCTGGATGACGACCGCAGCGACAAACTGACCATCTCGGCGATCCACGACGAGGCCGGCTACCGCTACGTGCGCCACAAGCTGGCCGAGCAGTACAACCTGGGCAGTCGCGAGCCGAACATCCAGGTCTGGCAAGTCAATACCCGCGACGATCGCGCGCTGACGCTGCGCCACACGCAATACAACCGCCGTCCGCTCAACGGACAGGCACAAGAGGTGCTCAGGCACGTGGCCCGTCTGTGGGGCTTCGACGTGCGGCTGGAGACGGCCGACCCGGCCGGGCACGTGGTCAGCTTCCTCGAGTGCCGGCGCGAGAAGCGAGGGCGCTAAAACCGCGCTGCGCTTTTCTCCTCTGCGGTTCGCCTCCACGGCGACGCCCGCTGGCAATCACGGGCGTGGTGGACGGGCTTCCCGTCCCACCACGATTTTCCATTTCGACGGCCCGTCGTGGCGCCCTCCCCTCTCCTTTCATTCCAGTCCACATGCTTCCTGCGTGGCACGAGCACCTTGCCTTGCTTATGCATGTTCAATTCGACTGATCCGCTATCGCCAACATACAGATTTCATGGTATGTTTCCGACATCACATGTTAGTTCTGTCACATCCAAGTCATGGCAATTTGACGGTGAAAGCCCTGGCATCAAACACGTAATATAGTTTGTCGCAGAAGGTGTAGGAGCACGCAGCTTTCATTCCTGTCAAACCGAAATCGTGGAATGACGCACGGTTGAGGCAGCTCAAGCGGCACAAGGGGTTTCAATTCTATCTATATGCCATGGTTGTTCGGGACGGCTTCCAGGGCATTCCCAGAATGCCGGGGGCTGATAAGAATTAGCTATTGTTTGCAGAAAGGCCATTGTAGGGTCATATGAAATTCGCCAAGTCGCTGATTTAGCAAAAGAAATTTGGTGAATACGGCCTCTGCACTGATCTTGTACGCGATGAGGAGAATCTTTACTTAAACTACACATTTTCCGGCCTTCCGGCCCCCCTCAAACCGACCGCGCCAGGCTTGTATAGATGAGCTGGTTTGCCTGCATTTACAGGTAGTTAGCGCACCTTTCGGTGCTGTAAAAATGTATGTGCAAAAAAGAATTCGTAGGTATAATTCCTCGATGTCCCGGATGCGGCTCTAGGCTTATGTCGTGTTTAGTGGGTTTGGTAGCAACAAAAAAGAGTTGGTATTGGAGAAATATGGCATGAATTTTTCGAATGAAAAGCAACCCGGGAAAAATTTCACAGGATTCATCGTAGTCGTCATCCTTCACATCATCGTGGGATGGGCGCTCGTGGCTGGCCTGGGTACCCGGATCGTCAGCACGGTGACCGAAGCTGTGGAAACCAAGCTGATTGAAGAGACCGCCCCGCCGCCGCCGCCGGAAACGCCGCCGCCGCCGCCGCCGCCAGAAATGAAAGCGCCGCCGCCGCCGTTCATCCCGCCGGTCGAAGTGCAGGTGCAGCAACCGCCGCCACCGCAAAACACGATCGCCACCGCGACCAACACGCCGCCGCCAACCACCCAGCTGGCTCCGCCGGCGCCGCCCGCTCCTCCGGCTCCGCCGGCGCCGCCGGCACGTGGTCCTAGCCGCACGGAGGCAGTGGCTGACTTTAATACTTGCGCACGTCCGGAATATCCACGTTCGTCGCAGCGCAATGAAGAAACCGGTACCACGACCCTGCAGTTCCTGATCGGTGTCGATGGTCGGGTGATGGAAGCCAAGCTGGCGAAGTCGAGTGGCTTCCGTGACTTGGACCGAGCCGCGCAATCGGCTCTGAGCAAATGCCGATTCAAGCCCGCCATGATCGATGGCAAGCCGGAACAGGCGTGGACAGCGGTGCAGTACGTCTGGACGCTGGAATAAAACCGAGACAGGTTACCGTCTCAAACTTTGATTGTCGTTGTCGTTAAGTTCAGCGAACTGTCTATTTAATATCTTTGGAGGAAGCATGTTTAAGAATACCCGTTTGTCCGCTTTCCTGGCGGCTGTCCTGTTGTCGGTAACCGCAGCATCGGCTCTGGTCTCGGCCCCTGCCTTCGCTCAAGAAACCCCGGCAACCGACGCAGCTGCACCAGCGGCGACCGACGCAGCAGCTCCAGCTGTTGACCCAGCTGCCGCTCCTGCAGACGCTGCTGCCGCTCCTGCAGACGCTGGCGCGCCAGCCGCTGCGCCAGGTGGCGAGCAAACCGAAGAAGTCTATAACCCGTACGGCCTGCAAGCCATGTGGGAACACGGCGACTTCGTCAACAAGGGCACCCTGATCATCCTGTCGCTGATGTCGATCGGTTCGTGGTACATCATCATCACCAAGCTGATCGATCAGCAGAAGATCATGAAGCAGTCGAAAGACATGCAATCCAAGTTCTGGAAAGCGCCATCGATCGCTGCTGGTTCGGCGCAGCTGAAAGAAGGTTCGCCATTCCGCTTCATCGCTGAAACCGGCACCAAGGCAACCCAGCACCACGACGGCGCCCTGCTCGAGCAGATCGACCTGTCGACCTGGGTCACCATGCAGATCCAGCGCGCCGTGGACCGCGTCCAGTCGCGTCTGCAAGATGGCCTGTCGTTCCTGGCAACCGTCGGTTCGACCTCGCCGTTCATCGGTCTGTTCGGTACCGTCTGGGGCATCTACAACGCACTGACCGCCATCGGCATGTCGGGTAACGCATCGATCGACAAGGTCGCAGGTCCAGTCGGTGAAGCACTGATCATGACCGCCTTCGGTCTGTTCGTTGCAGTTCCTGCCGTTCTGGGTTACAACTGGCTGGTGCGTCGTAACAAGACCGTCCTGGAAGACATCCGTTCGTTCTCGGCTGACGTTCACTCGGTCCTGATCTCGGGCGCCATGTCGACCTCGAACGCAGCTGCCGCAGCTAAAAAGATTGGATAAATTATGTCGATGAGTGTCGGTTCCGATTCCGGCGAAGATGCACTGAATTCAGAGATCAACACGACGCCACTCGTTGACATCATGTTGGTTCTTCTGATCATCTTCCTGATCACTAGCCCGGTGGTGCTGAATCTGCAGAAAGTCACACTGCCTTCAGAAGAGAACCAGGTCACGCTGACCAAGCCGGAAGATGTGAATATCACCGTCAATAAAGACGGCGAGATGTACTACAACCAGACTCACCTCGCGAACACGGACGAGCTGTTCAAGTTCCTCGCGGAGCAGTCGGTGAAGGTGCCGCAACCGGCGGTGAAAGTTCGTGGCGACCAGGAAACCCGCTACGAAGCGATCGGCCGCGTGATCTACACGGCACAACGTGCTGGTGTGCAGAAGGTTGGCTTCGTCATCGAGCCACCGGGCTGATAGCCCTGCAGGCGGCGCCTGGCTGATCTAGCCGGGCGCCGTAACCTTCTCCCCCAACATTAGATAAGGACACACCCATGAGTATGAACGTAGGTGGAGGCGGCTCCGCAGCAGCAGCCGATCCGGAACCGATGATGGAAATGAACATGACGCCGCTGATCGACGTCCTGCTCGTTCTCATCATCATGCTGATTATCACGATTCCGAAGCAAAACCACTCCGTCAATCTGAACATGCCAGTTGGTAACCCGCCGCAAAGCGATATCAAACCGGTGGTGATCACGATCGACGTCGACTTCGACGGCACCATTCTCTGGGATGGCGAAGTCATTCCGGATCGCTCGACGCTCGAAGCCAAGATGAACGCCGTTGCAGCCATGGCCGACCAGCCTGAAGTGCACCTGCGTCCAAATAAGCTGGTAGAGTACAAGGTAGTTGCCGGCGTCATGGCATCGGCCCAGCGCATCGGCGTCACCAAAATCGGCATGGTCGGTAACGAGCAGTTCCAGTAATCGTTCCATGTTTGACCAACACGGCAGGGCTATCCCTGCCGTGTCCATTTTGAAATAAGGATTTTTCAGATGATCAAGTTCCGTCTCGCTCACCTCAGCCTTGCAATGGCCGCTCTGGGCTTTACCGCGCTCACCCCGGTAATCGGCCTGTCTTCCGCCATCGCGCAGGAAGCAATGCGCCCGGAGATCGGCAAACCGCTGCAGCAAGCCCAGGCCCAGATGAAGCAGGGCAGGCACAAGGAGGCTCTGGCCACGCTGCGCGGACTGGACAAGGTGGGCAACAAGACCGCCAATGAAAGCTACCTGATCGAGCGCGTGCGCGCCGGGGCAGCATCGTCGGCCGGCGATTACGATACCGCCGCCAAATCCTTCGAAGCCCTGCTCGCGTCGGGCAAGCTGAACGCCAATGAGCGTTCGCAGTTCGCCGAAGGCCTGGTGGGCATTTATATGCGTGCAGGCGACCTGAACAAGGCCAACGCCACCATCCAGAACCTGCTCAAGCAGAAGGATGATCCGAAGCTGCGCGCTTACCTGCTGCAGAACTACTATAAGCAAGGCAACACTGCTGCCCTCGAGCAAGAACTGCGCACCATCGAGAAAAGCGGCCGCCTGAGCGAAGATCAGCTCGGCATGCTGGCCAATATCCAGCTCAAGAAGAACGATACCGCCGGCTACGTGCGCACCATCGAAAAGCTCGCCGCCAGCTATCCGAAGGCCCAGTACTGGACCGACCTGCTGAACCGCGTGCAGCGCCAGCCAGGCTACTCCAGCCGCCTGAACGTCGACGTGTATCGCCTGAAGCTGGCCAACAACCTGCTCAAGAAGCCGAGCGAGTACATGGAAATGGCCCAGCTGGTGCTGCAGGCGAAAGCCCCGGCCGAAGCCATCAAGATCATCGACAAGGGCTACAAGGCCGGCGCCCTGGGCACCGGCACCGACGCCGCGCGTCACCAGCGCCTGAAGGACCTGGCCGAGAAGAACCTGGCAGAGCAGAACAAGAACTTTGCCGCGCTCGAAGCCGAGCACACCGCGGTCAAGGACCAGGACTCGCTGGTGGGCCTGGGTTACGCACTGGTGCAGGCTGGCCAGGCCGACAAGGGTCTCAAGATGATGGAAGCGGCGATCAAGGCCGGCGGCCTGAAGAACCCCGACGACGCCAAGCTGCGCCTGGGCGAAGCCTACGCCGCTGCCGGCAAGAAGCAGCAAGCCATCGCCACGCTCAAGACCGTGGGCGGCAAGGGCGGCACCGCCGAACTGGCCCGCTACTGGATCCTGGCGATCAACAATCCGCTGAGCTGATCGTTCCGCGATCGGTTTCATGAACGCCGCCTTTGGGCGGCGTTTTTTTTGTACCGTAGGGTTGGCGGCTTGCCCGCCGACGCGGTGATGGTTGGCCGCAAGATCATCCGGCGCGAAAGCGCCACCGTTAAGGAAGCGCTGAACAAATAGGTTGCACGGCCGTTCCAACGTGACAAACCCGGCGCCAGACCGAACGGTGGTCGAGATCAGTTATTTTTCGCGCTCCAGCTTGGGCGTCCGGCTCGTTTTTGCGTGCTGTGGCACGCATTTCCCCGCTCAGGACGGAGTTCGGGCGTGCGCGCTCCCAAAGGTTCGGCCAGCCAGCACCAGGTTCGCGAACGCGAACAAGGTGTGCAGCTGCGCGGTGTTCTTCGCCAGACCGCGGTAACGCGTCTTGCGATGCCTGAACAGGTTCTTCAGCACATGAAACGGATGCTCAACCTTCGCGCGCACGC